>CANQVL010000022.1 GCA_947627285.1 uncultured Oscillospiraceae bacterium
AGCACCTCTATCCGCTCCGAGGTCTTGTATGCTGTGGGAATTGCAAGCGTACTATGACACGTCGGCTTATGGCAAGCACCGGCAAATATATCTATTCATGCACCCATTCAACACGGGACAGGAATACCGAGTGCGCCGTCCATGAACGATATGAGGAAGCGGGACTGGAACAGGTGGCCTACAACGCGATCCAACAGTTCATATCGCTGGCAGAGAAAGAGAACGTCCAGAACAGGAAAGTCAGCGCCTTGCGTAAAGATGCGATTAGTGACTGCATGACCCAGCTTCGGAAATTGCAGACACAGGCTGAACAGCTCAAAGGCTCCAAGCTCCGCTGGTATGAGAAATATACCAACGGTGACATTTCCAAGCCGGAGTACCTTAAATTCAAGGCTGACGTTGACAAGAAGCTGGCAGAGAATGAGGAAGCCCAGCAGGAGGCAGAAAGCCGGATGGAGCAGCTCGATTCTGAGCGCACCTGTTCCGATGACCGGCTGGATGCCGCTTGCCGCGACTTTCAGAAATCCCGCCAGATCACCTACGAGCTGGCACACGCCTTTATTAAGGCGATCTACGTTTACCCTGATGAACGGGTGGAAATCGAATGGAAGTTCAAGGACCCTTTCGTGAAATGATTGCAGAAGTCCACGGGGCAAGATAGCTACCGTGGACTTTTCGCAAAAAATTTCAAAATTTTTTTAGTTCCTACTTGACACAAGAAGACCTGTCCCGACTTGGGAGAGATTACGTTTCCGTGGGAAATTACACGGACACCTACTTCCCCGACCACGGCATCCGCTTCATCGCCGTGAACGACGGCATCGACAGCGAGGAGGGGGAGAGCGAGATCGCGCCGTTCAAGAACATCCTCAACGAGATGTACGCACGGGATATTTCCAAGAAGATACGATCCTCCCACCGCCTGCGGGGAAACGCAGGCGAGCCGCTGTCCCAACCGCCCTACGGGTATAGGAAGGACCCGCAGAACAAGAAGAAGTGGATCATCGACCCGGAGGCGGCGGAGGTGGTCAAAAGCATCTTCAAGATGTGCCTGGAGGGAAAGGGCAACGAGGCCATCGCCGGCATTCTTCAGGAGCAAAAGGTGCTGGTCCCCATGGCTTACTGGCAGAGCAAGGGCCTCCCACGGGGCGGGAAGAACACCCAGCCCAACCCCTACAAGTGGTGCAAGACGACGGTCCAGAAGATCCTCGCCCAGCAGGAATATTGCGGGGATGTTATCAACTTCAAGACCTACTCCAAGTCCTTCAAGAACAAGCGGAGGATGGAGAACGACCCGGAGAACTGGGTGGTGTTCAAGGATGTCCACGAGCCGATTATCGCCAGAGAAGATTTTGAGAGGGTGCAGACACTGATTGCCAAGACAAAGCGCCGCGCACCCAAACCGGAGAACGGCGGGAAGAGCATCTTCTTCGACCTCCTTTACTGCGGGGACTGCCACAAGAAGATGCACTACCACACCCTCTCCAACAACAGGAGCATCCACTACTTCTCCTGCTCCAACAACGCTGTGGACTACCGCGGGAGCTGTCCCACACGCCACTACGTCCGGGCAGACGCCATTGAACAGGTGGTGACGATGGAACTCCGACGGATGGCCGAGATGCTCCGCCAGGACGAGGCCGCCTTTGCCGAGATGCTGGCCCAAAAGACCGACCGGGAGCTTACAAAGGAGCGGAAGCGGGACGAGGAGGAGCGTCAAAAAGCTATCGTACGCAACGACACCGTTTCCAGGCTCTACGAAAAGCTCTACGAGGACAACGCCACGGGCAAGGTCAGCGACGAGTGGTTCATGCAGCTCAGCCACAAATACGAGTTGGAACGGATGGAGCTGAAATCCAAAATCTCCTCCCTCCGCAAAAAGCTGGCCGAATCCGGCCAACACCAGCGGGAGCGAGACAGCTTCATCCGCGCCATCCGCCAATTCATGCGCATGGACCGCCTGACCTCGCCGCTTCTGCGGGAGCTCATCGACCACATCGACGTCTACGAGACGGAAGGCACCGGCAGAAATCGCACCCAGCGCATCGTGATCTACTACCGCTTCGTAGGCTACATCGAGTGGCCCAGCCCCCGCGCCAACTACAAGGCCGACACCCGCAAGGGCGTGGCGGTGGAGTACCTTACAAACAACATCCCCGCATAAAAAACGAGCAGGCTCCGCCTGCTCATACATAAAACAAATCGAGTGCCCACAAGGTCAAACACCTTATGAACACTCGAAATGGTCCGGGTGACAGGATTTGAACCTGCGAAATCTCTTGCTCCCAAAGCAAGCGCGATACCAAACTTCGCCACACCCGGATATTTATTTTTCAGTTTTCACAGTTGTGGTCAACTATGTGGTCAAGCCCCTTTTTACGAGGACTTTTGCGGGGAGGGGAAACGGGAAAACGCTTAGAGCCATGCGGCTTTTGAAAGGTTGAGGCTTAACAAACCCCCGTCAATGTTACACGCTCCCAAAGCAAGCGCGATACCAAACTTCGCCACACCTGGATATTCGACTTTCAAGCCTCTCCTTGCGGGGAGGGGAAACGGCAAAGCGCATAGAGCTGTGCGGATTTTGAGAGGCAAGCCTCGCGCTTTGCCAACCTCGCCGTATCTTCGCGCTCGGTGTGACCGGTTGCGGAGTTTACCGAGCACTGAAAAATTATATAATAGTTTCGCCCTTTTTGCAAGGGGTGAGGGCGGATTTTTTGCCGAGGCAAGGGCATTGCTGACGGCGGCCGGGCGGGACCGGTGACGGTCCCGCGGTCACTGACACGCCAGCGTGTCCCGGTAAAATTGATCCATCTCCTCCCGCGTGGGGAAGACGGCGATATACATCTGGTCGCCCATTGCCCCCGCGAGCACCTGCGGGATGCGGCCGACGAGCTTCATGCGGGCGCCGTATTTGCGCATGAGGTCCTCGTGCCCCATGGCGTATTTCTTGCCGTCACGCCTGCCGAGATAGGCGCAGAAGAAGCGGTCCTTTTCGGGGATGCTCGTCTTGTCAAAGGCGACCATATCGGCCCAAACCTTGTATACGTTTGTGCCGTGGGCGTAGTCGATCATGTCAGGCGTGTAGCCGCCGCTGGGCCGCATATTGACCTCAAGTCCCACCAGATCGCCCTTTTTGCCAAGCCCCTCCTGGTCCTCGGAGAGGCGGAAGAACTCAAAGTGTATAAAGCGGCTCTTGACACCAAAGGCGCGGGCTGTGGCCCTTCCCGCCGCCCGGGTGTCCTCGGGCAGGTCCCGGAGGATATAGTAGATGGAGTTGTCCCCGTCGTTGACGATGTCCATTATGGACACAGGGGTGACGTTACCTGTCTCAAACATCGGCTCACCGTGGGAATCATAGATCGCGTCGTAGGAGTTGACCTCCGCGTGGACATACTCCTCCATTATATAGCTTACGCCCGGCTTGCGCTTTTCAAGAAATTTCGCAAGGTCATCCTCGCTCTTCAGCGCGTGGGTGTCGGAGGCACCAACGCCGTTGTCGGGTTTGACCACCACGGGCCAACCCACCTGGGCGATGAACTCCCTGCAATCCTCCAACCCGTCCACGATGTGGTAACGCGCCGTGGGTATACCGGCCCTTCGGTAGAATTCCTTCATCTTTGATTTTAGCTTGATGGAGGGCATATCCGCCTCCTGAAAGCCGGAGGTGATGTGAAATGCCGTTCGGAGCTTTGCGTCTCTCTCAAGCCAGTATTCGTTGTTGGATTCCAGCCAATCTATGGGACCGTGCTTGAATATGAGAAACGCCACGGCGCGGTAGACCGAGTCGTAGTTTTCCAGGCTGTCCACCTTGTAATACTCGGTCAGGTTCTCCTTGAGCCCGGCGCTCAGCCTCTCGTATGGCTCGTCGCCTATGCCCAGCACATTCATGCCGTCCGCCTTAAGCTCACGGCAAAAGAGCCAGTAGTTGGCGGGAAAGTTGGGTGAGATAAAGATAACGTTTTTCATTGCGCTCATCGTTTCCTTCTTTATTTTTCGTAGAGAAGTGTATTTATAAAAAATGGTATCTGCCGCTCCCAGCTCGCCTCGCGGTGCTCGCCGCCGGGTACGATACGGGCGGTGACGAACACGCCGCGCTCAATGAGTATTGACGCGACCTTCGCGAAGCGCTTCGCCAGGACCGCGCCGGGCAGGTGCTTCATCTCCTGGGAGCCGTAGTCCATGTAAACCACGGTGCCCGGCTCAAGCGGCGCGGAGCGCAACAGCCCGTCCAGCTCCGATGGCGCCACCAGCACCGAGGGCGACAGCGCCGCCGCTTTGGAGAAGACGCTGTTGTACTCCGTGACGGCGTAGAGGCTCATGAGCCCGCCCATTGAGCTCCCCGCGATAAATGTGTGCTCCCGGTCCGGAATGGTGGGATAGCGGCTGTCAATGTGCGGCTTGAAGGAGTTTACGAACCACTCCATCGTCTCCCGCCCGCGCCCCGGCAGCTCCCCAAATTCCCGCACCCGGAAATCAAAGGGGGAATACTCCGAAAGCCTCTCGCCGTTGGCGCCGTGACTGCACTCCACCGCGGCGACGATAAGGGGCGTGCCTGTTTCCTCCAGGTATTCCTTCATGCCCCAGCTTTTGCCGTATGTGGCGTCGGCGTCAAAAAAGACGTTGTGCCCGTCAAACATATATAGCACGGGGAACCGTGTACCGGGATGCGTCTCCGCCTTTGGCGGAAGGTAGACGTAGGCATTCCTGACCTCATCGCCGGAGAGCCCCGGCAGGGTCACCTCCCATTTAACGATCAACCGTATCACTCCTCGCTTTGGAATACGTTCCGTTTCATGCCAATAGTGTAGCACGGCGCGCTCAAAATTTCAAGTGCCGGGAGCGGCTTTTGACTAAATCATCAAATAATAAACATTTGGTTGGATTTTTTGGCGGCGTGTGGTACAATATTCGCAAAGCGAATATTATACCTGATTTCAAGCCGTTTTTCTCCCACCCTGACGGGTGGAACCGAAAAACATGGCGAATGTACCGCAAAATCTCTGATTTTGTGGTACAATGGAAAAAACTTTTTTGCGGGTGATAACTATGCGAATGAGGAAAAAACCGAATCTTATCCCAAGGGTGGAGCGGTGCGCGGATCTTTTGGAGCGTGAGCCGGAGCAATACAAGGGGCGCTGGCTTGAGGCCTTCCCCGGACACTCGGCGCTGCATCTGGAGCTGGGCTGTGGAAAGGGGCGCTTCACCGTGGGAATGGCGCGGGAAAACCCCGATGTGCTCCTTTGTGCCGTGGAGCGCGTGCTGGACGCCATGGTCGTCGCTATGGAGCGGGCAAGGGAGGCGGAGCTTGAGAACATACGCTTTCTCGACTTTGACGCCGTAAACTGCGAAAACATATTTGCCCCCGGCGAGGTCTCGCGCATCTACATCAACTTCCCCGACCCCTGGCGCAAATCGCGCCAGTTCAAGCGGCGGCTCACGGCTCCTGCCTTCCTGAAAATATACGACAAGCTCCTGGCGCCCGGCGGAGAGATATGGTTCAAAACCGATAACCGCCCCCTGTTTGACTGGTCCGTGGAGCAGTTTAAGGCGGAGGGCTGGGAGCTTTCGGAGGTCACCAACGACCTGCACTCCGGCGGCGCGGGCGGCTGTATGACGGACTACGAGGCAAAATTCCGCGAGCAGGGCGTGCCCATAAACCGCCTTGTCGCGTCAAGGAGGCGCTGATATGGGCTACATTTCCGAGCTTCGTAAGGCCGTGGGTCACCGCCCCCTCATCATGCCCTGCGCCTGCCTCATCATCGGCGACGGCGGGGGAAACGTCCTCCTCCAGAAGCGCGCCGACGACGGACAGTGGGCAAACCACGGCGGAGCCATCGAGCTTTGGGAGACGGTGGAGGAGGCGCTGTACAGGGAGATCGGTGAGGAGCTTGGCGTTCGCCCGGTAGAGCCCCGGCTCCTGGGCGTATACTCCGGTCCCGGCTTCCGCCACGTATACCCAAACGGCGACGAGGTCATGGTCGTGGACATCGTCTATTACTGCCGCGCCTTTGAGGGCGAGCCGCGCCTTCAGCCGGAGGAGGTGACCCAGCTGCGCTGGTTCCCCCTGAACGCCCTGCCGGAAAACCTCCTCCGCCACAACCGCGTCGCCCTCTCCGATTACGCCAAGCTGCCCGAACTGAGCCAATAAAACCGCAGCTTCACCTCCCCGGCATGAAAAGGGAAGGTGAAGCTGTTTCCGCAAGGCTTTATCGCGGCGCGGGACTTTAAAATCAGAGCGCCCAGGAGTCGAGGTATTTTTTCTGCTCCTCGGTGAGGGTGTCTATGGTCATGCCGCAGGAGCGGAGCTTGCGGCGCGCCACGTCATAGTCGATGTCGTCGGGTATCTCGATGACCTTGCAGGGGATCGTGTCCCTGTGGTCGGCGATATATTTCGCGGCAAGCGCCTGGATCGCAAAACTCATGTCCATTATCTCCACCGGGTGCCCGTCGCCGGACGCCAGATTTACGAGCCTGCCCTCGGCGAGGACAAACAGCGTCCTGCCGTTTTTGAGGGTGTAGCCCCGTGTCACCGAGGTGCGCCCCTCCGAGGTTGAGACGGCGTTTTCCTCAAGCCAGTCCACGTCCACCTCCACGTTGAAGTGCCCCGCGTTGCACAAAATGGCGCCGTCGCGCATCTTCTCAAAATGGCGCTCCGTTATGACCTTGCAGCAGCCGGTGGAGGACACGAACAAATCCCCGTACTCCGCGGCCTCGTCCATGGTCCTGACCTCATAGCCGTCCATCATCGCCTCCAGCGCCTTCACGGGGTCAACCTCCGTGACGGTCACCCTGGCGCCAAGACCCTTAGCCCTCATGGCTATGCCCCTGCCGCACCAGCCGTAGCCGGCGACGACCACGTTCTTGCCCGCCACCACCAGGTTGGTCGCCCTGTTTATTCCGTCCCAGACAGACTGACCCGTGCCGTAGCGGTTGTCGAAAAAGTGCTTGCACCTGGCGTCGTTGACGGTGAGCATGGGGAATTTAAGCGCCCCCTCCCGCTCCATCGCGTGAAGGCGTATGATACCGGTGGTGGTCTCCTCGCACCCGCCGATTACGCCGGGAAGGAGCTCCCGCATACTCCTGTGTAGCATGGAAACCAGGTCCCCGCCGTCGTCGATTATGATGTTGGGTCCGAATTCCAGCGCCTTCGCCAGGTGCCTGTCGTACTCCTCGGGCGTGCAGTCGTACCAGGAAAACACCTCCGCGCCCCGGTTCGCCAGCGCCGCCACCACGTCGTCCTGTGTGGAAAGGGGATTGCACCCGGTTATCCTCAGGTCCGCGCCGCCCTCCATGAGCACGCGGCAGAGCACGGCGGACTTCGCCTCAAGGTGGAGCGACGCCGCCATTTTCAGCCCCCTGAAGGGCTTTTCCCGTTTGAATTCCTCCTCGATGTCCCGCAGAAGCGGCATATACCTGGCTGCCCAGGCTATCTTCTTCTCCCCGGCGGGCGCCAGTGAAATATCTCTTATCTCGCTCATAATATCCTCCTTAAATGCGATTTGCGATTATAGGAGGATTTTATCACCGCCGCGCCGGGAAGTAAAGAGGATTTTTGTTGTGTTTACGGCGCGGATGTAGTAAAATAGCCCCATCAAGCACCGCGCGGCGGCTGAAAGGAGAGCAAAAATGGCTTACACCTACGAATATTACAAAAAATCCGCGGATCATCTTCTGGAGCGCTTCGGCGGCGCGCCGGAGATCGGGCTCGTCCTGGGCTCTGGCCTCGGTCACTTCGCCGGACACATAGAGGACCCCATAACGGTCCCTTACGCCGAAATACCCAACTTCCTCCGCTCCACCGCCATCGGTCACGCGGGGCAGATGATATTCGGCACAGTCAGCGGGAAAAGGGTGGTCTGTATGTCCGGCAGGTTCCACTACTACGAGGGCTATGACTTTGAGCAGCTCTCCATTCCCGTGCGTGTGCTGAAGCTTTTGGGCATCCGGGCGCTCATTCTCACCAACGCCGCCGGAGCCGTGAACAAAAGCTACAAGCCCGGCGACATCATGGTCATCTCCGACCACATAAAGCTCATGGGCGCCTCTCCCATGCGCGGCCCCAACATCGACGAGTTCGGGCCCCGCTTTTTCGACATGGGCTCTACCTACACTCCAAAGCTTCGTAAGCTCGCCCTGGAGCTCGCGGAAAAATCTCCCCTCACCGTCCACGAGGGCGTCTACTGGTTCACCCCCGGCCCCCAGTACGAGACACCGGCGGAGATACGCGCCATCCGCGCCCTTGGCGGCGACGCCGTGGGGATGTCCACCGTCACCGAGACGCTGACCGCCTCCCACTGTAAGCTTCCGCTCCTGGCCCTCTCCGTCATGACGAACATGGCGGCGGGCGTCCTGCCTCAGCCCCTCACGGCGGAGGAGGTCATCGAGACAGCCAACTCCATCGAGGCGCCCTTCACCGACTACGTGAAGGACATCATCGCCCACATATGAGGGGGGGGAAAACGGCATGAAACGTCTTTACGCCAACTGCGACATTCTCAGCACCGGCAAAAACGGCTTTGAGTATATAAAAAACGGCTTTCTCTCCGTCAACGGCGACACGATAGACTACATCGGCGCCGAAAAGCCCACGGACTTCGACGAGGTACGGGACATGACCGGCACTATGCTCATTCCCGGCCTTGTCAACGCCCACACCCACACGCCCATGACCCTTCTGCGCGGGGTGGGGAGCGACCTTCCGCTGCAAAGCTGGCTCTTTGACAGCGTATTTCCCATCGAGGACCGGCTCACCCCCTCCGCCATCCGCGCCGGCACGGAGCTTGCCCTGCTTGAAATGCTCTCCACCGGCACCACGAGCTTCACGGATATGTACATGGAGCCCCGCGAGACAGCCGAGGCGGTGCTGGCGTCGGGGATAAAGGCGAACCTCTGCCGCCCCGTCCAGTGCTTCGACCCCTCAGAGCCCGTTGAGGACAATTTCAGGGTGAGGGAGTCCCTGGAGCTCTTCAAGGCGTACAACAACGCGGGTAACGGCAGGCTGAAGATAGACTTCTGCGTCCACGCGGAGTACACCTGCACCGCCCCCGTGGTGAAATATTACGCCGGCTTCGTCCGTGAAAACGCCGGAAACCTCCACATCCATATGTCCGAGACGAAAAGCGAGCACGACGGGTGCGTCCAAAAATACGGCCTCACACCCGCCGCCTGGTTTGAAAGCCTTGGCGCCTTCGACTCCCGCGCCTTCGCCGCCCACTGCGTATGGGTGACGGAGGAGGACATGGAAATAATGAAAAGGCGCGGCGTCTCCGCCGTCCACTGCCCCTCCAGCAACTTAAAGCTTGGCAGCGGCGTCGCTCCGGTGCAGAAAATGCTGGATATGGGCATAAACGTCGCCCTTGGCACCGACGGCGCGGCGTCAAACAACAACCTCAATATGCTGGAGGAGCTCCACCTTGCCAGCGTCATACACAACGGCGTATACGGCGACCCCACAATTATGAAGCCGGCGGATACTGTAGCCATGGCGACTGTCAACGGCGCCAGGCTCCAGGGCAGGGGAGATACAGGCGAGCTTCGCGTGGGCAAAAAGGCGGACTTCGCCGCTCTGGACCTGACGGCGCCCCATATGCGCCCCAACCTTGACCCCCTGGCGCTTGTGGCATACTCCGCCCAGGGCTCCGACGTGGTCATGACCGTGGTTGACGGCAATATCCTCTACGACCACGGCAAATTCACCACCCTGGACCCCGACCGCGTATACGCCCACGTAGAAAAAGCCTTATCCGAGCTCTACAAATAACCCTTTTCCCATTTTTTCGCGCAAATAAAGCGGTAAAATCAAGGCGGCGGGCCCCCATATCCCCGCCGCCTCAACCTTTTTTACCAGCCCAAGCTTTAACTTGACAAATCGCGGGATCTGTGATACAATACGTAAAAAACCGGGATTTTCCCAAAAACGGATTTATGTGCCAAAAGGCACTTGAATTTATAAACATACATACATATTCGGTTCAGCGGGAGGCTTGCTTTACGGCGATTCAGGGCCGGAAAAGCGTATCCTGTTGGGCTTTATGTGCGTGTGCCTGCGTATTTTTATTATTTTAAAGGAGATTTTCGCGTGTCAACAAAGGAAAAACTGAAGATCGTCGCCCTGGGCGGCCTCAACGAGATCGGGAAGAACATGTACGTCTATGAGTACGGTCAGGACATCATGGTGGTGGACTGCGGCATCGGCTTTCCCGACGACGAGATGTACGGTATCGACTCCGTCATACCCGACATCACATACCTTGTGAAGAACAAGACCCGTGTCCGGGGCATAGTCCTGACCCACGGACACGAGGACCACATCGGCGCCATGCCCTTCGTCATGGACGAGCTCATGAACGTGCCCGTCTACGCCACACCCCTCACCAACGCCCTGGTGAACATCAAGCTCACCGAGCACGGCACCGCCGACAAGGTGAAGCTCAACACCGTCCACGCGGGGGAGAGTGTGAGGATAGGCTGCTTCAAGGTGGAATTTATCCACGTCAACCACTCCATCCCCGACTCCGTGGCCCTTGCCATCAAGACCCCTGTGGGCGTGGTCATACACACCGGCGACTACAAGATAGACACCACCCCCATCGACGGCGGCATGATCGACCTTGCGCGCCTGGGCGAGCTGGGAAAGCGCGGCGTTTTGGCGCTGGTGTCCGATTCCACCAACGTGGAAAATCAGGGCTACTCCCTCTCGGAGAGCGTGGTCGCCGCCAACTTTGAGAACCAGTTCAAGGACTGCCACGAGCGCATAATCGTCACCACCTTCGCCTCCAACGTCCACCGCCTCCAGCAGGTCATCAACTGCGCCAGGAAGTACGGGCGCAAGGTCGCCGTCACCGGCAGGAGCATGGAGAACGTCCTGCGCGTGGCGACGGAGCTGGGCTATATGGACATCCCCCAGGGGATTTTGGTTGACATAACCCAAATCAAGGGGCTTCCCAAGGACAAGGTTGTAATAATCTCCACCGGCAGCCAGGGCGAGACAATGAGCGCCCTCCACCGCATAGCCTTCTCCGAGCACAAGCAGGTGGAGATCATGCCCGGCGACAAAATAATCATCTCCGCCTCCGCCATACCGGGAAATGAGAACTCCATCACCGAGGTGATCGACGAGCTCTTCCGCAAGGGCGCCACGGTGGTATATGAGCGCAGCGCCCTCCTCCACGCCTCGGGCCACGCCTGCCGTGAGGAGCTGAAGCTCATGCTGGCGCTGGTCAAACCCAAATTTTTCATTCCCGTCCACGGCGAGTACAGGCACCTGAAGATCCACGCCGACCTTGCCAAGCAGATGGGTGTGCCGCCGAAAAACGTGGTGATCTCGGACCTGGGAAAGGTCATCGAGGTGGGCGCCCGCTCAATCAAGCTTGCGGGCGTCGTCCCCTCCGGCAAGATATTCGTTGACGGCACCGGCGTGGGCGACGTGGGGAGCGTTGTCCTCAGGGACCGCAAGCACCTGGCGCAGGACGGTATGCTGGTCGTGGTGGTCAGCCTTTCCAGCTATGACGGCTCCTTGGTTTCGGGACCGGACATCATCACCCGCGGCTTTGTCTACGTCAAGGAGGCGGACGAGCTCATGCAGGAGATGAAGGACGTGGCGCTGGACGCCATAGAGTATTGCGGCTCCCGCCGGATAAAGGACTGGGCTGGCATAAAGGGCGCCATGAAGACGCGCCTTTCCGACTACCTCTACAAAAAGACAAAGCGCAGTCCCATGGTCCTGCCTGTCATCATGGAGGTCTGAGGTGAATATACAGATATTCGGCAAGTCCAAGTGCTTTGACACAAAGAAGGCCGAGAGATATTTCAAGGAGCGCCGTATAAGGTTCCAATCGGTTGACATAATAAAATACGGATTGAGCCCACGCGAGTTCGACTCCGTCCGCCGCGCCGTGGGCCTTGAGAACATGATCGACGAAAAAGCCAGTGGCGCGGAGCTTTTAAAATATCTGGCATACGACGATGCCAAAGCGGAAAAGCTCCTGGAGGACCAGTCCCTCATCAAAACCCCCATAGTCCGCAACGGCAAACAAGCCACCGTCGGCTACTGCCCGGATATATGGAAAAACTGGGAATAAAACAAAAACCCAGAGGTATCCTGTTTAGACCGTCAAACCCCAAATAAAACACCGTAAAAAAAGGGGCAAAGCCCCTTTTTTTACGCTTGACATATACCCCCTCAGGGTATATACTGTATAAAAAATACCCAAGGGGGGTATATTAAAGATATGGAACAGGAATGTAACTGCTGCCACAAGACGAAGCAGCGCTCGCCGGAGGAGTACAGCTCCCTTGTCAACCGCCTCTCCCGCATAGAGGGGCAGATTAGGGGCATACGGGGTATGGTGGAGAAGGACGCCTACTGCGCGGACATACTCACCCAGGTCGCCGCCGCCAGCGCTGCTTTGAACGCGTTTACAAAGGAGCTTCTGGCAAGCCACATCAAGACCTGTGTCGCCGACGACATCCGCGCCGGCAGGGACGGGACCGTGGACGAGCTGGTGGCGCTCCTTCAAAAGCTCATGAGGTAGGTGGTCGAAATGGTACAATACAACGTCACAGGCATGAGCTGCGCCGCGTGCCAGGCGAGGGTGGAGAAGGCCGTCTCCAAGGTCCCGGGCGTCGCCTCCTGCTCCGTGAGCCTTCTCACCAACTCCATGGGCGTGGAGGGCACGGCGTCGGAGGCGGAAATAATCAAGGCTGTTGAGGACGCCGGCTACGGCGCCTCCCGCAAGGGCGGGGGAGGGGAAAGGACCTCCCACGCCGCCGAGGAGGACGCGCTGCGGGACCGGGAGACACCGGTCCTGAGGCGCCGCCTCATATGGTCCGTGGGCTTTGTGCTGGTGCTGATGTACTTCTCCATGGGGCACATGATGTGGGGCTGGCCCGTGCCGAAATTCTTTCAGGGCAACCACGTGGCTATGGGCCTTGCGCAGCTGCTCCTCGCCGCCGCCGTAATGGTGATAAACCGGAAATTCTTTGTCAGCGGCTTCAAGGGCCTTATCCACCGCGCGCCGAACATGGACACCCTGGTGGCGCTGGGCTCCGCCGCCTCCTTCGGCTGGAGCACATACGTCCTCTTTATGATGACCCGCGCCCAGGCCGACGGGAACGCCCAGGCGGTCATGGACTACATGATGGACCTGTGGTTCGAGTCCGCCGCCATGATCCTCGCCCTCATAACCGTGGGGAAGATGCTGGAGGCGAGGAGCAAGGGCCGCACCACCGACGCCCTGAGATCCCTCATGCGCCTTGCCCCCAAAACCGCCAGCGTGGAGCGGGACGGGGTAGAGGTGACGGTCCCCGTTGAGGACGTGCGCGTGGGCGACATCTTCCTCGTTCGCCCCGGAGAGAGCATACCCGTGGACGGGGAGGTGCTGGAGGGACACAGCGCCGTCAACGAATCCGCCCTCACCGGCGAGAGCATCCCCGTGGACAAGGAGCCGGGTGACCGGGTCAGCGCCGCCACCGTCAACGAGGCGGGACTTTTAAGGTGCCGCGCCGCCAGGGTGGGGGAGGACACCACACTCTCACAGATAATCAAAATGGTCTCCGACGCCGCCGCCACAAAAGCTCCGATAGCCAAGATCGCCGATAAGGTCTCCGGCGTCTTCGTCCCCACGGTAATCACCGTAGCCGCCGTCACCGCCGCCGTATGGCTCCTGATGGGCCAAACCGTGGGCTACGCCCTGGCGCGGGGGATATCCGTGCTTGTCATCTCCTGCCCATGCGCCCTGGGGCTCGCCACGCCCGTCGCCATAATGGTTGGCAACGGCGTGGGCGCCAAAAACGGCATACTTTTCAAGACCGCCGTGTCCCTGGAGGAGGCGGGCAGGGTGGAGATCGTCGCCCTGGACAAGACCGGCACGGTCACCTCCGGCGAGCCCCGCGTGACCGATGTGCTGCCCTCTGAGGACACCACCCGCGACACGCTCATAACCCTCGCGGCGGGGCTTGAGAGGGGCAGCGAGCACCCCCTGGCAAAGGCAGTCATGGCATACGCCGAGGGGCTTAAAATAGACGTTCCCGCAACAGCGGACTTCCGCGCCCTGCCCGGAAACGGCGTCGCCGCCACACTGGACGGCGCGGCGCTCACCGGCGGGAGCCTCAAATTCATAAGCTCCAATATGGAGCTCGATCCGGAGACGGAGGAAACCGCCGCCCGCCTTTCGGAGCAGGGCAAGACGCCGCTGCTCTTCGCCAGGGACGGAAGACTCCTGGGCATCATCGCCGTTGCTGACACGATCAAGGAGGACAGCCCCGAGGCCATACGGCAGCTGCAAAACATGGGTATCCGGGTGTGCCTCCTCACCGGCGACAACGAGCGCACGGCACGGGCCATCGGCGCTCAGGCCGGCGTGGACGAGGTGATAGCCGGCGTCCTGCCGGAGGGCAAGGAGGAGGTCATCCGCCGCCTCAAAAAAACGGGCAAGGTCGCCATGGTGGGCGACGGGATAAACGACGCGCCCGCGCTCACCCGCGCCGACGTGGGCATAGCCATAGGCGCCGGCACGGACGTGGCGATAGAGGCCGCCGACGTGGTGCTGATGAAGAGCCGCCTCTCCGACGTCCCCGCCGCCATACGCCTGAGCCGCGCCACCCTTCGGAACATACACCAGAACCTCTTCTGGGCGTTTTTCTACAACTCCATCGGCATACCCCTTGCCGCCGGCGTGTTCACGGGCCTGGGGATCACCCTGAGCCCAATGTTCGGCGCCGCCGCCATGAGCCTCTCGTCCTTCTGCGTGGTGTCCAACGCCCTGCGGCTGAACCTCATCAAAATTCGTGACGCCCGTCACGATAAGAAAATAAAACACAAGGAAAAGGAGCAAAAAACCATGGAAAAAACACTTCATATCCAGGGCATGATGTGCCCGCACTGCGAAATGCGCGTCAAAAAGGCGCTTGAGTCGGTCCCCGGCGTCTCCGAGGCAGCCGCCAGCCACACCTCCGGCACCGCCGTCGTCACCCTCTCCGGTCCCGTGGACGACGCCGCGCTGAAAAAAGCCGTTGAGGACCAGGGCTACGAGGTCGTCTGAGCAGCTTTTGGACGCCCTTTAGAGGGCGCTCAGAAGGAAAACCGAACAAAAATCCCGTTTAAGAGCACTTAAACGGGATTTTTAACTGCTTTTTCAAACCTGACGCCATTGGCTTAAAAACCCAACGTGAAAAACTCACGTCAAAACGCTGAAAAACGAATAAGGGGGTTGACTGTGTTTGTGCAATATGGTATATTGTAGACACAGCAAAGGAGGGGATTCCGATGTACAGTTCAAAGGATTCCGCCAAAGCTGAGATCAAGGCGGAATGAACAAGCCATCCCGAAGTCATCATCCCGGAGCACAGACCGCAGCACCGTTGGCGGAGGTTACCGCAGTAGAGATTGCTGGGCAGGCTGAGTGAAAGAGTGAGAAGCAAGGGAAATTGGAAGGAGCATTTCAAGCTTGATAACTGAACAAGTGGCGTAGCCCCGCAATCGCGTTGGACGGTTGCGGGGCGAATGCTGTTTATTGGGCCGTCTCCACCGTTTTTTCCCGCTCGCCGGCACGGAAAATCAGCCTGCCATTTTCGGCGCCGACCTCCAGGTCGTCAGGACTTGTCACGGAGTCGTCAACGGGCATATCGAGCGGTACGGTGTCCGGCTCAAAGCCGGCGTCCGTCAGCTCCAACGGCGCAACGCTGTAGCACAGCTCCGCCGGGTGGCCCCAATATTGCACAAGGTACATGACAGCCACCGTCGAGCCGTCAACAGCGCAGTCAACGGCAAAGGGCGTGTTGGTCAAATGAACTATCTTATCCCGCACGTAGTCCCACACCAGCGTATAGCCCCACTGACCGTCGTAGCAGGTCATGACAAGGGCGCAGTAGTCGTCAATGATTTTCGCCCAGCACTGCTCGATACCGTTTATGACCTCCTCGGCGATAGGGGTGTCCGCGAGCCTGTCCGTCGGGAGGGACCTCTCCTCTCCTCCCGCCGTCCTTACCGTGCAGACAGTTTTTTCGTTGAGATCAAGTGAGATATTTACCGCGTGGTCCATAAGTCTGCCCTCCTTCCAAAGCTTCCGGTTCGCGCCGACCGCCCCCGACCCGGAAAATTTAAATTTATATTACCACGGCAGCCGTGGAAAATCAATAGTTCAATTCAGCTCCCGCACGGCTGCGCTGTACACCCACAGAAAAAATCAAAGCGATTGATTTGATTTTCGCATAGGCCGTTGCCGGAAAAAGGGCTATTACGTATTATGGATTATAAAAACATTTTATAAATAATACATATTTACCGTCACCTCAATTAAAATTAAGAAAAAAGGAGATTGACGGTATGAATGTAAAAAACGGTATATCAGACAAGCACAAGGACGAGCTTATTGAGACGGGGCTGAACATAGGGCATATACGCCGCAAGCGCGGGCTCACCCAGGAGCAGCTGGCGGAAAGGGTGGGGATCTCCGCGGGTTTCCTGGGACAGATCGAGGCGCCCAACATGGCGACGAACATCTCCCTGTCCACGCTTTTTGAGATCGCCGACGCCCTGGACGTACCGGCGAGCCGCCTCATCAGCTTTGAAAACATATAGCCCACGGAGGTATCTATGGGGAGCCTGAAGCAGCACAGGAGGAAGGTCGGCGCGGCGCTGAGGCAAAGCGGCGCCGATTCCCTGCTTGACGAGGAGATTTATATGGCCCTGCTCTCCTTCTGCCTCAGGGAGGACAGGGCCTGGGAGCTGCGCGGTCTGGCGCTGAGGCTCAAGAGCGTCTTCGGGGGCTTTGCGGGGCTCCCCAAGGTCACATGTGAGGAGCTGGGCCGAATCATGGGAATGGACGCGGACACCGCGCGCTTTATGCGGCTTGTGGGCGAGCTGGCAAGACGCGCCGTTGAAGCCCGGGAGCGGTCGCTCTCTGTCGCCTCCCCGGAAGCCGCGGGTAAGCTCCTGACGGAAAGGCTTGGCGGGTGCGCATATGAGGTCACGGCGGCGCTGTGCCTTGACGAAAATCTCCGGTGCCTGTGCTTCAAGCCCCTTGCCGAGGGCGACGCCGTCTCGGCGGACCTGGACGTCTATGAGGTGGCGAGCCAGGTCTTCAGCTCCGGCGCCTCCGCCGTGATCCTGGGTCACAACCACCCGGAGGGCTCCGCCGATCCCTCGGAGGGGGACATGGCGGTGACGAAGGGCATAATGGACGCCTTGAGGGACCTGTCCGTACCGGTGCTGGACCACATAACCGTGTCCGGCAGCGCTTACACGTCCCTGGCGGAGCTGGGCTTCTTTGACGGCGAGGGCGAGCCCGTCAGGGCTGAATACTGTTCCGCCTCCGGCAGGGCAAAGGAGGGCGGCTGAGCGTGGGCGAGCACGACGGACACAGGGGCAGGCTCAGAAGGCTGCTGACCGAACAAAATCTGAGGACCGCGCCTGACAGCCTTGTGCTGGAGGGCCTTTTGTGCTTTGCCATGAGGCGCCGGGACGTGTGCCCCGTGGCAAAGAGCCTCCTTGACACATACGGCGACGTGGGGACGCTCCTTGACAAAAACGCGCGGGAGCTGGAGGATAATTTCGGCGTCGGCGCCTGTACCGCCGCGCTCCTGGCGCTGGTGGGCGAGGCGTCGAGGCGCGCCGGGGCCGAGAGGTTCAGGAGCGTTGAGATACGCTCTCCCGAGGACGCCCGTCGGTACGTCTATCCAAAATTCAAATTTTCCGCGTCCCCCTCGGCGTATCTCCTCTGCCTTGACGACAGGCTCCGCCCGGTCCGGTGCCTGCCCGTTACCGAGGGCGAAAAGCTCCACGCGGACATATGCCGAATGGCAGTTGCCGCGGGCTCCCGGACCGTTTTGCTGGCGCGTGAGCTCCCGGGGGATATGCACACCCTTTCGCCGGGGGACATCCGCCGCGCCCGGGAGCTGAGCGGGAGGCTCGCGGGGCTTGGCATTGTCCTGCTTGACTTTATCGGCGTATCCGGGGAGTTCTACTCCTCCGTCGCCGAGCGCGGCGTGTTCCACGACGCCCCCGAGACCCGCTGCCGTTACTCCGCATCCTATCTCGGCCTGTTAAGACGGTAAAATATTTTTTCCAACCCCCTTGACATTCTCTTGGACCGGTGTTACAATACATTTAACATTTAGGCTAAATGTTAAATGTTGAATGTCAAATGAGAGGGGGCTGATACATTTGGGCTTACAGGACACCATGCGGGCGTTGGCGGACCCCACGCGGCGGGAGATACTCAATATGCTCAAATCCGGTCGCATGGCGGCGGGGGAGATAGCCGAGAGGTTCCCCGTCACCGGCGCCAGCATATCCCGCCACCTGTCGGTGCTCCGTGACGCGGGGCTCATACGCGACAGCCGGGAGGGGAAATTCATCTACTACGAGCTCAACGCCTCCGTTTTGGAGGAGATAATGCTGTGGATAACCGATCTGAGGGGAGGAAATGAAAATGATAAAAGAGAATAAGCGCATAATAATCCTGACCACCCTGGTGACGCTCCTGCCCATGCTGGCGGGGCTCATACTCTGGGGCAGACTGCCGGAGAAAATGCCCATCCACTGGAACGTCTCCGGCGAGCTGGACGGCTGGGCGGGCAAGGCCTTCGCCGTATTCGCGATCCCCGGCTTCATGGCGGCGATGCACCTTTTCTGCGTCCTCTGCACAAGCCTTGACCCCAAGGTGAAGAACCAGACGAGGAAGGTCCTGTGGCTGGTGTTCTGGATATGCCCCTTCGTCTGCGTGCTTGTGTGCGCCGTTATGTACGCCGCGGCGCTGGGGGCGGAGCTGAATGTCGCCTCTGTCGTCACGGGAATGTGCGGCGTCCTGTACACGGCGCTTGGCAACTACCTCCCAAAATGCAGGCGCAACTACACCGTCGGCATAAAGGCGATGTGGGCGCTGGAGGACGAGGCCAACTGGAACGCCACCCACCGGTTCGCCGGAAAGCTCTGGGCGGCTGGCGGTATAATAGTTATCCTCGCCGCCTTCATCCCCTCCACCCAATGGACCTTCTGCATCCTCTTAGCCGCCTCGATCCTCCTGACCCTCCTCCCGGTGATATACTCCTACCTCTACTACAAAAAGCGCGGCAAGACGGATTGACCGCCAGCCCGACAAAAACTCCGCCCACCGCGTTTTTCACGATGGGCGGATACTTTATTTGATTTTCCTGCACTCCAAATAGTACCTCTTGTCCCTGGCGTGACCGATGGAGAAGGACTTTTTGGGGAACACTCCGTCGGAGATGACGGTGGAGAAAAGCTCCGATTTGTCCATGCCCGGGAGCAGGAAGCCCACGGTCCCCGGTTGACTTGTGAGCCTCAAAAGCGACTCCTCGTCGTGTATATAGTCCACCTCGCCCCCGTCGGACATGGCCACGTACTCCTCGATGAAGCTCTGGAGCATCTCGATCATTCCGCCAAAGCTCCTGCCGCGCACGCGCATTTTCCCCCGCCTCTCGCCGCCGACGCAGTATTCGATCTCCCGCCCGTCGGGTATCTCCAGCTTCTGGCGCATGAACTCCAAAAGCTTATCCGGGTCCACGCCGAAGACGACGCGGTGTATCGGCTCAAACTCGATCCCTGAGTCATATACGTTGTTGAGCTCCACCAGCGCGTACCGCGCCGGGTGGTTCTCCGCCTCCTCGGGGGAGAGCGACGCCTTTGTCCTGTTCCACAGCTCCTTTGCCGCGGCAAGGGAGTGGTTGCCGTCGCCGATGACTATCTGCACCGGGCGCAGCGTCATTGTGGCGAAGGCCTCCGAGACGCGCTCCGCGTCCGCCCCCGACACCTGCCACCCGGTGATGTGCCCGCCGTTTTCCATCAGGTCAAAGTCGTAAAGCCTCCTCATGGCGTGTGTGCGGGAGCGAAGCGGCTCCACAACGCACTTCTCCGGGTCGTCGATGAGCACCATTATGTGCGGAAGCTCCAGCGGGGCGTTCTCGCGTATCTTCATCCTGGGAGGCAGTCTATCCGCCACGGTCCGCTCGCTTGCGCGGACAGGGGAGGAGGAGTGGGGCGAGTAGTCGTATGCCTCCAGATCCAGCGCCCCCACAAGCCCCCTGCGGACCCCGGCGCTGACGTGCCGCTCCACATATACGTAGGAA
Organism: uncultured Oscillospiraceae bacterium; assembly: GCA_947627285.1. Lineage (GTDB taxonomy): Bacteria > Bacillota > Clostridia > Oscillospirales > Oscillospiraceae > RUG626. The sequence continues at coordinate 20,089 of CANQVL010000022.1, forward strand.
TCCTTAAGCGTCTCAAATACCCCGGCGTCAAGGCACCCGCGCATGGCGGCGTTGGCGCTCTCCGCCATATCCGGCGGAGAGACGGACCCCAGGTACGCCTCCGGCAGTATCATGTGCAGTGTGGAGAGCTTGTCGGCGCAGCGCTCCTCCACCCGGTCCCAATACTCCCTCTCGGAGGTGAACTGGTCACAGGCGATGACGCTCCAATCCTCCATATCCCCCGTGACGGGAATAAGTATATCCGCGGGCTTAAACGCTGGCTGGGACATTGTGATCTTCCTTTCGGGCAGGTAAATAAGTTTTATTATTTTACCACTGCCGGCGGAAAAAGTCAAAGCCAAAACGCCGACGAAAATAAAATGAAATTTTCCCCTCAGACAGGTTGCAAAAAACGGAAATGCGTGGTATATTTATATAAAGATATACGGACCGACACCCGAATATCTTGTCTATTTTGCCAAAAGGCGGTGAGCATTTATGAAGAAGACCATCATTGCCATAAGCCGCGCCTACGGCGCCCACGGCACCGTTGTGGGAAGCCGGCTGGCGGCGAAGCTGGGAATACCAATGTTTGACAGGAAGATCATCGACCTCGCCGGTGAAAAGAGCGGCCTCTCCCCGGATTACATAGGCAAGCTTGAGGAGAACGTCACCGGCTCCTTCCTCTTCAATCTGGCGGCAAGCTCCTACAATATGCACGGCTTCCACCGCAGCTGCGACGTGCCCATGAGCTACACCGCCTTCTCCGCCCAGGCCAACGTCATTCAGGAGATAGCCAAAAAGGGCAGCGCCGTCATAATCGGCAGGTGCTCCGACTACCTCCTCAGGGACGACCCGGACTGCGTGAGGGTGTTCCTCTACGCCGAGGCGCAGGACAGGCTGGAGCAGTGCAAGGCGGAGTACAAGCTGGACGACAGAGCGGCGGAGCAGCAGCTCAAAAAGCTTGACCGCAGCCGCTCCAACTACTACAAGAACTTCACCGGCGAAAACTGGGGCGAGGCGAAATCCCACGACCTCTCCATAAACGTCACCAAAATAGGCCCCGAAGGCGCGGTTGACCTCATCCTCCAATACCTGAAAATGGCAGGAAGATTAGAATAACCTCCCAGCATAGGCGGAAATTTTGTAAACATTTAATTAACCGTCTCAGCGTACAGTAGATTTCTTCGCATTTTGGCAGTATAGTTTTAAATGTCGAGTGCGCAGCTGTTCGACAAATCACAATTTGATGAAAAAGAGTTGGAATATATGGAAATCAGAAAACTGACAGAATCCGATTATGAACAAGTCCTTGAACAATATGCAGCAGAGGATGAGCTCCATGTACAGGCACGGCCGGACTTTTTTGTACACCGGGAAAAGGAGGAATCCTATCCCAGGGAGGCCTTCCTGGAGAACTTGACCAACCCCACCGTGCTGCAACTGGGCGCCTTTGATGGTGAGCTTCTCGCGGGCGTTGTCCGGGCGACGCTTTGGGAAGAAAGCGGTATGGTCAAGGGGTTAAAGACCGTTTGCCTGGATGACATCTATGTCCTGCCCGCCTATCGCCGCAGAGGGATCGCGTCAAAGCTCTTTGCCAAGGTGGAGACCTGGGCAAAGGAGCAGGGAGCTGTTCGCCTGGATCTGTACATCTGGGACTTCAACAAGGGAGCTGTCGCCCTGTATCAAGCCATGGGCATGACGCCCCAGCAATATGTGTTTGAAAAGAAGCTGTAATTCGGTTTTAACAGGCGGTAAATGACAAGAAAAAATGTTTTGTATTATGATTTGCTGTTTTCCCGTCAGCAATTATGCTGGCGGGAAATTTTTTCACTCCGTCGGATAAATTTTCACCCCACCCGTAGGCTCGGATACTCCGGGAACACAAAAGGGGATCGGGAGTTAAAAAATATTTCTACACAAATGTAAAAATACCTCTTGACATTTCTACACACATGTAGTAATATTGCAATATCCACAGTGGACGCACTGGGACAGGAGGATAAAAATATGGATCGATCCAAAAAAATGTCCGAGACGGAAGCGGAGATCATGGAGGTCCTCTGGGACTCCGAAACGCCCATGTCTGCCTCGGAGCTCATTGACTACTTTGCCGAGCACCGGAAAAAGGTATGGAAGGCGCCGACCCTCGCCACGTTCCTCTCCCGCCTTGCCCAAAAGGGGCTCGTCGTCTCGGAGCGGAGCGGCAGGGTGCCCTATTACCGCCCCGCCAGGACGCGGGCGGAATACTCCGGCGACATGGCGCGGGAGCTTCTGGACACCATGTACCAGGGCTCAGTCGCCAGGTTCTTCGCGGCGCTGTGCGGCGACACGCCCCTGTCCGACGAGGACCGCCGGGAGCTGAGGGCGTGGCTTGACAGGAAGGAGTGAGGACATGAGGGAGCTGTTTCTTTCCGTCCTCTCCATGAGTCTGTCGGGCGGCGCGGCATACCTGCTTTTAAAGCTCCTCTCCCGCCTCGGAGGGGACAGGCTCACCCAGCGCTGGCGCTATACCGCCACGGCATACGTTGCGGCGCTCTTTTTACTGCCGGTCCACAGGCTGTGGTCCGCTCTGCCGGGAAGACCGCGGGTCTCGGTGCTTATCCCCGCGGGCGCGCTGTCCGCGCCCCGTCCGGCTGTCCCCGCGGCGGTATACGGGCGGTATATCGACCTTGCGGCGGCTGTGTGGCTTGCGGTGGCGGCGGTCCTCGCGTTGACGGACACCGTCAAGGCGATGCGTTGCCGGAGGCTCCTGATGACCGGCGCTAAAGAGGCCGGGGAGCGGGAGCGGGCGGCGGCGGAGGATGCCGCGAATACGGCGGGCGTGCGCCAAAGGGCGCGCATCTACGTCTCGCCGGCGGTCCTCAGCCCCATGCTGGTGGGATTTTTCACGCCGGTGATACTCCTGCCCGAGCGTGAGCTCTCCGACGGCGAGCTGAGGCTCATCATCACCCACGAGCTCATCCACTTCCGGCGGCTGGACCTTTGGAGGAAGCTGGCGTTCAGCCTCATACGCTCCGTACACTGGTTCGATCCGGCGGCGTACCTCATGTGCCGGGATATGTCCGCGCTCATGGAGACGTCCTGCGACGAGCGGGTAGTCAGTGAACTTGACAGGGACGGGCGGCGCGAGTACGGGTATCTTCTCATCGACTGCGCTCCCACGACGCGGCGGGAGGGGGCATTTGTATCCTTCGCCTCCTGCCGTGAAAAGCTTGAAAGGAGAATTGAAACAATGATGGAATCAAAAAAGAGGTCCCACCTGATATTCGGGCTCTTGCTCGCCCTGATCCTCGCGGTGGGATGCGTCGCTACCACGGCGCTTGCCGCCGGCTCCGAGCCGGTTGAGGTCAAGGTCATCGACTGCACCGACACCGAGGCGGTCATTACCGGCGAGATAGCCGACGTCAAGGTCGCCACGGTTGACGGCAAGACCGGCGCCGTCTGGTACGACACCGTCACCGGCGAGCAGGTCGAAACCGTGACCTACGAGATAAACAGCGGCTGCGTCGCCGACATCATCAGCGGCGGCGACCTGAAGGTCAACGTCGGCTTCGTCGACCTGGACGAAGGCGATTTCCGGGAAATTGATCCCGGCACCATCGTCATCAACTACGAGGCCAAGTAACCGGTTTTACCCCCGGAAACCCGCCGCCCCGAGGTTATACCTCGGGGCAGCACTGTCTCCAACAACTTGTGTACGTTAAATTATTGCCATTTGCCCGAGAAGGTGCTATAATACCTGCCGGGGTCATAATTTCGGCCCTTAAACTTTCAGCACATAATTTCGGAGGCGCGAGATGGAGATTCGCAGAGCCGAGGAGCGGGACCTTCCCGCCATCGGACAGCTTTTGGAGCAGGTGGAGCTGGTCCACCACCGGGGAAGACCCGACCTTTTCAAAAACGGCGGCAGGAAATATTATGACGGCGAGCTTCGCCAAATAATGAAGGACAGCTCCCGCCCCATATTTGTGTACGACAGCGGCGAGGGCGTCGTCGGCTACGCCTTCTGCGTTTTGGAGGACCACGCGGGGGAGAACGTGATGACCCCCATAAAGACACTGTACATCGACGACATATGCGTCCTTGAGGGCTCCCGAGGCTCCGGCGTGGGCAGGGCAATATACAGCTTCGTCCTGGATTACGCCCGCTCCATAGGCTGTTACAACGTGACACTCAACGCCTGGACCTGCAACCCCGGCGCCGTGGCGTTCTACGAAAAAATGGGAATGAAGCCGTATAAGCTTGGAATGGAGACGATATTATGAAAAAAGCCCTTTTGATAGCCAACCCAAAGTCCGGTAAGCAGAGGATACAGACGGAGCTTTTCACCGTCGTTGACCGCCTCACCTCGGCGGGCTACACCCCCACCGTGGCGCTGACCGCCCACCGGGGACACGCCACCGAGCTCGCCACAGGCGCGGGGGATTACGACCTTCTCGTCTGCACCGGCGGCGACGGCACCCTCAACGAGGTTATAAGCGGCGTCATAGCGGCAAAGCTGAAAACGCCCATCGGCTATATCCCCCTGGGCTCCACCAACGACTTCGCGGGCTCCCTGGGCATCCCCTCGGACATAAACGCCGCCATTGACGGCATACTTGAGGGCACGCCCCACCCCGTGGACGTGGGAAGCTTCAACGGGCGCATATTCATGGACGTGGGTCTTTTGGGGATATTCTCCCGCACCTGCTACGAGACTCCCCAGGACATGAAGAACACCCTGGGCTTTTTGGCGTACGTCCTGGAGGGAATACGCGAGGTCCCCACCGTCCATCCCATACCGCTGAAGGTGGAGGCGGGGGATAAGACTTACGAGGGCGAGTACCTGGCGTGCGTGGTCAGCAACTCCAAAAAGCTGGGCGGCGTGGTGGATTTGAGCGGCGACCGGGTCAGCCTCAGCGACGGGCTCTTTGAGCTTTTGCTGGTGGAGAGGGAGAAGACCCCCATGCAGCTCCACGGCTACATCCACGCCCTCCGCACCGCCGAGCTCAACGCCGAGGGCATGACCTTCGTCTCCGTGCCCTCTGTGAGGATAACCTCCGCCGACAGCCAGCCCTGGACCCTGGACGGCGAGCGCGCCGACTGGCCGGGCGAGGCGGATATACGCGTTATCCCCGGCGCCGTGAGCCTTCTCATGAAGTGACGCGCCGGCGTAAGCCCGCTTTTTGTAAACCGGCTTGACAAATCCTCAAAATACCCGTAAATTCGCGGCAAAAACGTGAAAGGAGGCGGCTGTATGCCCTGCGCCTACGCCCACTTCAGACTCGGCAGGCAGGTTTTCGGAGCCCTGCCGGGAGATATGCTGGGTGCCATCTCTCCATTCAGGGAGCTTTTTGACATAGGACTTCACGGACCCGACATATTCTTTTACCACTCCCCCGTGATCCCCGACCGGGTGACAAAGCTGGGTCACGCCACCCACGACCTCACCGGCGCGCAGGTGTTCACCCACGCCGCGTCGGTGCTGCGGGACCACAGGGACAACCCCATGTACAAGGCGTATGTCTACGGCTGTCTGTGCCACTTCGCCCTGGACTGCATGTGCCACGGCTGCGTCAACCGCTTCGCCAAGGAGCGGGGAGTGAGCCACAACGAGATTGAGATGGAGTTTGACCGTATGCTTGAGGTCACCGACGGCCTCGACCCTCTGCGCCACGACACCGCCGCCCACATCGTCGCTTCCCGCAGGAACTGCGCCGTCATAGCCGCCTTTTACCCCGGCATCTCCCTCCATGACGTGGAGCGGAGCCTCAGGACCATGCCCGTCTGCCTCCACACCCTTTTGGCGCCGGATATGCGCGCCAGAAAGGTGCTTTTGACGGCGCTTCGCGCCACCGGGAGGTATTATAAGGACCTGTCCGGCCTTGTCATGAGCCTGGAGCCAAACCCCGTGTGCCGGGAGAGCAGTAAGCGCCTCATGGAGCTTTACAAGCTCGCCGTACCCCTCGCCATGAAGCTCATAAAGGAGTTCGACTCCGTGTCGGAGGGCCGCCTTGAGCCCGACCGCCACCTGGAGCTCAATTACCTCTCCAAGAAAGTGAAATAAAATATAGCAAAAATAATCAAAGCGGTGGTCCAAACCACCGCTTTATTTTGTGCAACCCTACAAAATATAAGCATTCAGAAATATTTTACTTGACTTTACAAAGCCTTTGCGGTATAATGCGACTGTAAACAAAGCAAAGACGGCACAAAGACGGCGCAAACCCGCCGCCTTTGCGAAGCATACCCGAAAAAAATCCCCTCCGGTTTTCCCGGAGGGGAGGTAAGAGCGCGGGTCACTGAGGATCTCTCTCCTCGATGAGGGGCAGGTAGTGGAGGTATTTGCTCTCCAAAATACACTTGGCGTCGGTGCTGTCCTGGGCCTTTTTTACCTCGGAGGTGGAATACTGCACCGCCGCGATGGTGCCGGCTCCGGCGACGCACCCGCCGGGACAGCCCATGCCCTCTAAGAGGTAGCCGTTGTATTTGCCCGCCTTTGCCAATGTCAGCATCTTCTTGCACTCCGCAAGGCCGTTGGCGTGGGCGACCTTTATCTCCCTGTCCGGGGCGAGCCTCGCGGCGGCGTTCACCACCGCCTGCGCCACGCCTCCGGCGACGGCGAAGCCGCGCCCGTCGGCGGTGGCCTCGTTCATGGGATCGGAGGGCAGCTCGGCGGGGTCGATCTCCTTTGCCTCGAACATACCCAGGACCTCCTCGAAGGTGAGCACGAAGTCCACGTCGGAGCGTATCTCCTTGCGGCTCGCCTCCAGCTTTTTCGCGGCGCAGGGCCCTATGAAGCAGACCTTACAGCCGGGGTGGTCCTTCTTTATCATACGCCCGGTGAGCACCATGGGCGTCAGCGCCATGGATATGTTGTCCGCCAGGGTGGGGAAGAGCTTCTTTGCCATCATCGTCCACGCCGGACAGCAGGAGGTCGCCATGAATGGCTTTTCCTCCGGCACCTCCCGCAGGAAGTCCTGTGCCTCCTGGAGGGTGCAGATGTCCGCGCCGATGGATACCTCCACAAGGTCGGTAAAGCCCAGGGCTTTGAAGGCGGGGCGCATCTTGTCGTATGTCATGTGCGTGCCGAACTGCCCGCAGAAGGCGGGGGCGATGGCGGCGTAGACGGGCGTGCCGCTCTTTATCGCCATTATCGTCTGGTATATCTGTCCCTTGTCGGCTATGGCGGCGAAGGGGCAGGAGACGAGGCACTGCCCGCAGGAGACGCACTTTGTCTGGTCGATCTCCGCCCTGCCGTAGGAGTCTGTCTTTATGGCTCCCATGCCGCAGACGGCGGCGCAGGGGCGCTCCTGCTTGACTATGGCGTGGTAGGAGCAGGCGTCCACGCACCTGCCGCACTTGACGCACAGGTGCTCGTCGATGACGCTCCTGCCGTTCACCATGGAAATCGCCTTTCTTGGGCAGACCTCAAGGCATGGGTGCTCAAAGCAGCCCTGGCAGGCGTCCGTGACCGCCACGCGCTTCTCCGGGCACTTGTTGCAGGCGAATTTTATCACGTTTATCAGGGGAGGGGTGTAGTATTTCTCCGCGATGGCGCTCTCGTCAACGCCCTCGTTGAGCTCCACCTGCTCCGCCACGTTGCGTATCGGAAGCCCCATGGCGAGCCTGAGCCGCTCGCCCACTATGGCGCGCTCCAAAAAAATGCTGTCCCGGTATGTAGCCACCTCGCCGGGGATTATCTTGTAGGGCAGGCGGAGTATCTCCTTTGAGATGTCCGAGCCCTCATAGGCGGTGCGGGCTATCTCGGTGAATATCCTGTGGCGGATCTTCGTTTTGTTCGACTCAAGTCCTCTCATGACACGCCTCCTCAATGTGTAATTTGCCGTTTCCCACGGCAAAAATATAGGTCAAATCCATTATATCACACAAACGCGTCGGGATTCAAGCATATTTTTTGCCCCGCGCCGTTTGCGGGCGGGGAAATTGTCACAGAAAAATAAAACTTTGTTAAAATATCTGTTTTGTTCATAAATATGCGTGTTTTGTCCATATACATAAAAACCGACATCATATATAATATTAGACAAAAGAGAGCCCGTTTTGTAGGCGTTTTGCACAAAAACCGCAAAAGCCTTTGGGCAAAAACATACAGCCGCCAACCCAAAACACCCGAAAAAGAGGGGATTTAGGGTTGTTTTAAGTGTGTTTTGACGTAAAAGCCAAAGGGGAACCTATGGAAAGACAGAGAAGCCTGGGCGAATATAAGGCCATCGACCTTATAATCTTCGCCGTAATCACAGCCGTAGTTGAGTACCTCACAACAGTCGCCGCCAGGGTCTGGTTCCCGGACCAGATCTACACCGTCTCGCCGGCGGCGATAATCGCCTCGGTGGTCTATATGCGCTGGGGCGCCTGGGGCGGGATACACGCCGCCCTCTCCGGATTTATCTTCTGCCTGTTTTCCGGCGCCGCGGGAGAACAGTACGTTATATACTGCGTGGGAAACCTCTTTTCGATGCTCTCCCTGATACTGCTCTTTGGGGTGGGCAAGGAGAAGGTGAGGACGGGACAGTTCCTCCCGTTCGCGTTTCCCCTTCTCGTGCAGGCGCTCATGCACGGCGGAAGGGCGCTGACGGCTATGCTTTTCGGCGAGCCGCCGGCGGTGGCGGCAGGCTTCTTCCTAACTGACAGCCTGTCATACCTATTTACCCTTGTGATCGCGTGGATCGTCAGAAGGCTGGATGGCGTCTACGAGGATCAAAAACATTACCTTCTCCGCCTCCAGGCGGAAAAGGAGAAAAAAGGAGGTTAAAAATGAAAGTTAGGGCAGCGGATTTCCTCGTATACGACCAGGAAACGGGCGTATACAGAGAAGATCCGGAACAAGTCGTCCGGGACGATGTGGAAAAGCACTACTGGCTCCACGTTGTCAGGACGGTGGCTAAGGACTGGCGCCTCTACCTGATGCTGGTCCCCATGCTCCTGGTCTTCCTGTTCTGGCGCTACTTCCCGATGTATGAGCTCCTGAGCTGCTTCAAGGTCTACGACGGCGTTCTGCCGGTGTCAAAGCAGCTTTTCTCCGGATTTTCATACTTCAAGCAGCTGCTTGTGGGCGGGACACAGCTTTCGACGGACTTCTGGAGAGCCATGAGGAACACCTTTATCCTCAGCTTCTACGGCCTGTGCTTCGGCTTCCCCATGCCGATCATTTTGGCTTTGTTCTTCAACGAGGTCAGGTCAAACGCCGCCAGGAGCGTCTTCCAGGTCCTCACCTACCTTCCCAAGTTCATGTCCACCGTTATCATGACCTCTCTGGTGACCATGCTTGTGAAGCAGGGGTCCTCCATCGCCGGTATGGGCGTTATCAGCCGCGCGCTCGTGGGGCTGAAGCTCATCTCAACGGAGACCGGAAACGCGGGACTTCTCAACAACCCATCCTTCTTCCGTTCAATTTACCAGATCAGCGGCATCTGGGAGGGCGCGGGCTATGACAGCATAGTGTTCTTCGCGGCTATCATCGCCATCTCTCCCACCAGCTATGAGGCCGCGCAGATCGACGGCGCAAACAAGTGGGCGCAGATGCGCTACGTGGTCATCCCCAGCATACTCTCCACCGTGGTCATCATGCTCATAACCCGTATCGGCTCCCTGCTGAACGTGGGTTATGAAAAGGTATTGCTCCTTTACAACACCGACACCTATGTGACCGCCGACGTGGTCTCCACCCTGTCCTACAGGCTGGGAATGCTGGGCTCGCAGACGACACAGGGCATAGCGTCGGCAGCCGAGATGATGAACAACGTGGTCGGGATGCTGCTGGTCATAGGAGCCAACACCATAGCCCGCAAGGCGTCCAACACGTCGCTCTATTAATAGGAGGGTGCCATGAAAAGAAAGCTTGAAATCACTGAGCTGATCTTCAAAATCATAAGCTACACCCTGCTGACCGTGTTCGCGCTGGCGTGCCTCTATCCCTTCGTCTTCGCCATATCCTCCGCCATATCCGGGCGCGAGGCGGTGGAGTACGGCGAGATCGTACTGTTCCCGAAGGGGATACAGTTCCAGGCGTTCTCCCAGATGTTCAACAACAATATGTTCTGGAACGCCTACTCCAACACGCTGTTCATCACCCTCTACGGTACGCTCTTCGCGATGTTCACCGCCATTCTTGGCGCTTACGCCCTGTCGAAGAAGAGGCTCCTCTTCAGGAAGACCTTTAACTTCTTCCTGGTGTTCACCATGTGGTTCTCCGCCGGCGTTGTGCCCCAGTATCTGAACTACATAGCCACGAGGACGGTATTCAACGCTGTGGGCATCGTGGACGACAAGTGGCTGGTGGTCATAGCCATGGGCATGGCGGCGATGAACATCATACTTCTGAGGAACGCCTTCGAGGGAGTCCCCTCCGAGATCGAGGAGGCGGCGATAGTGGACGGCGCCACGGAGATGCAGGTGCTCACCAACGTCTACCTTCCCATGAGCAAGTCCACCATCGCAACGGTTGCGCTGTTCTTCGCCATCTCCCGCTGGAACGGCTACTTCTGGGCGCGCCAGATGATAAGGAACCAGTACGAGCAGCCCCTTCAGGTGTTTATCCGCCTGACGCTGGAGCAGTACACGGAGTCTGAGTTCCTCACTTCCTGGAACAGGCCCTACGCCGCGGACTCGGTCATCTACGCGCTGGTGGTTTGCTCCATAGTCCCCATACTTATAATCTATCCCTTCATCCAGAAATACTTCGCCAAGGGCGTGAACGTCGGCGGCGTCAAGGAGTGATTTCTGGCGTGGCGGTCGGTCGAGAGCAGAGGCCGGCTGCGTAAGCCGGTCGAGTGTAAACCGACCACGGAAAAGCCTTTAATTATTTGTGATCCGTCCGGCGTCCGCCGGAGGAATATAAAAATTTTAGGAGGATCTTTATGAAAAAGTTCAGAGCCATAATCGCTGTTGTGCTCGCTCTCGTGCTTGTGGTCGCGGTAGCCGCGTCCTGCAACAAGATCGAGATCCCCGACAATAATCAGGGCGATCAGGACAACACTAACACCAACACGAACAACAACAATCAGAACAACAACAACCAGAACGACAACCAGAACCAGAACGACAACCAGGGCTCCGGCGACGACGGCAACGGCGGCGCTGAGGCCGACCCCACCGCCATCAACCACGTCTATGAGAACCCCGACCTTCCCTACGCGGAGGGCACCGAGATCCGCATGGCTGTCGGCTACAACAGCAAGCAGACCGGTCTTCTCTTCGACGCCGATATCGCCGAAGCTGGCGTCACCCTGGCTGACGGCGTGACCTATCACACCGGCGATTTGAAGCCCACTTGGGTGGAGATGCAGAACCGCCTCCACATCAAGTTCGACGGCTCCATGTACACCGGTCAGAGCGCGGAGAAAGAGTTCAAAAACTGGGTGAACCAGCTTGGCCTGGTGGACATGGTATCCGGCACCGTCGAGCTCCTCTCCGAGAACGGCGTGGCGGGCAAGCTCGTGAACATCGGCGAGTACCTGGACAAGATGCCCAACTTCAAGGCGTATCTTGACGCCAACCCCATCGTCCGCATGGCTATCGTCAGCGACACCGACACCGGCGCCATCTACGTCAGCCCCTACTTCGACGGCGTGAGCGACATCGAGCGTATGCCCCTTATGCGCGTTGACTGGGTACAGAAGCTTCTTGACGGCGAGGGCCCCTTTACCGCTGACGCCTGCGGCACCACCGCCACTCCCGCGTGGACGCCCTACATGCCCACCACCGGCAGCTACACCATCGACGTTGTGAAGCCCGACGGCTCCGGCGTTGAGCAGGTGACCAAGAACTATGACGCCGCCGGCAACATCATCGAAAAGATGAACGCCGCCGGCTCCATGAGCGGCGTTGACGCCGTGAACATGCTCCGCGACTACATAGATACCGCGTACGACAGATATTACGGCGACACCCGTTCCAACCTCTTTATCGGTCAGAACGCCGCCTGGGACGCCGACGAGCTGGTGGCGCTCCTGCGCTGCGTGGTCGCCAACGCCCAGACCCTCAACGGCACCGACACTGTGGGCGGCATAGTCTGCCGTGAGAACAACAACAACCAGCGCCGCATCGATATGTTCCGCTTTGCCGGCACCCTTCTGGGCGTCCGCGGACTTGAGTCCCGCAAGGATTACCTCTATGTGGGCAGCGACGGCGCCATGCACGACGCCCGCCTTGAGGTAGACACCTACAAGGCGATGGAGAGGATGAACACCCTTGTCAAGGAGGGGCTCATCGGTGAGGACTTCGTGAACAAGGCCGATCCCCAGGTCAAAGACCTGCTTGCCAAGGACTCCGCCTTCATGCACTATGACTACAACCAGACCCAGACCATTTACAACGCCACCGTTCTTGACGAGGGCGAGAAGTACATGGCGGTCATGGTCCCCGTTGCCCGTTGGGACGACGGCACCGGCGAGAAGCTCATGCGGTTCACCGAGTCCTGGCGCTCCGTCAAGACAGACGGCTGGGGCATCTCCGTTGAGGGTATCAACGGCGACCAGGATAAGCTGAACGCCTGCCTCGCACTCATCGACTACGCCTACACCATGGACGGCCAGATCCTTCTCTCTTACGGCCCCGACGCATTCGTGAAGATGGCTGACGAGAACCACTATGAGATGTTCGACTTCAACGGCGAGCAGTGGCCCGTCATCTCCGACGCCTCCGCCGAGGACCTGTGGGAGTTCACCAACGGCAACTACACCGACTACGCCCGTAAGTACATCGGCTCCACCCTGAGCTTCCTCAAGAGCCAGTCCTTTGAGTATCAGTGCACTCATGAGGTGGGCAAGGAGGGCGCCGGGTACATCTCCAGGGCCATTGCCCTCGGCACCATCAAGCACCCCGAGAACGCCATTACGGATAACCCCTGGTACACCAACGTTCCCACCCTGCTGCCTCTCACCGAGCAGGAGAACTCCCTCGCCAAGAGCTACACCGAGCTCAACGACAACTTCAGCCAGAAGAAGGGCGAGGACAACATCCTCATCCAGCAGATCGTTTCCGGCTACACCGATTCCACCCGCACCAGCGCCGAGGCGACGGTTGATACCGTTTTGAACGCCTGGAGCGGCAAGCAGTGGCTCAGCATCCAGCAGACCGGCTGGGAGAGGGCCCTGGAGTATTACAACAGCATTAAGTAAACCCACCCGATTGACCCCACGCGAAATTTTTGAGACGACCCCCGGCGAAAGCTTTGGGGAAGTCAAAACGGATGCGCCGCACATTCCCGGAAGCTCCGGCTCCCGGGGCGGCGGCATCCCTGAGAGGAGGTCGTCATGTACAAAACTCAGTTAAAAATCCAAAAATTCACCTGTCTGGCGGCTATCATTATCAGCGCGTTGGTGTTCGTCTACGCGCTGGGGATCATGACAGATATCTATGACAGCCTTTACCAGGCGGTGACCATCAAGACCGAGGCGGGTACGGGCAACAAATACGCCTCCGGCGAGAAGGTGGGAGGCGCCACCATTTACATGGATATGCAGGACTTCAACCAAAAGCTTCTCATAGGGAGCATTGTGATGATAGTTCTGGGCGCGTTCCTCTTTGTCACCAATACAAGCACCCGCAGGCGCTACTACATCACAAACTACATCGCCATTGGGCTCTACTCCGTGGTGGGGCTGGCCCTGACGGTTTACAGCCACATTCAGATCCAGGCGTTCAGGACGCAGTTCCTCACCACCGTGGATTTTGAGGGGCTGAAGGAGTTTTCGGACATGTGGGGCACGCTGTACACCGAGTCAACATTTGCCTTTGACATCCACTATCTGGTGTTCGGGCTGTTGGTGCTGGTCATTGCCGCCCTCATCGCCAATGTGGTGTGGAAGCTGAAGCTCGTGAGCGAGGAGAAGGCTCTCCTTGCCGGAAAGGGGGCAAAAGCATGAGCATGTCCAACGAGGACCGTCTCATCAAAAGAGACAGGATGAGGTACATCAAAAATAAGCCCTCAGCCAATCTTGCCTACCTTGCCATACTTCTGGACGTCATCTACTTTGTGAGCATCTACCAGTCCGACGTGGAGACCTGGTATTACAGGTGGATAATCGGCGTTTCCATAGTTTACAACCTGATATTCATGCTGGCGGCGTTTTTGAGCTCCGAGGGCGTGAAGAATTATCAGAAGAATTACACCTACATCGAGCTGGCGCTGGGAGTTATACAGTTCGTCAGGATATTTATTCTCCCTGTACCCGCCCACAACGCCACGCTCACCGTGGGGGATGTGACCATTCAGGTCATGCACTCGGCGCAGTTCACGCTGTGCGTGGTGTGCCTCATAGCCTCGGGCGTGTGCCTCATAGCCTCGGGCGTAATAAACTACATCAAGTGCAATGAGCTTGCCGCTCATATGAAGACCCTTGAAAACCAGAACGCGTAAGGAGATGAAGACATGGCTACGCTGAGCTTACAGCATATCGACAAGATATATGACAACAACGTGCAAGCCGTCTTTGACTTCAATCTGGACGTAAAGGATGGCGAGCTCATAGTTCTGGTCGGTCCCTCCGGTTGCGGAAAATCCACCACGCTCCGCATGGTGGCAGGGCTTGAGGACATCTCCAACGGCCACCTTTTCCTGGACGGAAAGGACATCACCCAGACGCCTGCCAAGGACAGGGACATGGCGATGGTCTTCCAGAGCTACGCCCTGTACGGGCACATGACAATTTATGAGAACATGGCGTTCTCGCTGACTCTCCGCAAGGAGAATCCCAACGTTATCCACAAGAAGGTGCTGGCAGCCGCCGAGGTCCTGGGACTTACGAGCCAGCTCAATAAAAAGCCCGCGCAGCTCTCCGGCGGACAGCGGCAGCGCGTGGCGATGGGGCGGTCCATCGTCAGGAACCCCAAGGTGTTCCTTTTCGACGAGCCCCTCTCGAACCTGGACGCCAAGCTCCGCGGAGCGACGCGGCGCGAGATACTGCTCCTGCACAAGAGGCTCCAGGCGACCATGCTTTACGTCACCCACGACCAGACCGAGGCGCTGACCCTTGCCGACCGGATCGTGTGTATGTCCATGGGACACGTACAGCAGGTGGGCACGCCGCTCGAGCTTTACGATTCGCCCAACAACGTGTTCGTGGCGAGCTTCATCGGGCTCCCGCCCATGAACTTCTACGACGTGAAGGTGGTGGGCGGCGAGCTCCAGGGCAACGGCTTCAAGGTGGCGCTCACCGCCGAGGAGAAGGCGACGCTTGCCGGATACGAGGGCAAGGAGATCACCCTGGGCGTCCGCCCGGAGAACTTCACCGAGGGCAGCGACATCAAGGTGACGGTCACCAACAACGAAAACCTTGGAATGAACACCCTGGTTTACGGCTCCGTCGGCAACACGGGCGTGAAGGTCACCGCCAAGCTCAAGGGGTGGAAAAACTACAAGGTGGGGGACACCGCGTCCTTCTCCGTCACGAGAAAGCACTTCTTCGACAAGGAGACCACCAACGCCATAAGGGGAGGTAAGTGATCATGACTAACAAGAAGGTTAAGATCGGCTGCATCGTTATGGCAGTGCTGCTTGTCGTCAGTGTCGTGGGACTTTTCCTGCCCTTCTCGGGACTTCTGGGTATTGACCTGTCCGCCGCGCAGTTCATGCAGTGGGCGGTGCAGGAGTACAGCATAGGCGGACTTTTCGCCGTGCCCATCGTGTACGTCACCATCGCGGTGCTGGTGCTCATAGCGGCGCTGGCGCTGGCTGTGGCGGGGATCGTCACCGGTAAGGGTGCCCTCCAGAACGTGAGCGGGCTTTGCGCGCTGGTCCTGGCGGTGGTCATGCTCGTGTGCAGGGGCAGCTTCACGGGCACTGACGGCGTTCTGGCGGGCTTTTGGGTCATATTTGCCGGCGCTCTGGCATCGTTTGTGTGCCTGTTGCTGTGCAAGATGGACCTGAAGGAGGTCTGCCGCAAGTTCATGGTCTCCATAAAGCGCAGGCCCCAGCTCATACCGCTGTGCGCCTTCGTGGTGACCTTCATCTTCTACTCTCTGAATCTGACAGCGGTTTCCAACACCACGGCAAAGATCCAGGCCACCGGAATGGGGCTGGCGGGCTTTGCCACCATGCTCCTGTCGATTTTGAGCATGGTGTGCTGTCTCAACGCCTTCCCGTACCGGAAAAAGCCCAATATCCCCATGGTGGTGCTTCTGTTCGTCATGGCGGGGATAGTGATATTCTCCGACGTATACTACTCCAACCTTGTGATCAAGGCAATCAACAACAGCCCGGACGCCGCGAAAATGCTGAGGGACACCCCGTCCATCATAGTGGCATACAATATGCTCCAGACGCACGTGGTGCTCCTTATTGTGAGCGTGGTGCTGACGGTGCTTCTGCCCGTTTACTCAAAGCTTTTGAAGAAGGTGAAGACCTCCGTTGAGGTCGAGGGCAACGGCGACATGAAGGCCATCGACATTTCGGGCGAATAAGCTTACGCCGATGTGGATCGGGAGGTACGTAAGCGCCTCCCGATCGGCAAAGAGGAACATCAATGAGCAAAAAGAACAAGAGGAAAGACCCGCACGACGATATACTCAAGCAGGCGGACTACTACAAGCTTAATACCAAGGCCGTGGACGACCTGGTAAACGCCAACGAGGAAAATTCACCGCCGGTATCGGAGAAGGAGCTGCGGAAGTACCGCTCAGGTCCCAAGATAAAGCTTGCGGAGTGGGTGGTATTCTGCCTCATAAAGTGGTGGTTCGCCGCGGCGTGCTGCTTCTTCTTCATGTGGGGACTGGGAAATTACGTCGCCGACCAGCTGGACCTGCTTTTTGTCACGTCCATCGGGCTGGGGATGGTGACGGACATTCTCACCAACAACGCCCTTCGGTTTTTCGAGCGGTCCGATAAATCGGCGGATAAGTGGATAATGTGCTCAAAGCGCAAGAGCTTCGCCACCTTCCCGCTGAATATCCTCTACGCGATCGTGCTGATGTTCCTGGTATTCATGACGTACAACGTGATAAATTTCGCAATCATCAGGATAGGCAACCTGACAGACGTATTGCCGCTGGGCGTTGAGCCCATAATGTTCGGGCTTTTCTATCTGGGGTGGGATCTGCTGTTTGTGGCGATGAGGAACACCCTGAAAAACGTCATCAGTGACGCGAGAAAGCCCAGCCATTGAGGAACGTGATATTATGATCAAGATCCTTTACCGCGGCAGCACCTCCGCCTGCTTTGAGCTTCAGGGCACGGCGCCGCACTTCTCCAACGAGGAGTTTGAGGTACTTGTAAACGGCGAGGAGCGCTGCCGGTCCGCCACCAATGTCTTTTCCCTTTACGGGCTGACGCCCGAGACAAAATACAGCGTGGAGCTGCGGTTCGCCTCCGGCGCGAGCGAGAGCGCGGAGCTCACGACGGCGGGGGAGACCTGCTGTCTCAGCGTCCGGGATTTCGGCGCGGTGGGCGACGGGGTCCATGAGGACACCGCGTCAATACAGGCGGCGATAAATATGCTGCCCGAGGGCGGGAGGCTCTACTTCCCCGAGGGGACGTATCTCACGCTCCCGCTGTCGCTGAAAAGCCACGTCACACTGGAGATATCCCGCGGCGCGGTTATATTGGGCTCCACGGAGAGGGAGAGATATCCCATAATCACCGGCATCGCCCATGACGGCGTAACCGGCGGGGAGATACCCCTCGCCTCCTTTGAGGGGTTGGAGAGGCCCGCGTACCAGTCGCTTATCCAGGGCGCTTTTTGCGAGGACGTGGCGATCGTGGGACCGGGAGCCATAGACGGGAACGGGCAGAACGGCGACTGGTGGCAGGGCTTTGACAAATTCCCCGCGGCGCGTCCCAGGGTCCTGTTCCTGAACAGGTGCAAGCACATAACTCTCCACGGGGTCACGGTGAAGAACGGACCCACATGGCACATACACCCGTTCTTCTCCAAGGATGTCTCCGTTTTGGACTGCAGCGTCACGGCTCCAAAGGACAGCCCCAACACAGACGGGTGCAATCCCGAGAGCTGTGACACGGTCAATATCATCGGCTGTAAGTTTTCGGTCGGTGACGACTGTATCGCCATCAAATCCGGCAAGCTGGAGATGGCCGTCAAGTACAGGGCCCCGGCGGATAAATACACCATCCGCAACTGCCTTATGGAGTTCGGTCACGGCGCCGTGACACTGGGCAGCGAGGCCTCCGGCGGCGTCACCAATCTTTCCGTCACCCAGTGCCTCTTCCGAGCCACCGACAGGGGACTTCGCATAAAGTCCCGCAGGGGCAGGGGGAAGGACAGCGTCATAAACAACGTCCTCTTTGACAACATCAGGATGGACCGGGTTTTGACGCCGATAGTCATCAACCTGTGGTACAACTGCTGTGACCCGGACGCTCACGACGAGTACGTCTGGAGCAGGGAGAAGCTGCCCGTTGACGACAGGACGCCCCACATGGGCTCCTTTGCCTTCCGCAACATGGAGTGTACCGGCGCCGAGGTCGCCGCCTGCTACATAGACGGGCTGACGGAATGTCCCATTGAGAGCGTAGAGCTGGAGAACATAAGCGTCTCCTTCTCCCCCGACGCCAGGCCCGGCAAGCCCGCAATGCAGGAGTTCGCTCCCGACAGGTGCAGGCTGGGGCTGTATCTCGACAATGTGAGGAGAATAAGCGTTAAAAACGTGAGGCTCCGGGGGGTGGAGGGCGAGAAGCTCATAGCCGCCCACTGCGACAGCGTCGAGACAGAGGGATTTGATGAGGATTGAGTCAAACCATTGTTTCCTGACCCCGCGGAAAAAATCATGTGTAAGGAGACAAATCTATGTCATACTTGAGCCTTAAAAATATCAACAAGATCTACCCCAACGGTTTCCACGCGGTCCACGACTTCAATCTTGACATTGAAAAGGGCGAGTTTATCGTCTTCGTCGGACCCTCCGGCTGCGGAAAGTCCACCACGCTCCGCATGGTCGCCGGACTTGAGGACATATCCAGCGGTGAGTTCCTCATAAACGGCAGGCGCGCCAACGAGCTGGGACCCAGGGAGCGGGAGGTGGCGA
Organism: uncultured Oscillospiraceae bacterium; assembly: GCA_947627285.1. Taxonomy (GTDB): domain Bacteria; phylum Bacillota; class Clostridia; order Oscillospirales; family Oscillospiraceae; genus RUG626. The sequence continues at coordinate 39,052 of CANQVL010000022.1, forward strand.
TGGTCTTCCAGAGCTACGCCCTCTACCCGCAGATGACGGTCTTTGACAACATCGCCTTCGGACTCACCCTCCAGGGCGTGGACGAGGACGTCATCGAGCAGAAGGTCAAGGACACCGCGAGGATACTGGGACTGACGGACTACCTTGACCGGTATCCCAGGGCTCTCTCCGGCGGTCAGAGACAGCGTGTCGCCATAGGCCGCGCCATCATCCGCAAGGTGGGCGTGTTCCTCATGGACGAGCCGCTTTCCAACCTGGACGCCAAGCAGCGCGTGACCATGCGCTCGGAGATCGCCCAGATCCACCGGAACACGGGAGCCACCACCATTTACGTCACCCACGACCAGACCGAGGCCATGACCCTTGCCGACAGGATAGTTGTCATGAAGGACGGCTATGTCCAGCAGGTGGGCACGCCATATGACCTCTACTATGAGCCGGTGAACGTGTTCGTAGCCGGGTTCATCGGCGAGCCGCCCATGAACTTCGTCCGTGGCACCCTCAAGGGCGGAAAGCTCGCCTTCGGAAAGAATGAGCTTGACGTGACAAAGAAGCTGGGCGACAAGGCGAAGAAGTACGAGGGCAAGGAGATCGTATTCGGCTTCCGTCCAGAGTCCATAGTCCTTGGCAAGCAGGACAACGCCTACGTTGTCCGAGCCGACGTGGAGCTCACGGAGATGCTGGGAGACAACACAAACGTCTACATCACCGCCGGTGAGGACAAGGCCATTTTGAAGGTCGATCCCCACGACACCCCCGCCGTGGATTCCGCCATCGACTTTTCCATCCCCCTGAGCGAGGTGTACATCTTCGACGGGGAGACGGAAAGGGTTATAAAATAACCGAAACAACAAAATAACTGCCGCGCCTGGGAGGAAACTTCCGACGCGGCGGTTTTTTGCGGAAAATTTGGGTTGAAATGAGGGCGGGGGAGGGGTATAATATCCGCATAGCGAATAATAGCGCGTTACGGAAAGGGGTAGGGTTATGTACAGCGATTTGCGGGTGGCGGAGATGGTTGTGGGGAGTGAGTTTGAGGGGTATTACGTCCTCAAGGCCGCGGCGGGGAAGACGTCGAACAACGGAAGGCCGTATCTCACCGCCACGCTGTCGGATCGCACGGGGGATATTGACGCCAAGGTTTGGGACTACTCCGGCCCCGTGGGACAAAAGGACGAGGGCAAGGTGGTGAAGGTCCGGGGCTCTGTATCCGAGTACCGGGGCTCGCTTCAGGCGACTGTGGAGCGGATAAGGACGGCGGGGGAGAACGAGGAGTTCGACATATCGGACCTTGTGCCGACGGCTCCCATCGACGCGAAGGCGGCGTATGAGGAGCTCATGGAATACGTGGCGTCCATCGAGGACGGGGACTACCGGAGGGTGTGCGAGGAGATATATTCAACGCATGGGGACAAACTGAGGACGATACCCGCCGGAAAGAGCGTTCACCACAGCTTTTTGAACGGGCTCCTCATGCACACGCTGAACATGGCGCGGCAGGCGGATTTCCTGGCGGAGCTGTACGCCGAGACGGTGGACCGGAGCCTGCTTTTGGCGGGGACCTGCCTTCATGACATGGGCAAGGAGTGGGAATTTGAGTTTTCGGAGCTGGGGCTGGTAACCGAGTATTCGGTGAAGGGCCAGCTCTTGGGGCACCTAGTCATGGGCGCGGGGGAGGTCGCGGAGGTTTGCCGCCGGCTGGGTGTGCCGGAGAAGAAGGAGGTACTGCTCACGCATATGCTGCTCTCACACCACGGTGACCCGGAGCTGGGCGCCGCTGTGAGGCCCATGTGCGCCGAGGCGGAGCTTTTGAGCCTCATCGACATGATCGACTCCCGGATGGAGATATACGAGGAGAACCTGCGCAACGTCGCCCCGGACAGCTTCTCGGGGAGGATATTCGCGCTGGAAAAAAGGATTTATCGACATATATAAAAAGGTCAAATTAGGGCACCTCAAATTGAAGGGGTCTTAATTCTCAAAATATTTTTCCGACGCACCTGCACGTGGTTATAGGGAAACATTGTGAACCTGCCTAACTATAAATTTTTCCGGTCAGGAGCCTGTGGTGATGCACAGGCTCCTTGGTTTATGTCATGCAATTTCCAGGTCCAGCTCTGCGACCTGTATGAGGATGTCCTCCAACTCCTGGGGCATGTCGTCCAGGATGCCGATGTCCCGGTAGTGGATGACGATCTCTTGGGGAGCACTGCGGGAATACTTCTTTGTGCGTTCGCCTACCTCAATGCGCTTGATGAAGGTGTGGAGGAGCTCCGGGGTCAGCTCGTTGATCTCCGTGTACTTGTGGGCGTTCTCCAGAAAGCGGTCGAAATTGGAGGTGGTGTCTCTGAGCTCCTGTAGGTGGGCGGTCAGGGTTGGAAGGGTGATACTGATGGCCTCCTGCTCCGATGTGTACTCAGCGGCGAGAACCCTGTACTGCTCGTCGGGGATGCGGCCCAGGACGTTGTCCTCGTAGAGACGCTTGAACAGAGACATGAGTTCGCTTTGACGCTTGGACATGGCGGAGATTTGTTTTTCCAGAGACCGCATCTCCTTTTGGGCTTCCTTCGTGCGCTTCATGCCGATGTACTCCGCGAACCGACGCTCGTTCTGCCTTGCGAAGTGGGTGACGCGGCGGAGGTCATCCAGGACGATGGCCTGGAGGTCGGATTCCCGGATGCTGTGGACCGAGCAGGCGGTTTTGCTGTTCTTCTGGTAGTTCGAGCATATGAACCGGGCCGCGGACTCTTTCGCCCCGTGGGTGCGATGGTAGGTCATCGCCGCTCCGCAGTCCTTGCAGTAGACGAGGCCGGAGAACAGACTCTGTCCGTCGAACTTGGTGTACCTCCGCTTGTGGCTGCGGTTCTCCCGCACGATGTCCCAGGTCTGCTTGTCGACCAGCGGCTCGTGGGTACCCTCGAAGCGATACTGCTCCGATTCCGGGCGTTGGACTGTCTTCTTGTTCTTGTAGGAAATGGTGGTCGTCTTCATGTTGACCGTCACACCCAGGTA
>CANQVL010000023.1 GCA_947627285.1 uncultured Oscillospiraceae bacterium
GCCTACTCCATCCAGCAGGAGCAGCAGCGCAAGACCATCGAGGTCACAAAGGCCAACGCCGACATCGCCCGCCGCGAGAAGGAGGCGGAGCTTGCGGAGCGTGAGATCGCTATCCGCGAGCGCAAGCTGGACGCCGAGATCCGCAAGGAGGCTGACGCCCTGAAGTACAAGGCTGAGAAGGAGGCGGAGGCCGAGCTTATCCGCCGCCAGCGCGAAGCGGAGGCCCAGCGCTACGAGGCCGAGCAGCAGGCGGAGGCGAGGAGGGCCGAGGCGGAGGCTCTGCGCTACTCCATGGAGCAGGAGGCCGAGGGTATCCGCGCCAAGGGCGTTGCCGAGGCCGAGGCCATCGAGAAGAAGGCGGAGGCGCAAAAGAAGATGGGCGAGGCGTCCATTCTTGAGATGTACCTTGCCGCCCTCCCCGAGGTCGTTGGCTCCGCCGCCGCGCCGCTTGCCCGGACCGACAAGATCGTCATGTACGGCGACGGCAACTCCACAAGACTCATAAAGGACGTGATGTCCTCCGCCAACCAGGTCATGGACGGCATGAAGGAGTCCACCGGCATCGACCTTGCCGCCCTCATCTCCGCCATAGTCGGCGGCAAGGTGGCCGTGAACACCGAAAAAACAGGACCCGAAACAGCCCCGACCGAATAAGCCGCACAGCCACCCTTATTTATCCCCACGGGAACCCGTGGGGATAAATAAGATTGTCAAAAAAGGGCTTTGCCCTTTTTTGACAAAGGGGATACGTGCGGAAAGCCCCCGCGAAAGGTCTGCGGACCTTTCGCGGGGGCTTTCCTGCTGTCGCGCGGCGCGCGCCGCCAAAGGCGGCACACTTGCGCGACAAAAGGTGATTTTTCCGACGTACATGCCGCCGGAAAAATATTTAATTTTGGGGCGCTGATTTGAGACTTCTCTGTTTTTTGTTGACAAATCAGGATCTGTATGGTATATGGAGGATAAAAAACGTGAAAAAAGGTGTGAAATGAGCTGTTACGACAGAATAATATACGCAGCCTGCGCCGGACACATGAGAAAGGAGCTTTTTTGATGAACTATCAGGACATAAACGCCAAAACCGTCGACCGGTGGGTGGAGGAGGACTGGGAGTGGGGCAGACCCATTGACCGTGAGACGTATCAGCGCGCCCTCCGGGGCGAGTGGGACGTGCTGTTGACGCCCACAAAGCCCGTCCCCCACGAGTGGCTGGGCGAGCTTGGGGGAAAGAGTCTCCTGGGCCTCGCCTCCGGCGGGGGACAGCAAATGCCCGTATTTGCCGCGTTGGGCGCAAGGTGTACGGTGCTGGACTATTCGGACCGGCAGCTTGAGAGCGAGCGCCTTGTCGCCGCCCGGGAGGGCTATGATATACGCATCGTAAAGGCCGATATGACAAAGCCCCTGCCCTTTTCCGACGGCGAATTCGACATCATATTCCACCCCGTCTCCAACTGCTACGTCCGAGAGGTGGAGCCCATCTTTGCCGAGTGCTTCCGCGTCCTCAAGACCGGCGGCAGGCTCCTTTGCGGCCTTGACAACGGCGTAAACTTCATGGTGGGGGAGGACGAGTCCAGGATTGTGAACAAATTCCCCTTTGACCCCACCCGCGACCCCGACCAGCTCCGGCTTTTGGAGGACACCGACTGCGGGGTCCAGTTCTCCCACACGCTCACCGAGCAGATCGGCGGTCAGCTCCGCGCGGGCTTCAGGCTCCTGGACGTCTACGAGGACACCAACGGCGAGGGCTATCTCCACGAGCTCAACATCCCGTCCTTCTGGGCGACGCTGTCCGAAAAAATCAGTATTGCATCCTGACGGTGATCTTCACGCAGTTGTCCGCGTCCTCCCGCGTGTACTCTGCCCCGTCGGGGAGCGAGGACTCCACCGCCATCAAAAATTTGCGGAACCTCACCGGCACACGCGGCGCCAGGACCGCGTCCACGTAAGCCTCCGCCGCCTCCTCCGGCAGCTCCATGTACGCCATCTCCACAGCCGCCGCCTCCCGCAGTCCCGGCTCCGCTATCCGCTCCAGCGCCCTCATATGCGCCCCCGAAAGCCCCGGTATCGCCGGCCTTTCCAAAACCTCCATAAAAAATCCCTCCTCACGGTATTTTCTATAAAATACCATAAGGAGGGTTGATTTTTTTGAAGAATACCGTCGAGTCCTCACTCGTCCCTGCACAGGAGACAGTCCGTAGTCACGCCAAGTATGTCGGCGATTTTGACAAGCGTTTCCAGCGAGGGGCTGGTTGTTTCGCTTTCGTAATTGCGGTATGTCCTGATGGAAACATTGAGCCTGTCCGCCATTTGCTGCGCGGTGAAGCCCTTAGCCTTTCTGATTTCGTTCAGCCGCTTCCCGAACATCTTATGCCTCCATCACAGACGCAACAATACATTTTGCGTCACTTTTCCTCCCTGCACAGGAGATGATCCGTAGTCACGCCAAGTATGTCGGCAATCTGGACGAGCCTGTCCACAGGAGGAAACGCCCTGCCGCTTTCGTATTTGCGATAAGTGCTGATGGTAATATGAAGCGCGTCCGCCATTTGCTGAGCGGTAAAGCCTTTTTCCTTCCTGACTTCATTCAGCCGTTTCCCAAGCATGATGACCTCCGCAAGATTTATCTTGACAGTATCATCACATTACACTATAATTAGCATAACGTACAGTGGAATTAAATGATACCATCAAAGGAGGTCAATCCATGTCTAAATCCGTCAACGAAGCCTGGTTTGAGAAATATCTGAATGCCCGTCCGCCGCAAAGGTATGATCTTATGCTTGACGAGCTCTTTGCGCTGAAATCATATTTTAAAGATGAGGTGCAAATGATGTCCTTCCTCTACAATTACGGCTTCTCCCGCGGCAGAAACTATCAACGCGCCCTGGCGCGAAAGAAAACGGATAAAAAAATTCCTTGAGCCGAACAAGCTCAAGGAATTGGTGTATTAAGGGCACCGCCCTTTTTTGATTTTACACAGTAACTTTAATGTTCAGCTCCTTGAGCTGTGCCTCCGTGACCTCTCCGGGGGCGCCCATCATCACGTCCTGGGCGTTTTTGTTCATGGGGAAGGGTATTACCTCACGGATCGTCTCGGAGCCCGTCAGGAGCATTATCATGCGGTCCACGCCGGGGGCTATGCCGGCGTGGGGAGGAGCGCCGTAGCAGAAGGCGTTGTACATGGCTGGGAATTTGGCCTTCACGTCCTCCTCGCCAAGCCGCACCAGCTTGAACGCCTCTATCATGATCTCCGGGTCGTGGTTGCGCACCGCGCCGGAGCTGAGCTCCACGCCGTTGCACACCAGGTCGTACTGGAAGGCTGTGATGGTCAGCGGGTCCACCTCACCCGTCTCGGCCTTTTTAAGGATGTTCAGCCCGCCGTTTGGCATGGAGAAGGGGTTGTGGCAGAATTCCAGCTCCCCGGACTCCTCGCCGATCTCGTACATGGGGAAATCCACGATCCAGCAGAAGGCGTACTGCTCCGCGTCCATGTGGTTGGGGCAGAAGGCGCCCAGCTTTGAGCGAAGCACCCCGGCGGTCTTCTGCGCCGTAAGCCTGTCGCCGGCGGTGAGCCCCACAAAGCAGCCGGGCTCCAGCCCCAGTCCGTTTACCACCTTTTCCTTGATGGGCTCCACGAACTTGGCGATACCGCCGACAATATTGGAGCTCTCGTCGTACCTGAACCAGTACGCCTTCCGCCCCGCCTGGACCTCCACGTCGGCGCAAAGCTTGTCTATCTGCTTGCGCGTGCCCTCAAAACCCGTGACCACGACGGCCTTCACCGTGTTCCCCTCAAAGGGCCCGAAGCCGCAGCTTGAAAGGAGCTCCGTTGCGTCCTGAAGCACAAGGTCAATGCGCAGGTCCGGCTTGTCGGAGCCGTATTTGTCCATTGCCTCCAGATACGGTATGCGCTTGAAGGGGGCGCCGGAGGCCCGGTCAAACGTCCCGAATTTGGCGAAGATGGGCGGCAGTACCCGCTCCAAGACGGCAAAAACGTCCTCCTGTCCGGCGAACGCCATCTCCATATCCAGCTGGTAGAACTCACCGGGCGACCTGTCGCCCCGGGCGTCCTCGTCCCGGAAGCATGGGGCGATCTGGAAGTAGCGGTCAAAGCCGGAGGTCATGAGCAGCTGCTTGAACTGCTGGGGCGCCTGGGGCAGGGCGTAGAACTTCCCCGGATGCTTGCGGGCGGGAACAAGGTAGTCCCTGGCGCCCTCGGGGGAGGAAGCTGTCAAAATCGGCGTCGTTATCTCAAGAAATCCCTCGTTTATCATGGCGTTCCTCAGCGCCGCCACCACGTTGGAGCGGAGGACTATGTTCTTTTTCACCTCGGGGTTCCTCAGATCCAGATAGCGGTACTTGAGCCGCAGGGCCTCGTCCGCCTCCTTTGAGCGGTTTATCTGGAAGGGGAGCTCGTTGTAGAGACAGCGCCCCAGAAGCTCCACGGACTCCGGCACCACCTCGATGTCGCCGGTGGGCAGATTGGGGTTCTTGCTGCTGCGCTCGCGGACGGTCCCGTTGACGGCGATGGTGGACTCCTTGTTCCAGCCCTTCACCGTGGCTAAAATGCCCTCGTCCTCGATGACCACCTGCGTTGTCCCGTAAAAGTCCCGGAGCACCAGGAAGGCTAAATTCGCGCTTACAAGGCGCACATTCTCCATCCAGCCCACCAGCCGGACCTCCTGCCCCACATTCTCCATGCGAAGCTCGTTGCAGTTATGCGTGCGTGATTGGACCATAAGCTGTCACTCCTCTGTCTGAATATGCTGATACTAATATCCGTATTTTTGTACCGTCACTGGCTGTCGCCGGCGTCCTCCTCGGGCTCGGGGTACAGCGGCGATATAACGCCGTAAACGTCCGTCGCCCACTCCTCCCTGTCCTGGGTGGTCACCAGCGTGGAGCTGCGCCCCGTGAGGCGGAGCGCACCGCCGGCGTACTCCGCCGTGAGGGCAGAGCCGGAGACCCGGCAGTTGAAGGTGACGCTCCAGAACACGTCCCCCTCACCAAGAGCCGGGAGGCTGTCGGAAAAGAGCCCCGCGGGCGTCATTCCGAACCCCCGCACGTCAAAAAGCCCTATGAGGCGGTCAAACGCCGGGTCGTCCTCCGTCAGTACGAGCTCCTCCGGCGGCGCGGAGCCGTCGGAATACTCCCCGGCGGAAACGGTTATGTCGCTCACCGCCGCGAAGCTGAAAAGCCCCGGCGCGTAGCTGTCCGAGGCCATGGGCCTGCACAGTATAAGCCCCACCACGGTAAGCACCGACAAAATAATCGCCGTGACGGTGAGAATCTGCTTTGCTGTCATGCCATCATTCCTTTATGGGGCTGACCGGAGCCGAGGACGCCCAGCGCACAGACTCGATGGCCTCTCCAAAGCTCAAAAGCTCCTGTTCGCCGGTCCTCATGTCCTTCAGCGACACCTTCCCCGCCTTCACCTCGTCCTCGCCGAGAATGGCGGCAAAGGGGACGTTGAGCTTGTTGGCGTAGGCCATCTTCGCCTTGAACTTCTTGGGCTCGGCGTATATCTGCGCCCGTATGCCCGCGCCTCTGAGACCGGTGGCAAGCTCCACGGCGGGGGCGCGGTCGTCGGTCATGGGGAGGATGAGCACATCCGCCGGCGCCGTGGGCAGCTCGTCGGAGAGCAGTCCGCAGTCGTCCAGAATGAAGAAAAGCCTCGTGAGCCCTATGGAAATGCCCACCCCCGGCAGAGATTTGTCCGTGTAGTACCCGGCAAGGTTGTCGTACCGCCCGCCGGAGCATATGGACCCCACCTCCGGGTGGTCCGTCATGAACGTCTCATACACCGTACCGGTGTAGTAATCAAGACCCCTCGCAATGGTCAGGTCCACCGCGAAGTGGTCCTCCGGCACTCCGAAGGACTTCAAAAGCCCCGTCACCGCCGCAAGCTCGTCGAGCCCCGTGTCAAATACTTCGCTTCGCCCGCGAAATTCCCTGAGCCGCTCCAAAACCCTGTCGTTGGAGCCCTTTATGGACATGAAGTCAAGTATCTCCCCGGCGCTCGCCTCAGGTACTCCCAGGTCCTCCGTGAGTATCCCGCGCACCTTCTCAGCGCCGATCTTCTCCAGCTTGTCCACCGCGCGCATTATGTCCCCGGACCTCTCCGAAAGCCCCAGCATATCGTAAAAGCCGGTGAGCACCTTGCGGTTGTTCACCCTTATCACGAACCGCCGCAGCCCCAGCTCGGTGAAGACCCGGTATATGATGGAGGGGACCTCCGCCTCGTTCATGATGTCCAGGCTCCCGTCGCCGATAACGTCGATGTCCGCCTGGTAAAATTCCCGGAACCTGCCCCTCTGCGCCCGCTCGCCCCGGTAGACCTTGCCTATCTGGAAGCGCCGGAAGGGGAAGGTGAGATTTGAATAGTTCATGGCGACGTATTTCGCCAGCGGCACGGTGAGGTCGAACCTGAGCGCCAGGTCGCTGTCGCCCTTGGTAAAGCGGTATATCTGCTTTTCCGTCTCCCCGCCTCCCTTGGCAAGAAGCACGTCGGAGGCCTCGATGACGGGCGTATCCAGCGCCGTGAAGCCGTAGAGCGAGTATACGCGCCTGACCGTGGCCATTATCGCGTCCATCGCCGCCTGCTTCTCCGGCAGGAGCTCCATGAACCCTGACAGTGTGTGGGGTTTTATCCGTTCCATGTAAATTTCTCCTCGCATACAAAGCCCCCGCCCGACAGGACGGGGGAGCTTCTTGTGGTGTACAGAGCCCGCTCCGGCGGGAGCGGGGCGCTCAGTTTTTGGGGTTGACTATGTCGCGCCAGTCGAGCATACCGTCCTTCAAACCGCGTATAAGCACCTCCGCGGTTGCCACATTGGTGGCAAAGGGCACGTTCTGCTGGTCGCAGAGCCTGCCAATCTTGTTGGTGGACGCCATGGCGCGCGGGTCGGTGGGGTCGGAGAAGAACAGCACCAGATCCAGCTCGTTGTAAGCGAGCCTCGCCGCCATCTGCTGGTCCCCGCCCTGGTCGCAGGAGAGGTACAGGTCAATGGGCAGCCCCGTCGCCTCCTTCACAAGTCTTCCGGTGGTGTTTGTGGCGCAAATAGAGTGAGCCGAGAGGATCCCGCAGTAGGCGATGCAAAACTGCACCATCAGTTCCTTTTTCCTGTCGTGTGCCATAAGCGCGATATTCATACCGTCACCAACCTTTATAAAATAAATAATAATGTTTTGTCCCTAAATTTTTGAAAGCTTGATTTTTTCGCCGGCAAGCCTTCCGGCTATGCTCTTAAACTGCCCCCAGGCGCGCTTCGCGCCGTAGGAGATAAGCGGAACCTGCAAATTACCCGCCTCGGAGACGCTGCCGTCCTCGCTGACCACCCCGATGAGCTGAGCGCCCACGGAATCTATCACGTCGTCCAGCGACCGGCGGAGCCTCCTGTATTCCCCGGGGCTCACCCGGTTCACAATGAGCCGGAGCCTTGTTACTCCCATCGCCCGAAGCTCCGAGGCGGCGCGCTGTCCGTCCCGAAGGCACGTAAGGTCCCCCGTGGCGACTATGATCGCCATGTCAGCGGCGGAGGCGGCAAGGCGAAAGCCCGCGCCTATCCCGGCGGGGGAGTCCAGAAGAATGTAATCGAAGCTCTCCCTGTACCCGTCGATGAGCGCCTTAAAAGCCCCGCTGTCGGCGGCGGGCAGCTTGTCCACGGGGGCGGAGAGGAGGTATAGGCCCGGAAGCCTCGGGTGCTCAGCAACAGCGTCGGAGGCGCTTATCCTGCCCTCCAGCACGTCCGCGTAATCCCACAGCACGCCCTCCGCCATGCCCAGCGTCAGATCCAGGTTCCTGAGCGCCGCGTCGCAGTCCACGCACAGCGTCCTGTGCCCCATGCGCGCCAGAAACGAGCCGATGGCGGCGGTACACGCGGTCTTTCCCGTGCCGCCCTTTCCCGAGGTTATCAAAATAGATGTACCCATACATACTCCCATTAAGAATTATATATGAAGCCTGACATTTTTGCAATATGAATAAACAAATATCTTATTCAAAATTCGGATATTTGCAGGAAAAAACTGCAAAACATCACCGAAAAAACGGAAATTTTCAACATTTTTGCAGGAAATCATTTAAGAAGCGTCTCGTCCGTTGAGACACTCTGGCTCGCGCGGGAGGCTGAGCCGGAAAAATAGGCGTCCATCATGTCCCGCGCGATGGTAATGAGCGAGGAGCCGGAGCCGCCCTTCTCCACCACCACGGCGATGGCGATCTGCGGGTCGTCGGCGGGGGCGTAGCAGACAAATACGCCGTCGTTCATTGAGGAATTGGCGGACTGCACGGTGCCGGTCTTTGCCGCCACGGGCACCTGGTAGTTGGAAAGCGCGGATTTCGCCGTGCCCTCGGTCGCCACCGCCCTCATGCCCCTCTGGAGCACCGGGATGTACCCGCCCGTGTCCTCGATCACGCTCTTGACCTGGGGCGTGTTTTTCAAAATGAGGTCCGAGTAGTCAAAGCTTACGATGTTGCGGAGCACCGTCACCTTGTTCAGCGTCCCGCCGTTGGCGATGGTGGAGACGTAATTTGCCAGCTGTACCGGGGTGAACTCGTTGTAGCCCTGCCCGATGGAGGCGAGTATGGTGTCAGCCGCCCACCAGCCCTCGTTTTTGAGCTCCATTTTCAGCTCCCTGGACGCCACCCAGCCCGCGTTGTCGCCTATCTCTATGCCCGTGTGGTCGCCGAAGCCGAAGAGACGCGCGGCGGCGGATAAGCGGTTTATGCCTATCCTGTCGCCTATGGTGTAAAAGAAGAAGTTGCAGGACTGCGCCAGCGCCCCCACCACGTTCAGGTCCCCGTGGGAGTAGGGGTACACGTAGCACCTGGGGGCGAAGCCGGCGTCGGCGTACTTGGTGAACTCCGAGTCGTCGTGTATTACCGTCTCCGGCGAGATGAAAAGGTTGCTCAGCGCGGCGTATGCGGTGACCATCTTGAAGGTGGAGCCGGGGTTATACTGCCCGCTGGTCGCCCTGTTGTTCAGGGGGTGGTTCGCGGTGTCGTTGGCAAGCTGAGAGTAATTTTCGTAGAAGGTTGACAGGTCAAAGGTCGGGTAGCTTGCCAGCGCCAGCACCTCTCCGGTGCTTATGTCCAGCATCACCGCCGCGCCCCCGGCGGCAAGCTCCGGCTCCTGGTATCTCTCGTTCTCCGCCGTCTCCGCCTCCGCCTGGGCTATGCGCTCCGCGTTCATGGCGGCGATCCTCGTCGCCAGCGCGTTTTCCGTGGCGGCCTGGAGGCTTATGTCGATGGTGAGGTACACGTTGTCCCCCGCCAGCGCGGGCGAGTTTTCCACCACGTCCACCACCGCGCCGGAGGCGTCCCGGTAGGTGGTGACGGACCCGGGAGTGCCGTGCAGATACTCCTCAAACGCCGCCTCCGCCCCCGTCTGACCCACCTGGGAGTTCAGGGGATAGCCGAGCTCCTTGTATTTGTCGTCGTATTGCGCCCTCGTCATCGCGCCCACATAGCCCAAAAGGTGCGCGCCGTAATCCGTGTGGTACTCCCTTGTGGAGCGGGTGCTTATGGACACGCTGGGCAGAGCCTGCTCGGAGATGTAGCTCACCAGCTCCTCCGGTATGTCCCTGGCGAAGACGTAGTCCGCCGTCATCGCCACAACCTGTATCTCCAGCCCGTAGCGCACGCCGATTATCTTCCTTGCGTCCTCGGCGGTGACGGTGTAATCTATCTTGTAGTGCTCCCTCATCCAGGATATGAGCTGTGTCGCCGATATGCCGGGATTGTCCGGGTCGTCGATGGAGACGGTATAATCAAAATACGACTCCAGGGAATTTTTGAAGTAGGCGAAATACTTGCTCAGCTGGCTTTTCTGGGTGCTCGTGGCGTATGCGTCGAACTCAAAGGGCGCGGTTTTGGTCACGGGGAAGGTGTCGGTATACTCCACGCCCCACCGCTCCGCCGCGCGTATGAGCTTCAGCACCGTCCCGTTGGGGTCCTCCTCCTTCAAAAGCTGGTCCCGGGAGATGCGCACGTCCCTCACCGTCCTGTCGGAGACAAGGAGCGTCCCGTTCCTGTCCAGAAGCGACCCCCTGGCGGCGCTGACCGTCACCGTCGTCGCCACGGTGTCCTGGGTGTCGTCCTCCAGCGCCTGCACGTCCAGCGCCTCGATCCTGTACAGCGTCAGCCCGTATACGGACAGCAGCAGCGCCATCACCAGGGCAAGAACTATAAGCCTCGATTTTTTGATGTATTTTTCCATTAAACCACCGTTACCTTTTTCCGCGCCTCAGATCACACGGCTCAAAAACCTGGAAATATAATATATGGGGAGGGCGAACACCAGCGTGTAAACGCACTGGTCCGCCGCTATCCCCGCCGTCAGCGCCACGGGAGCACCCCGCAGTATCACCGGCGCGAGCACCTGGAAGGCGGAGCATATCAAAAGCTGTAGCGCCGCGCACACCAGGAACGACGGGAACCCCTGCACCAGAACCGTATCCGAAAGAAGCCCTATGATAAGCCCCGTGAGCGTGAGGAGAAGCGTGAACTCCACCGTCAGCTGATTGCAGGCAAGGTCCATCAGTATTCCGGCAAAGAGCCCGAAAAGCCCGCCGCCGAAGGAGCCCAAAAACAGCGCCATTCCCGCCGCCGCCAACGGCAGTAAAAGCGGTTTTACCCCAAAAAGCGTGATGTGCGTGAACACCGTGGACTGGAGGATATAGAGAAGCAGTATATACGGCGCCAGTATCAGCGCCTTTATGAGCGTCACATTCTTCCGCTTAGTCATGCCGCCGCCTCACTCGCTCACCGCGAAATCGGTTATCACGTAGGCGTGGGCAAGCCCCGTCAGGTCCGCCGAGGGCTCCACCACGGCGTATGGGTCAAGCCCGGAGGAGCTGACGCCGATGCCCGAGATGGTGCCTATCACCAGCCCCGCCGGGTAGACCCCGCCGGAGCCGGAGGTGACCACCGTGTTCCCGATTATCACGTTGCTGTCGCCGGAGATGTAGGAGAGCTTCAAATTTCTGTCCCGGAAGAGCTCAAAATCCCCCGAGGCGACGCCCGTCTCGTCCGTCTCGTAAATCACCGCCCCCACGCTCATGGTGGTGTCGGCTATGGTGGTGACCACGCTGGAGGTGCCGGTCACCTCCGTGACCTGCCCCACCAGGTAGCCGTTTTCGTTGACCACCGGGTCGTAAAGCTCCACGCCGTTGGCGGAGCCCTTGCTTATGGTGAAGGAGGAGGAGAAGTTGGAGGCCGTCCAGGAGATCACCGTCGCCGGCTCCATCACCAGGTCCTCGTGCCTCTCCGCGAAGCCCAGAAGCGCCCTGAGCCGCTCGTTTTCGTCGCTTATCTCCGTGTACTCCCTGTACTCCTGCTCAAGCTCAGCTATCCTCGCCCGCAGGCGCGCGTTCTCCGCCTCGGCCTCGTCGTAGCGGTAGATGTAGTTGTATGTCCGCTCAAGCGTTGCCACAAGGCTCGTCATGGCGCTTTTGATGGGCTTGAAAAACGGCTCGGACAGCAGGGCGGCAAACCCCGCGTGCCCGCTTGAAAGCGCCACCGACACCGCGGCGGCTATCGCCACCAGCAGCGCCGCCCCGGCGATGTATATTCCCTTTCCGGATCTTAATGATTTCAAGTGTTTTCACCCTTTTGAAAAACGTTGAACCCCACTTTTTTGAGCATCCGCGCCAGCGTTGACACCGGCAGACCCACAACGCTGCCGTAGTCCCCGCGTATGCCGCTGACCAGCATCGCGCCCAGCCCCTGTATCCCGTAGGCGCCCGCCTTGTCCATTGGCTCGCCGGTGGATACGTACCAGTCTATCTCGCCGTCCGTGAGCTTCCTGAACCTCACGTATGTGACGCGGCTGGATACAAGCCTTACTTTGCCCCGCAGAACCGCCACGCCCGTTATGACCCGGTGCTCCCTTCCCGAAAGCGCCCGGAGCATACGCTTTGCGTCCTCCGCGTCCTTGGGCTTGCCCAGCGGCGCGCCGTCAAGGAACACCAGCGTGTCCGCCCCGATGACGATGTCGTCCTCCCCGGCCCCGGCGAAAACGTCCAGCGCCTTCCCCAGGGCTATCCTCTCCACAGCGTCCCGGACGCGGGCGGAGAAGTCGTACGGCTCCTCGCGCCGGGAGGGGCGCGCATCAAATCCCGTTATGCCCATTCCCCGCAGGAGCTCGCTCCTGCGCGGAGAGGCGGAAGCCAGAATGATCATTCCAAAATCCTCAAAATTTCCCGTAGGTCGTGCTCACCGGCTCAAAGGTCCCCATATCCAGGTACCTCTCGCACACGCCCACGCACTCTCTGGCGTTCTCCGTGGTGAAGGCGAGCCTCACGCCCCAGAGCCCCGCTGTCATGTACTCCTTCGCCCTTCGCAGAAGGTGGAGCTTTTCGGCGCTCCAAAGGGTGTTCCCGCAGTCGAAGCCCCTTGTGACGGGGCAGAGGAAGCCGCTGCTGTCGGGGAAGCCCAAAAAGCTGTCGCAGGAGCAAACCCCCGTCCGCGCCCGT
Organism: uncultured Oscillospiraceae bacterium; assembly: GCA_947627285.1. Taxonomy (GTDB): domain Bacteria; phylum Bacillota; class Clostridia; order Oscillospirales; family Oscillospiraceae; genus RUG626. Next base: position 12,475 of record CANQVL010000023.1, read on the forward strand.
ATGAGGCACCCGGCGGTGCTCATCAACGGCATCCGCCCGTATACCACAAGCTCCGTGTCCAGGTATTTCTTCAGGCTCTTCACCCTGGCGCTTGTCAGATCCTCCGCCAGCGCCGCCGACTTCAGCCCCAGCCCCAGGAGCACCGCCAGCGTGCCGGAGTTTTTCACCCTCAGCGCCGTGTCGCCCCGGACCTCAAAGCCCATTTTTCGGGCGTAAACTATGTGCCCCGGATCCCCCACGGAAACCTGGGTTATCCCCAGCTGCCGCGCCTTGAGCAAAAGCTCCGTGACGCGCCCCAGCTGCGCGCTTGTTATCACCGCCGGCAGACGCGGGCAGACGGAAATGTCCCGGCTGTCAAGGAACCCCTCCAGCCGCTTGTCCCCGCTGACGGCCTCCTCCAGAGGCAGGTACACCACCGGCGGGGCGAGTGCGAGGAGCCCGTCGGACAGCTGCGCGCACTTCAGCACCGACACCGTCAGCACCGGCGCCTCGGTGGGGGAGGGGACGGCGGGCAGCTCCGGCGAGACCTCCTCCGCCCTGGGCTCAAACCCGGTGCGCCTGAGGGTGAGCTCCCGCAAAAGCCTGTCCCTCACGGGCCCCACCTCCTTCGGGTCCAGATATATCCCCTTTTCAATACTGCACGTCACCCCGTCGCAGCTGTAGGGCGTGCCGCCGGTGTTGAAAAGCTCGGTCCTGAGCATCGCCGGCGTGGTCTCCGTGTGGAAGGCAAGCTCTGGCGACGCGCCGGAGGCGGAAACCGTGTTCCCCCGGTCGTCGGTAACCGACAGGGTGAAGGGCTTTTCCAGCCTCAGCTCCGCCTCAAAGGTCACCTTCACCCGCTGGAATTCGTGGTTTAAATAGTTTTTCCTAACCGCCAGGTCAAAGGGCGTGTCCCCCCGCGGCTCCTCTCCCGGAGCCCCGAGCATATCCCCGAATTCCCCGGCGGAAAAATACCCCTCGCTGAAGCCGTCGGAGGGGAACGCCCCCCGCAAAAGCTCCCGGTCCTCCTCCGAGGGCGCGCGCCCCGTTCCCAGGGCGCGGGAGTATACCCCCGTCACCGCCGCCGCGTACTCCGGGCGCCTGTCCCTGCCGTCAATCCGCAGGGCGGAGACCTTCATCTCCGCAAGCTCCCCGAGCCTGTCCGCAAGGCACAGATCCCTCATGGCGAGGGGGTGCTTCTCCTTTATCCCGGCGGGGTAATCCCTGAGGCACTGCCTTTGGCAGGGACCCGCCGGAGCCCCGGCAAGCGACGCAAGCTTGCACGTCCCGGCATAGGCGGGGCACATGGGCCCGTGTACCGGGTACTCGATCTCGATGGGCGACGACTCGCATATCTCCCTCAGCCGCTCCGCTGAAAGCTCCCTCGCCACCGCCACCCTGGTCACTCCCATGGCGGCGCACAGCCTCACCCCGTCCGGGTCGTGTATCCCAAGGCTCTCGGCGGCGTGTACCGGCATGGAGGGTATGGCGCGGCGAAGCGCCCAGATGAGCCCCATGTCCCCGGCGATGAGGGCGTCCGCCCCCATCCTCGCCGCCCTGCGCCCGTTTTCCAGCGCCAGTGGTATGGCGTCGTCGTTGGGCTCAAAGTCCAGGCATACGTAGACCTTCACGCCCCGCACCCGGCAAAACTCCGCCGCCCTGCCAAGCTCGTCCTCCGTAAGGTCATAGGGGGCGCGCTTTTCGCCCGTGGAAAAGCTCAGATACACCGCGTCCGCGCCGCTCTGCACCGCCGCCGAAACGCCCTCCGCCGAATACGCCGGAGCCAAAAGCTCGGGCCGACCGTCCATACGCCCCCTCCTTTCCAAAAATTGCATATAATTGAGCATACTCGCACAGTTAAAAACATTATAGCACACGCCGCCCCGGAATTAAATCCGTTTTTCCGAAAATTAATAAAAAATTGAAAATATACTTTTTTCGCCCCTCGCCCTTGTATCCCGAAGGATTATTTGATATAATAATCGAATATGAATGTTTCAAATGTTTCATAAATGATTTCGGGAGACAGGAAAAGTGTACGGCAGTTGGAATGTAAAAGGATATGAGCGGGCGGCGGCGGTGGAGCTGTGCCGGCGCGGGGTGAACCCCATGGCGGCGGTGCTCCTGGCCTCCCGCGGTATAACGGGCGAGCGGGAGCTTTCGGATTATATGTCCGACGACCTGTCGCTCCTCTCGGACCCCATGTCCTTCGCGGACATGGATAAGGCGCGGGACAGGGTGCTTTCGGCGATAGAGCGCGGCGAGCACGTCGCCGTCTACGGCGACTACGACGTGGACGGCATCACCTCCAGCTCCATGGTGGCGGACTACCTTCGCGGCAGGGGCCTTGAGTGCGACATATACATACCCGAGCGCCTTGAGGAGGGCTACGGTGTCAGAGCCGCCGCCCTTGACGCCATAAAGAGCCGCGGGGCGACGCTTGTCATAACCGTGGACTGCGGCATAACCGCGGTGGAGGAGGCAAGGCACGCCAGGGAGATTGGGCTTGACCTTGTCGTCACCGACCACCACAGGTGCGGCGGGGAGATACCCCTCGCCGTGGCGGCGGTGGACCCCATGCGCCTTGACTGCCCCTCCGCCTCCAAGTCCCTCGCCGGCGTGGGAGTCGCCTTCAAGCTCCTGTGCGCCGTGGCGGGACCGGGGCGCGAGGAGGAGCTTTTGGAAAAATACGGCGACCTTGTGGCGACGGGCACGATTGCCGACGTAATGCCAGTCACAGGCGAGAACCGGGTGCTCATAAAGCGCGGCCTCAGGCGCCTCGCGGACGGGGACAGGGCTGGGCTCGCCGAGCTCCGCGCCGCCTCGGGGACCGACGCCAAGGCGCCCACCGTCTCCGGCGTTGGCTTTTCCATAGCCCCCAGGATCAACGCCGCCGGAAGGCTGGGGAGCACCGACATAGCGGTGGAGCTCCTGCTGACCCGCGACCGCCGGTGCGCCGCCGTCCTCGCCGAGGAGCTTTGCGCCATGAACCGGGAGCGCCAGAGGATAGAGAGCGCCATGTACGCCGAGGCCCTTTCGATGCTGGAGGGCTTCTCTGACAGGGAAAAGCCCATAGTTCTGGCGTCCCGCACCTGGCACCAGGGCGTGTGCGGCATCGTGGCGTCCAGGATAAGCGAAAAATTCAACGTCCCCGCCATAATGATCTGCGTAAAGGACGGCGTGGGGCGCGGCTCCTGCCGGAGCGTGGAGGGCTTCAACCTCTACGACGCCCTCACCCGGTGCGGCGACCTGCTCATGGGCTACGGCGGACATGAGATGGCGGCGGGCCTCACGGTGCGGGAGGAGAGGATAGACGACCTGCGGGAGGCGCTGGGCAGGCTCTACGAGGGCCGCCCCGCCCCGGAGCGCGTGCTCAACGTGGACTTTGAGGTCATAAAGCCGGAGCTTTTGAGCCTCCGCAACGTGGAGGCGCTGGACGCCCTGGAGCCCTACGGCCCCGGCAACCCCTCGCCGGTGCTGTGTATGTACGGCGTGACGGTGGAGAACGTCGCCTCCCTCTCCGACGGCAAGCACACAAAGCTCTGGATAAGCAAGAACGGCGCGGTATTTGAGGCGCTCTTCTTCTCCAAAGGCCCTGAGGAGCTGGGAGTCAGGCCCCGCAGACAGGCGGACATCGCCTTCTCCCCCCAGATAAACGAGTTTCGCGGCAGGAGGACGGTACAGCTGAGCCTCTGCGACGTGAAAATGCTGTGAAATCAAGTAAAATTTTTCCCCACAGGTGGATTTGATATGGATATTCAGGAAACCGCGAACCCGGCGGCAGACGCCGGAAAGGAAAATATCGCCCCGGACCCCTGCGAAGAGGCGTATAAGCGCCTTGAGGCGGCGATCGGGCAGGGGACCCAGATAAAGTCCACGGAAAGGATCCGTCGTGCATATGAGTTCGCCCGCGCCTCCCACGGCGACCAGCTGCGCAAGGACGGAAGCCCCTATATAACCCACCCCATCGCCGCCGCCGTCATAGTGGCGGAGATGGGCCTTGACGAGGAGTCCGTCATCGCCGCGCTATTGCACGACGTCATCGAGGACACCCCCGTGACCCACGAGGAGGTGGCGCGCCGCTTTGGAGAGAGCGTCGCCGGCATCGTGGAGGGCGTGACCAAGCTTACAAAAATGCGCTACACCTCCAAGGAGGAGGAGCAGATGGAGAACCTGCGCAAAATGCTTCTGGCGATGGCCAGGGACATTCGCGTGGTTCTCATCAAAATGGCTGACCGCCTCCACAATATGCGCACCATGGAGTACCAGTCCCGGGAAAAGCAGCTGGAAAAATCCAGGGAGACCATGGAGATCTACGCCCCCATCGCCCACAGGCTGGGGATGCAGAAGATAAAGCTGGAGCTGGAGGACCTGTCCCTTCTCTACCTCGACCCCGTGGGCTACAGGGAGATCGAAAACGCCCTGAGGGATCGGGAGGAGCGCAACTCAGGCTTCATGGAGCGCACCGAGAGCGCCATCCGCGCCAGAATGGACGAGGCGGGCATAAAGTGCGCCGTCCAGTCCAGGACGAAGGACATTTATTCCATTTACAGGAAGATGTACGGCAAGTCCATGGAGTTTGAGGAGATCATGGACATCTACGCCTTCCGTGTGATAGTTGACGACATCGCCGAGTGCTACAACGTCTTGGGTTGTATCCACGAGCTCTACAAGCCCGTTCCCGGGCGTTTCAAGGACTACATCGGCACTCCCAAGCCCAATATGTACCAGTCCCTCCACACCACCGTCATAGGCTCCGAGGGCATACCCTTCGAGGTCCAGATACGCACCTGGGAGATGCACCGCACCGCCGAGTACGGCATCGCCGCCCACTGGAAATACAAGGAGGGCATACAGGGCAAGGGCGACGAGGACAAATTCGCCTGGATACGAAACCTTTTGGAGACTCAGGAGGACACCGACGCCCAGGACTTCATCTCCAACCTGAAGGTGGATATGTTCGCCGACGAGGTGTTCGTCTTCACCCCCCACGGGGACGTGAAGAGCCTGCCCGCCGGCGCCACGCCCATCGACTTCGCCTACTCCATCCACTCCGCCATCGGCAACCGCATGAGCTGCGCCAAGGTCAACGGGCGCATAGTGCCCTTCTCCCATATCCTGCAAAACGGCGACGTGGTGGAGGTGATAACCTCCGGCGCGTCCAAGGGCCCCAGCCGCGACTGGCTCACCCTGGTGAAGTCCTCCGAGGCGCGCAACAAGATACGCCAGTGGTTCAAAAAGGAGCGTCGCGAGGAGAACATCATCACCGGAAAAGCGGCGTTTGAGGCTGAAATGCGCCGCCAGGCGGTGCCGCTCACCGTCCTCTCCGACGAGAAGGCGCTTCCCAGGATACTTGAGCGCATATCCGTCTCCGCGCTGGACGATATGTACGCCTCCATAGGCTACGGCGGGCTTTCTGCCCAAAAGACGGTGAACAACATAAAGGACGAGATGCGCCTTATAGAGCGCACCGCCCGCAAGCAGGGGATAGATCCCGTCTGGGCAAGTCCCGTGGGCAAGCAGCAAAAGGCCGTCAACGGCATAATCGTGGAGGGCATAGACAACTGCCTTGTCAAGTTCTCCCACTGCTGTATGCCCGTTCCGGGGGACGAGATCGTGGGCTTCATAACCCGGGGCTACGGCGTCTCCGTCCACCGCACCGACTGCAAAAACTACGGCGCCTCCACACAGCGCGAGGAGGACCGGGACCGCTGGATCCGCGTCCACTGGGCGCCGGGCGAGGACGACCTCTACCAGACCGCCATCGCCATCACCGCCGCCGACAGAGACGGGCTCGTCATGGACATAGCCACCGTCCTGAGCTCCTTAAAGGTCAAGGTGGACGCCCTCACCGCCCGCAACCAGGGCGGCGGCATGGCCACCATCTTCATCACCATCCGCGTCCACGACAAATCCGAGCTGGCCGCGGCCATGGCGCGGATAATGAACGTCCGCTCCGTGAAGGAAGTAAAACGCCAGGGGGCGTAAGGCTGGCTTGAAAGGGCTTTGCCCTTTCAATGCCAAGGGGTACGTGCGGAACATATTTTTGAATTTTGCGAAATTCAAAAATATGTTCCTGCTGTCGCCCTGCGCGCTCGTCGTCGCTGAAGCCGCTTTACTTCGGGCTCCCTTTGGTCGCCCTCAGGCGCAGGCTTCGCTCCTCCTCTCCCCACGCAATCATGATTGCGTGGGGACCCCAAAAAGGGGCGCACACTTGTGCGACAAAAGGTGATTTTTTCGACGTACATGCCGCCGAAAAAATATTGAAATAAAGCCCGCTTCTCCATCGCTGTGCTGCCGATACGCTCCCCCGGGGGTTCTCCACATAGGGGGCCGCGGCCCCCTGTGTGGTCGTTTTTAAAAGGGGTTTCCAAAGGGGGAATTTGGGGTCCCCGACGGGCGAAAGCCCGTTGGGGAGAGGAGGAGCGAAGCCTGCGCCTGAGCCCTGCCGCTTGCGGCGGGGCGAGGTTAAGCGGCTTCCGCGACGACGACATCCCCCTTTGGTCGCTTTTCTCTCCTTTGTTTCTTTCCTCTCTTTTGGCGAAACCAAAAGAGAGGAAAGAAAATTCCCCGCCATTTAATGGCGGAATCATTATAAAAAGCCCAACGGCTTCGGAGCTATAGGTTTTGCCGAATTTGAAAGGAGTCTTTTCTTTGAGAGCAGTAGTCACGCGTGTCGCGTCCGCCTCCGTCACCGTTGACGGGGTCAATACGGCACGTATCAAAAAGGGATTTTTGGTGCTTCTTGGGGTGCATCGGGAGGATACTGAGGGGGACGCGGTGTATCTTGCGGACCGGGTCTGCGGGCTCAGGGTATTTGAGGACGGGCTGGGGAAAATGAATCTGAATCTTGCCGCCGCCTGCGGGGAGATACTCTGCGTTTCCCAGTTTACGCTGTTTGCCGACACGAGCTCCCGAAGACCCGGCTTTATCGAGGCGGCAAGACCTGAAATCGCTGTCCCGCTCTATGAGCTTTTCATGGCTGAGTGCCGGAAGAGGGGCTTTCATGTGGAGCACGGCGAGTTCGGCGCGGACATGAAGGTGGAGTCGGTGAACGACGGGCCTGTGACAATAATTTTTGACACGAAAAAACAGTAAGATCCTGCGTTTTTACGTTTTTGGGGGGATAAAAATGCTTATAAAGTGCATACCTGTCGGGCACATCGAGGCAAACTGCTACGTCGTCACCGACGAGAGCTCCTTGAAGTGCGCCGTCATCGACCCCGGCGATGAGTTCAACACGATCATGGACTACATCGAGGATACAAAGCTCCGCGTTGAGGCCATATTTTTGACCCACGGGCACTACGACCACACCGGCGCCGCCGTTTCTCTCAGCGAGGAGACGGGGGCGCCCATATGGATAAACAGGGCGGACGTCACGGATGTGCCCGAGTCCTACCGCTTTTTGGCGCCGGAGGGGACCAGGTTCTACTCCGACGGGGACACCGTGGACGTGGGGCTTCTGCGGTTCCGGGTGATGGAGACGCCGGGCCATTCCCCGGGCTCCGTGACGCTGAAATGTCAGGACGCGCTTTTTACGGGCGACACGCTCTTCGCCGGCTCCTGCGGGCGCACGGACCTGCCCGGCGGCGACTTTGAAAGGCTTATGGCGTCACTGAGAAGGCTGGGGGACATACCGGGCAATTACGAGGTATACCCCGGACACATGGACCCCACCACGCTGGACGTGGAGAAGGCGAGCAACAGATACTTGAGATACGCGAGGGGACTATGAAGCTCTATCTTGTGGGCCATGAATACAAATACGCCGTGGAGCAGATAATGCTGGCGCTGTTCCCGGAGGCGCGGCCTGAGTACCCCACGGAGGGACCGGCGGCGGGGGACGACTATGCCGTTGTGGAGCTTGCCGGCGGCGGGGCGGAGTGCCGGGTGGAGCTGGGCGTGAACGGAAAAACCGCCCGCGCTTTGGAAAAGGGCGATGTGTCGCTTCTCACCGAAAAGCGGGAGAGGGACAGGGAGTGCCAGAGGATAATCAAGCTTGCCTTTTACCACGCCGCCATGGAGATAGTCGGGGAAAAGCCCGTCTGGGGGGCTCTCACCGGCATAAGACCGGGGACCATCGTGACAAGGCTCCTGGAAAAGGGCGTGAGCGACGCGGACGCCCTGGAAAAGATGGAAAAGGGCTATTTCGTCTCGCCCGAGAGGGCGCGGCTGTGCCTTGACACGGCAAAGGCGTCGCTGAGGACCGAGAGGGAGCTTGCGGAGGGGGACGTCGCCCTGTACGTGGGGATACCCTTCTGCCCCACCCGCTGTGCCTACTGCTCCTTTGTGAGCCAGAGCGTGGAGAAGTCCATGGGCATGATACCCGCCTTTTTGGAGGCGCTCCACAGGGAGATCGCAGCGACGGCTCAAACGGCGCGGAGGCTGGGGCTCCGTCCCGTGGCGGTGTATATCGGAGGCGGCACGCCAACGACGCTCACGGCGGGCGAGCTTTCGGCGCTTCTGGGGTGGCTCCGGGAGGAGTTTGACCTCTCCCATGTGAGGGAATTTTGCGTGGAGGCCGGGCGGCCCGACACGGTGACGGAGGACAAGCTCCGGGCGCTTTCGGGCGTCACCAGGGTGAGTATAAATCCCCAGTCCATGTCGGACGAGGTGCTTCGCGCCATAGGCAGGAGACACACGGCGGAGGATATAAGGCAGGCTTACGCGCTCACAAGGAAAATACTCCCCTGCGAGGTGAATATGGACCTGATCGCGGGACTGCCCGCGGACACGCCGGATTCCTTTGGATCGACGGTTAGAGAGGTGCTGGAAATGGCGCCGGAGAACGTGACGGTCCACACCCTCGCCCTGAAAAAGGGCTCAAGGATAACCGAGGAGGACACCGCAAGACCAGGAAGGCGGGAGGTGGGGCTGATGCTGGACACGGCGGGCGCGCTTCTCACCCGGTCGGATTACAGGCCCTTCTACCTGTACCGGCAGAAGTTCATGTCCGGCGGGTTTGAAAACGTGGGCTGGTCAAAGCCGGGGTATGAGAGCCTTTACAACATACTCATAATGGAGGAGCTCTGCACCATCCTCGCCATGGGCGGGGGCGGCTCCACAAAGCTTGTGGACAGGCGCTCCGGCAGGATAGAGAGGATATTCGACCCCAAATTCCCCAAGGAATACACCGAAAATATCGAAAAAATCATAGCCGATAAGGCCAAAATAGAGGCGTTTTATCGGGAAACAAGGGAGGAATGAGCATGGCTTACGGTATTGACACCATAAACCGGCGCGTCAGGGAGGACCCGGAGGGGTTCGTCGTTGACGCGGACAGGGCGTACTTCGCGAGGGTCTGCGAGGCCGCCGACGAGATAAGCGCGAATATGCACACCTGTCCGGTGGTGCTCCTCTCAGGCCCCTCGGGAGCGGGAAAGACCACCACGGCGAAAAATATCGAGACTGAGCTGGAGGCACGGGGGATAAACTGCCACACCATCTCCATGGACAACTACTTCAACACCCTGGACCCCAGGACCTGCCCCAGGACGCCGGAGGGGGAGATAGACTTTGAGTCCCCGAGGCTTTTGGACATGGACCTTTTGAACGAGCACTTCGCCATGCTCTCCAGGGGAGAGGAGATAAAGGTGCCGTATTTCATGTTCACCCGCCAGAAGCGGGCCGCCAGCCAGTTCACAAGGCTCCGCCTTGCGCCCAACGAGGTGGCGATATTCGAGGGGATCCACGCCCTCAACGACGACATCACCGGCAAAAACCCCGGCGCCTTCGCCCTCTATATCGCCGCCACCTCATCCATTGAGTTTCCCGACGGGAAGGTTTTCCGCCCAGAGTGGGTGCGGCTGGTGCGGCGCGTGGTCAGGGACAACAACTTCCGGGGCGCGGACGCGGAGTGTACGCTGACGCTCTGGCCCAACGTCATGCGCGGGGAGCGGGAGCACATCACGCCATATATCCCCAAGGCGAGGCTGAAGCTTGACTCCTCGCTGGAATACGAGATGAGCGTCTTGGCGCCGCTGGCACTGCCGCTTTTTAAAAAGCTCACCAGGGACAAGCCCGCCTACGGGGAGGTGGAGGAGCTCATACCGCTTTTGGAGCGGTTCGAGCCCCTGGACGAAAAGTACGTCCCCGCCACATCGCTACTTAGGGAGTTCATAGGCGGCGGAATATACGAATACTAATGATTAATTTGGCTTATGGTGGCATTATACCACAAGGTTAAGTAAATGTCAAGCAAAATTTTAAAGTAAAGTAAAATACAGCAAGATTTGCAATGTTTTTGACGCCGGAGGGGGAGCGGTACGTTGGCGGGTCCCCCTCCGGTGTTATTTTATTCAAAAGTGTTAAAAGTTTGTCAATCGCCACGCAAAATAAAGGTCAAAAGGACGAAAAAAACATAAAAATATCCTTATTATTTATTGCGGGCGGGGGACGGGCTGTGATATACTGTAAAGTGCCGAATCGGTATCGGGGATTCGGCGAAGGTCAATTGATAGGGAGGAAGGATACGTGGGTTCAGTGAAATTACCCAAGCTTCATGGCGTCCATGTTCCCCACAGGAAGAACACGGCGGCGATGGCACCGGTGAGGATGCCGGTCCCGCCCACGGTGACGATACCGATGTCAATGCACATCGGCGCGCCGGCGGTTCCCGCGGTGAAGGTGGGCGACACGGTGAAGGTGGGACAGCTTATTGCCGCGCCCGGCGGCTTTGTGTCCTCGCCTGTTTACTCCAGCGTCTCCGGGAAGGTGAAGAAAATCGACGATATGCTCATGTCCTCCGGACGCTTTATGAAGGCGATAACCATCGAGGCGGACGGGGAGCAGGCGCTGCTTGAGGGCATAGCGCCCCCGAATGTAACGGACCTTCCGTCCTTCATAAGCGCGGTGAGGGACAGCGGAGTTGTGGGCCTTGGCGGCGCGGGCTTCCCCACGGCGGTGAAGCTGAGCGTTAAGGACTTAAAGCAGGTGGAGGCGGTGATCATCAACGGCGCGGAGTGCGAGCCGTATGTCACCTCGGACACCCGCACAATGCTGGACGACGCCGCGCTTGTGCGCAGGGGCATAGAGCTTTTGCAAAGGTACCTGGAGGCAAAGCGGGTGGTCATCGGCATCGAGTCCAACAAGCCCGAGTGCGTGAAGAGGATGGAGGAGGAGACCTCCGGAATGTCCGGCGTTGAGGTGATGGCCCTGCCGCCGCTCTACCCGCAGGGAGGCGAGAAGGTGCTCATCTACAACACCACCGGCAGGATAGTCCCGGAGGGGAAGCTCCCCCTGGACGCGGGCGCGATAGTCATAAACTGCACCACTCTGGCGGCTATTGCCAGGTACATAGACACGGGTATGCCGCTTGTTGAAAAGGTGGTGACCGTGGACGGCTCGGCGGTGAAGGAGCCGAAGAACGTCATAGCCCCCATCGGAGCCTCCATGCAGTCGCTTTTCGACTTCTGCGGGGGGTTCAAATCGGGGCCCAAAAAGGTGCTTTACGGCGGGCCGATGATGGGAATAGCGGTGCCAAACACGGACTTCCCCGTTATGAAGAACACAAACGCTATTTTGGCGCTGGATGAGAGGGACGCCGCGCTTCCCGAGCCCACGGCCTGCATACGCTGTGGGCGGTGCGTGGACGCCTGCCCCTTAGGGCTCATGCCGGCGGCGATAGAGGCGGCGTATAACAAGAAGAACGTGGATAAGCTCAGGGCGCTTAAAGCCAACCTGTGCATGGAGTGCGGCTGCTGCTCCTTCGCCTGCCCTGCAAAGCGTATGCTGGTGCAGACGAACAAGCTCGCCAAGGGGCTCATCGCCGCTGACAACGCGGCGAAGAAGGCCGAGGCTGAGAGAAAGGCTAAGGAGGCCGCGGAGAAGGCGGGAAAGGAGGAGGCGGTAAAATGAACGAGCTGAAGGTAAGCGTTTCCCCGCACCTGCGCAGTACGCGCACCACGCAGAACATAATGCTGGACGTGCTCATTGCCCTGTGCCCGGCGCTTGTGGCGTCAGTCATAATTTTCGGGATACGGTCACTCCTGCTTACGCTTGTGTCCGCCGCCGCGTGCGTCGCCTGCGAGTACATATGGGAGAGGCTCATGAAAAAGCCGATCACCGTTTCGGACCTGTCGGCTGTTGTGACCGGCGTTCTGCTGGCGTTCAACGTGCCGGCGTCCATGCCGGTTTGGGAGCTCATCGTCGGGGACGTGGTGGCGATAATCTGCGTCAAGATGCTCTTTGGCGGCATAGGCTGTAACTTTGTGAACCCGGCGCTGGTGGGGCGCGTGGTGATGTTCTTCTCCTTCACCGGCGACATGACGAATTACCAGTTCCCGTCCTTCATGGCGGGGAAGGTGGACGCGCTTTCCAGCGCCACGCCGCTGGCTGTCATAAGAAACGGCGAGCTGGGCTGGGAATACTTCGGGCGGCTCCTTCTGGGGACGCACGGGGGCGTTCTCGGCGAGACCTGCGCGCTGGCGCTGATCATAGGCGGCGTGTATCTTTGCGCGAGAAGGGTGATAAAGCCCATCATACCCTTAGCGTACATAGGCTCCACACTTCTTTTCGGGTGGATATTCGGCTCGCCTCAGCCGGTGCTGGCGGTGTTCTCCGGCGGGCTCATGCTGGGCGCCATATTCATGGCGACGGACTACGTGACGAGCCCCACAACGAATCTGGGCAAGCTCATATTCGGCCTGGGGTGCGGGCTTTTGACGGCGATGATGCGCACGTTCGCAAGCTCCGCCGGCGCCGTGACCTTCTCGATACTTCTTATGAACCTTGTGGTGCCCTACATCAATGACCTGACGGCGCCCAAGCCCTTTGGAGGTGTGACGGAGAAATGAAAGGGAACACGTTCAACGAATACTTTAAGCCCTTTGTGGTGCTGGTCTGCATATGCGTCGTTGTATCCTTCCTCCTGGCGTTCACAAACTCGAAAACCGCACCGGTCATTGAGGAAAACGAGAGAATAGAGGCGGAGAGGACGCGGCAGGAGGTGCTTCCGGGGTCCTCCACCTTCACGGAGCTGGACGTCTCCGGCATCGAGGGCGTTGAGACGGCCTTCAGGGACGACGGGGGCGCGGGATACGTGGCAACCGCCGGCTACAAGGGCTACGGCGGCATAGTCACCGTGACCGTGGGACTTGACGGCGAGGGCAAAGTGGTGGGCATATCCGCCAACGTGAGCTCCGAGACGCCAAACGTGGGCTCCAAGGCGGGGCAGGAGAGCTACCTTCAAAATTACATGGGTCTTTCCGGCACAGCCGCCGGGGTGGACACCATAACAAACGCCACGTATTCCAGTACCGCCGTCCGCACGGGCGTTACGGCGATACTCGAGGCCTTCGATTCGGTAAAGGGGGCGAGCGCGAAATGAAGGACAAGATGAAGATACTTTTAAACGGCATATTCAAGGAAAATCCGGTGCTCATTCTGGCGCTGGGGTGCTGTTCGGTGCTGGCGGTGTCCGTGTCCGTCTCCGGCGGGCTGGGCATGGGGCTGGCGCTCACCTTCGTGCTGGTGTGCTCCAACGTGGTCATATCCCTTTTGCGGAACATAATCCCCGCGAAGGTGCGCATACCCTGCTACATCGTGGTCATCGCCACCTTCGTGACAATCGTGGAGATGGTGATGGAGGCGTACTTAAAGTCGCTTTACGACTCCCTGGGGGTGTTTTTGTCCCTCATCGTGGTCAACTGCATAGTGCTGGGCAGGGCGGAGATGTTCGCAAGCAAGCACTCCGTCGCGGACAGCTTCTTTGACGGGCTGGGAATGGGCATAGGCTACACCATGGTGATAACGGGGATGTCAGTGATACGCGAGCTTTTCGGGGCGGGGACGCTCTTCGGGATACGCATAATCCCTGAGGGGTATCAGCTGGGGATACTCACCCAGGCGCCGGGAGGGTTCTTCCTCTTTGGGTGCGCCATCGCCATACTTGTGGCGGCTATGGCGGCCCACGGAAAGAAATTCGAGCCGAAGATGGGGTGCGACGGCAACTGCGCCGCCTGCCATTCTCAATGTGACGACCGAAAGGAGGCTGAAGCGAAATGAGCAAGATCTTCCTCATTCTCTTTACCCTCGTATTCACCGAAAACTATGTGCTGGTGCAGTTTTTGGGCATCTGCCCGTTTTTGGGCGTGTCCCAGAAGCTAAGCTCCTGCGTGGGCATGTCGGGCGCCGTTATATTCGTCATGACGCTGGCGTCCGCCGTCACCTGGGTCATATACAACACCCTGATGGTGGCCTTCGGGCTGGAGTTTATGAGGACCATAATCTTCATACTCGTCATCGCGGCGCTGGTGCAGCTGGTGGAGATAACGCTTAAAAAGTTCATGCCGCCGCTCTATAAGGCGCTGGGCGTGTATTTGCCGCTCATCACCACAAACTGCGCGGTGCTGGCGGTGACCATACTCAACATCGACGAGAGCTACAGCTTTTTGGAGTCCTGCGTCTCCGGCTTCTCCGCGGGCCTTGGGTTCTCCGTGGCGCTGATACTCTTCTGCGGCGTGCGCAAGAGCCTGGAGCGGGCAAAGCCGCCCAAGTGCTTTGAGGGTCTGCCCATATCCCTGGTGGCGGCGGCCTTCACCAGCATGACCTTCATGGGCTTCACCGGCATGGCTGAGAACATGTTCGGCGGCTGAGGGGAGGTAGGAATATGACTGCGATATTGAACGCTGTTTGGGTGCTTGCCGCCATAGGCGCCGTGTGCGCGGTTCTGCTGGTGCTGGCCTCCAAGTTCATGTACGTGCCTGTTGACGAGAAGTTCCCCAAGATACGCGAGTGCCTGCCGGGCGCCAACTGCGGCGCCTGCGGGTACGCCGGGTGCGACGGGTACGCCACGGCGCTTGCCTCCGGGGAGGAGGACAAGATAAACAAGTGCGTCGCCGGCGGCGACGCCGTCGCCAAGGCGCTGGCGCAGGTGACGGGCGCGGCATTTGAGGACGTGGTGGAGCAGGTGGCCATAGTGCGCTGCTCCGGCGACTGCAACACCGTGAAGAACAAGTCAGAGTACCAGGGACTCGCCTCCTGCGCGGCGGCGAAGCTCCTTTACGGGGGCCCCTCCATGTGCGTCTACGGGTGCATAGGGCTGGGGGACTGCGAGCATATTTGCCCCGAGGGGGCCATCAAGGTCGTGGACGGGCTGGCGCGGGTCAATTACAGGGCGTGCATCGGCTGTGGAATGTGCGTCAAAACCTGCCCCAACCAGGTGATAACGCTTATGCCCGACGTGGAGCGGGTCATCGTAGCCTGCTCCAACCGCGAAAAGGGCGCCAGCACCCGCAAGGAGTGCGAGAAGGGCTGTATCGGCTGTAAGAAGTGCGAGAGGGAGTGCCCGGCGGGGGCCATTACAGTTGTTGACAATTTGTCGCGGATAGACTATAATAAGTGCATGGACTGCGGCCACTGCCAGGACGTGTGCCCCGTGGGGTGCGTACACTTCCGCGATTTCCGGGGCGCCCACAACGCGCCTTTGGCAGAAAAGGCAGACGCGTAAGCGCGTGGGATCAAAAGCCGCCGGAGCCCAGGGCTTTGGCGGCTTTTTTGAGCGGAATTTTCCGGGGAGGTTTCTTATGCTTTTTACCAAGATGCAGGGAGCCGGGAACGACTTCGTACTTATCGAGAACCTGGACGGGAGCGTCGACGCGGCGGAATACCCGCGTTTGGCGGCGAGGCTGTGCTCCCGCAGGCTCTCCATCGGCGCGGACGGGCTTATGGTTCTGGAGCCGCCGAGGGAGGGCGGGGACGTGAGAATGGCGTTTTTCAACTCCGACGGCTCGGTGGGGGAGATGTGCGGGAACGCGGCGCGGTGCGTCTCGCGCTACGCCATCGAGCGGGGCTTCGGCAGGGGCGGGGAGGTCGGGATCGAGACCACCGCCGGACTTGTGACGGGGCGGCGGGTGTCGGAGAGGATGTACACCGTCAGGCTCAACGACCCCACCGTGATCGACCTGGAGCGCCGGGTGGAGGTGCGCGGGAGGGAGTACACCGTATCCTATCTGGAGCTGGGTGACCCGGGGATACCCCACGCGGTGGTCCTTTGCCCGCAGTGGCGGGATATGCCCGAGGAGGAGCTCAGGGAGACCTGCCGGCAGATACGCTTCTGGAGGGGCTTTCCCAGGGGCGCGAACGTCACCTTCTGCCGGGTGGACGGGGAGAACTCCCTGGACGCCAGGACCTTTGAGCGGGGAGTGGAGGACTTTACCCTCGCCTGCGGCACCGGCTGCGGCTCCACCGTCACGGCGCTGGCGCTGAGGGGTTACGTGACGGGCGTCAACACAAAGATCACCATGCCCGGCGGCACGCTCTACGTCACCGTGGACACCCACGGCGGCAAAGCCCAAAACATCATGCTAACCGGCCCCACGACAATGGTGGCGCGGGGAGAGGTGCTGGACGAAGAAATTTAAGGGGGCGTGGTGAAGAATTGGACATAAGTATTGATATAATCAGAGAATTGTGCAATAATAGAGCCATGATATGGACGGGACATATCATCAGGAGGCTGCGCGAGCGGGTAATAACTATGGACGATGTGAGAAACTGCCTTATGACTGGAGACATTATTGAGCAATACCCCGGGGATTACCCGTATCCCAGCTGCCTTATCAGCGGGAAAACCGTTTCCGGAAAGGCACTGCATATTGTTGCGGGGATAGGACAGGGAAGACTGTGGTGCATTACGGCGTATTTTCCCAGCGAAGAAAAATGGAATGCCGGTGACGTGAGGAGAAAGGAGCGGTGAAGGCATGAATTGCTTTTTTTGTGGCGGCAGTATGGAGGAAGGCGTTACAAGTCATGTGGTGACGCTGGAAAAGTGCATTATTATTGTCAAGAATGTACCCTGCCTGAAGTGCGGGCAATGCGGAGAGACATATTTTGAGGACAGCGTTGCCGAAAGACTTGAGGAGATAGTCAGCACCCTTCAGACGGTGGTGACGGAGATCGCGGTGGTGGAATATACCCGGTCCGCCGCGTGATTGAGAAAGCGAAATACCTTATCCCCGCCCCTTTGACGAGAAGGGGTGGGGATAAGCTTTGCGTAGGGGGAATGCGGTAATTTGCACGAAAGGTGTGGGGAAGTTGCAAATATGGTATGTGTAACACGCTGAAAAGCTGAAATTTGCAAGTTTTGAGGTTGACATCGGGCAAATTCGGTCATATAATAGCGCATGAAAGAGCGATGGTGCTTTTCCGGAACGGAAGGCCGTTGCTCTTTTGTTATGATACTTGTCAATATCATATCTGTGTGATATAATCCCAACAACATATTGAAAGGAGCTTTCCCATGAGCAAATACACAAAGGAAGATATTATCCGTTTAGTCGAGGAACAGGACGTTGAATTCATCCGTATGCAGTTCACCGACATCTTCGGTCAGCTCAAGAACGTTGCAATCACCAAGAGCCAGATCACAAAGGCTGTGAACAACCAGATAATGATCGACGGAAGCTCCATCGAGGGGTTTGTCCGCATCCATGAGTCCGACCAGTATCTTTATCCGGACCTGGACAGCTTCACCATTCTGCCCTGGCGTCCCCAGTACGGCAAGGTGGCGCGGCTCATCTGCGACGTCTACAACCCGGACGGCACGCCCTTCGTGGGCGACCCCAGGGGAGTTTTGAAGAAGACGCTGAAGCGCGCCGCGGACATGGGCTACAGCTTCAATGTGGGCCCCGAGTGCGAGTTCTTCCTCTTTGAGACTGACGACGAGGGGCGTCCCACCACCAAGACCGGCGACGAGGCGGGCTATTTTGACTTGGGGCCCCTTGACCACGGCGAGGGCACAAGGCGCGAGATCTGCCTGAACCTGGAGGCCATGGGCTTTGAAATCGAGGCGTCCCACCACGAGGTCGCCGCCGGACAGCATGAGATCGACTTCAAGTACGACGAGGCTCTGCGCGCCGCCGACAAGATAATGACCTTCAAGCTTGCGGTGAAGACCGTCGCCCAGAAGAACGGGCTCCACGCCACATTTATGCCAAAGCCCGTGTTCGGCATAAACGGTTCCGGTATGCACACCAATATGTCGCTTTTCAAGGACGGCAAGAACGTCTTTTACGATCCCGCCGACGCCAGGGGGCTCTCCAAGGAGGCCTACAGCTTCATCGCGGGGCTCCTTGCCCACGTCAGGGGCATGGCTGCCATAACAAACCCGCTGGTGAACTCCTACAAGCGCCTGGTGCCCGGCTATGAGGCGCCCTGCTACCTTGCCTGGTCCGCCTCCAACCGCTCCGCGCTTATCCGTATCCCCGCCGCCCGCGGGCAGTCCACGCGCGTGGAGCTTCGGTGCCCGGACCCCTCCTGCAACCCCTATCTGGAGCTGGCCTGCTGCCTGGCGGCAGGACTTGACGGCATCGAGAAGGGCATGACGCCCCCGGCGGAGATCACCGAGAACATCTTCGCCATGGACCGCAAGACCCGCCACGCCCACGGCATCCACTCCCTCCCCGGGAACCTTGCCGAGGCAATCGACGAGCTGGAGAAGGATGAGCTCATCTGCCAGACACTTGGCGAGCACGTGGTCGAGCAGTACACCCAGGGCAAGAAGAAGGAGTGGGACGCGTACCGCACTTATGTCTCCGACTGGGAGATAGAAAAGTACATCGTCACTTATTAAAAATTCGCTGTGCTTAATGGGGCGGGCATATCGCCCGCCCCTATTGCTTTTTGGGGGTGAGGACCCGTGATACGAACGGTAGTCGCTTTTGAGAAGGACGAATCCAGGGACAGGATAGCGGATATGCTGGAGAGGGCCGGGGTCCCCGTCAGGTTCCGGTGCAGGTCCGGGGCGGAGGTTTTGAGGGCTGTGAAGACCATGGGCTCGGGCGCGGTTATATGCGGGCACAAGCTCACGGATATGTCCGCTCAGCGCCTTGCCCACGAGCTCAACGGACAGGCGAAGCTCCTGGTGCTGGCAAAGCAGAACCAGCTTGACATGATAGACGACCCGGACGTGTTCAAGCTTCAGATACCCATCTCCTCCGGCGAGCTGCGGGGGAGCGTGAGCATACTCATACAGCTTGACGAGATATTTGCCAGGAGCCACATACCCCAGCGCACCGAGGAGGAGAAGCACGTCATAGAGAAGGCCAAGGAGCTTTTGATGGAGTCCAGGGGCTTTTCCGAGGAGCAGGCCCACAGATACCTCCAGAAGCGGAGCATGGAGACGGGAATGAAGCTTGCCGATACCGCCAGGCAGATACTTGACATATGATACCGATTTTAGTTTAGTTAGTCGAAAATCGGTATAACGGACACAAGGATGTGTTGGAATGACAGGAAACGAAACAAAAAGGAATACGGGGCTGTACGACCCCAGGTTTGAGCATGACGCCTGCGGCATAGGCGCGGTGGTGAGCCTCCGGGGGGTCAAGACCCACAAGACGGTGGACGACGCGCTGAGGATAGTGGAGAGGCTCGAGCACCGGGCGGGCAAGGACGCCGCCGGCGAGACGGGCGACGGCGTTGGTATAATGCTCCAGGTGAGCCACAGCTTTTTCAAAAAGGCGGCGGCGAAGCTGGGGATAGAGCTGGGCGGCGAGCGGGACTACGGCGTGGGGATGTTCTTCTTCCCCAACGACATCGTAAAGCGCTCCCAGGCCAAGCGTATGCTGGAGATAATCTCCGCCAAGGAGGGGCTGGAGCTCTTAGGCTGGCGGGATGTGCCGGTGGACGCATCAATTTTGGGCAAAAAGGCGCTGGACTGTATGCCCTACATCGCCCAGTGCTTCATTAAAAGACCCGCCAACGTGGAGAAGGGGCTGCCCTTTGACAGGCTCCTCTACGTCATTCGGCGGGAGTTTGAGCAGTCAAACGACAACACGTATGTGCTGAGCCTGTCCTCCCGCACGGTGGTGTACAAGGGGATGTTCCTGGTACACCAGCTCAGGAGGTTTTACCGGGACCTGCAAAGCCCGGACTACAGATCGGCGATAGCGTTGGTACACTCCCGCTTTTCCACCAACACGAACCCCAGCTGGGAGCGGGCGCACCCCAACAGGCTCATTCTCCACAACGGGGAGATAAACACCATCAGGGGCAACATCGACCGCATGGTGGCCCGGGAGGAGACAATGAACTCCCGGGTATTGGAGCCCTACATGGACCGTATCCTGCCGGTGGTGAACCCCAACGGCTCGGACTCGGCGATGCTGGACAACACAATAGAGTTTTTGATGATGTCGGGCATGGATCTGCCCATGGCGGTGATGATCCTCCTTCCCGAGCCCTGGCGCCACGCTGACGCGGCGGACCAGGCAAAGCAGGATATGTACCACTACTACGCCACCATGATGGAGCCCTGGGACGGGCCGGCGGCGGTGCTGTTCTCAGACGGGGACAGGGTGGGAGCGGTGCTGGACAGGAACGGCCTGCGTCCGGCACGGTACTACGTCACCGACGACGACCACCTGATACTCTCCTCCGAGGTGGGCGTTCTGGACATTGGCGAGGAGCACATAAGGGAGAAGGGGCGGCTCCAGCCGGGGCGTATGCTTCTTGCCGACACGGTGGAGAAGCGGATAGTGACCGACAGCGAGCTCAAGGAGCGCTACGCCGCCTCCCGGCCCTACGGGGAGTGGCTGGACGCGAACCTGGTGAAGCTCAGGGAGCTTCCCATACCGAACAAAAAGGTCCCGATACACACCCAGGAGACGCGCGACAGGCTCTACAAGGCCTTCGGCTACACCTACGAGGACGTGAGGAGCGTCATACTCCCCATGGCCCGCACGGGCGCGGAGCCCACGGCCTCCATGGGGGCGGATATACCCTTGGCGGTGCTCAGCGAGAAGCACCAGCCGCTTTTCAGCTACTTCAAGCAGCTCTTTGCACAGGTGACAAATCCTCCCATCGACGCCATACGGGAGGAGATAGTCACGGACACCACGGTCTACGTGGGCTCTGACGGCAACCTTTTGGAGGACAGCCCGGAGAACTGCCGGGTGCTGGAGATACACAACCCCATTCTCTCCGGCGTCGATATGCTGAAGATACGGAGCATGGATAAGCCGGGCTTCAAGGTGGAGACGGTATCCATACTCTACTACAAGAACACCCCGCTGGAGCGGGCGATAGACAGGATGTTCATAGCCTGCGACAGGGCTTACAGGAACGGGGCGAACATAATAATCCTCTCCGACAGGGGAGTGGACGAGAACCACGTGGCCATACCGTCGCTCCTGGCCGTGTCGGCGATGGAGCAGTACCTCATACGCACGAAAAAGCGCACGGCGGTGTCCGTGATACTTGAGTCCGGCGAGCCCAGGGACGTACACCACTTCGCCACGCTCTTGGGATACGGCGCCAGGGCGGTGTACCCGTACCTTGCCCACGAGTGCATAGCCGAGCTCATTGAGAAGTCCATGCTGGACAAGGACGTTTACGCGGCGGTGGACGACTACAACTCCGCCGTGCTCCACGGGATAGTGAAGATAGCCTCAAAAATGGGCATATCCACGGTGCAGTCCTACCAGTCGGCGCAGATTTTTGAGGCGGTGGGCATAAGGCCTGACGTGATAGATAAATACTTCACCAACACCGTCTCCCGCGTGGGCGGCATCGGCCTTGAGGAGATAGGCGAGGGGGTGGAGTGGCGGCACTCCAGGGCCTTTGACCCGCTGGGGCTGGGGGTGGACCCCACTCTGGACTCCACCGGCACACACTCCCTGAGAAGCGGCGAGGACAAGGAGGACCACATGTACGATCCTCTCACCATCCTCACGCTCCAGCGCGCCACAAGGGAGGGGAACTACCGGCTTTTCAAGGAGTACAGCAGCCGGGTGGACTCAGACGCCGTGCCTCACACACTGAGGGGACTGCTGAGGTTCGATTACCCGGCGGAGGGGATAGACATTGACGAGGTGGAGAGCGTTGACGAGATAGTGAAGCGATTTAAGACCGGCGCCATGTCCTACGGCTCCATCTCCCAGGAGGCGCACGAGTGCCTTGCCATAGCCATGAACACCCTCCACGGAAAGTCAAATTCCGGCGAGGGCGGCGAGCTCCCGGAGAGGCTGGGGACGATAAAGGGCTCCGCCATAAAGCAGGTGGCCTCCGGGCGCTTCGGCGTCACCAGCGAGTATCTTGTCTCAGCGAAGGAGATACAGATAAAGATGGCGCAGGGGGCAAAGCCCGGCGAGGGCGGGCACCTTCCCGGCGGGAAGGTATACCCCTGGATAGCGAAGACCAGGTATTCAACGCCCGGTGTGGCGCTCATTTCGCCGCCGCCGCACCACGATATATACTCGATAGAGGACCTGGCGCAGCTCATATTTGACCTTAAAAACGCCAACAGGTACGCGGACATAGCCGTGAAGCTCGTCTCCGAGGCGGGCGTGGGGACCATAGCCGCGGGCGTGGCAAAGGCCGGGGCGCAGACGGTGCTCATATCCGGCTACGACGGGGGTACGGGCGCCGCGCCCAAGACCTCCATACACGACGCGGGGCTCCCCTGGGAGCTGGGCGTATCCGAGACGCACCAGACGCTGGTGAAAAACGGGCTGCGCGGGCGCGTGCGCATCGAGGCGGACGGAAAGCTCATGACGGGCAGGGACGTTGCCATCGCCTGTATGCTGGGCGCGGAGGAGTTCGGCTTTGCCACGGCGCCGCTGGTGACGCTGGGGTGCGTGATGATGAGGGTGTGCAATCTGGACACCTGTCCCATGGGCGTCGCCACGCAGAACCCGGAGCTGAGGAAGCGCTTTGCCGGAAAGCCGGAGTATGTGATGAACTTCATGCGCTTTGTGGCCCAGGAGCTCCGGGAGATCATGGCAAAGCTTGGTATACGCACGGTCGATGAACTCGTGGGGCGAACGGACCTTTTGAAGGTGCGGGAGAAGCAGGTGACGCACCGGGCGGCGAGCGTGGATATGTCAGCCGTCCTGGGCGGGGAGTATTCGACGCCCTGCCACTTTGAGCCGGAGGCGGTGTACGACTTCGAGCTGGAGAAGACAAAGGACGTGAACACGCTGCTATCGGAGCTTGACCTGGATAAAATGCCCTCCAGGGTGTCCGTGGAGGTGGGCAACACCGACAGGGCGTTCGGCGCGATATTGGGCTCGGAGATCACAAGAAAATACAGGAACACCCTCCCCGACGACGCCTTTACGGTGGACTGCCGGGGCGCGGGCGGGCAGTCCTTCGGGGCGTTCATACCCAAGGGGCTGACGCTGAACCTGGTGGGCGACTCCAACGACTACTTCGGCAAGGGGCTTTCCGGCGGAAAGCTCACCGTGAGGCCGCCGGAGGGAGCCAGATACAGGGCGGAGGACAACATAATCATAGGCAACGTGGCGCTCTACGGAGCCACCGGCGGCAGGGCGTTTATCGCCGGGCTTGCCGGGGAGAGGTTCGCGGTCCGCAACTCCGGCGCTTACGCCGTGGTGGAGGGCGTGGGCGACCACGGGTGCGAGTATATGACCGGCGGGAGAGTCGTGGTCCTGGGTCCCACGGGAAAGAACTTCGCCGCGGGAATGTCCGGAGGGATCGCCTACGTCTGGGACGGAAGGCGGGACCTTTACAAGCGGGTGAACAAGTCCATGGTGGAGCTGGAGCCCGTCACGGAGAAGCACGACATTGAGGAGCTGAGGGGGCTCATAGAGGAGCACCTGAAGGCCACGGGCTCGGCAAGGGCGAAGGAGCTCTTAGACGGCTTTTCGGAGAACGTGGGGCTATTCAAGAAGATAATGCCCAGGGACTACGAGAGAATGCTCCGCGCCATCTCCCAGTTTGAGGAGCGCGGCCTGGGGCACGAGGAGGCCCGTGAGGAGGCATTCTACATGATAACGAGAGGGGGCGGGCGCTGATGGGCAAGCAGACTGGTTTTCTGGAATTTGACCGCCGCGCCAACCCCTGCGAGACGCCGGAGGCGAGGATAAAGCACTGGAGGGAGTTCCACCCGGCGCTGGACCTTCCCGAGAGGCAGCGGCAGGCGGCGCGGTGCATGGACTGCGGCGTGCCCTTCTGCCAGTCGGGGTTGAAGCTAAGCTCCGGCTACACCGGCTGCCCCTTACACAACATGGCGCCGGAGTGGAACGACCTTGTTTACCACGGGAATTTCGAGGAGGCGTACAAGAGGCTCCGGAAGACCAACAACTTCCCTGAGTTCACGGGGAGGGTGTGCCCGGCGCTTTGCGAGGCGGCGTGTACCTGCGGACTTCATGGCGAGCCGGTGACTGTGCGGGAAAATGAGCTTTTCGTGGTGGAGAACGCCTACGCCTCGGGCGCGGTGAAGCCAAAGATACCGGCGGTTCGCACGGGGAAGAAGGTCGCCGTGGTGGGCTCGGGACCTGCGGGGCTTGCCGCCGCGGACCAGCTCAACGGGCGCGGACACTCCGTCACGGTGTTTGAAAAGGCGGACAGGGCCGGAGGGCTCCTGATGTACGGCATACCAAATATGAAGCTGGAAAAGAGCGTGGTGGAGCGCCGCCTGGAGCTCATGCGCGCCGAGGGCGTGGAGTTCAAAACGGGCGTGGACGTGGGGAGGGACTTCCCCGCGGGAGGGCTCGAGGCGGTCTATGACGCGGTGATACTCTGCTGCGGCGCCAGGGAGCCCAGGGATCTGAAGGTGCCGGGGAGGGACTGCGGGGGAGTGCATTTCGCCGTGGATTTCCTCACCTCCACCACCAAGAGCCTTTTGGATTCCGGACTGAAGCCGGGGACGTTCATCTCCGCAAAGGGGAAAAACGTGGTGGTGGTCGGCGGCGGTGACACGGGCAACGACTGCGTCGGGACCGCCCTGCGACACGGGTGCGCCTCGGTGACACAGCTTGAGATGATGCCCCGTCCCCCGGAGAAGCGGGACCTCGCCTCCAACCCCTGGCCCGAGTGGCCGAGGGTCGAGAAGACCGACTACGGTCAGCAGGAGGCGGCGGCTGTCTTCGGGCGCGACCCCAGGCTCTATCAGCGGACGGTCAAGGAGATAATTCCCGACGAAAACGGGAACGTGAAGGAGATCGTCACCGTGTCGCTTTTGCCGCACCGGGAGGGCGGCAGGACGGTTATGGTGCCTGTGGAGGGCTCGGAGGAGACTCTGCCCTGCGAGCTTTTGCTCATAGCGGCGGGCTTTTTGGGACCCGAGGCGTATATTGCGGAGGCCTTCGGCGTGAAGACCGGCGTCCGCGGCAACATCGCCACGGAGGAGGGGAGCTTCCGCACGTCAAACCCGAAAATCTTCGCCGCCGGCGATGTCCGGCGCGGTCAGTCCCTTGTGGTCCACGCCATAGCCGAGGGCAGAGGCGCGGCGCGGGAGGCGGACGAATTTTTGATGGGCTACACGAACCTGGTGTGACTGGCTCGAAAGGCCTGCGGCCTTTCGATGCCAATGGGAATTTGCCGGTCCCCTGCGCGCACGGTCCAAGGACCGCACACTCCGGGGACCTAAAAGGGCAAATTTTCAAGGCGCATGTCCTTGAAAATTTGATTAAATTTTTTCGCGCCTGCGGGCGCGAAGTCTGCGACGCTTAATATTGTTAAAAAAGAGCGACGGTGCTTTTTGCCGCCGCTCTTTATTTTTTACCCGTTGAATTACAAGGGTGTGTTCACCGGGGAAAACAAATCATTTCAGGAGGATAAACAAAATGGATATGTCAGTATGGTATCTGGTGGGGGCGATCCTGGTGTTCTTCATGCAGGGCGGCTTCGCCATGGTGGAGACGGGACTTACCCGCGCCAAAAACGCGGGGAACATCATCATGAAAAACCTGATGGATTTCTGCATCGGGACCGTGGTGTTCAGCCTTTTGGGCTACGGGATCATGATGGGGGAGCACGTTTTCTTCGGGCTCATCGGCAAACCGGATTGGCAGCTTTTCACCGACTTTGACGGTGCCGACTGGAGGAGCTTCGTGTTCCAGCTGGTGTTCTGCGCCACCGCCGCGACGATAGTGTCCGGCTCCATGGCGGAGCGCACCAAGTTCTCGTCCTACTGCATCTACTCCGCTGTTATAAGCCTTGTCATCTACCCCGTGGAGGCGGGCTGGGCCTGGGGCGGTGGATGGCTCAGCGACCTTAAATTCATCGACTTTGCCGGCTCCGCCGTGATACACATGGTGGGCGGATGGACGGCGCTCATCGGCGCGTGGCTGGTTGGCCCGCGCATCGGAAAGTACACAAAGGGCAAGGACGGGAAGACCAAGGTCAACGCGATCCCCGGTCACTCCATGACCCTGGCGGCGCTGGGCGTATTTATGCTGTGGTTCGCCTGGTACGGCTTCAACGCCGCCGCCGCCGCGGACGTCACGGAGATGGCCCAGATCCTCGGCACCACCACCATCGCACCCTCTGTCGCCACGGTGGTGTGCATGTGCTACACATGGCTTCGCACCGGCAAGCCTGACGTCTCCATGTGCCTCAACGCCTCCCTTGCGGGCCTTGTGGCAATCACCGCCGGGTGCGCCAGCGTGGACGCCATCGGCGCCGCCGTCATCGGCGCCGTCTCCGGCGTGCTGGTGGTGGAGTCCGTCAACTTCATCGACCAGAAGGTGAAGATAGACGACCCTGTGGGCGCGTTCTCCGTCCACGGCGTACACGGGCTCTGGGGGACGATAGCCGTGGGGCTCTTTGCCTGCAACGAGAAATACGGCACAAAGGGGCTTTTCTACGGCGGCGGCTTCCGTCAGCTGGGCGTCCAGTGCCTGGGCGCCGTGTGCATACTGGCGTGGACCATCGTCACCATGTTCCTGGTATTTAAGCTCATTGAAAAGACCAACGGACTTCGCGTAAAGCCCGAGGAGGAGGTAGAGGGCCTTGACATCGCCGAGCACGGCCTGGTGTCCGCCTACGCCGACTTTGTGACGCCCCAGAACCTGAGCGTCTACTCCCTGGGCGCTTCCGTCATCCCCTCCGAGGACGTGGCGAAGGCGGGCGGGGACGTGCCTGTGGAGGCGGCGGTGCCCGTCTACGGCAGGAAGTCCGACTCCAAGCCCGGCGAGAAGATAAGCAAGGTGGAGATCATAATGAACATGAACCGGTTTGAGCCGCTTAAAAACGCCCTGGAGGGCATCGGCGTCACCGGCATGACCGTCACAAACGTGATGGGCTGCGGCATCCAGAAGGGCCAGAGCCGCTATTACCGCGGCGTACCCGTGGAGATCCAGCTCCTGCCCAAGGTGCAGGTGGACATCGTGGTCTCCAAGGTCCCTGTCAGCGAGGTCATAAACACCGCCCGCAAGGTCCTTTACACCGGCAACATCGGCGACGGGAAGATATTCGTCTTCGACGTGGAGAACGTGGTCAAGGTGCGCACCGGCGAGGAGGGCTACGACGCGCTGCAATAAGGGCGGCGCGGCGGCACCGCCGGAGCAAAAACGCGAAATGCGCCAAAAGTAGTCCTTTTGCGACAAAACTTCCTATTTACAATTTGTCCCGGCGGTGCTACTATTTAATTACAGCTTATCCAACCATAAGCTCATATCTTTATCCCACAACCCTTTTCAAGGCGGGCATTTTTGCCCGCCTCCTTTTTGTCACGGCTCGTTGACTATACCCGTGAACACCGGCAGGCCGTTTTGGAGGACGGCGAAGAGGAAGGGGCGGTCGAAGGTGAGGGTGATCTTTTCTGTATCGGCGGGGGGCGCGGCGCCGTCGCCCAGATAGATAAACGTATACGCCGCGCCTTCGCCGCCATCCTCGTCCACCTTCACCCTGGCGCCGTGGAGGGCGCCGGAGAGGTAGAGCTCCGCAGGGGTCCCGTCCTTGCGCACGGCGTTCAGGGGGGAGAAATCGGCGGCGTCCATGTCAAAGGCGTCGGTGATACCGAGATCCTTCAGCGCGTCGTTCAAAAGCCCCGCGCTTCGTACATCGAAGCGCGGGAGGGTCAGCGCGATCTCATACTCCCCGGACCTGTCGTATTCACGCTCCCCGCACAGCATCGCCAGGGCCTGGGGGTCATTGAGGAGCTCCTCAGGCGTCACGCCCTCGTCGGGGAGCATGAGGAGCAGCCGGCAGTTTTCAAAGCTCTTGATGACAGCCCCGTACATGTCTCCCCAGTAGTAGAGACCGTCGTAGGTCTGGTGCATGAAGTCCGCCTCGGTGTCGCCGCCGGGGGCGTGGAACATCGCCTTTTCCGTGAGGGACCTGTCAAAGGACCACGCGTCCTTGAAATACACCGTGGACACCAGGGCCATGGAGGTGTCCGACGTCAGCCTGAGGCTCCCCGTCTCCTCCTTGAGCATATCCCCGGTGTGGGCGTCGATCCAGCTGTGAAGTGCCTCGTCAAGCTCCGCGCTGCCCATCTTCCCCGAGAAGACCGAGGCGTAGTAGTCCTCCGAGAGGGTATCGAGGACGCCCCGGTCGAACGTCATCCCCTCACGCAGCCACACAGAGGTGGCAAGCTCCATTTCGGACACCCCGTCGTTGACATAGAGGGCGTTCCAGGCCCGCTTCGTAAGCGCCCGGACCTCCTCCACGCTGTCCATCCCCAAAAGCTCCAGGAGCTGCTGACGCGTCCCGCCGCCCGCGGTCTCCGTCAGCATGGCAAGGCCGATATACACGTCCATGGGCGAGCATAC
>CANQVL010000024.1 GCA_947627285.1 uncultured Oscillospiraceae bacterium
AGTATCGACGTGATGGTGGATTTTCCCGAGCCGTTCTCCCCGACAAGACCTCTGATCTCGCCCCGGTAGAAGCTCACATCCACATCACGAAGGGCACGGGTTGGACCGAAATTTTTGCACATATGCCGGATCTCAATAATTCTTTCCTTGCTCATGACCTCTCCCTCCGCTGAAATGATTGTGCTGTGGATTTTTGGATTTTTTGGTTAATTTGTATGCTGCCGGTCCGTTGCTGAGAATAATTTTATCATTTTGCACGAAAAGCCTCAATATCATAAATTTTTATTTTCATGAACAGTTTTTAATGGGGCCTTGCGTCGATTTGTTGACATACTGCACAGGGGGATTAAAAAAAGTACATTGACAGTTGAAAAAATGTACATTGTGTGATAGAATAACCACATTATTACCGCAAGGAGGCATGTCCCGATGGAGGAACGCCACGAGATAATCGCATTTCCGCACAATATGCGCATACGCGTCTTCATGCACGCCATCGGCTCCGTCTCCCGTCACTGGCACAGGAGCCTGGAGCTGGTGTTCCTCATAAAGGGCTCCGCTCACGTCACCGTGGACGAGCGCACATTTTTGATGGGCGAGGGCGATGTGACCCTCATCAACTCCAACTCCATCCACGAGCTCAGCTCCGACAGCGGCGCGACGCTCATCGCCGTGCAGATAAGGCCGGAGATGTTCAGCATCTCCGGAAATGAGGAGGACATTGAGTTCGACTGCGTCAGCGCGGCGGACCCCGACAAAGGCCGCTTTGACGGCCTGCGCATGTGCATATCCCGTATGCTCCTCGAAAACGTCCGCCGCAGCGTCTCCTCGGACTACCGCAACTACGGCATGGGCTATTGGCTCCTGGCTGAGCTTCTGGAGCACTTTCGCGCCCCCGGCACGGGAAAGACGCTGGACAGGAAAAAGTACACCCAGCGCCTCACCGCCATCATCGACTACATCGAGGCGCACTACGCCGAAAACTTCTCCCTCGCCGACCTCGCCGCGTCCCAGGGCCTCAGTGTTCCGTACCTCTCCAGCTTCTTCGCCAAATATATCGGCGTGAAGTTTTCCCAATACTACACCGACGTCAAGCTCTCTCACGCCAGAGAGCAGCTCACCTCCACCGACGACACCGTGGAGCAGGTCGCCGTGGACAACGGCTTTACCGAGCCCCACACCTTCATACGCGCCTTTAAGCAAAAATACGGCGAGACCCCAAGCGTATACCGCCGCCAGGCGCAGAAGCGCGGGCCCGAGTCCAATATGGCGGCGGGGCTCAACTATCTGTCGCTGGAGCCCTCCAATTACCTGACCCTCCTGGAAAAATACGTAAACGGCACGAGCTTCACCCTGCCCCGTCCCGCCTCCTCCCCCGCCCTCAGCCGCGTCGCCCCCGTAAACGTCACCCGTGAGGGCGTCCCCCTTCGCCACACCTTCCGCCAGATCATCACCGTGGGCAGGGCGCACGACCTTCTGAGCCACGACATACAGAATATGCTCCGGGACATACAGTCCGCCGTGGGCTTTAGGTATATAAAATTCCACGGGATTCTCGCCGACGACATGATGGTCGTCTCCCGCGCCGCCGACGGGTCGCTGCAATTCCGGTTCCAGATGATAGATTCTGCGCTCGACTTTCTCCTCTCCATAGGCCTCAGGCCCCTTATTCAGCTGAGCTTCATGCCGGCGGCCCTTGCCTCCGACCCCGGCAAGACCGTATTTTACAAGCCCTTCAACACCTCCCCGCCCCGGGACATGGCGGAGTGGAATATGCTCATCGAACGACTCACCCGCCACCTCATCTCCCGCTTCGGGCTCCGCGAGGTCACAAGCTGGCCCTTCACCGTGTGGAGCGAGCCTGACACACCCCCGGATATGTTCGGCTTTGAAAGCCAGCAGGACTTCATCGAACTCTTTGAAAACACCTACCGCACGGTAAAGTCCGTCTGCCCGGACATAAGCTTCGGCACGCCGGGACTTTTATATATGCGCCACCTGGGTGAGCCCAGATGGATCAAGGCGTTTTTCCGCGCCCTTAAAGAGCGCGGCATTGACCCGGACTTCATAAGCCTTCACTACTACGCGGACATCCTCCCCTCGGAGAAGACGGACCTTCGCGTCATGCACCTTCCCGCCTCCCGCCTTCCCAGGGAGAGCGACGACTTTTCCGGCTTCATCACCGCCTCCCGCGAGCTCTTTTCCGAACTCGGTCTGGGCGACAAGCCCATCCTCCTCACGGAGTGGAACCTGACTCTCTCCCACCGCAACCTCATTTCCGACACCTGCTTCAAGTCCTGCTACATCATGAAAAACCTCCTGGAAAACTACGACAGGCTTGAAAGCTTCGGCTACTGGAGCCTCACGGACCTTCTTGAGGAGAACCCCCTGCCGGAGAGCACCAACATCTTCCACGGCGGCCTGGGCATTTACACCATGTCCGGCGTGCGAAAGAGCGTCTTTTTCGTCTTCGACTTCGCGAAACGCCTGGGCGACGAGCTCATCGCCCGCGGCGACGGATATTTCGTCACCCGCAGTCACGGAGGGATACAGATCATAACCTACAACTACGTCCACTACGGCGATCCCTTCGCCTCCGGCGACGCCCTCGGCGTCACGGACCTGGACCGCTACGCCCCGTTTGATATGTCGCGCCGCCTCACCCTCGAGATCCCCCTGACCGGACTTGAGCCGGTCGAATATGTCCTGACCGAGCGGTTCGTCAACTGCGAAAACGGCTCCGCCTTCGACATCTGGGTAAGAAGCGGCGGCCTCCCCTTCTCCCCCGAGGACGCCAGGCTCTATGCCGGCTCCTGCGTCCCCGCCCTTCGCTCCCGCTATGTCTCCGCCCCCGGCGGAACATACACCTACTCACCCGTTCTCTCCCCCCTCGAGATCCGCATAGCCACCCTCACCCCCGCCAATCAGCAGTAAATACGCCTTTACACCCAAAAGCGCCCTCTCGAATTCCGTGGAATTCGAGAGGGCGTTTTCACATATTCCCATTTGTCAAAAACTATCCCTCGATGAGAGACTGCATTTCATCCAATACTCCGTCGAGGCTTTCCACCACCCTGTTATAGAGGGCGTATTTCCTTTTGTAGATTTCCGCCGTTTCGGGGTTGGGCATAACAGGCGGCGCGAGCCTTACCATTTTTGACGCCGCCTCCGCCACATCCCGATATTCCCCGACAGCGGCAGCCGCGGCTATGGCACAGCCCAGCGTTCCGGTCTCATTTGCGTTGACGGTCTCCACGGGGAGCCCGAGCGTATCGGCGAATATGCCGGTCCAGACGCGGCTGCGTGCCGCGCCGCCCGCCAACCGCACGCTCTCGAAGGGCTCCTCACGGCTGAGGAGAAGGCGGTCAATGTGCGTCTTGTGGCAAAATACGATCCCCTCATAGACGCTGCGCAGGAGATGCCGCCGGCTGTGACGAAGGTTCATTCCCACAAAGCACGCACCCGCGTTGGGGTGGACGTTGCTTGCCATAATGAACGGCAGGAACACGGGCACAAATTCCTCTGGCGGGATGCTCTCGACCCAGCTGTTGAGGATGCCGTAAAAGTCCCTTCCCGCCGCCCTCTCAGCCGCCGTGACCTCCGGAAGGAGTTGCTTGACGAACCACTCATTATTGCCCGCGGAGGTCGGGCTCGACTCCTCCACCAGATAATATCCCGGCAGACAGAAGGTGCTGTTCATGCTTACACTGCCGTCGGTCACAGGCTTGCGGCGGACATATTCGTTTATGGACCAGGTCCCGGCGATGACGCAAAGGCGTCGTTCGTCGGTTACGCCCGTCGCCAGGGCGCAGGCGTCAATGTCGAACATCCCGCCTATGACAGGGGTCCCCTCCATAAGTCCGCACTGCCTTGCCGCCTCCGCCGTGACAGTGCCGCATATCTCCGTTGAGCGGCAAAGCGGCGGCAGTGCCCCGTAAAGCTCCTCCAGCCCGAAAAGCTCAAGAAGTCTCCGGTCATATTCTCCGGTATGCAGGTCAACAAGGTTGGCGCCCGAATAATCCGTTATCTCGGCGCGTGATACGCCGGTCATGCGGAAGCGCACATAGTCCTTACATTCAAAGATCCAGCGTATGTTCCGAAAGCTTTCCGGCTCGTTGTCCCTGAGCCACGCCAACAGCGCCACAGGCTGACAGGACATGATCTTCTGGCACGAGATGGCAAACGCCCTTTCCTCGGTCCCGTCGCTCCTCCAGCGCAAGGGGTATTGATACGCCCGGTTGTCGGTGGAGCCTATCCCCGCGCGGACCGGGCGTCCGTCCTTTCCCCAAAGGTACAGTCCCTTGCCATGCCCACAAATGCCGACGCCCGCAATATCCCCGGCGCGGACGCCGGTCTTTTCCAAAACTTCCCTGATGACGCGGCAGTTTGCCTGCCACATCTCCTCCATGTCCCTCTCCGCGCAGCCCGGTTTGGGAGTGAACGTCTCAGTCGGTGTGACGGCGGCTCCAAGCTCCCGTCCAACGCTGTCATACAGGGCGGCCTTGGTGACGGTTCCGCCGTTGTCCAGCCCAAGATAAGCCCTCATGCGCCGCACCTCCTCATCCCCTCGTTAAACCGTTCCTCCATCCACGCCTTTGCCTCGGTCACCTTGCCCACGTCGTCGCTTCCCTCCGCGTACCACATCTCCATCATATATGGCCCCCGATAGCGGAGCGTCTCCAACCGCGCAAAGCACCCGGGGAAGTCCACACACCCGCTGCCAAAGGGAACGCACTTGAATTTTCCCTCAAAGCTGTCGGTCACCGCAAGTGTGTCCTTGAGATGGACCGCCACCATGCTGCCGATACCCTTTTCCAGCTCCTCGGATACGTTGTTTTCAGGCCACGCGCTCAGGTTGCCCAGGTCCGGATACACCCTGTACCATGGGGAAAGCAGCCTGTTTTCATATGTCAGGTGCTTTGAGATTGAATTCATAAAGGGTGTATCCATTATCTCCATGGCAAGCATTACCTGCTTTTGGCTCGCCGCCTCAGCCGCCCATGCCATTCCCTCCCGAAATCGCTTTACCGAGTCGGGGGTGGACGCCTCATAATACACATCATATCCCGCCAGCTGTATAACGCGGATCCCCATCGCCACGGCGAAATCCACAGCGCGGAGAAGTATTTCGCGGGCCTTTTCCCTTGTCATAGCGTCGGCGCTTCCAAAGGGATAACGCCTGTGTACGCTCAGGCACATGGACTGCAGCCCCACGCCGGCTTCATAAAAGCGCCGCCGGAGCTGTTCCACTCTGCCGGGGCTCCAGTAAAGCCGCTCAAGCCTCCGGTCGCTCTCGTCAATGCTGATCTCCATAAAATCAAAGCCCATGGACTTCACCTTTTTCAGCCGCCTGTACCAGGTGTCCTTCGGGTCCAGGGCCTTCTCATATAAGCCAAGCAGATGTTTTCCCAGCATAAGCTCTCCATTTCTCTGCCAATGCAGGTAGTAATAAATCAGCGCGATGTGTTTATGACATCGGCCATGCCCTTGCCATTTTCAAAAATTTCCGATATAATATAGCCGACGGGAGGATGCGGCGATATGTACGATTTGGTTTTGATCTCAAAAACCGCTGACGATGTGACCGCGGTGGAGGAGCACACTCATTCCACCTGGGAAATGTTCTATGTCCGCGTCGGCACAGGGTCATATCATCACGCGGGGCAGGACTACCCCTTTGTCCCGGGCGACATTTTCATAACCCGACCCGGAGAGCCCCATTTCGAGACCTCCGAGCTGGGCTACGGGAACTATTTTGTATTCTTCAAGGATTTCTTCTCCTCCCAGGAGCGGAGCTTCTACAGGTTCCACGACGCCGCCTCACAGCCTGTTCTCAATCTCCTGCACGTCCTTTACTCGGCGTCAATGGCGGGCAACAGCCACTATCTGTGCTCCTCTGTTTTTGAGAGCATACATCAGTTCGTGCGGTCCCTTCTGCCGCATACCGCCGCGAACCCATTTGTGGAGGCGCTGAAGGAGGAGATCGAGCAAAATTACCGCGACCCGAATTACAGGCTCGCCTCCTCAAAGCAGTCGCCCTTCTCCTCCGACCACCTCCGCCGGCTGTTCTTCAGCCAGTTCGGTGTTACGCCGCTCCAGTACCTCATCTCTCTGCGGATAAACCGCGCAAAGCTGCTCATCAACGAGCGCAGTCAGACCTCCAGGTCGCTGAAGGAGATCGCCTTCCTCTGCGGATATTCGGATTATTACTATTTCTCCCGCCAGTTCAAGCAGCAAACGGGATTTTCCCCTCTGGAGTGGTCGCGCCTCTCGCCCTACTATTACAAGCAGGGTCAGGACGGCGCTTGACCCCCCGAAGCCGGCTCCCCCGTCGGTGCCGGTGTATTCTTAATACAGGCTTATGAAAGCCCCACCCTTTGCAGTCGGAACGGATTTTCGCGCGTGAAGGGGCGGGGCTTTATGCCTGTCATGGGGAGCCATGTGGTATACGGACTGCCTGTGGCGCCGGCGGTGTACAGGTCGCAAAGCACCATCTCATTTGTCCCGTCGCTCACGGTAAACGTCCTCCCCGCCCGCTTCGTCCTCTCGATTTTTCCAAGGCGCAGTGAGTCGGCGTCAAGAGTCGGCAGGGCCTCCACGTCACGTCCGCGGTCATAGTGCGGGTCCTCGCAGAGGACCATGGGGCCGTAATAGAGGCTCCCCTTCCCCTCAAGCCGTTCCTCGCCCGCCCAGGCCCGCAGGGACATATCAAAGCGAAGCTCCACTGTGTCCCCCGGACGGAAGCGCCGGCAAAGGTCCACGTATCCGCTTTTGCAGCTCACGGGAGGCTCGCCGTTTACCGACAGCGCAGCCCTCTCCGACCAGAACGGGACGCGCAGCTTAATCGTCAGCTCCCTGTCCGGCGCCTCCTCAAAGCACAGTGTGACCCTGCCGTCATATGGATAATCCGTCTCCTGGCGCAGGATGAGCCTTCCGGCTGAGAGCGTCAGCTCCGCGCGCTGCGGCTCATAGTAATTCACCACCAGCGCGCCGTCCTCCTCCATATACGCCCACTGCTCCAAAAGTCCAAAGGCACGTGGGGCGTTGACTGAGCAGCAATTGAGCTCCGGGCTCCCCGGACGGCATTGGAAGGATATCTCATGATAGTTGGCGCGTTTATACCCCTCCATGGGCGTATCGTAGGTCGACCAGCGCCCGCTGGGAGAAAACGAGCCCATGCTGCTGTTCAAGGTGCTCAGCTCCAGCATATCCGCCGCGATGGGATCTCCGGTCAGGCGCAGTATATCGGCTGTCAGCGCCATATACGCCACCACACAGCAGGTTTCCACAGGCCCCTGCCTGTAAGGACTCCCCACCGCCTGTTCGCAGGTGGAAAAGCCCCCTGTGTTATGTACGTCCGTCGCCGTAATGCTCCGCCATATACGCTCCGCCGCCTGGCGTAAGTCCTCATCGCCGGTCGCCGCGTACATCTCCAAAAGCCCCTCCACCGGATGGATGCTCTCCCAGCGTGGCTTTGGCATCCTGTAAAACTCCTCTCCCGCCAGGGCAAGGCGCAGATAGTCCCCCGCGGGCTTGACGGACAGGTCCTCTATCAGCCTTTCGGCAAAGCGCAGATACCTCTCCTCCCCTGTTTTGCGGTACAGCAGGGCAAAGACATGGAGCACGGAGAGGTTCATCTCCTCCGAGCCCGTCTCCACCACCCGCGGCTGGCCCTCGCCGTAAAACCGGCTTATAAACAGCTCGGCGGCGCGCCTTACCGCCGTCAGTGCGGCCTCTGAGCCGGAGGTCTCGTGCCAAAGGAGAAGGGCGTACATGATGTGGTAATGCGCCCAGCTGTCCCATGTCTCGATGCGCCCCTCCACATCATTGGGATCCAGGGCATATTTCATAGGCCCGCTCCTGCCGGTGAGCTCGCAGTCCTCAGGGAAGATCCCAAGGTAGCCGTCCTCCCGCTGAAGACCGATGAGCTCGTCTGCAAAGTCCCTTATGCAGCTCCCCAGGCGGGCATCGCCTGTGAGCCTGTATATCTGCACGGCGCTGGTGAGGTATTTTCCCGCAAACTCCCCTGACCACGCCAGCACCGGCTGCTTCATGGGAAGGCGCGAGTCCCGGATAAGCTCCAATATCGCCGGGTTGCTCTCCCTTATCCCAAGAAGCCACTGATCCGTGATCCTCCCAATGAGGCCCCCCGTTTCCCCTTTGAGCTCGATTTTTTTCCCGGACAGCGGAGCGAAGCGGAATTTCTTTTCATTTGTCATAGCGTTTCCCTCCGTACAAACGTCACTTTCTCTCCGCCCATTCCTTCTGCATCTCCTTTTCAAGCTTTGGCATGATCTCGTCAACAATTACCTCCCGTGCCGTCTTTTTACCCGACCACACCTGGTCCAAGGGAGTGTTGATCACCTGGTAGATCGTGGTGTAGTTGTAAAGCTTAAACATGTTGTCCCGCACGGCACAGTCACGCATGACGTCGACCACGGCGGTCCTGTATTCATCCGTGTAATATTCTCCGCCGCTCAGCCACTCGTCTATTTTCTCCTCGTCGGTGTAATAGCTCATGTCCGACGGCATCCACAGCCCCTTTTGTACCTGCCCCATGATGTTGTCCGTATCGTACATATACTCCAGCAGACGCATCGCCTCCTCCTTGTGCTCCGATTCCTTGAAGACCGTGATTATCGGGCCGGAGGTCAGGACCGTATAGTTTTTCAGCACCGGACCCACCCCAAAGCCCAGGTTCAGCGTGCCGTTTTCGATATACTTCTTGTACCACAGCAGATTGTACTGACCGGCGTAGCTCATTGCCACCTTCCCCGTGAGGAGGACGTTGTTCCCGCCGCCTATGGCGCCGCGGGACGCGGGATTCGGCATGACGTGATATACGTTTATAAGGTCCGCGACCATCTGATACGCCTCTATCGTCTCCTCCCTGTCCATCCAAATCTCGGTCGCGTCACTGTTCAGTATCCCGCCTCCGTTGTTTATCGCCAGCATCTCCGCGGGGAAATCGGATATCGCGTATACCTTTATATGGTCCGGGTCAAAGCCCTCCTCATCCGGATGCCTGCCGTTCACATCCACCGTCAGCCTTATACACGCGTCTATAAATTCCCCCCACGACCAGGCGTCCTCCACACGCGACGGGACATCGACGCCCATAGAGGCGCAGTAATCCCTGTCGTAGAAAAGCGTATAGCATTCGGCGATATAGCTGGCGCCCACCGTTCCGTTTGAGGTGTTGTCAAAGGTCACCGCCTCAAGCCGGCCGCTTATCTGACCGCTTTCGTAAAGCTCGCCCACATCGGCGTACATTCCGTTCTTTGCCCATTTCATAGTGCTCATTTCCTGCATTTGCCCGATATCCGGCATCGTATGCGTCGCCGCCATGGAGTTGAGCTTTGTCATATACTCCCCCTGGGGGATATACAGGTAGTTGACCTTTATATCGGGATTGTCCTTTTCAAAGGCGGCAAATATCTCCTCAAACATCTTCCTTTCCTCGGAATCGCCCCAGTTGCAAAACGTTATCTCCGTGACGTCTTCGCCGCCGCCCGCCTGTTCGCCGCCCTGGGAGCCGCCTCCGCCCTGCTCCACCTGTATGCCTGAGCCCGCCCCGTCCTTTGAGCAGGCCGTCAAAGACAACAGCGTCAAAAGGCAAAGGGCCCACGCAAGCCAACGTCTTGGATATTTATTCTTCATACGGCATTATTCTCCTTTCTCCGAATCAAATCGTTGGTTCCAACAGCACGCTCCGCGCGCCAGGCGCGGTGGAACAAGCTGGGAATTATCAAACCATGTGGTGTACCGCGTCCCGCTCTGCCCCGCCGTCGCGAAATCGCAAAGCGTCACCGTCTCCCCCGCCGCGTTGCGCGCCTTCAACAGCACGGCGGGCGACGGGTATCCCTCCTCGCTGACCGTGAGCTCAGGCGAAAAGCTCTCCAGGTCCAGAGCCTGAGCCCTCCCGTCCCACTCCGGCTCAAAACGGCTGTCCAATGCCAGGAGGACCGGGCCGCGGTATACCGATATTTGCCCCAGATGGGTCTTTTCAGCCGCCCAATAGTGCGGGCTCATATCCAGGGAAAGCTCCACGGTGTCGCCGCTCTCCCAGGTCTTTGTGATTTTGTAGTATCCTCCCGCCAGCGGCTTCTCAAGCCTCTTGCCGTTGACTGAGATCTGCGTGTTCTCGGACCATATCGGCACGCGGATATTCAGGCTGAAGGCTTCCGCCTCCTCCGGCTCCAATGTCAGCCGTACCGTTCCGTCAGCCGGATAGCCGGTGCGTTGCGTAAGCCGGATGAGATTGCCGGCGGGGGTGGCGGCAACCATCTCGCTTTCCCCGAAATAGTTGACGTAGATCCCGGTATCGTCGCGCGTAAGCGCCCAGTCGGACAGCGTGCCGATGCCAAGCGCGGCGTTGGACATACAGCAGCTGAATTCCGGCGCGCCCTGCACCGCCTGCCAGTTCAGCTCCTGGATGGACGCCACCCTGTAGCCCTCCTGGGGCGTGTCATACGTCCACCAGCGCCCCGCCATATCCTGCGCTCCCAGAACGGCGTTCCAGAAGGTGAGCTCAAGCTCGTCTATAAGGTCAGAGCGCTTAGCCCTGCCTGCCGCCTCAGCCAAAAGATATGCCCAGCTGACGTTTCCGCAGGTCTCGGCGCTTCCCGCCTCGTAAGGCGAGCCGACGGCTCCCTCCGCGGTGGTATTGGCGCCCGTACTGCGCCTGTCGGTGAGTATGATGCTCTCGACCATATACTGGAGCGCGTCCTCGTAGCCGCTGTCCCCCAGCGCCTCCCCGATCGGTCCCAGCGCCGCCACCTCAAAGACGTTTTCCCAGTTGTTTCGCAGCGTCTCGCAGTATTCCACGCCGTTCTCCGCCGCGTTTTTATAGTCTCCGCCTGTCCAGCCCCAGGCGAGGATATATTTCTCAAGCAGCTGATAGAATCGCGCCTCTCCCGTCTCCAGGTACAGCTGGGCGATCCCGCCTATGGGCATTGTGTCGTTTATTCCCCGCGTCTCCGCCTGCTCGATGTAATAATCCCCCAGCCGTATACTCAGCTCCAGCGCCGCCGGACTTGAGCTGGACATGTACCACTCGATCGCTCCGTTCAGCCAGGACGGATTGATCAGTGGGAATTCCTCGCCCTCGGCGTCATATTCAAGACTGCCGTACTCGTCAAGGCACGCTAGAGCGTCCGCCACTATCCGCTCCATCTTTTCATAAAGGACCGGGTCGCGCTCCATTTCATAACACCCCGCCGCTCCCCGCAGAAGACACGGAGTAAACATCCCGAACCAGAAATCCACCTGTCCGGCGATGTCGGTCTCACCGTTCTGCCTCACGGAATCCAGCATAAGCGGGTTGCTCTCATAGGCGTCGTAGAGCCAATTCTTCAGATTCGCGTCAACACGCGCCCCCACATATCCGCCAAAATGAGCAAGGTACTGCGTGCCCTTTAAGGCCGCGTCTTCCCTGTCCTTCGAGTCCAGCTCCGACAGGTCAAAATAGGCCCCATCAGACGTATCCTCCCGATTTTGCGCCGCTGCGTTATCGCATCCGCCGGCGAGGAGGCACAGACATATAAGAAACGC
This sequence comes from uncultured Oscillospiraceae bacterium, assembly GCA_947627285.1. Classification (GTDB taxonomy): domain Bacteria; phylum Bacillota; class Clostridia; order Oscillospirales; family Oscillospiraceae; genus RUG626. The sequence continues at coordinate 11,554 of CANQVL010000024.1, forward strand.
CGTGACCCGGATCGCTTTTTTGTTCATCTCCATACCTCCCCTTCCCAACGTGACAGCCATTTTTCTGCGCCGGTGCGGACCTCCAGCAGCTCCGGGTCGACCGCCGGCAGCCAGGAGGTGTAATCCGTGCCGGCTTGTCCGGCAGTGGCAAAATCGCACAGCACAAGGCGCGTCCCGCCGGCACATTCCGCCTCGAGGCATATGACCGGCTCCGGATACGCGGGGACCACCTCCGGCTGAGCGGGCGAAAGCCTCAGGGTCCCGAGCTCAAGCTGTGGGAGCTCCTCCTTCGGGAGGTTACCGTTGAACCTCTCATCGTAGGTAAGCAGCAGCGGTCCGTAGTATAGGGATACCTGGCCCGCCCTGTTTTCCTCACCCTGCCACGCGTGTACCGTCATGGCTATATCGAGCCGCACAACATCCCCGCTTTTCCATACGCGCCGGACGGAGCAATACTCTCCCGCCTTACACTCCACGCTCTCCCCGTTGACGGTGACCGCGCTTCCCTCCGCCCAGGCAGGTATCCTGAGGCGCAGTGTGAATTCCTCCTCCGCCTCCACGGAAAGCTTAACAGCCACAGCTCCGCCGCGCGGATAATCCGTCTCCTCCTCAATAAGGAGCTTTGCGCCGGAGGGAGTCGTCAGAGCAAAGCTGCTCTCGCCGTAATAGTTGACGGTAACTCCCCTCTCATCGGTGCCGGCCGCCCATTCGGACAGCAGTCCAAAGCCGTTGGGACCGCTCATGGAACAGCAGTTGAGCTCCGGACTCCCCGCCGTCGCCTGGAAGCCAAGCTCTATTGCCGACGCGAGCCTGACCCCCTCGTCTGGGGTGCTGTAAGTAAAGTTCCTTCCCGAGGCCGCCTGAGCTCCCAACAGCGCGTTCAGCGTGGAAAGCTCCAGCTCGTCCGCCAGACGGCTGTCGCCGGTGAGCCTCAGGGCCTTCGCCGTCAGCTCCATCCATGTCACAGTGGCGCAGGTCTCCACGGAGCCCTCCCGGTAGGGCGACCCCACCGCCTGCTCCCCGCTCATCATTCCGCCGCTGTTGTGGCGTTCATATTCGCAAAGCGACCGGTACAGGTTCAAAAAGGCATCCTTATATGACTCATCCCCCGTAAGCTCGTAGACGTCCGCCAGACCCAGCACTGCGTGCATCGTCTCCCAGCGCTTTTGCTTCAGTCCGTTATACGGTGTCCCCGCCAGACCGCGCCGGTAAAAATCACCGCCGTTTTCCCCCTGCCACGCCGCCAGGAGGCAGTTCGCGAAATCAAGCCAGCCCTGCTCGCCGGTCATCTCATAGAGCCGCAGATATACAGGCAGTATGGACAGGTTCTTGTCCCCCTCCCTGATCTCCGAAATGCTGTGTCCGTCGTTAAAATAGTCCGCAATAAAGCGCGCCGCCCCTTTTGCCGTCTCAAAGGCAAGCTCGTTTCCGGTCCTGTCGTACCACTCCAGCAGTCCGCGGATTATGTGGTAATGGTTCCACATATCCCAGTTTGACGTGTTCATGGTACTGCCGCCGATATCCATCGAGACGCTCCCCAGCATTCGGTCCCCGCGGAAGAATACGCCAAGGTAACCGTCCCCGCCCTGCGCCTTGGACAGCGCGTCGGTGAGACTGTCGCCGATTTTTTTCAGCTCCTCATCGGGATAAAGCGCGTAGACCCTGGCGATCCCCATCAGGTACTTCCCCGGAAACTCCCCGTACCACGCCACCAAATTGTGCTGTATCGCCGCGTCCCGCTGATAAAAGCGCTCCATCATTCCGGAATTGCTGTAATACGCGGTGTACAGCCAGCGGTTTACCAGGTTCTCGATCCGCTCCCCCATGACGCCCCCAAAGGAGGCGCCGCGCAGGGCTCCCGCCCTGTCGAACACAGGGTCCTCCAACGTAAGGTAAGGCTGTGAGAAGCTGTCCCACTCAGGCGTTTGAGCCCTATACCCCGCTTCTTCGCTGTCGCCGTCCTCATTTTCTCCTGTCCGCGCGCCGCACCCGCTCAAAAGCAGCGCAAGAGCCAGCGGCAGACAGCATAATTTTTTAAATTTCATCAGGTCCCCCTTTGATAAGGCATAAATATGTTTCCGCATCGGCGCCGCCGTTATTTCATTCCGCTGAGTATCCTGCCGTTGACGAAATACCGCTGGCAGAAAAGGAACAGCAGCACCGCCGGGACCGTTGTGGCGACCGCCCCCGCCATTATCACGCCCAGGTTGCTCCCATAGCTTCCGGAGAACTGCTGCATCGCCAGTGCGAGCGTATACTTGTTCGGGTCATACAGCATGATCAGCGGCCCCATGAAATCATTCCAGCAGCCAAGCACCGTAAACACGGTCACCACCACTAAAGCCGGGCGGATCAGCGGCAAAATGATGCGCCAATACACCCAGAAAAAGCTCGCCCCCTCAATGTACGCCGCGTCGTCAAGCTCCCGTGGGATGCCCATTATAAACTGGCGCAAAAGGAAAATGTTGAACGCCCCGCCGCCGAAAAACGAGGGGATTATCAACGGCCAGTATGTGTTGATAAGCCCGAGCTCATTCCAGATTATGAACCCCGGGATCATCGTCACCGCTCCCGGAAGCATCATCGTCGCCAGGCACAGGGTAAACCACAGCTTTTTCCCGGCAAATCGCAGTCTGGCAAACGCGTAGGCCGCCATACTGCTTGTAAGCACCGTGCCGACGGTCACAGGCACAAGTATCTTCATCGTGTTCAGCGCGTATTTGAAAAACGGAAACTCACCGGAAAATATTTCGCCGTAATTTTCCGCGTGCGGGCTCTCGGACCACATCAGCGGCGGCTGCCGGTATATCTCCCGCAGATCCATCAGCGATGTGCGGATGAGCCAGAAAAACGGGAACAGGCACACTGCGCTTCCCAGCACAAGGATCAATGTGCATATCCGCCGGATCCGACGGTCATTTTTACTGACTTGTTTCATTTTGTTTCACCTCAGCTTTGCCCCGACTCGTAGAACACCCGGCTCTTGAACACCCTGAAAAACAGCGCGGACAGCACGACTATCAGCAGGAAAAGCATCCACGCCATGGCGCAGGCGTACCCCATCTGATTGTCCGTAAACGCCTTCAGATACAGGTAATAGGAGAAGAACAGGCTCTTTCCGTTGGGTCCGCCGCCGGTCATCATCATAGCCTGTGTAAATACCTGAAGGGAGCCGATCATGCTCATCAGCACGTTGAAAAACAGCACCGGCGAAAGATACGGCAGCGTTACCGTCCTGAACCGCGCCCAGGCTCCGCCGCCGTCGATAGCCACGGCCTCCAAAAGCTCCGGCGGGACCGACTGGAGCCCCGACAGGTAGATCACTATCGAGCCGCCGCAGGACCAGACAGACATTAGGACCAGGGACGGGATAACGGTGGATTCACCCGCCAGCCAGTCGCAGGGCGGAAGCCCCAGGGCGGACAAGATGTTGTTGAACAGGCCGTAATCCACATTGAACAGCCAGCCCCATAACAGCGCCTGGGCGACCGCCGGAACGATGGTGGGCAGATAATAGATAGTGCGGAATATCCCCTGGAGCCTTGTGTCGGTGTTCAGCAGAAGCGCCACCGTAAGGGCGACCAGATTGGAGGAGATCACCGACAAAACGGCATAATAAAGCGTCGCCTTCACCGAGCCCCAGAAGTAGTAGTCCTCCGTCAGAAGCGACCGGTAATTTCCAAGCCCCACAAACGTCCAGTCGGTCAGCATGTTCCAATCCGTCAGGCTCGCCGCAAGGCTTACAAGTATCGGCAGCAGCGCGAACAGAAGCAGTCCCAGCAGGGCGGGACCGGCGAAGAGATAGCCGGCGAGGTTCTCTCTTCGCGCCCTTCCGCTCAAATGGGTATTTTTCCTTTGCTTTGCCAAGCTCAATTTCCTCCTTTGCCTCCCCTGCGCTTACCGCGCCATACGGCGATCCCAACACCTCCCGCCGCGACAGCGGCGGCGGCGCCGACCGCCCGGATCCACACGCCTGATGACCTATGCTCCTCCGGTACAGTATCCGTACCGTCCTGCGCCGGGGGCGGCGCGATGGCGGGAGGTATGTCCTCCGGCTCCGGTTCCGTCGCCTTCTCGCACCAGAGCCTGACGCCGTCGATGTAATACGTTCCCATTCCGCTGTCAAGGTTCGGATACAGGACCGCGTAGGAAAGATGTTCAAAATCCATGACCCCGCTGCCGTCTGTCGGGCGGAGCACGGCGGGATTCCCCGCTGTGTCCGTGTTTACCTGCAGCCAGCCCCGGCTGCTCAGCGCCGAGTTCAGCCCGCAGCTGAGCCATTTTTCCGTTCCGTCGTCAAATTGCAAATAGATGCTGTACTGAAGGAAAAGTACCTCTCCTCCCTCGGATTTCGCGAAGCAGGTAAAATACCAGTCTCCCCAGCCTACCTGCTTCAGATAGTCTGTAACCACCCAACCCGCGCCGCTGTAGCTGCTCTGCTGATCGCTCACCTTCAGGCTGAAGCTGCCGGAGTAGCTGTCCTCCTCCGTGCGCTCAAGCCTCGCTCCCTCGCCGTGCGTAAAAAGGTGTCCGGGCGCTCCCGCGTCCAGGGGATCCTCAAAATCTCCGTCCAGCGGAAAGCTGTCAAATTGGAACGTGGGAGCCTCATATTCGTCCGGTCCCCTTCTCAGGCTTACATCGTCAAGATAATAGTCCCCAAGCTCGTTTTCCTTTGTGCACGGGTAAAGCGTGGCCTGCTCGAGCTTTGAGAAATCATGCGTCATTCCCTTTACGCTCCTCAACAGCGCGTCGCCGCCCGCGTAGTCCGTATTCACCGGGCACCACTCGTCCGGAGTGATATAATACATCGCCGGCGGCTGGAGCCAGTCCTCAGTGCCGTCCTCAAACCGCAGATATATGCAGTAATGGAGCATCATGGGCTCGTCCTTTGCCCGGGCATACGCGTGGAAGAAATAATTGCCCCGGCCTTCATTTCGCAGGAGCTCCGTCACATCCCACCCCGCGCCGGAATACGCCAAGGTGCGGTTGGAAACATGAATGCTGTCAAGTCCCTGATATTTTACGTCGTAGTCCCTGGTGAGCACTCCGTCGCCGTGGACAAAATAGCTCTCCCCGCCCACGGTCATATCGTCGCGCTCCCGCGCCGGCTCGCCCGTAAGCGACGCCGCGCCGATATAATAATCGCCCAGCTGTCCCTCCCCCGTGGTGGGGTAAACCACCACGCGCTCAAGCCCTTCAAGCCACGCCCCGGGGATCTCAAACACCCCCAGGACCGTCGTCCAGCTGCCGCCTCCTATCCTCGCAGAGGCGCTCAGATATTTGCAGTCGGCGACGTCCTCCGAATACCAGAACTCCATATTGTAGGTGAGGTCCGTCTCATCCTCCGACCGGGCTTCAACGGAAAGCGTCCACTGAAGATCCTTCGCAAGCGTCCCCAGCGAAGCGGCGGGGATACTCCATGCCGCGCCCTCCCAGACGTTCCGGCGGCCGGAGACCTTCAGGCTCTTCCCGCCCTTATATTCGGGATCTGCCGCCGAAAGCTGCACGCTGTCGCCCTGGGCATATGGCTGGACGCCGCAAAGAGGCATACTTACCGTTTTTCCTGCGGACGGCTTGCTCCCGCCGCCGTCACTCTCCTTTGGCGCGGGCTCGCCTGTGAGCGACACCTCCGCCAGGTAGTAGTCGCCCAGCTGTCCCTCCCCCGTCATGGGGTAAATCACCACACGGACAAGATTTTCAAGCCACTCCTCCGGTATATTGAACGTGCCAACCAAGTGCGTCCACCCGTCGGGCCCTATTTTCGCCGTCGTACTCTGATATTTGCAATCCGCCACGTTATCCGAATACCAGAACTCCAGGTTATACGAAAGCTCCATCGCCTCGTCGCCCCGCGCCTGCATTGAGAGCATCCACAGCCGGTTTTCAAAAAGCTCCCCAAGCGAGGAGGCAGGAATATTCCACGCCGCGCCTTCCCAAATATTCCGGCGTCCCGCGACCTTCACGCACTGTCCCTCAAAGCCGGCGTCCTCCGCGTCGGACAGCGTCACGCCCTCGCCCTGTGCGTAGGGCTCAGCGCCCAGGACCGCAAGCTCCTTAACATACTCCGGCGCTTTAGTCCCTGTGAGCGCCACCTCCGCCAGGTAATAATTACCCAACTGTCCCTCCCCCGTCATGGGGTAAATCACCACACGGACAAGATTTACAAGCCACTCCTCCGGTATATTGAACGTGCCAACCAAATGCGTCCACCCGTCGGGCCCTATTTTCGCCGTCGTACTCTGATACTTGCAATCCGCAACGTTATCCGAATACCAGAATTCCAGGTTATACGAAAGCTCCATCGCCTCGTCGCTCCGCGCCTGCATTGAGAGCATCCACAGCCGTTTTTCAACAAGCTCCCCAAGCGAGGAGGCGGGAATATTCCACGCCGCGCCCTCCCAAACATTCCGGCGTCCCGCGACCTTCACGCACTGTCCCTCAAGACCGGCATCCTCCGCGTCGGACAGCGTCACGCCCTCGCCCTGTGCGTAGGGCTCAGCGCCCAATATCTCCAGCTCCTTAACATACTCCGGCGCTTCTGTTCCTGTTAGCTCCACCTCAGCCAGATAGTAATTACCCAGCTGTCCCTCACCCGTCATGGGGTAAATCACCACACGGATAAGATTTTCAAGCCAGTCCTCCGGTATATTGAACGTGCCAACCAAACGCGTCCACCCATCGGGCCCGATCTGCGCCGTCGCTCTCTGGTACTTGCAATCCGTCACGCTATCCGAATACCAGAACTCCAGATTATACGAAAGCTCCATCGCCTCGTCGCTCCGCGCCTGCATGGAGAGCATCCACAGCCTGTTTTCAGCAAGCTCCCCCAGCGAGGAGGCGGGAATATTCCACGCCGCGCCCTCCCAAGCATTCCGGCGCCCCGCGACCTTCATGCCGGCATTATCCCCATATGCCATATTTCTATCTGAGGACAGCGACACCCTTTCGCCCTGGGCGTATGGCTTGATCCCGCAAAGCGGCATATTTACCGCCGGCTGTACATTCTGATCCGTAAACACGGGCGGGTCTTGACGCTCCGGGACCGGCTCGCCTGTGAGTCTCACCGCCCCCAAGTAATAGTCTCCCAGCTGTCCGTCTCCCGTGGTGGGATATATAACTATGTGGTCAAGACTACTCAGCCATTCCTCGGCTATTTCAAACGTCCCCGTAAGGGCAGTCCACTCGCTGTTGCCGATTTGTGCCGTTGCGTGCTGATAATTATTGCCGCTGCGGGTGAGATACCAGAATTCAAGGTTATATGTGAGCTCCATCGCCTCCGCGTCCGCGCGGGCGTCGACGGAGATCGTCCACAGCCTGTTCTCTGTAAGCTCGCCAAGAGCCGAGGCGGTAATGCTCCACGCCGCCCCCTCCCAGACGTTCTGACGGCCCGTCACCTTTATACAGCTGCCTCCCTCATAGGACGGCTCATCTGTCAAAGAGAGCGTCACACCGGCGCCCTGTGAATATATCCCGGCGCCGCAGGGCGACACAGCGTCCCCCTCAGGCATAGCCGCGCCGGTGAGCTCCACCGCGCCGACATAGTAATCTCCCAGCTGTCCGTCGCCGGTGGTGGGGTAAATAACAATGTGGTCCAGACTTGAAAACCACTCCTCAGGTATCTCAAAGGACCCCGCGAGCCGCGTCCAGCCGCCGTTCCCGATTTGAGCGGTCACACTCTTATAGTTTTTCTCATCCCTGCCGGAATACCAGAATTCAAAATTATAGGTGAGGTCCATTGACGTGTCCGCCGACTGCGCCTGCATCGAGAACGTCCACAGACGCTTCTCCGCAAGCTCCCCCAGCGACCCGGCGGGTATGCTCCACGCCGCGCCCCCAAATGTCTCCTGGCGGCCCGCCGCCCTCACGCTTGCCTTTCCCTCATAAAGCGGCTCCGCCGCCGCGTTCAGCGTCGTCCCGGTCCCCTGTGCGTAGGGCTTCTCTCCGCACAGCGTCACATCTCCCATCTGCACGCCTGTGAGCGATACGCTCCCGATGTAATAATCCCCCAGCTGCCCCTCGCCGGTGGTGGGATAAATAACGATGTGGTCCAGATTCGAAAACCACTCCTCCGGTATCTCAAAGGTCCCGGACAAAAGCGTCCAATCTCCGTTCCCGATTTGTCCGGCAGCGCTTTGGTATTTGCAGTCGTCTATCGAGTTGCCCGAATACCAAAACTGAAGATTATACGTGAGATCCATCGCCGCGTCCGCCGACTGCGCCCGCATGGAAAGCGTCCACACCCGATTCCCTGTGAGCTCCCCCAGCGACCCGGCGGGGATATTCCACGCCGCGCCCTCCCAGACGTTCTGACGGCCCGTCGCCCTCATACTTGACTTCCCCTCAAAAAGCGGCTCCGCCACGGCGGGTATTGTCGCCCCGTCTCCCTGGGCGTAGGGCTTGGCGCCGCAAATCGACATATCGCCGATGGGTATCCCGTTCAGCGACACCGCGTCAAGGTAATAGTCGCCGAATTGTCCGTCTCCCGTCACGGGATAAATCACAATGTGAGTGAGATTTGAAAGATACTCATCAGTCATCTCAAAGTCCCCGCTCAAAAGCGTCCAGCCGCTGTTCCCGATATGCGCGTTAACGCTCTTGTATTTGCAGTTGTTCACGTCATCGGAATACCAAAATTGAAGATTATACGTGAGGTCCATCTCCCCGTCCGCCGACCTCGCCTGCATCGAAAACGTCCACAGCCGCTTCTCCGCAAGCTCCCCCAGCGACCCGACAGGAATATTCCACGCCGCGCCCTCATATGTCTGCGCGCGGCCGGATACCCTCAGGCTGCTGTTCCCTTCATATACCGGCTCGTTTACCGCCGGCAGCGTCACCCCGCCTCCCTGGGCGTAGGGCGCTGCGCCGCACAGGGACATATCGTCCACCGTCACGCCCAGAAGCGACACCTCCGCCAGGCAGTAATCGCTCAACTGCCCCTCCCGGCTCTGAGGATAGATCACTATATGGTCCAGGTTAACAAACCAATCCTGCGGCACCTCAAAGGTCCCCGCAAGCCTCGTCCATCCGCCGTTCCCGATTTGTGCGGTAACACTCTTATAGTTTTTCTCTTCCCTGCCGGAGTACCAGAATTCAAAATTATACGTGAGGTCCATTGACGTGTCCAAGGACTGCGCCTGCATCGAAAACGTCCATAGCCGCTTCTCCGCAAGCTCCCCCAGCGACCCGGCGGGTATATTCCACGCCGCGCCCTCCCATGGCTGCGCGCGCCCCGTCGCCTTCAGACTGCCGCTCCCCTCGTAAGACGGGTCCTCGACCATGGAAAGCGCTCCGCCCTGTGCATACGGCTGAACACCGCACAAGGGCATATTGATTTCCGACGGATCCGCCGCCTGCCTTCCCGGCCCGCTCTCTACCGACGAAGGCTCCCCCTTGACATAGGCCGCGCGGGCGACGCTGACTGCCGGTGAGCACAAGCCTATCAACAGTGCCATCGCCAGCGAAAAGCCAAATAGACATTTTTTCCAACTACTCATGCTTTTTTCCACTCCTTTATAACATAACGCCGCCAAATATTGACCAAATGTTACAACAAAACGCCTCGGCAAACAAATATTCTGTAACATTTTATATAATTATGGGAGAAATTGTAGGTCAATACAATACATTTTTTTGAGATTATGATGGACATTTCCGATATTGCAAAATTTACCACCGCAAACCCCCGTCACTCCCCCGTCAGCACAAAAAAAAACAACCCGACCTTTTACGGTCGGGTATTTCTATGTGCATAATCTTAACTTATCCTGCGGCGTCCCCCGCCTGTTCACGTATCAGCCCCGACGCCTTCCTCCATCTGCCGGACAAAAGGCGCGTGGAAAAGAGTACCGATCTCAGCACCCAGTCGGAGCACATTCCTATCCAATACCCCATAGCGCCCAGCTCCGGCATCCCCGGGATCCTGTCAGTGGTGAGCAGAAACGCCAGGCTCACGCGCATGGTGAACATGGACACCACCGCGCAGACCATAACGTATTTCACATCGCTCGTCGCCTTCAGTATGGACGGCGCCGTAAAGGACAGCGGATAGAGGAAAAACTGGAATATCAGGCAGAACCACAGGCACTGCCGCCCTATCGCCTTCGCCTCCTCCGCGTAGCCGTAAAGCCGCGTCAAAAGCGGCATAAGCGCCAGTATCGTACCCACGCATATCCCGTTGGCGATATACGATATGACGAACATCCGCTTCATGTAATATTTTACCTGGTCCGGGTCCCCAGCGCCCACCGACTGCCCAATCACCGTGAGGCTCGAGGTCCCGACGCCGCTGCCCACCACCGAGGCGAAGTTGTTTATCTGATTTGCTATGGCGTTCCCGTTCGCCTGAATGTTGATATGTATAAGCTCCCCCGCCTCGTCAACGCCCGTAATGCTCTTGGCTCCCGTGGCGTAAACCCCGGCGTTGACAAAGGTGTTTGTCATCAGCTTCCCCAGCTGGAAAAGCGCCGTCTCCACCCCGCTCGGCACAGCCAGCCTCAGAATGCTCCTTATCATCGCCTTGTCAAAGCGGAACCTCTCCAACAGCCTCACGCGCACGGCGTTGTCCCTTCCGCCCAGAAGCGCCAGCATGAACACCGCCGGTATCGCCCTGCAAAAGAGCGTTGCGAGCCCCGCTCCCAAAACGCCCATACCCAGCGCGAACAGAAAAACGGCGTTCAATCCCACGTTCACAACGCAGCTTATCGCCGCGCTTGCCATGGTGGAAAAGCTCTTTCTCTGCGCCCTCAGCAGCGCCGCGCAGGCGTTGAAAAGCCCGATAAACGGGAACGACGCGGCAGTAACGTAAAAATACGTCCTCTGATAGGAGAAGGTCGAGTCGTCCACGTTGCCGTAAAAGAGCCTCAGTATCGGCTTATTCAGCGCAAGGCACACGCACCCCACCGCCAGCGAGACGCATATAACCAGCATCAGCAGCTGCTTTGCCACCCTGTTCGCCCGTTCCCTGTCCCCGGCGCCCAAAGCCTGTGAGGTCACGATCGCTCCCCCCGTGGCAAACGCCGAAAAGAGCTGTATGATAAGGTTGTTTATGTAATCCACATTCCCAATGGCGTTGCTGGCGTTGCTCCTCACCGCCTGGGTCGCGTTCATATTCGAAACCATCAGCGAGTCAAAAAACCCCAGCGACGTGGAAAATATCTGCTCGATAACGATAGGCGCCACAAGACACAACAGCTGCCTCGCCGTAAACAGCGTATATTTCCTCCCGACCGTCTCCGTCTCCAACCCCTCCCGCGCATAGCATTGAACCGTATTCTACCAAACGCGACAGGATATTTCAACTGTTATTCTTGCTCTAAAATTCTGCGTTTCTTGCTGTTTTCCCCCGCCCCGACCCTTTTGCGCCGTTCCTCACTCCTCAGGAAGCGCCACGGTCACGCTCAGCCTGCCGCTTTCGTACTTGGCTGATACGTTCCCGTTCATCTGCTCCGTCAGCGTCCTGGCGACAGCCAGCCCCAGCCCCGTCGATTTTCCCGCGGCGCCCACCGTATAGAATCGGTCAAACAGCCTGCCCACCTGTACCCCGTCAAGCTTCGACGCCGTGTTCGTAAAAATAACTAAGCCCGTTTCCGACAGTGTAATGTCCAGATCCCCGTCGCTGTATTTTACAGCGTTACTCAAAAGATTCGCGAACACCCGAACCAGCGCGGAGCGGTCAACCGTCCTGACCACCCTTTTCTCCGGAATACGTATATTCGGGACGATCCCCCGCTCCTTCAGAGCGGTATAGAAGGAGGCGACGCTTTCCTCCAAAACGCCGCCAACATTCACCGCCTCGCGCCTTTCGCCGCTCCCGGCGGAAAGGACCACGGAATATCCGAAAAGCTCCTCGGTGAGCTGCGTCAACAGCTCCGCCCTGTTTCTGATGATACCGATATACCGCTCCGCCTTCTCTGTCGTCTCCTCCGCTTCGAGCATATCCAGATAGCCGCAAATAGCCGTCAACGGGGTCCGCAGATCATGGGAGATATTTGTAACCGCGTTTTTCAGCTCCATATCCCCCTGCTCAAAGCGGTGCCTCGCCTCCCTGAGCCTTCTGAGCTGTACGTTCAGGCTGTCTGCCAGCCGGCGCATGGTCCTGTCCGAGGAGGAAATGTCAATAAGCGTATTTGTACCGGTCATGAGCCTGTCGGCAAAGCCGTCCTCTATCTCCCTCGCGGCTCTTCGCAAAGCGCGGACCTTTAAAAGGAGCAAAACGTTGATGACAGCCAAAACGCCGGCAGCCGCCCATAACCACATTTCCATAATGATCTCCTGTTACTTTATATTCTTCCTTTTGAAGGCAAACAGTCCCCCCGACGTCGAAATCACAGCAATAAACAGTGACGAAGCAAGCATACGGACAGGATTTGTTATTTCCAGCCGCCACAGCCTGATTCCCTGTCCCGTGGGCAAAAAGTCAACGATAAAGCTGAATATCTCCCGCTTCACTCCGGTGATATAGTTGGGGTTCGGGGAGGGCTCCGCCATTTCAAGCCCGTTTTGGGTTATCAGAACTCCGCTGACCGTTTCCGGTTCGCTGAGACTGTTATAGATCACGCTTGCAAAAACCAACAACCCCAAAAACAGCAGTATCGAAACCAGAACAGTCAACGCCTTATTGGACGACAGCATATTGATAACTGTAAATATCGCGGAAAAGGCAAGGACAAACATGACGGAGATCAGCAAAAACATGACCAGCCGAAAAACGCCAATTTTCCAAAAGCCAAGCGTCGGAACAGCAGCCAGCGCGCCAACGAGCCACACTGACATTATGAGCAGTGTCGCCGTAAATGTTGTGATCAAGCCCGCCAGATATATGCTTTCTATTGTATGCCCAACAAAAATTTTATTTCGGATCGTTCCATCACTAAATTCTGTTCCGAAAAACATACTGCTGAACAATGCGCAGAAGAAGCCAATCAGCAGCGCAAAATGGAAATAATAATTATCAATGGAGTATTGGTACTCCGACATATCCATTTCAGCTTGCCTGCACCCATTCAGCATATACACGATCGCGTATACAAGCATCGCTCCCATACAGATCCAAAATATTTTGCTCTTCCAAAGCCTCGAAAAATTCGACCTCAACAGCTTATTCATTCGCGCCGCCTCCCACAAGACTCATATAGTAGCTCTCCAGGCTCTCCTCCCGCTCCCGCGCCGAAATAAGCTCGCAGCCTTCCTTCTCCAGCGCCGCGCTGAGGCGCGATATGTTCACCTTCGCGTAGACGTCGGCTGTGGTGCCGCTGAGAATTTTATATTCGACCTCCATCTCGTCCAAAACGCGTACCAACGCCCTTGTACTGCTGACCTCCACGCGGACGCACCTTTTGCATACGGCCTCCAATTCCTCCGCGCTGAGCTCCTTTACTACGCGTCCGCCGTCGATAAAGCCGTAATGCGTCGCAAGCTTCGACAGCTCGTCCAGAATGTGGCTTGAAATGAGTACCGTCACCTGCCGCTCCCTGTTCAGCTTTAAAATGAGCTCCCGTATCTCTATGATACCCTGTGGGTCAAGCCCGTTGATAGGCTCGTCAAGAACGAGAAAGTCCGGGTCTCCCGCAAGCGCGATGGCTATACCCAGCCTTTGCCGCATACCAAGGGAAAAATCCTTCGCCTTTTTTCTTCCGGCGTTCTCAAGTCCCACAAGCTTCAAAATGCCCGAAATACCGTCAAAGGACGGCAGACCCAATATCCTGTACTGCTGCCTTAGATTCTCCTCCGCCGTCAAGTCCAGATAAACGGAGGGCGTCTCCACCACCGCGCCCATTCGCCGCCGCGGCTTAATAATGTCCCTTTGCGTATTTTTCCTTCCGTACAGCGTGTACTCCCCCGACGTCGGCTCTTGCAAGCCGCAAATCAGCCGTATCAGCGTCGTCTTGCCCGCGCCGTTTTTTCCCACGAACCCGTATATCGCCCCCTTCGGAACGCTCATCGTGAGATTCGACAAAGCTTTGACGCCCTTATAGCTCTTCGTCAAAGCGTCCGTCCTGAGAACACAGTCCATAAGGACCTACCTCCTTGAATTTGATGCGGACATCATATCACGGACCGGTAAAGAAACCGGTAAAGGAGCCGGTAAAGAAATCGTAAAGATAGTCCTTTATCTAAGTTTAAACCCTATCCCCCAAACCGCCTCTATATAGTCCCTCCCGCTCGCCTCCCGCAGCTTCCTCCTCAGATTGCTTACATGTATCTTCAGCGAGCTCTCCGTGCAGTCCGGCGTGTCGTCGCTTATATCCTCCAAAAGCCGTGACTTTGAGATGACCTGCCCGGGGTTCCTCATAAGCAGCTTCAAAATGGCGTATTCCGTCCTTGTCAGCCTCACCTGGGTTCCGCCTGCCGTCACCCCATGTGTATCCGCGTCCAAAATCAGACCGTCATATTGAAGCCGCGAGGACGCCGCAGAGCCGTTCTCCCTCAACCGCGCCGAGATCCTCGCCAAAAGCTCCCTTACCTGAAACGGCTTTGTAACATAGTCCGCCGCCCCGCCCAGAAGGAGCTTTACCTTGTCGTCCAAATCCGCCTTCGCGCTCACCACAATGACCGGGACCCCGTTTATCCTTGGCAGTAACTCCTCCCCGGACAGCCCCGGGAGCATCAGATCCAGCAAAATAAGGTCCGGCGCCGTCTTGGAGAGCAGTAAAAGCGCCTCCGTGCCCGAATAGGCGCGGAAAACACCGTACCCCTCCCCTCTCAGCGCCTCCTCAAGCAAATTGCCGATATGTATATCGTCGTCTATGACCAGTACCGTCTTCACACCCACACGCCCTTCCGTTTATATCACCCCAGCGCCTCCCTCAGCGCCTCCGGCACCCCTCTCGGTCCTCTCACCGCGTAGATCCCGTACTCCCTCCCCAAAACCTCAAACGTAAACCTGTCCGACTTGTAGCGCTTCACAAGCCTTATCCTCATCACCGCGGACATCCTCACCTCGCCGTTGTCAAATTTATAAGGTATATCCGTCCTCGTCACCCTGCATTTATATAGTATCGCCGAGACCGGCGCGGCCACATAGAGAAAGACCGTGTCCCCGGTCTTTATCCCCTTCCCCTGCTTCCAGTTTATCTCCTTCGACTCCTCAAACGCCCTTTGCACGTCGTAATATTTGGGATTGGCGGGGACCAGCCACTCCTTCGGCGCCCTGAGAGCCTGCCTGGTCTGAGCCGACGCCGTGGCAAAATAGCTCTCCTCCAGCCACCTGCAGATCTCCTCAAACCCCACCGTCCCGTCCAGCAGTATCGAAACCCAGTTCCCACTGCTTATGTGGTAGCCCCTGAAAAAGCCCTCCTCCCGCGTGAGCAGATCCGCCAACAGCGGGTCCCCCATCTTCACGTTCAGAATCTCCACGCTCTCCCCGCTCTCAAGCCCCAGCTTCGACCCTGGAACGTCCATAAAGAGCGCGAACCACTTCCCGTTGTCCCCGTGCCTCAGCACAGCGTAATTGGGATACCTCTCCCAAAGATACTCCTCCCTCGCCCCGTACCTTCTCCCCGCGTATTCAACGATCCTGTCCCTCATCGCTCCCGCCGCCTTCTTTCCTTCCATAACGCCGCGTTCACTCCCTTCCCTTTCTCACGATCCCCGCCACGTTCTGCAGGGAGATAAAGGCGTTCCTGTCTATGTCCGTCACCAGCTTCTTGAGCTTGTTTATCTGAAAGTGGTTCACAATGAAATAGATTATCTGCTTCTCGTCCTTTGAGTATCCCCCCATGGCGTTGACGATGGTGCCCCCCGCCTTGAACTGCTCATTAAGCGCCGCGCATATCTGCTTTGACTTGTTTGTAACGATCATGGCGCACATGGACCTGTCGAACCCCTCCACCAGAAAGTCCACGGTCTTTGACCCCACAAAATACGTGACGATGGAGTAAAGCGGCAGTATCCAGCTGTGTATCACCGTCCCGCAGACTATGTATAGCACCGTGTTGAATGCCATAACAAACGTCCCGATGGACACGCCAATCCTTCCGGCAAATATCACCGACAGCACATCTATCCCGTCTATCGCCCCGCCAAAGCGTATGGTCAGCCCGCTGCCGATTCCCGAGATCACCCCGCCGAACACCGCGCACAGCAAAAGATCCGTCCCCGCCAGCGGCGACACAAAGTCCACGTCCACCGGCAAAACGTACATTATGAGGTACGAGACCAGCGAATATACCCCTATCGCGTACAGCGAGTACACCGTAAACGCGGCTCCCTGCCTCCTCAGCCCGAAAATAAACACCGGCAGATTCAGCACCAGCAAAAACACCGACAGCGACAACCACTCCGGCGTCACCTGGTCCAGCAGCATGGAAAGCCCCGAGATCCCGCTGTCATACAGCTTCACCGGATACAGGAACATCGACACCCCAAACGCGTTCACCGTCCCCGCGACAGTCAAAGCCAAAAAATTTCCCGCCCGGATCTCCCCAAGCTCCCTCATCAATCCCTCAACTCTCCTCACCTTCCACCTCTCCCTTCAAAAAACATACCCCCATTCTACCACACTCCCGCCCCCACATCAACCTCCCACTCTCCAACTTAAATCATTTTTCCGACGACATGCGCGTCGGAAAAATCACCTTTGCGTCAATGGAACCCCCGGCTATGCCGGGGGGCAAAATGGGCTTTAGCTAAAAGCATCGAGCGAAGCGAGCGACTATAATATCAGGTTACGAATACAGACACGTCACAAACAAGCGGATAAGCCCGTTTACGGGTCGTAGGGCAAGTGATGCAAGCGACAGAAATTCAGTGCGTCTTGAGACGCTTGCCGGTAAAAGGCCCTTTTAGGGCCAAATCAAGCCTCCGGCTTAGCCGGAGGTTATGACTTGTTTTGCAAGTGTGCGCCCATATGGGGTCCCCACGCAATCATGATTGCGTGGGGAGAGGAGGAGCGAAGCCTGCGCCTGAGCCCTGCCGCTTGCGGCGGGGCGAGGTTAAGCGGCTTCAGCGACGACGAGGGCGCGCGCCGCGCGACAGCAGAAAAAATTTCCGGAAATGTCCGCAGACATTTCCGGAAATTTTTTCGCACGTCCCCCTTAAATTTTAGAAAAAGGCAAAGCCTTTTTCTAAAATTTAAAGCCTTCGTGTCGCCACCACCTTAACACCCGTCCCGCACACGTCGTCGATCACGGTGTCGCCGACCCTCACGGGCGCGCGCAGCGTCACCCCGTCCAGCGCCGCCATGACGTCGCGTATCCTCTCCTTGGGAACGGGCGCCGCCGTCTTCACGGGACAGCGCGGGATCTCCGCGCCCTCCACCCTGACAGTGGATGTCACGGTCCTTGTGGGGTGCGTAAGCTCCGCCTTTGCGTACTCCGCCCCCCTCGGGCAGAAGTTCCCCGTCACGTTGAGCCCGTCGTCAACCTTCAACCGGCACCCCCTGGGGCACACGATACAAATAAGCTCCCGCATACTCACGCCTCCCTCACAAATACCCTTATCTCCTCCGGCTCGCCGCCAAGGAGCTTCACCGGCACCGATATGTTCTCCATCTCCCCAGGCGAGAGCCTGTCGCGCTTGAAGCGGCAGACCTCCCGCCCGCCGGCTTCAACCACAATCTCCGCCTTTCCGTATATCCTGTTGACCCGGAAGAACACGCTGAACGCGTCCCCTGCGTTTTGGAGCCTCACCCTCTGCGGCACGGTGTAGCTCACGCCGTCCCCGTTTTTAATCGGCACTCCCTTCCCCTCCGCCGGACCCTCCAGCACGTATTTTGCCGCCGCGGTCCCCGCCCTTTGGCTCTCCTTCGTCACAAAATCCACCAAATCATGCACGTGCGCCACGTTCCCGCAGGCGAAAACACCGGGTACGCTCGTCTCCATATTCTCATAAACCGCCGCGCCCTTTGTCCTGGGGTCCATCTCTATCCCCGCCCGCTCCGTGAGCTCGTTTTCGGGAATGAGCCCCACGGACAGCAAAAGCGTGTCGCAGTCAAAAACCATCTCGGTTCCCGGTATGGGATTGCGCCGCGCGTCAACCTGGCTCACCACCACCTGCTCCACCCTGTCGCGCCCTCTTATGTCCGTGACGGTGTGCGAGAGGTAAAGCGGTATGTCAAAGTCCTCCAGGCACTGCACAATGTTCCTTGTCAGCCCTCCCGAATATGGCATGACCTCCACACACGCCAGCACCTTCGCCCCCTCCAGGGTCATTCTCCGCGCCATAATGAGCCCTATATCGCCGGAGCCCAGTATCACCACGCGCTTGCCGGGCATCCAGCCCTCCACGTTCACATACCTCTGCGCCGCTCCCGCGGTGTATATCCCGGCGGGGCGCGTCCCCGGTATGGCGATCGCCCCCCGCGTCCTCTCCCGACAGCCCATGGAGAGTATCACCGACCGGGCCTCCTCGATCCTGTAACCCGTTTCAGGCCCCGTCATGTGTACCCGCCTGTCCGGGGTCACGTCCAAAACCATGGTGTCGGTCCTGACCTCCACCCCCGTTTCGGACAGAAGCCGGGCGAACCTGTGGGCGTATTCGGGACCCGTCAGCTCCTCCTTGAAGTAGGTGAGCCCAAACCCGTTGTGGATGCACTGGTTGAGTATCCCCCCAAGCTCCCTGTCCCGCTCGACTATAAGAATATTCCTAAGCCCCGCGTCCCAGGCGGCGCACGCCGCCGCCATTCCCGCCGGACCTCCGCCCACAACTATAAGGTCATACATTCTCTCCGCCCCCCTTCGTCTCGTTAAAAAGAAGCCTCATTCCCGCTCTGTCCTGGACCACCTCTCCGGGCGTTATCCCCAGCTCGCGGGAGAGTATCTCCACCACCCTGGGGGCGCAAAATCCCCCCTGGCACCTGCCCATTCCGGCGTTTACCCGCCGCTTCACCCCGTCCACGGACACAGGCGGTATGGGCGTACGCAGACAGGCGAGTATCTCCCCCTCCGTCACAGTCTCACAGCGGCATATCACCCGCCCGTACTCCGGGTACATGGCGACAAGGTCCTCCCGCTCCTCCTGACTGAGCTCTTTAAACCGCAGACGCCTGCGGAAAAATACAAATTCGTCCTTCCTCCGAAGCTCCAGCCCCGCGCCCCTCAAAAGCTCCGCCGCGTACTCCGCGATGGCGGGCGCCGAGGTGAGCCCCGGCGAGCATATCCCCGCAAGGTCCAAAAATCCAGGAGCGGCAAAGCCTATCCTGAAATCGTCAAAGCCCGTGTTGGCGCGAACTCCCGCGAAATTCCTTATGGATTTTGAAAAATCCACCCCCGGCACGGAGAGCCTCGCCGTCTCCTTCACAAACTCAAGTCCCCCCGCCGTAGTCGCGAGGTCGTGCCTGTCCGACCCCTCGGCGTTGGGCCCCACAATGAGGTTCCCGTGTACCGTGGGCGACACCAGCACGCCCTTCCCCTTTTCCGAGGGGCACTGGAAGATGACGGAATTTACCCGCGTCCCCTCCGACTTGTCAAGGAGGTAATATTCCCCCCGGCTGGGTTTGACCTCAAAGCTGTGGGGCGCCGCCATGTCGTGGACGGTGTCCGAGTCCACCCCCGCGGCGTTTATGACGTACCTCGCCTGGATGTACCCCTTGTCCGTGTGGACAGTCCAGAAGCCGTCGCCCCTCGAAAGCCCCGTGACGGCGGTGTTGAGCCTCAGCTCCGCGCCGTTTTTCACGGCGGTCTCGGCAAAGGCAAGGCACATCTCCCAGGGCGAAACAATGGCGGCGGAGGGCGCCCAAAGCGCCGCCCTAACAGTCCCCGCAAGCTCCGGCTCGCGCCTTCTCGCCTCGTCGCCGGATATTATCTCAAGCCCCTCAACGCCGTTTTTTACGCCCCTGCCGTAAAGCTCCCTCAGCGTCTCCTCGTCCTTTTCGGAAAAGGCTACAACCAGCGAGCCGCACTGCTTATAGGGCACGTCCAGCTTCTCGCAGTATTCCTTGGCAAGCGCCGCCCCGCGCACATTGAGCCGCGCCATGAGCGTCCCGGGCTTCGGGTCGTACCCCGCGTGAAGTATGGCGGAGTTAGCCTTCGTCGTCCCCACAGCCACATCGTTCTCCCTCTCCAGCACCGCCACGCTGACCTCATACCGCGCCAGCTCCATAGCCGCCGCCGCACCAATAACCCCACACCCAACAACCGCCACATCAACCACAAAAACCACTCTCCTCATTTTGTAATATTCTAAATATTAGTATCCCTTTTTTGAGACATTTTGTCAATACTTATTGAAAAATAAAAACGACATCACAATTGCCACTTGCCATTAAATGAAAAATGTAGTATCCTGTTCTTAACCTGCTATATGGAGGAACCGGCAATGAAATTTAAAGCCATACTTGTAAAAATCCTCGCAATCGCTCTGGTTTTGTCCTCAATACTCGGCACGGCGTATGCCGGAAGCGCGAATTCCGGCGAAAGCGCCCTTATCTTCTCCGACGTTTCTGAGGACAATTATTATTACGAAGCGGTCATGTACATGACCGCAAAGGGCATTTTGCACGGTACGACTACGCCAGTCAACGGCGTCGGAGAATACACCCCGGAAAAGGAAATGTCAAGAGCGGAGTTTATTTCCGTTGTCACAATGATTTATTACGGTTCGGATGTTGACTTCCTTCCAAAGGCTCCGGGAGCCGCGTGGTATGCCAACTATTACACCGTCGCCCTTGAAAAAGGTATAATAACCGAGGTCGCAATGCCGGACGACAGTGTGACGTTGAAGCAGGGCTGCACACGGCAGGAAATGAGCATGATAATTGTAAACGCGTTGAAGAACGCAACGGGCGAGACCGCGGACAGATTGGTAAGCACATCCAAAATAGCCGACTGGGACAGCATAGGGACATATTATAGGGACTACGTAAGGATCGCTTATTCAATGGGTATTTTGACCGGCGTGGACTCCAAAGGAACATTCAACCCCAAGGGGACATTAAATAGAGGTCAAGCCGCCCTCGTCCTTTATAAGATGATGGAAAAGTCAGAGCGTTCTACTCCTAATTTTGACGTTGTGGAGTCAACGATTGTGGACGGACATCAGGAGTTTGTAGAGGGTTCAAGACACAATGAGTGCAAAGAGGGAGACGTTGTTATAAAGGCTGATGGCACAAGAGTAGTCCTTGAGAAGAAATGGGGTATCCTTGGAGCAGGTCAGGGCGTAGATATTTGGACGGGTGTTGTTGCTCCTAATACTGGATTAGAATATGTAGTAGGTGATATGTGGACTGATGGCTCCCCAATCCTCATGGATGACCGCGGTGAAACTCATACGGGTATGGAATGGCTTACAATTAGTGAGCAAGCTCATCCTGGTATGGCGGGTATAACGACAGGAACAGAGGGCGAAGTATATAATATTTGGTTTATATATCACGAAGGATTTGGATGGGGTTATTATGGTCCACACAGATAATTAGAGGTGAGATTTAGATTTATATTAAATCAAAGCGCCTGAGGAGGATAAATATGGAAGAATTTGAACGTACACACCGAAACGCTGTGAGGGCGCTGGGGGCGGACTGCACCGTGCTTTTGCGCTCTGACGGCGCGTTTCCGCTGGACGCGCCCTGTGACGTCGCCCTGTATGGCAGCGGAGCGCGCCGAACGGTCCCCGGCGGCACCGGCTCCGGCGAGGTCAACACCCGCTTCAACGTGAGCGTGGAGCGCGGGCTGGAGGGCGCGGGCTTTCACGTCACCACAAAAAGCTGGCTCGCCGACTACGACAGGGCATACGCCGCCGCCCGGAAAAAATTCATCTCCCGCGTGAAGGCGGAGGCAAAAAACGCGGGGATCAACCCCATCTCCTACGCCATGGGCGCTGTCATGCCCGAGCCTGAGTATTTTATTCCCCTCACCGGCGCCGGCGACACGGCGATATACGTGCTCTCCCGCATCTCCGGCGAGGGCTCCGACCGCCGCCCCGTCCCCGGCGACATACTCCTCACCCGCACCGAGGCGCGGGACATAAACCTCCTTCAAAATAAGTACAGGCGCTTCCTGCTGGTCCTCAACGTGGGAGGCCCCGTGGACCTGTCGCCGGTCCCCAATGTAAAAAATATCCTGCTCCTCTCCCAGCTGGGCTCCGTCACCGGCGAGGTCCTTGCCGACATAGTTCTGGGCAAGGCGACCCCCTCCGGCAAGCTCGCGGGCACCTGGGCGGCCTGGGATGACTACTGCAAGGAGGGCGATTTCGGCGGCGTTGACGACACCCGCTACCGCGAGGGCATTTACGTGGGCTACCGCTATTTTGAATCTGTGGGCAAAAAGCCCCTCTTCCCCTTCGGCTTCGGCCTCTCCTACACAAGCTTCAGGCTGAGCGATACGGCCGTCGATGTGGCGGGCGAAAAGGTCACCGTCTCCGCGACGGTGGAAAACACCGGCTCCCGCCCCGGAAGGGAGGTCCTACAGGTCTACGTCTCCGTACCGGAAGGCAGGCTCGACCAGCCCGTAAAGGCCTTTGCCGCCTGGGAAAAGACGCGTCTTTTGGCGCCCGGCGAGAGCCAGCGCCTCAGCGCCTCCTTCTCCATGTCGGAGCTTGCGTCCTACGATGAGCGCCTTTCCGCCTGGGTCCTGGAGCCCGGTATGTACGTCGTCCGCGCCGGCACGAGCTCGGCTGACACCTCCCCCGCCGCCGTGCTGGGGCTCGACCGGGAGGTCATGGTGCTCAAGGCAAAAAAATGCTGCTCCGGCGCGGATTTTGAGGACTGGAGGCCCGAGTCTCCGAAAAAGCGGGAGATCCCCGCGAGCCTGCCCGTCATACGTCTTGACGCCGACAGGATCCCCCAAAAGACCGTTGAATATTTGCCGCACCTCACCTCCGACCCCTCAGCCGAGGAGCTTTCCGACGGGGAGCTGGCGTATATGGGAATAGGCTCCTTCGACCCGGACGGCGGGCTTAAAAGCGTCATAGGCTGTCAGGGCTCCACCGTCGCGGGCGCGGCGGGCGAGACGACATCAAAGCTCCGGGGTTTCCCCTCTCTCGTTATGGCAGACGGGCCGGCGGGCCTGAGGCTGACGCCCAGGTTCTACCGCGACGGCAAAACCGCCTACGGCGTGGGCGCAGGTATGCCCGCAAGCTTCCTCGATTACATACCGCCCGTGGGCAGGCTGGCGATTCGCCTCATGACCAAAAGACCGCCCAAGGGCGCTGTTATCCATGAGCAGTACGCCGTGTCGATACCCATCGGCTCCGCCCTCGCCCAGAGCTGGGACAGGGAGCTTTTGGAGGCCTGCGGCGATTTGGTGGGAGACGAGATGGAGCGCTTCGGCGTCCACCTGTGGCTCGCCCCCGCCCTAAACCTGCACCGGGACATCCGCTGCGGCAGGAACTTTGAATATTACTCCGAGGACCCGCTTTTGACAGGCCGTACCGCCGCCGCCATCACACGCGGCGTCCAAAAGCACGCCGGGCGCGCCGTCACGGTGAAGCACTTCGCCGCCAACAACCAGGAGACGAACCGCTACTTCTCCAACAGCCTCATAAGCGAGCGCGCCCTTAGGGAGATGTACCTTCGCGGCTTCGGGATATGCGTCCGCGAGGCGCGTCCCAAGGCGGTAATGACCTCCTACAACCTCATAAACGGCGTCCACACCTCGGAGAGCCGGGAGCTCATCGAGGACATACTTCGCTGTGAGTTCGGCTTTGAGGGCGTGGTCATGACCGACTGGGTCATGGAGGGTCAGGAGAGCATGGGAACAAAGCACCCCTGCGCCCTCTCCCCCAACGTCGCCGCCGCGGGAGGGGACCTCTTTATGCCGGGGTGCCAATCGGACTACGACGCGCTTTTGAAGGCCATAGGCTCCGGCGCCGTCTCCC
This sequence comes from uncultured Oscillospiraceae bacterium, assembly GCA_947627285.1. Classification (GTDB taxonomy): domain Bacteria; phylum Bacillota; class Clostridia; order Oscillospirales; family Oscillospiraceae; genus RUG626. The sequence continues at coordinate 35,305 of CANQVL010000024.1, forward strand.
GCGAGCAGCTCCGCGCCAACGCCTCCAGGGTCATCTGGCTCATACGCGAACTTACCGGAATGGTCTGATTTCGTTTTACGTTGGCATTATACCACCGAGTTAAGTATTTGTCAAGCATTATTTTAGTAATTCTAAGTTTTCCGCAAGATTTACAATGTATTTTTACGTAATATTGCAAATATTGCGAAGTACAGGGTCTATTTTCCCCGGAAAAATTCGCCTATATTGGCGATTATTTCCATAAGCTTGAACCTTATCACATAGCCGCCGGAGTCGGCGGTTATGAGCTTAAAATCGTCCTCGGAAAGTCCGATGGCTGCGGCGGTGGCATCGTCCAGCTCGCCGCTGCCGCAGATGGGCGGAAAGACGACGCACCACCAGTTGTGGCCCTGGGCGGAGCCGATTTTCACCCGCAGGGAGAGGTATTCCCCCGCCGGAAGGGAGAAGGTGCCGTACTCGGTGGTGGGGAAGCTCTCGCGGCACAGCGTCGTCTCCACGTTATAAGAAAAGCCTTGCGAGGCAAGGGTTTTCTCGGCGGCGGCGGTTATTTTCCCGGTGTTCTCACCGATTATCTCCCGCGCCCTTTCAGCGTCCGTGACGCCCGAAAGAAGCGGCTCCAGCTCCTCCAAAACCGCGTCCCGCACCCGCAGCTTCACCTCCTGGTCGGCGTCGGAATCGGAATTTGCCACCACATGGAGCCGCACAAGCTTGGCGGAGAGGGCTTTTGCCTCGTGATTTACACCAAAACCGCACAGAAACACGGCTAAAACGGCAAGAATTAACGCAATTTCAAACCTTTTGAGCTTCATAAGTACCTCGCGAAAATAATAAATCGGGCAATGACAGCGCGTGACACTATCATTGCCCGATTTGATTTAAGTTATACTTACCTTTTAAGCTTTTTTATGGGACAAACCGCGAAGGTTTTGCCGTAGGATGTGAGGTCAGCTTCGCGGGCGTCGGCGAGGGTGGGGAAAACTCCGAAGACGGCGGAGCCGGTTCCCGTCATTGTGACGAAAGCGGCGCCGGAGTCCAGGAGGGCACCTTCCACCCCCTCCACGACCCCCCTCTGGAGGGATGGAAGAGCCTCTTTGAAAACGTTTCCAAGGGGCCCTGGGACCCATTCGGACCCCATTTTAGCGTGGTCTGAAAGCAGGGCGTTCAAAAGGGCGTCGGTGTTGGTGGAATTGACGGATCCCCTTTTGTCCAATTCGGCGAACAGCACCGGAGTTGAAACGGAGAAGTCGGGCTTTACTATGAGTATGCCGCAGTCGGGAATGGGCGGCAGGTCCGTCAAGACCTCTCCCCTGCCCTCGGCAAGCGCCGTGCCGCCGTAGAGACAAAAGGGCACGTCGGAGCCCAGGTCGAGGCACATACCGTAAAGCTCTCCGTCCGTAAGATCCGTCTTCAGAAGCGCGTCCATGGCGCGCAGGACGGCGGCGGCGTCGGAGCTCCCTCCGGCAAGGCCGGCTCTGTCGGGGATGCGCTTTGTTATGTAAATCTCCGCTCCCAGCTCGCCGGACAGTCCCGCGCGCTCAAGGAAAAGCTTTGCCGCCTTGCCCGCAAGGTTTTCGCAGTCAGTGGGCAGGTCCGGGAGGTCGGTCCTCACGCGTATCTCCGGTGTGTCCGTAATGGTTATGTTAACCTCATCGCACAGGTCCACGGACTGCATGACGGTCCTCAGGTCGTGGTAACCGTCACGCCGGCGGGCGAGAACGTCGAGTGAGAGGTTGAGCTTGGCAAACGCCCGCTCCTTCATGTGCCGCGTCATTGATTTTTCAGCCTTTCAAGGAACGCCGCAAGGCGCGAGAGGGCCGTTTCTATGTTCTCCACGGAGGAGGCGTAGCAGATGCGGGCAAAGCCCTCTCCCCCCGCGCCGAACGCCGTACCGGGGATTATCGCCACCTGCTCCTCCCGCAAAAAGCGGGTGCAGAACTCGTCGCTCGTGAGCCCGAAGCCGCCTATTTTCGGGAACATGTAAAACGCTCCCCTGGGCTCAAAGCACTCGATGCCAAGCCTTCTGAGGCCTGTGAGGAGAAGCTTCCGGCGCTTGTCGTAGCTTTCGCGCATTAGCTCGATGTCGCCGTCGCCGTTGTTCAGCGCCTCCACTGCGGCGTACTGGCTGGTGGTGGGGGCGGACATTATGCCGTACTGGTGGATCTTCAACATCTGCTTCAAAATGGGTGCGGGACCGCAGACGTAGCCCAGCCGCCAGCCGGTCATGGCGTAGGCCTTGGAAAAGCCGTTGACAAGAAGCGTGCGCTCGTAAAGCTCCGGTATATTGCAGGGTGAGACGTGGTGCTGACCGTAGGTGAGCTCGGCGTATATCTCGTCGGAGAGGACCATTATATTTGTGTCCCGCAGTACCTCGGCTATCGCCCGGAGGTCCTCAAGCTCCATTATCCCGCCGGTGGGGTTGTTGGGGTACGGGAGGACCAGGAGCTTTGTGCGGGGGGTGACGGCGGCGCGAAGCTCCTGGGGGGTGAGCCTAAATTCGTTTTCCGCCTTTGTCTCCACGTAGACGGGGACGCCGTGCGCCATGGTCACCAGCGGTCCGTAGCAGACGAAGCTGGGCACGGGGATTATCACCTCATCGCCGGGGTTCAGCATCGCCCTGACGCACAGGTCTATCGCCTCTGAGCCGCCGACGGTGACGAATATCTCGTTTGAGGGGTCGTAGCTTATGGAGAAGCGGCGTTTGAGATATTGGGATATGGCGGAGCGAAGGCGGCTGAGGCCGGCGTTGGAGGTGTACTTGGTGAAGCCCTGCTCCAGGGAGTAGACGCCCGCCTCCCGTATGTGCCAGGGGGTGGTGAAGTCGGGCTCCCCTATCCCCAGGGATATGGCGCCCTTCATTGTGTCAAGGATGTCGAAAAACTTGCGTATGCCGGAGGGTTGGAGGGCGCGGACGTTTTCGGACATCAGGGAATCGTAATCCATCATACGAACAGCGACCGCTCCTCCTGCTCAGGCTCCACCAAGAAAGCCCTGTGCTTATCCTTGTACCGCTTCATTATGAAGTGGGTGGCGGTGCTTGTCACGCCCTCGATGGGGGCGAGCTTTTCGGAGACGAAGCGGGAGACCTCTCTGAGGGATTTGCCGGTGACGATGACGGAGAAGTCAAAGCTGCCGGACATGAGGTAGAGGCTCTCCACCTCCTCATATTGGTATATCCTGCGGGCGATGCGGTCATAGCCGTCGTCGCGCTGGGGGGTGATCTTAACCTCGATAAACGCCGTGACGCTCTCCTCGCTGGTCCTGTCCCAGTCCACGAGGGTGGTGTAGCCGTTGATTATGTGCTCCTCCTCGCAGCGCCTGACGGTGTCGCGCACATACTGCTCGTCCTTCCCCGTCATCGCCGCTATCTGCGAGACAGTGTACCGGCTGTCCTCCTCCAGGAGCTTTAATATCTCATTCATGGTCGTACCTCCATAACGGTTTTACTTTAAGGCAGTATATCACAAACAAAAGGGTTTGGGAATAGGGAGATGGGATAAAAAACACATTTTTCATCTCCGGCGCTTGTCAAGGGAACGACAAAAACGGGAGCGAGCCGTCATGGGCTTGCTCCCGTACATTATAATAATATAGAATTAGAACAGCTCACACCGTTCCAGAAGGAAATCAAGAAGGTTACAGTGGAAAATCCCGTTGCCGTCGTAGTAGTTGTGGGAAATATCCAGGCGGATGACGGTTTTTTTGAAAAAGTCCTTTGTCAGAAGCAGGGGGCCGATCTCCGCGTCCGCCTTGTTTTCCGTATCCACGCGGAGGGCGGATTGAATATAGATCCGTTTATCGGCGTCGTTGACCACAAAATCAATTTCCTTTTGCGCGTTTTGCCCATTTGAGCGGTCAGCCACCACGCCTATATCCACGCTGAAGCCTCGACGCAAAAGCTCATTGTAGATGATGTTTTCCATCAAATGTCCGGGGTCGTATTGCCTGTAATTCAGCCTGGCGTTTCGCAGTCCTGTGTCGGTATAATAATACTTACCGGGAAATTTGAAATAGGTTTTTCCTTTTACGTCGTATCTGCGCGCCTGAGAGATCAGGAATGAGTCCATGCTGTGCCGCACATAACTCGCAACCATCGTGGGATTGACCTTTTCGTTTTTCATGCTTGAAAGGGCATTAGCAATGTTGGTGGGATTCGTCAGAGAGCTGATTTGAGAAGCGAGAAAATCCAAAATGTCGCAAAGCAGGTCCTCCCGCTCGATCCCGTTCCGCTCCACTATGTCCTTTATATACAGCTCCCGGAAGAGGTTTGTGAGATACTCCTTTTTGTCCTTTTCATCCGTCAACGCGGTGACCCTGGGCAAGCCGCCGTATAGCATATACTGCTCCAACGCCTGCCGCTCGTCGCCGCCCACCGCGGAGTAATATTCCCTGAAGGACAGCGGATAGACATGGATCTGCGAAGCCCTGCCGCGAAATTCCGTGGCAATGTCGCTGGAAAGCCCCTTGAAATTGCTTCCGGTGACGTAGACATCCAGATTCTTATAGGCTTTCAGCTCGTTCAGCATATCGTAGACCGCGACCTCGATACCGCCGTTTTCCCGGTCGATCACCTTGCCGGTCAGCTGCACCTCGTCGATAAAAAGGTAAAACTGCTTTTTGCTGTCCGCCGTGACGATGGATTCCACGTATTCGCATAATACAATGGGATTCCGATACCTGTAATACCGGCGCTGGTCCAGCTCGATTTTGACGATTTGCTCCTCGCTTACGCCGTGCTCCAGAAGATATTGATAAAACAGGTCAAAAAGCAATACGGATTTCCCGCACCGCCGGATACCGGTGATGACCTTGATTTCCCCGTTCCACATATTGTGGACGATGCGATCCAGATAGAAATCTCTGCTTATCATGGCTTTCACCTCGAATTTACGTCGTGGGCGACGGTACTTTTATGTACAGTATAGCAGATGGCTCGGAGAATATCAAGGACACGCGGAGAAGTTTTAAAAGGCTCAATCGCAAAGCGAGCTTCCACTTTGCAAAAGTAAGTTCCAGACCGGAGAGATTCGCAAAAGTAACCGCCGAA
>CANQVL010000025.1 GCA_947627285.1 uncultured Oscillospiraceae bacterium
AGGGGATCACGTTGTCCACGATGTCGGGGAAGGTCTCGAAGGTCTTGCCCGCGCCGGAGATGGCCTGATAGGTGCAGACCAGCGCCTTTTGAAGACCGAATTCGTCCTTCAACGGGTGCAGGGCGGGGACGTAGCTTTGCAGGGAGCAGTTTGACTTCACGGCTATGAAGCCGCGCCTTGTCCCCAGGCGCTTGCGCTGGAAGGGTATGACCTCCAGGTGCTCCGGGTTTATCTCCGGCACCACCATGGGCACGTCCGGGGTCCAGCGGTGGGCGGAGTTGTTGGAGACCACGGGGCACTCATGCCTGGCGTACGCCTCCTCAAGCGCCTGTATCTCGTTTTTCTTCATGTCCACAGCGGAAAAGACGAAGTCCACGTTGGACGCGATCTGGTCAATGTCGTCCTCGGCGGACCTTACAATGAGATCCTTCGCGCACTCCGGCACGGGGACGCTCATGAGCCAACGACCGGAGACCGCCTCGCCGTAGGGCTTGCCGGCGCTGCGTGAACTGGCGGCGACCTCGGTGAGCTCAAACCAGGGGTGACCGGCTATGAGCGTGACGAAGCGCTGACCCACCATGCCCGTGGCGCCAATCACGCCGACCTTGTATTTTTTCATGATTTTTCCTCCAAATATGATGAAAATAAAAAAATATGGTAATTAAAAAAATTGCCGAAAGGGGTAGCCAAACAGTGAAAAATGTTGTATAATGCAGTTTACATAAATATCGCCGGCTGTTTAGCCCGCGCGGTATTGATACTTTAGCACAGGTAAAAGCCTGTGTCAACGGTGAAATAGTTTAAAAATCAAGGCGGTTTTTGCGTTTTAGCGAGATAAATAACCGAAAACCGCCATCTGCCGCCAAAACGGAGGTATCCCATGAGATCGAAGCTGAAAACGATTATAACCGCGCTCCTTGCTCTCGCGCTGTCGGTATCCCTGGCGCCCGCCCCGGCAAGGGCGGACTACACGCCGCCGTATGACACCGTGAGGATCGGGATATATTCATATAAAGCGGACGGAGCTCCGGCGCAGAAGGCGTTTTCCTGGTCAAATCTTCAAAATGTCGCGGGGTACGGCGACGGGTACGAGCTGGGATATTACGATTCCGACCGTCAGTTCGTGTCCCTGGGCGCCTTTATCACCTCCACGGATCAGATCTCCGTTTTGATCGACAAAAACATGAAGTATAACTCTTCCGAAAACTCCTATTCGGAGCTCTCCGGCTCCGCCTCCGGTACGGTGGTGGGCTGCTTCCATCTGAGGTACAACACAGTATACGCCACCTACGACGAGGCGGCGGCAAAGGCGGCGGAATATGACGGCGGCTTTGTAAAATACGAAAACGGCAGCTTTGTTGTCCTGGTTGGGCAGTACCTCTCCTCCGGCGAGCTCTCCCGGGCGGTGGGCGGTGACTTCACAGGCGACAGCGGCACGGCCAACACCGTGACGGTGGTGGAGACAAGGACGAACAGGATACTCTTTGAGTTTGACTGCGGCACATCGCTGAACCTGGCTGTCCGCCCGTTCAGCAATTCCGAAATCAAGACGCAGACCTGGCACAGGGGCTGCATGTACTACGGCGGCTTCTCCTTCCTCCGTGGCGAGGCGGGTATAACCACGGTGAACTACGTGAATGTGGAGGACTACGTCAAGGGCGTTATCTGCTATGAAATGGGCAACGGCTGGCCGATTGAGGCGCTGAAGGCCCAGGCTATAACCGCCAGGACGTACCTCATGGCGAATATTAACAGGCACCGCTCCCTGGGCTATGACATATGCAACACCACGGACTGTCAGGCATACCACGGCACAGGCTCTGCCAACGCCAACACGGACGCGGCGGTGGACCAGACAGCGGGGCAGTACCTCATGTACAACGGCGAGCTTTGTGAGACCTACTATTACTCCTCCAACGGCGGCGCCTCGGAGGACGTGGAGAACGTGTGGACCGAGGCGATACCGTACCTTCGCGGCGTTGTCGACCCATATGAGGCGGACGCCTATAAGGACGGCAAGATAAACCAGTATTACTGGACCGTCACATATACCCCGTCGTCGCTGGGCGCGAGGCTCAGGAGCCTGGGGAAGAACTGCTCGGACATAGTTAAAATAAGGCTGGAGTTTACCAACGTCGGCAACGTGAAGTCCATCACCTTTATCGACACGGCTGGGCGGAATATCACGGTGAACAAGGAGAAGGTCCGTACATACCCAAGCGTCAGGTCGTGCCGGTACTCGGTAAACGGTCTTGGGCCTTCCAACTCAGCCAACGGCACAAGCTATTACGTCAACGAGGGGACTGCCATAGGCGAGACACTGCCGGGGCTCTTTGCCGTCGGCTCCTCAGGCGTGAGCGAGCTCCCGGCGGACGACATCTACGCCATACGCGGCACCGGCACGGTGGATAAGGTCAGCGCCGGCAGTACCGCCAATTCCGGCACGGTGGGCGTGAACGCCCAGGGCAAATTTGTATTTTCCGGCTCCGGTTACGGGCATAATGTGGGCATGAGCCAGTGGGGAGCGTACTCCATGGCAAAATACCACAACATGACCTGCGAGGAGATACTCACCTTCTACTACACCGGCACGCAGATCGTCACCGCCGGCACGGGCGCGGCGGGCGACGATTGGTGGTTCGGCGCGTTGGGTTGAGGGGAAGAAGGGCTTTTTCCATGAAGACATCGGATTTTTACTATGAGCTTCCCGAGGAGCTTATCGCCCAGACGCCGCTTGAGCGCCGGGACGCCTCCAGGCTCATGGTGCTTGACAAAAATACCGGAAAGACGGAGCACCGACGGTTTTTTGAGCTGCCGGAGCTTCTGCGTCCCGGAGACTGCATGGTTTTCAACGACTCCCGCGTACTTCCCGCGCGGCTTTTCGGGAAAAGACCCACCGGCGGAGCGGTGGAGGTGCTGCTCCTCACCGACAGGGGCGGCAAGCGCTGGGAATGTCTTGTCCGCCCCGGCAAAAAGGCGCGCCCCGGCGACAGGCTCAGCTTCGGCGACGGGGAGCTGGAGGCGGAGATAGAGGAGATACTTGACGGCGGGAACAGGCTCATTCGCTTTGACTATGAAGGCATATTCATTGAGATACTGGAGCGCCTGGGACGTATGCCACTGCCGCCGTATATCCATGAGGAGCTGAAGGACGCGGAGAGGTACCAGACGGTGTATTCCCGCGAGCTCGGCTCCGCCGCCGCTCCTACGGCGGGGCTCCACTTTACGCCGGAGCTCCTTGAAAAAATACGCGAAAAGGGCGTGGACACCGCCTTCATAACCCTCCACGTGGGGCTTGGGACCTTCCGGCCCGTGAAGGAGGACAATATCGAGGACCACGATATGCACTCGGAGTTTTGCCAGATCTCCCGCGAGGCGGCGGATAAGGTCAACGCCGCCAAGGAGCGCGGGAGCAGGGTCATCGCCGTGGGCACCACCTCCTGCCGCACCCTTGAGGCGTTCTCAGACAGCTCCGGACGCCTTGAGCCGGCGTCGGGTTGGACGGATATTTTCATCTACCCCGGCTACAGCTTCAAATGCGTTGACGCGCTGGTGACAAACTTCCACCTGCCGGAGAGCACCCTCCTAATGCTGATCTCCGCTCTCGCCGGCCGCGACCACGTCCTCGCCGCCTACCGCGAGGCGGTGAGGGAGAGATACAGATTTTTCTCGTTTGGAGACGCGATGATAATTTGCTGATATACCGCCATATTATGCGCATATTATGACGAAAATTATTGAAATAACCGCATAGTATATTTACAACTTAAAGATGATGTGCTATAATATTATCGAAAGGAGCTTGTGAGAATGGCTAAGGTATCAACGAACATCAGCATCGACGCGGAGACGAAGGTGCAGGCGCAGGCGCTGCTTACGGACCTGGGCTTGGATATGTCCACAGCGGTCAATATTTTTTTGAAGCAAATGATCTACGAGGGCGGGTTTCCGTTTGCTATCACCAGAGACACTCCCAACGAGGAAACCAAACGGGCAATTGACAACGTCCGGCAGGGGAAGAATTTAAGCCGCGAGTTCCATTCGGTCAGTGAGCTCATGGAGGACCTGTATGCTGACAATCCGGTATGAAACGACCTTCAAAAAGGATTTCAAGCGCGTTGTCAAGCGCGGTTACGACGTTCGTCTGCTGGAAAGGGTAATTGAAATTTTGGCAAATGGCGAGCCGTTGCCGCAGAAATACAAGGATCACCCGCTCATAGGCGATTATGCGGATTGCCGCGAATGATTTGACGATGCCATGAGGTATAATATGTCTATTGCATGAGGTATAATATGTCTATTGTTTTAATAGATTTTATAAGGCGACATATTGACATTTATGGCATGTTGTGTATAATATAAATAGGATATCGGAAAGGAGAATGACGCATGGGACAGATGAATGTCAATATCAGAATGGATGAGGCGACAAAAACGGCCTTTGACAGGTTTTGCAGAGAGATCGGTCTGTCCGCAAGCACCGCGTTCAATATTTTTGCCAAAACCGTGGTCCGGGAACAGCGGATACCCTTTGAGCTCTCCACGGACGTCCCCAACGCCGCAACACGCGCTGCCATGGATAAGGCAAACAGCGGGGAGGATATGTACGGTCCCTTTGACAGTGTGGCGGAGTTGATGGAGGCGCTGAATGCTTAGACCTGAGTTCACGGGCCAGTTCAAGCGGGATTACAAGCTCGCGGTGAAGCGTGGATTTGACCCCAAAAAGCTTGAGACAGTGATCGGTCTTCTTTGCGAGGAGGCAGCGCTGCCGGAGGCGTACAGGGACCATCCGCTTGCAAATTCCAAAAATTACGTGGGAATGCGCGAGTGTCACATCCAACCGGACTGGCTCCTTGTTTATCAGGTAGTTCGTGATGCCCTGATTTTGCGCCTGATTCGGACCGGTACTCACAGCGACCTTTTTTGACTTATATTTTTCTTCGGGCGGGTGTTACCCGCCCGATTCAGTTTGTGCGGCAGAGGGTGCGTTTCAGGTCGCGAAGCTCGCGGATACCGCGGGACTGGGCGCGGATTATGTCGTTTAATATCGGCACAAGGCCGGGGCAGAGGGAAAACTGCAGCGCGAGGCGGCTCATTTTGACGGCGCCCTCATGGTGGGGGAGCATTTCGCCTATGAAGCTGCAGTCAATGGAATTGACGGCTGGAGCGGACTCCATGGACGAGAGCATCGTCTCCACGATCCTGCCCACGCACTCGTTGTACCTCGCGGCGCTTTGCCGCAGGTTCATTGTGGCGGAGCACCCGCGCCGGATACGCGTCATCGCCTCGATGCTCCTGGTCTGCTCGCTTATGATGTTATCCGCTATGCGCTGTAAGGAGATGTTCGTCGTGTAACGCAGCAGGTTCTCGCTCATCTCAATAGCCGCCCGGTGGTGGGGGAGCATCTGGCTGATAAAATTTCCCGAGACGGAGTTTGCCAGCTCCGCGCTCTCCATTGACGACGCCATACGCGCAAGGATGGAGTTGTACCGCTCAAGATAGCTTTCGGTGTTGCGGCTCAGTTCACATGAATTTGTCATATAATGTACCTCCCGGGTATTCTATGCGGTCAAAAGTTTATTTGGCATAACAGTAGAAAAAAATAAAACCGTGTGGTATAATCATCTCAATATAAGATCCGGGAGGTTCTGACCATGGAATACAAGACAGATATTGAGATCGCCCAGGCGTGCGAAATGGAGCACATCACCAAGATCGCCGAAGGGTGCGCCATTGGACCGGAATATGTGGAGCAGTACGGGAATTACAAGGCGAAGATCGACTTAAAGCTCCTTGACAGGCTGGCAGACAGGCCAAACGGCAAGCTGGTCCTGGTCACGGCGATCACCCCCACTCCGGCGGGCGAGGGCAAGACCACCACCACCGTCGGACTTGGCGACGCCCTGCGGAGGATAGGCAAACGCCCCGTCATCGCCCTCAGGGAGCCGTCTCTGGGCCCTGTATTCGGCGTAAAGGGCGGCGCCGCCGGCGGCGGGTACGCCCAGGTTGTGCCGATGGAGGACATAAACCTTCACTTCACCGGCGACTTCCACGCCATTGGCGCGGCGAACAACCTGCTCGCGGCGATGCTTGACAACCACATATACCAGGGAAACGCCCTGGGCATAGACCCGCGCACCATCACCTGGCGCCGGTGTGTTGACATGAACGACCGGCAGCTGCGCTTTGTGGTGGACGGACTGGGCGGCAAGGTAAACGGCACCCCCAGGGAGGACGGCTACGACATAACCGTCGCCAGCGAGATAATGGCGGTCTTCTGCCTCTCAAAGGACATCACCGACCTCAAGGAGCGCCTTTCCCGCGTGATCGTGGCGTACAATTACGAGGGCGAGCCCGTCACCGCGGGCGACCTGAAGGCGGCGGGGGCTATGGCGGCGCTTTTGAAGGACGCCCTCAAGCCAAACCTGGTGCAGACCCTTGAGCACACCCCGGCGTTTGTACACGGCGGACCATTCGCCAATATCGCCCACGGGTGCAACTCCATAGTCGCCACCCGCATGGCGCTGAAGCTGGGCGACTACTGCGTCACCGAGGCTGGCTTCGGCGCGGACCTGGGGGCGGAGAAGTTCCTGGACATAAAGTGCCGCATGGCGGGCTTAAAGCCCGACGCCGTTGTCATCGTCGCCACCGTCCGAGCCCTCAAGATGCACGGCGGCAAGGACAAAAAGGAGCTGGGAAGCGAGGATCTGGAGGCCTTAAGGCGCGGACTTCCCAACCTTCTCCGGCACGTGGAGAACATCACCCAGGTCTATAAGCTCCCCGCCGTGGTCGCCGTCAACCGCTTCCCCACGGACACCGAGGCGGAGCTTCGGCTCGTGGAGGAGGAGTGCCGCAAGCTTGGCGTCAACGTTGCCCTCAGCGAGGTCTGGGGCAAGGGCGGAGCCGGCGGCGAGGACCTGGCGCGCGAGGTCGTTAGGCTCTGCGAGCAGGAAAGCGACTTCACCTTCTCCTACGACGCTGACCTTTCCATAGCCGAGAAGCTTGAGGCTATCTCAAGGAAGATATACCGCGCCGACGGGGTGGAGCTCACGGCTGGAGCGAAAAAGCAGATGAAGACGCTGGAGAAGCTGGGCTTCGGGGGAATGCCCATCTGCATGGCAAAGACCCAGTACAGCTTTTCCGACGACCCCAAGCTTCTGGGAGCGCCCAGGGGCTTTAAGATAACCGTCCGGAACCTGAAGGTCTCCGCCGGAGCGGGCTTCATCGTCGCTCTCACCGGCGAGGTCATGACCATGCCGGGGCTTCCCAAGGTCCCCGCGGCGGAGAAGATCGACGTGGACGAAAACGGCGTCATCTCGGGGCTCTTTTGAGGTGCCGCCGGTGGAAAACTCCATGCTTGAAAATACCCTTCCCCAGTTTGCCGCGTCCCTTGCCTCCAAGGCCCCCGTCCCCGGGGGCGGCGGCGCCTCGGCCCTTGCGGGGGCGTTGGCGGCGGCGCTGTCCTCCATGGTGTGCAATCTTACGGCGGGGAAGAGGAAATACGCCCAATATGAGGCGGATATAGAGAGGATCGCCAACAGCGCCGCTGAGCTGAGGCTTGAGCTCCTTTGCCTCATAGACGAGGACGCGGCGGCGTTTGAGCCGCTGTCCAGGGCTTACTCCATCCCAAAGGACGACCCCGCCCGGGCGGAGATAATGGGATCGGCGCTTGAGACGGCCTCCCGCCCTCCCATGGAAATTGCCGCAAGGTGCGCGAAGGTCATCGACCTTCTTTCCGAGCTTGCCGAAAAGGGCAGCGCCATCGCCGTCTCCGATGTGGGCGTGGCGGCACAGCTCGCCAAAGCCGCCCTTTTGGGCGCGGGGCTCAACGTGCGCATAAACGCAAGGTCCATGACCGACCGCGCCCGCGCCCAAGCGCTCCTTGCCCGCTTAGATGCGCTGGAATCCGCCGGCGTCCCGCTGGCTGACGCCGCGTACAGCAGGGTAATGGAGCGAATCGGCTGAAATAACTAAAAGAAAGGAGAAGGTGCTCATGCGGAAGCTTGCGTGGTTTGCCCTCTCCTTCTCGTTTGCCGTATTTGTGTCCCAATATTTTCTGCCCTTGGGGGCGATGCCCGTTGCGGCGGGGGTGTGCGGCGCTTTGGGACTGCTCGCGTTCGCGCTTTTGCGGGGAAACCGGAGACGCGCGGCTCTGCTCCTGGGTCTGGGGCTTGCCTCGGGCTTTTTGTGGAATTTCGGCTACGACACGCTCATATTCTCCGGCGCGCGGGAGCTTGACGGGGTGGAGACGTCCGTCACCGCCTCGGTGGTGGATTTTCCCGTGGACCAGGAGTACAGAACATACGTTGACGTGAAGCTCCGGCGGGACGGGGCCGTGCCGTTGAAGGCGCGGGCGTATGTCTATGACGGCTCGGCGGAGGACCTGCGCCCCGGCGACACCGTGACCTTCACCGCCCTCTTTTCCACAGCCGACATGGTGGGGGAGACGGAGATCACCTCCTTCACCTCAAGGGGCTATTTTCTCTTCGCCAGAAACGCCAGGGACATACGCGTTTTGAGCTCCCCCGGAATGACCTTCACAAGCTTTCACCGCTACCTCGCCCGCGCGATACGTGAGAAGATAAAGGAGACCTTTCCCCAAAGCGCCTCCGGCTTCATGACGGCGCTCCTCACAGGCGACAGGACGGAGCTTGACCGGGACACCGCCGCGTCAGTCGCCATGGAGCGCTCGGGGATCACGCACATAGTCGCGGTGTCGGGAATGCACGTCGCCATACTCGCCGGCTTCCTCTTTGCCGTGCTGGGGCACTCGGCGCTGGCGGCGGTGCTGGCTGTGCCGGTCATGCTGGTGTTTATGGCTGTCTCCGGCTTCTCACCGTCGGTGGTGAGAGCCGTGGTGATGCAGGCGGCTCTATTGGCGGCGCCGCTCTTTTACAAGGAAAACGACAGCCTCACGTCCCTGTCGCTGGCAATGCTCATACTGCTCCTCATAAATCCCTACGCCGTGGCGGGCGTGAGCTTCCAGCTGTCCTTCGCCGCCACGCTGGGGATAATACTCGTGATGCCCGGGATACAAAATAAGCTAACCTCCCGCCTCCCCAAGGGAAAAAGCCTCAAAAAGGGACTGGCGCTGTGGGCGTCCGGCACACTTTCCACGACTCTGGGGGCGCTTTTATTCACAACGCCCATCTCCGCCTATTATTTCGGAAGCGTCTCCCTCGTCGCGCCGCTGACAAACCTTCTTGTGCTGTGGGCGGTGACGCCCGCCTTTATCGTCGGTGCCATCACCGTGGGCGCGGCGTTCATATGGCTGCCTTTGGGGAGAGCTTTGGCGTATATCCCGGCGGCTTTGGTGAAATATATACTGTTCATAGCCGGGCTTTGCGCAAAGCCCTATCTCTCGGCGGTGTTCCTGGACGGCGCCGCTATGAGGGTGTGGTTTGCGCTGACGTATCTCTCCGTCGCCGCCATCGCCCTGCTGAGGCTCCCGGCGCGGCGGCTTATATACGTCTTCTCCGCCTCCGCCGCGGCGCTTTCCTGTATACTTGTGGCGGCGGACCTCCTCGCCTCCCCCGGAGACGGCTACGCCCTCACCGTCCTTGACGTGGGGCAGGGGGAGAGCGTGGTGGTCACCTCGGGGAAATATACCGCGGTGATAGACTCAGGCTCCTCCTCGGGCATTGACGCGGGGAAGGCGACGGAGAGGTACGTCCGATCCCAGGGGCGCGGAGCCGTTGACCTTCTTGTTTTTACCCACTACCACGAGGACCACGCCGGCGGCGCGGAGAGGCTTTTCGCCTCGCTGGACGTGTCGGTCCTTGCCGTGCCGGAGCCGAGAAACGACGAGAGCGGCCTTGACGAGGATGTCCTTGCCGCCGCCGAAAGAGCCGGCTGTGAAATAATTTTCATTGACAGCGAGACGGTCATGACCCTGGGCGAGACTGCGGTGACCCTTTTCCCGCCCCTGGGCTCGGAGACGGAAAACGAGCGGGGCATAACCGTGAGCGTGTCCGCCGGGGGCTTTGACACGCTCATACTCGGCGACATACCCTCCGCGCAGGAGCGGCAGCTGGCGGGGAGGTACGACCTTCCGGACGTCGAGTGCCTGGTGGTGAGCCACCACGGCTCCGCCGGCTCCACCTGCGGCGAGCTCCTGGACGAGATCCGCCCGGAGACGGCGATAATCTCCGTTGGCGAGAACAGCTACGGTCACCCGTCGCCGGAGACGCTAAAGCGCCTGGAGAGCCGTGGGATAAAGGTTTTCCGCACCGACGAGAGCGGGAACATACGTATAGAAACGGGGGAGAGGAATGGTGTATAAGGGGAAAAAGGACCCGGACAGGAACCTCGCCTACGACAGGCTCAGGGAGGATATGAGGTCCGGTAAGCTCAAAAGCGCTTATATATTCTACGGCGAGGAGCGTTACCTTCTGGACGACGCGGTTCGCCGTCTGCGGGAGATGATACCCGCCGACACAGCGGAATTCAACCACCACAGGCTGGACGGGAGAGGCTTCTCCCTTGACGCCTTCCTTGAGGCCGTGGACGCCCTGCCGGTGTTCGCCGAGCGCACGCTCATTGAGGTGAAGGACCCGGACTTTACAAAAATGGGGGAGGAGGCGCGGCGGGGAATAATATCCGCCCTGTCCGACGCACCGGATTACTCCACCGTGGTTTTCGTCTGCGGCGAGGAGCTCAAGCTTGACGGACGCACAAAGTCCGGTCAGGAGCTCAAAAGGCT
Source organism: uncultured Oscillospiraceae bacterium (assembly GCA_947627285.1). Classification (GTDB taxonomy): domain Bacteria; phylum Bacillota; class Clostridia; order Oscillospirales; family Oscillospiraceae; genus RUG626. The sequence continues at coordinate 10,703 of CANQVL010000025.1, forward strand.
CGCGGAGACGGTGGAGTTTGCCCGCCAGGACGACAGCCGTCTTGTGACATGGGTCACCCGCCGTCTGGCGGCGTCAGGCAAAAGTATCCCCAGGGACGCGGCGGAGCGGTTCGTCCTTCTCACCGGCGGGCTCATGACGAATATGACGACGGAGCTTGAAAAGCTCATAGCCTACACGAAGGGCGACGCCGTGGGAATGAGAGAGGTTGAGCTTCTCGTCACACCCGTGGCGGACGCCAGGATATGGAGCTTCACCGACGCCATAATCAAAAGACAGCCGGACCTTGCCTTTGAGAAGATGGACGAGCTTCTGAGGACGCCGGGAATGGACGAATACGGCGTCCTGTACAGTCTTGCCAACGTGACAAGGCAACTTATGACGGCGAAAATATGCGTCAAAAACGGCGTCGGGGTCAAGGAATTCATGTCGCTCTCCGGCGTGAAAAGCGAGTACCCGGCGAAAAATCTCATGGCGGCGTCGGGGAAATATGACCTTTCCCGGTGCGCCGAGGCGTGTGAGATCTCCTGCCAGACGCTTCTGCGGCTCAACAGCTCCTCCGACGACCCCAGGGGGGCGGCAAAGGAGCTCACGGCAAGGGTGCTTATAGCGCTGGGGGCGTCATGAAGCGGAAAATACGAGAGGCCATCGTGGTGGAGGGGCGCTACGACAAAAATACCGTGAGCCAGGCGGTGGACGCGGCAATAATCGAGACTGAGGGCTTCGGCGTCTTCTCCGACCGGGAAAAGCTGGAGCTTATACGAAGGCTGGCTGAGAAAAGGGGCGTCGTGATACTCACCGACCCCGATTCAGCGGGCTTCCTCATCCGCAACCACCTGAAGGGCGCTTTGCGCGGGGAAAACGTAAAGCACGCCTACGTGCCCGATGTGTACGGCAAGGAAAAGCGCAAGTCCGCCCCCTCCGGCGAGGGCAAGCTGGGGGTGGAGGGCATGGACCCGCGGACGGTCCTTGACGCCCTTAGGCGCGCCGGCGCGACCTTCGAGGACGAAAACGCCTCCCCGGAGCCGCGGGGAGGCATAACAAAGACGGATTTTTACGAGCTTGGGCTCTCAGGAAGACCCGGAAGCGCAAAAAAGCGGGCGGAGCTCGTCAAAATGCTGGGCTTTCCCGAGCGCATAAGCGCCAACGCCCTCTTGGAGGCGGTGAACGCGCTCATGACAAGGCGGGAGCTCATCGACCTTCTTTCCACTGACACTCAACTATAAGCGCGCCGATGAACGTGACCAAAAGCACGCCCTGCGGCGCCCTGTAGAGATCCGCTATCAGCCTGTGTATATGTACGTTCCTCGCCGTCATGGGACCCGCGTAGACAAGCACCAGAAGCGCTATGGCAAGTATGACGCAGGAAAGCGCGAGCCCCAGCCTCAGAATGAAAAGCGCCGGCGGCGAAGGTTTCCCGTGAAACATTTGTCTGAGCCCTTTTAACATATGTACCCCTCCCGTCAGCCTTAGTTTATAACATTTGTTTACGGCGGCGCAACGCTAAATTTTTTCCATATCCGGTCAGCGACGGTAAAATTTCCTCAAAAAAACTTAAAAAACGTATGTACAATCCGTTTTTTGTTTGATATAATTTACATAACATATCAGAGGAGGCATGTAAAATGAGGTGTCCGTACTGCGGTTTTACCGAGAGTAAGGTTATAGATTCCCGTCCCACCGAGGACAACATCAGGCGCAGGAGAGAGTGTATGTCCTGCGGGAAGCGCTTCACCACCTATGAGTCGGTGGAGAGGATGCCCATCGTGGTGGTGAAGAAGGACGGCAGCCGCCAGGCGTTTGACAGGGTGAAGATCATCAACTCCATGCTCCACGCCTGCGAAAAGCGCACCGTGGGCCTTTCGGAGATCGAGGCGGTGGTCGGCGAGATCGAGCAGGAGGCGCAGAACTACCCGGACAGGGAGATACCCTCCAGCTACATAGGCGAGCTTGTCATGCAGCACCTAAAGCAGCTGGACGAGGTGGCATACGTGCGCTTCGCCTCGGTTTACCGCCAGTTTAAGGACATCAACACCTTCATGGAGGAGCTCAACAAGCTCCTTATGGAAAAATAAACGGCAAGGGGGCGGCATTTGACCGCCCCTATAAGTTTTTATAGGATACTTCCCAGCTTCAGGCTCTCCATATCCGCTATGCCCTCCAGGTGCTCGCTTACCAGGTTCACGGCGCTTTTCACAGCGGCGGCGTCGTGGGTCAGGATGTGCTCCTGGAGCTCGTAGAAGTCGTCGGAAAGCGTCTCTATGTCCGTGTGGCGCAATACCGAGTGGGTGTAAAGCTCCCTGGATTTCCAAAGCGACATGGCGGAGTCGGCGAGATGCTCGCTCTCCTCCCAGTTTTCCGCCTCCGCCGCGTCCCCGGAGGCGCGAACGAGCCTGTCGAGCTCGGCGCAGAGGCTTTTTATCTCACTGATGTTCCACAGCGACAGCGCCAGCAGAGCCGCCAGAAGCGCGGCGGCGAAAAGCTCCTTTTTCACTGCGCGCCCTCCTTTTTGGCAAAGAAAATGTTCCCGCCGCCGTCCAGGGTCAAAAGATACACGTCCTTTATTCTCCTGGCGCCCCGCTTGCGCAGCTGCGCGTCAAGCCATTTTTCATCCTTGCCCATGAGCCGCAGGTTGTCGCTCATCTTCCGCCCGTCGCTTATGAGCGTCACCGGAAGCCCGTTGTCCGGAGCGCTGAGATTCATCACCTTTGGCGTCGCCGGGGAAAACTCAGCGTATGGGAGGACCGAGAGCGTCCCGTCCGTCTCAAGTATGGCGTGCTTCACCGTCGCTATGTCCGTGACGCCGTTTATCCTGAGCTCCACAAAGAGCTCGTCTAAGGATATGCGGCTTTTTTTCATCTCCGACTGTACAATTGCGCCGTTGTCAATGAGTATGCTGGGCTTTCCGCATATGACCCGCCGGAGCCGGGGCCATTTTACGGATATGCCCGATATGACCAGCTGGCTTGCCAGCAGCGTCAGCACCGGGACGATGCCGTAAATGAGCGGTATGCCCGTGTCCTGGAGGGGCTGGGCAGCCAGGTTTGATATGAGCACCGCCACCACAAGCTCAATGGGCTCCAGCTCCCCCAGCTGCCGTTTTCCCATTATGCGCATGGAGACGATGAGGAGCAAAAAGATTATCACCGTCCGTACAAAGCTGACACCCATTCACAGCACCCCTTCCCAATCTATCATTTGCGCCCGTGACAGGATTATTCAAACATTTTCATTTCACCGGATACTGTCATCTTTCATCTTGACAGCGGGCACCAAAAAGGATAAACTACATAAAATAGCGTATCTAAACTCTTTGGAGGCACTTATGGGCAAGTATTTCGGTACGGACGGATTTCGCGGCGAGGCAAACGTCGGGCTGACGGTTGACCACGCCTTTAAGATAGGACGTTTCATCGGCAGTCACTTCGGCAGGGAGGGCAACAAGTGCCGCGTGGTCATCGGCAAGGACACCCGCCGCTCCAGCTATATGTACGAGGCGGCGCTCACGGCGGGGCTCACCTCCTCCGGCGCCGACGTTTACCTTCTCCACGTCACCACCACCCCGTCAGTGAGCTACATAACCAGGATCGACGACTTCGACTGCGGCATTATGATCTCCGCCAGCCACAACCCCTATTGGGACAACGGGATAAAGCTCCTCAACGCCAACGGGGAGAAGATGGAGGAGGAGGTGCTCCTGGAGATAGAGAAGTACATCGACGGCGAGACCGGCGAGCTTCCCTACGCCATGCGAGCCGGCATAGGGCGCACCGTTGACTACTCCGCGGGGCGCAACAGGTATATCGGCTACCTCATCTCTCTGGCGACCCACTCCTACAAGGGCAAGAAGGTCGGTCTTGACTGCGCCAACGGCTCCACATGGATGATAGCCAAGAGCGTTTTTGACGCCCTGGGCGCCGACACCTACGTAATAAACAACACCCCCAACGGGCTCAATATCAACTTAAACTGCGGCTCCACCCACATCGAGGGCTTACAGCGCCTTGTGGTCGGCAACGGGCTCGACGTGGGCTTCGCCTTTGACGGCGACGCGGACAGGTGCCTTGCCGTGGACGAGAAGGGCAGGATAATTGACGGCGACCTCATCCTCTACATCTACGGACGCCATATGCTGGAGCGCGGCAAGCTGGAGGGCTCGAAGGTGGTCACCACCGTCATGTCCAACATAGGCCTTTACAAGGCGTTTGAGGCGGCGGGCATAGACTTTGAGGTCACCGACGTGGGCGACAAGTACGTCTGGGAAAATATGCGGCGCACCGGCAACCGTCTGGGAGGCGAGCAGTCGGGCCACATAATTTTCGGCAAATACGCCACCACCGGCGACGGGGTTTTGACGGCGATCAAGATAATGCAGGCCATGCTTGACAAGAAGCTGCCCCTCTCCGCCCTGGCGGAGCCCGTCACCATCTACCCGCAGGTGCTGAAAAACGTCCGCGTCGCCGACAAGGACGCCGTTCTCAACGACCTGGACGTGAGGGAGGCGGAGCACATGGCAAAGGAGAAGCTGGGGAGCAACGGCAGGGTCCTGCTGCGCAAGAGCGGCACCGAGCCGCTTATCCGCGTCATGGCTGAGGCGCCAACCGAGAGCGAGTGCAACGGCGCCGTTGACACCATAGTTAAGGCTATGGAGAAAAAGGGGTATATTCAGGATGTATAAGACCGCCGACCTTCTTGACCTCACAAGATCCCTCGCGGGAAAATATCTTTCCCGGTGCGACTACCCCTGGCAGGCGCTGGACAAAATCGCCGATTGGTGCAGGGAGATAGGCAGGTCCCTCCCCGAGGAGGAGTATGAAAGGCGCGGCGAGGACGTGTGGATCGCCCGCGACGCCACCGTCTACCCCACAGCGTGGATAGCGGGGCCTTGCATAATCGGGCACAAAACCGAGGTGCGCCACTGCGCCTTCATTCGCGGCAGCGCAATAGTGGGCGACAACTGCGTGGTGGGCAACTCCGTGGAGCTTAAAAACGTCATACTCTTTGACAACGTCCAGACCCCCCACTACAACTACGTGGGCGACTCCATTTTAGGCTATAAGTCCCACATGGGCGCGGGCTCCATCACCTCCAACGTCAAGTCCGACAAGACGCCGGTGGTTGTGAAATACGGCGATGAGCTTATTGAGACGGGCAGGAAAAAGCTCGGCGCTATACTGGGCGATTTCGTCGAGGTCGGCTGCAACACCGTCCTCAACCCCGGCACAGTCCTGGGAAGGGCGGTCAGCGTATACCCCACCTCCTGCGTACGCGGCGTCATTCCCGAGGGGCACATTTATAAGGACAGCTCAAATATTATAAAGCGCAAATAAACACCGGGCCGGACACGCGCCGGTCCTGTTTTGAGCCGCGTTGATTTAAGCAGATAATTCAATAAAGAGGGAAAAATATGCGAATCGTCATAAAGGTCGGCTCCTCCACGCTCTCCTATCCCACGGGGCGAATGAACCTGCGGCGGGTGGAGGCGCTGGTGCGGGTACTGAGCGATCTTAAAAACGCCGGGAACGAGATAATATTCGTCTCCTCCGGCGCCATAGCCATGGGCGTTGGCAAGCTGGGGCTTTCAAAGCGCCCGGAGGACATCCCCGGCAAGCAGGCGGCGGCAGCCGTGGGGCAGTGCGAGCTCATGTACACCTACGACAAGCTCTTCTCCGAGTATTCCCACACCGTGGCGCAGCTGCTCCTCACCGCCGCCGACATCGAGGACGAGCGGCGCCATGAGAACTTCAAAAATACGATGCTCAGGCTCCTTGAAATAGGCGCCGTGCCCGTGGTAAACGAAAACGACACCGTTGCCACCGAGGAGATAGTCATCGGCGACAACGACACCCTCGCCGCGGTGGTGGCGGCGTCCGTGGGCGCGGACCTTCTGGTGCTCCTTTCCGACATCGACGGCCTCTACACCGCGGACCCCAGGAGGGACCCGCAGGCGCGGCTCATTGAGCTGGTCCCGGAGCTTACGCCGGAGATAATGGATCTGGCGGGCTCGGCAGGCTCCTCCCTTGGCACCGGCGGCATGAAAACAAAGCTCCACGCCGCCCAAATAGCCGGGGAAGCGGGTGTGGACATGGTTATAATGAACGGAGCCGCGCCAGATCGCCTTTATGACCTTGTGGAGGGCAGGAGCGTGGGCACCAGGTTCGCGGGGAGGAAAAAATGACCACATTTGACATTTTAAAAAGCGCCAGGGCATCAGCACCCGCGCTGGCGGGGCTCACCGCCGAGGCGAAAAACAGCGCCATTGAAAAAATGGCTGCTTGCCTCGTTGAAAATACCGGCGGCATACTCGCCGCCAACGCCCTGGATATTGACGCGGCGCGCGAAAGCATCTCCGAGGTGATGCTGGATAGGCTCATGCTGGACGAAAGGCGCGTCCTCTCCATGGCTGAGGGCATGAGGGAGGTGGCAAAGCTCCCCGACCCCGTGGGTCAGGTGCTGGAGCGCGTCACGCGACCCAACGGGCTTGTCATCGAAAAGCTCTCCGTGCCATTGGGCGTCATCGCCGTAATCTACGAGTCCCGCCCCAACGTCACCTCAGACGCCGCTGTACTGGCGTTCAAAAGCGGCAGTGCCTGCGTTTTGCGCTCCGGCAAGGAGGCGTGGAGGAGCGCCAACGCCATAGTCTCCGCTCTGCGCAAGGGGCTTTGCGAGAGCGGGCTCCCGCCGGAGCTCATAAGCCTTGTGGAGGACACCACCCGCCAAAGCGCCAACGAGCTCATGACGGCTTCGGGATTCGTTGACCTGCTCATACCCCGGGGCGGCGCGGGGCTCATACGCTCCTGCGTGGAAAACGCCACCGTCCCGTGCCTTGAGACAGGCACCGGCATATGCCACGTCTATGTGGACAGCTCCGCCGACCTTGAGAGGGCAGTTAAGATCATCGTCAACGCCAAGACGAGCCGCCCCAGCGTGTGCAACGCCGAGGAGGTGTGCCTTGTCCACAGCCGCGTTGCGGCGGACTTCCTGCCAATGCTCAAAAAGGCCCTGGTGGACGACAGACGCGCTGCCGGCGCTGTCCCCGTGGAGCTGCGGCTTGACAGCCGCGCCGCCCAAATAATTCCCGGCGTCCCGGCGGGGGAGAGGGACTTTGACACCGAGTTTCTCGACTACATTTTAGCCATAAAGGTGGTGGACAGCGTGGAGGAGGCCGTCGCCCACATCTCCGCCCACTCCACCCACCACTCCGACGCCATCGTCACGGAGGACGCGGCGAGCCGGGACAAATTCATCGCCGGAGTTGACAGCGCCGCCGTGTACGTCAACGCCAGCACCCGCTTCACCGACGGCGGCGAGTTCGGGCTGGGCTGTGAGATGGGCATATCCACCCAGAAGCTCCACGCCCGGGGTCCCGTGGGCCTTCGGGAGCTGACCACCTACAAGTACGTCATCTACGGAAACGGACAGACAAGGTAATAGATTAAGACAAGGACAGGAGATACTGATATGTACAAATTCGGATTTATCGGCGTGGGACACATGGGCGGGACGCTCGCCTCCGCCGTCATCGGCAGCGTTGGCGCGGAAAACACGGCGGTGTGCGACATTGACGAGGGCCGCGCCAAGCTCTTTGCAGCCGCCAAGGGCTGTGACGTGCTCCCCGCCGTTGAGCTGGCAAAGTCGTGCCGCCACATCGTTTTGGGCGTGAAGCCCCAGAATATGGCGGAGCTTTTCGGCGAGATAGGCGACACCCTCAAGTCCCGCCGGGACGCCTTCACCCTGGTCACCATGGCGGCTGGAATAACCATCGACCGTCTCCTGGAGATTTACGGCGCCGACGCGCCGGTACTGCGCGTCATGCCCAACACCCCCGCCGCCGTGGGCGCCGGCTGTATGCTCTACGCCGCCAACAGCGGACTTTCGGACGCGGACAAAAGGGAGCTCCTTTCCGCCCTCGCCCCCACAGGCGAGCTTGTGGAGACGCCGGAGAAGCTCATCGACGCCGGCTCCGCTGTCTCCGGCTGCGGCCCCGCCTTCGTCTACAAGTTCATCCTCGCCTTCGCCAAGGCCGGCGAGTCCCTGGGGCTTGACCCATCCCTTGCCGCGAGACTCGCCCTCCAAACCACCCTGGGCGCCGCGTCGCTTGCCTCCAAATCCGGCGAGGACCCGCGGATACTCTGCGACCAGGTCTGCTCCCCCGGCGGCTCCACCATCGAGGGCGTCAAAACCCTCGACGCCGGCCCCTTCGCCGCCGAACTCAAAACCGCCGTCCGCGCCTCCTACGACCGCACGGTTGAGCTGGGAAAATAAAGCTTCAAAACATACAAAAAACGGGCAGGAGAAAAACCTGTCCGTTTTTTGTTTATCCGCTTGACAAACTCCCCCGCCCATGCTATTATTACGTTACACGATATATCGCGAGACGATATATTTATGGAGGTGACCCCAGTGTCCGAAGGCCAGCCTATGACGGAGGCTATGTATTACGTGCTCCTTGCCCTGACGCGCCCCGACCACGGGTACGGGCTCATGCAGAGGATACGTGACCTCACCGGTGGGCGCGTCACCATGGGACCCGGCACGCTCTACGGGCTCATAACAAAGCTCCAAAAAATCGGGTACATAGAGCTCGACCGGGAGGACGACCGGCGGAAGACCTACCTCATCACCGAAAAGGGAAAGAGTGCGCTTTTGGAGGAATATAGACGCCTCAAACAGCTTGCGGAGGACGGAAGGGAGCTTGAAAATGAAGACTAAATGGCTTCTCCACCCGGAGGATTACCGCCTGGGCGAGAACGAGAGCTTTTATTCGGGCGAGGCGGTAAAGGGCTGGCGGCTTGTAAAGCGCGGCGGATATTTCAGCTCCTTCACCCGTGTGAATCCAGAGAGGGTGCTTTACCGCGTGGAGCTGGACAGCCGGGAGCCCACGCCGGAGCAGTTCGCGCTTTATGAGGAGTGCGGCTGGGAGTGGGTGACGAAGAGAGGCGCCGTCAACGTCTACCGCGCGCCGGAGGGCTCGGACGTGCCTGAGCTCTACACCGACGCCGAGGGGCTATCCGGGACCGTAAAACGACTGCGCCGGAGCTATATACTGAACATAATCATCGAGCTAGCGCTCCTTGCGGCGCTGGCGGCGGTGCTTGCGCGCGTGGGCTTTGACGCGAGAAGCGTCCTTCTCCTGCCGGAGACGCACGTCTACTATGCCTCCATAATTGTCTACTGTCTGGCGACGACCCTCACGGGGCTCGTCTGCACCACCCGGCTGCTGCGTGGCATACGCCGGGGCGTCATGCCGTCCCACACGCCGAAGGTACGCCGCCCCTTGGGGAAAATATGCCTCATAACGGTTTGGGTGTTGTGCCTTGCGCTGATTGCCGTTCAGCTTTTACTTTACAGGCACACGGAAATGCCGGAGGTGTCCGACGGACCCTACGTCACCCTCTCGGAGCTGGGCTTTGAGTGGGAGCGTAAGGGTATAATGAGCGACGACCCCGACGCCGAGGTGGAGCGTGTCTGGTCGCCGGTGTGCCGCATCACCTCGGCAAACGAGACGGTGAGGGAGGGCGGCGATCGGGTGAGTATCGACGAAACCGTATACGACCTTGCCTTCCCCGGAGCCGAAAGGCTCCTGCTCCGCGCCCTGATCTCGGACTCCCACTTTGACAAGGACCCGGAGCGGTATACCGCCCTGGAGGTCCCCGGCTGGGACGAGGTGCTCATGAGCTCCTGGGAGTGCTGGGCGCGGCGTGACGGAAGGCTGGTGCGCCTGTACCTCTACCTCCCCGGCTCCCTTGCCCCCGGCGGCGACACCTGGGACATGAAGGCCGCCTGTTTCCGAGCCGCCCTTGAGCTCATATCCGAAAGGTAATAATAAAACGCCCCCCGAATATACTTTTACAGTATGTCGGGGGGTGCTTTTGTGCAGGGGAAAAGGCTTTTTGTAAATTCCGTGCTTATGACGGCGGTGTCGCTGCTTTTGCGTTCCCTGGGGCTTTGGTTCCAGGTTGCGCTCTCAAGGCGCATGGGCGCGGCGGGGATCGGGCTTTACACCCTCGCCGCCTCCGTGGGCTCCCTTGCCGCCACCTTCGCCATATCCGGCATTCGCTTCGCCGCCACGCGCCTGGTATCCGAGGAGATGGGGCGGGGGAGAATGGGCGACGTGGCGAGGGTGGTGCGCCGGTGCCTTGTCTATGCCGCCGTATTCGGCGTTTTCGCCTCGCTGGTGCTCTTCACCTGCGCCGACGCCGTGGCGGGCAGGTTCCTGGGTGACATTCGCACAGCTTTGGCCCTTCGCGTCCTGGCGATAGGTATGCCCTTCATCTCAGCCGGAGCCGTGCTGGGGGGATACTTCACCGGTATCTGCAAGGTGGGCAGGGCGCTGGTGGGCACCGTCACCGAGGAGGTCACCCGCGTATTCGTCGCCATCTCCCTTTTGAAGCTCATAACCACCTCAAACCCGGAGCTCATGTGCGCCTGCGTCGCGGCGGGAGGGGCGTCGGGGGAGGTCGTCTCCTTCTTCGCCCTTCTGGTCCTCTATATTCTTGACCGCCGCCGCCGGCGCGGTGGAGCCCGAGGGGAGGGGAGGGAGCTCACCGGCAGGATGCTCTCCATCTCCCTGCCCCTCGCCGCCACTGCATACGCCCGCGTGGCGCTGAACACCGTCCAGCACCTCCTCATACCCTCGGGGCTCCGCCGCTCCGGTGCCAGCGCCGAGGCGGCTCTGGCGGGGTACGGCATGATCCAGGGCATGGTGTTCCCGGTCATAACCTTCCCCATGGTGCTCTTTGCCTCCGTCTCCGAGCTCATAGTTCCCGAGCTCACCGAGGAGCAGGTCCAGGGCAACCTCGCCCGCATATCCGGCGCCGCCAACGCCCTTTTGCGCCTCACCTTCTTCTTCTCCGCCGCTGTCGCGGCGTTCCTCCTGTGCTTTTCCCAGGAGCTTGGCGTACAGCTCTACAATAGCCCGGAGGCGGGCAGGTTCATCGGACTTTTAGCGCCCCTGATGCCCGTCATGTACATGGACAACATAACCGACGGTATGCTCCGGGGCCTGGGTGAGCACATATATTCCATGCGCGTCAACATAATCGACTCGCTCCTGTCCACCGCCCTCATCTGGTTCCTCCTGCCGGTCTACGGGCTCTACGGCTACATCGCCATCCTCTACGCCTCGGAGATATTCAACTTCACCCTTAGCCTCCGGCGCCTCACGCGGGCGACCAGCGTCTCCCGGAGCCTCAGATCCATGCTCCTGAGCCTCATTCTTGCCGCTTTCGCGGCGCTGGCGGCAAGATTTTTGGTTGACATAACAGGCGGCGTCAACGGCGTAATGGGCCTTGTTGCTGGGGGAGTCGTCTTCGCGGCGATTTACATAATCTCCGCCGCCCTCACAAAGCACAAAAATCCGGCCCTTTGAGAGCTTTAATTTAACAAATAATTTATTGCAAAAATCTCTCCAATGCGCTATAATTTACTATCAAACTGGAAAACTGTGCATTGCGGCATTGGGAGTGTATTGATTGTATTTTAAGGCATTGGAGCTCCGTGGGTTCAAGTCCTTCCCGGAGAAGACTGTCCTCACCTTCGACAAGCCCCTGACGGCCATCGTCGGACCCAACGGGAGCGGAAAATCGAATATAGCCGACGCCATACAGTGGGTCATGGGCGAGCAGTCCACCCGCGCCCTCCGAGGGGGAAAGATGGAGGACGTGATATTCGGCGGCACCGCCCGCAGGTCCCAGGTGGGCTTTGCCGAGGTGTCGCTGACCCTGGACAACTCAGACCGGCGCCTGGGGGAGGAGCTGGACGAGGTGCAGGTCACCCGCCGCTACTACCGTTCCGGTGAGAGCGAATACTACATCAACAAAAAGCCCGTGCGCCTCAAGGACATAAACGAGCTCTTCATGGACACGGGCCTCGGGCGCGACGGCTATTCCATCATCGGACAGGGCAAGATCGACTCCATCCTCTCCGCCAAGAGCACCGACAGGCGCGAGATCTTCGAGGAGGCGGCGGGGATCTCCCGCTTCCGCCACAGGAAGGAGGAGTCCGAGCGCAAGCTCGAGCGCGCCGAGGAGGACCTGACCCGCGTAAATGACAAGATAGGTGAGCTGGAGCTCCAGGTGGAGCCCCTGCGCCGCCAGTCTGAGGTGGCAAAGCGCTACCTTGTACTCCGGGACGAGCTGAGGGGTCTTGAGATCTCCCTTTGGCTGAACGACCTGGAGGCGATAGCCCAGCGCGTGGAGGCGTTGAAGGAGGACTCCCTGAGAGCCGCCGGCGACATCGAGCGGGCGCGTGGGGAGCTTGAAAAGCTCTACGCCGCCGGCGAGCAGTTCGCCCAGCGTATGCGCGACAAGGACCTGGAGGCGGAGAAGCTCCGGGACGAGGTGTCCCGCCGGGAGCAGGACGCCGCCGACGTGGAGGCGGGCGTCGCCGTGCTGAAGGCCAACCTTCAGCACAATGAGGAGAATATAAACAGGATAACAGACGAGATCGCCGCCGGCGAGGGCAGGAGCCGGGGCCTTTCCGCGCAGATCGAGGAGCGCAGGACGAGGATCGCCGAAATTGACAGCGAGCGGACCGAAATAGCCGCCTCCCTGGAGGAGCTGCGCCGGCGCTGGGAAAAGCTCATAACCGGCGAGGGATCATATGAGACGCGGGTTTCGGAGCTCACAGGGGAGTTATCTCAGGCGCAGGACGAGCTTTCGGAAAAGCGCGTGGAGCTGGGGAGCCTGGAGTCGTCAAGGAAGGAGCTTTCCGACCGGGTGGGCGGCCTTGACTGGGAGCTTGAGGACCGGAGAAAGAGGCTTGAGGCGGCAAAGCGCGAGTCCGGCGAAAACGACAAAGCGCTAAACGAGGCGCGGGAGAAGCTGGAGAGCCTTAAAAACGTCTGCCGTGGCTACGACCTTCGCGCGCAGGGACTGCGCCAAAGGGCGGAGGCCGCCGGAGAGAAGCGCACAAGGCTCCAGATGGAGTTCAACGCCCTCACCGCCAGGATACAGATGCTCACCGACATGGAGCGGGAGTACGAGGGCTATTCCAAGGCCGTCAAGGTGGTCATGAGGGAGGCCGAGAGGGGCGTTTTGAGGGGTATCCACGGACCCGCCGGGGAGCTTGTCAAGACAGTTGACAAATACGCCCTCGCCATAGAGACAGCCCTGGGCGCGGCGGTCCAGAACATCATCGTCAGCACCGAGAACGACGGCAAAAACGCCATAAACCTTTTAAAGCGCATGGACGCCGGCAGGGTCACGCTCCTGCCAATGAACGTAATCAAGGGAAGCCGCCTGGACGAGCGGGGACTTGAGGACCGGGAGGGCTTCGAGGGCGTCGCCTTTGACCTGGTGACCTTTGACGAGCAGTACAGGAGCATATATTTAAACCTCCTCGGACGCACGGCGATAGCCGGCGACATGGACTCCGCCGTGGCGATAGCAAGGCAGTACAACCACCGCTTCCGCATCGTCACGCTGGACGGGCAGGTCATAAACGCCGGAGGAAGCATGACCGGCGGCAGCGTCTCCAAAAATACGGGAATACTCTCCCGTGCAAACGAGCTTAAAAAGCTTTCTGAGCGCCGGGAAAAGGCGGGGCAGGAGCTTGACGGGGCAAAGGCCGCCGCCGAGGAGATAAAAAGGGGCCTTGCCGCCGCCGAGTACGAGCTCTCCGTCGCCGGAGAGGAGCAGAGAGCCGCCGAAAACGACGTGCTGAAGCTCACTGGAACAAAGGAGCACTTCGCCATACTCATAAACGGCCTCCGGGAACAGCTTTCCCGCATAGAGGCGGAGAGCGGCGGCATTGAAAAGCGCTCGGCGGAGCTGGGCGAGAGGACCGAAAAGCTCCGTCAGGCCATATCCGGTTTGGAGGAGAGATCACGGGAGCTCAAATCTCAGCTTGACGCCCACGCCGGCGACAGGGAAAAACTCAGCGCGGAGCGGGAGGATATCTCCTCCGCGGAGAGCGAGCTTCGCGAGCGCAGGGCGAGCCTGGACGCAGAGCGTGAGGCGGCGGAGAGGTCCGTCGCGGAGCTATCGGGTCTTCGTGAGGAGCTTTCCGGTGACAGGCAGGGCCAGGAGCGCGCCGTCGGCGAGCTTCGTGAGCGTTCCCTGGAGATGGAGAGGCAGATAGACGAAAGGCAGGCCGAGGCGGACTCAATGCGCCGCGCCGCCGCCGAGCTTCGTGAGAGGATAGCCGGGATCACAAGGGACAAGCTTGAGATCGAGGCGGAGAGGTCCAGAAGCGACAGGCAGCTCCAGGAGCGCAACAACGCCGTTTTGGAGCTGGAGCGCAACGCCTCCAGGATAGACAACCGCATGGAGGCGGCGCAGATGGAGGAGCGGCAAATACTGGACAAGCTCTGGAACGGCTACGAGCTCACCCGCTCCGACGCCATGCAGCAGCGCCTTGCGCTTGACAGTATCCCCCAGGCAAAGCGCCGCACGGGAGAGCTCAAGCGCGAGATAAGCTCCCTGGGCGCTCCGAACCTGGGCGCCATAGAGGAATTTGAGCGGGTAAACACCCGCTACACCTACCTCACCGACCAGCGCGACGACATCGAGAAGGCCCGCCGCGAGCTTTTGGACATAATAGGCGATATAGTGGGCTCCATGGAGACCATCTTCAAGGAGGAGCTGGAGCGCATAGATTTGGGCTTCCGACAGACCTTTTTGGAGCTCTTCGGCGGCGGTCAGGCCAGCGTCTCCCTGGAGGACCCGGAGGACATTCTGGGCTCCGGCATCGAGATAAAGGTCCAGCCCCCCGGAAAGACGCTGAAAACCATAACCCTCCTCTCCGGCGGAGAAAAGGCGTTCGTGGCGATAGCTCTCTATTTCGCGATCCTCAAGGTCCGGCCCACGCCCTTCGTGGTGATGGACGAGATCGAGGCCGCGCTGGACGACGCCAACGTCATAAAGGTGGCGGACTATATGCGCGGGCTTTCGGACAAGACGCAGTTTTTGACCATCACCCACCGGCGGGGCACCATGGAGGAGGCGGACGTCCTCTACGGCGTCACCATGCAGGAGCAGGGCGTCTCCAAGGTCATCACGATAGACCTTGACGAGGCGGAGAAAACCATCGGAAAACAAAAATAATTGAAATTACTTAAAATAATGCTTGACATTTGCTTAGCTTTGTGGTATAATGCGTTTATATCGGAAAGCCTGGGCAAAATGGGAGGTAAAAATGGGCTTTTTCGATAAAATAAAGGCGGGACTTTCAAAGACAAAGGAGAACATGACGGTCAAGCTCAACTCCACCATCGCCTCCTTCACCGGGGAGAACGAGGAGTTTTTTGAGGAGCTTGAGGAGACGCTTATCCTCTCCGACGTGGGCGCGGAGGCGTCCATGGAGGCGGTGGACAGGCTCCGGGACACCGTGCGCGAGCGGGGCATAAGGGGGTCCGAGGAGGTGCGCGCCGCCCTCAAGGAGATACTTGTGGAGATGCTGGGGGAGAAGGGGGAGCTGACCCTACGCTCCCGCCCGTCGCTGATACTTGTGGTGGGGGTAAACGGCGTGGGCAAGACCACCACCATCGGAAAGCTGGCGAAGCTCTACTCACAGCAGGGAAAGAAGGTCCTCCTCGCCGCCGGCGACACCTTCCGCGCCGCCGCCGCGGAGCAGCTGGGCGTCTGGGCGGAGAGGTCCGGCGTGGACTTCGTGCGCCACGAGGAGGGCTCCGACCCCGCCGCCGTGGTGTTTGACAGCATGAAGGCGGCGCTGGCGAGGAAGACGGACATTATAATCGTGGACACCGCCGGAAGGCTCCACAACAAGTCAAACCTCATGAACGAGCTCAACAAAATAAGCCGGGTCATTGACAAGGAGATGCCCTGGGCGGACAGGGAGACGCTTCTTGTTTTGGACGCCACCACCGGGCAGAACGGGCTTGCCCAGGCGGAGGAATTCAAAAAATCCGCCGGTCTCACGGGCATAGTCCTCACAAAGCTTGACGGCACCGCAAAGGGAGGGATAGTTTTCGCCATCACCTCCAGGCTCGGCGTGCCCGTAAGGTTCGTGGGCGTGGGGGAGCAGGCGGACGACCTCATTCCCTTTGATCCCGAGGAGTTCGCGGAGGCGCTGCTGTCATGAGGATAATTTTTGCAACGAACAACCCGGACAAGCTCAGGGAGGTGCGGGAGATACTCTCGCCCCTGGGCATCGAGGTCATATCCCAGCGGGAGGCGGGCTGCCGCTTCGAGGCCGAGGAGACTGGGAGCACCTTCACAGAAAACGCCAGAATAAAGGCGAGGGCCGCGATGGAGGCCACGGGCGAAGCGTGCGTCGCCGACGACTCAGGGTTGGAGGTCAACGCCATGGGCGGGGGACCGGGGATATATTCCTCCCGCTACTGCGGGGACGAGGGCTACGAGAGGACCTGCGCCAAAATCATGGACATCGTAGACCGTAACGGGGACAGAGGGGCGCGCTTTAAATGCGCTGTGGTTTGCGTTTTTCCCGACGGCGGCGAGATAAGCTGTGAGGGCGTGATAGAGGGCTCCATCGGGCACGTTTTCGAGGGGGAGCACGGCTTCGGCTACGACCCCATCTTTGTGCCGGAGGGCTTTACACGGTCAATGGCGTGCCTCACGGACGGGGAGAAGAACAAAATTTCACACCGGGGCAGGGCGTTCAGGCAGTTTGCCGGGAGGCTTTCGGAGTATATGGAAAAAGAGAAAAAGGGGCGGGGAAATGCTGACAAGTAAGGAGCGGGCACAGCTGAGGGGGCTGGCAAATACCCTGGAGCCGGTGCTAATAGTCGGAAAGGGCGGCGTCACGGAGAACGTGGTGCAGGAGGCTGTCAACGCCCTTCGCACAAGAGAGCTCATAAAGGGCAGGGTGCTGGAGACATCGCTTTTGACGGCGAGAGAGGCGTGCGACGCCATATGCGCCGCCACAGGCGCCGACGGGGTACAGGCGATAGGGACAAAATTTGTAATATTCAGGCAAAATCCCGATCTTCCCGAGGAAAAGAGAATAACGCTTAGGAAGTAGGTCATTCTATGAAGATAGGAATATTCGGCGGCACCTTCAATCCTCCCCACATAGGGCACGTTCGGGCGGCGCAGGCGTCGGCGCGGGAGCTCAAGCTTGACAGGCTCCTGGTGATACCGGACTTTCTGCCGCCCCACAAGGATTTGGCGCCAGGCTCGCCCGACGGTGAGGAGAGGCTGAGGCTCTGCCGCATAGCCTTCGGAGGGATAAAAAAATGCCGCGTCTCGGATATGGAGCTCAAACGCGGCGGGAGAAGCTACACCGTGGACACGCTTCGCCGGGTGAGGGAGACGTACCCCCAGGCAAGGCTGTACCTGCTGATGGGCACGGATATGCTCCTGTGCTTTGAGGAGTGGCGGGAGTTTGAGGAGATACTGTCCATGGCGACCCTCGCCGTATTTGCCAGGGGCGAGGGGGAGGAGCGGCAGATCGCCGCCGCCTCGGAGAACCTGAGGCTCAGGTACGGGGCAAATGTGAAGACAGTGAAGCTGGAGGAGACGGTGGCCTCGTCAACCGAGATACGGGCGCTTCTTCCGCAAAGAGCGGGCAGGGAGCTCCTCACCGAGGGGACCTACGCCGAGATAATAAGGCTGCGCCTTTACGGGGCGAAGCCGGAGTATGAGTGGCTGAGGCAGAAGGCCTACGCCATGCTGGACCCAAAGCGCGTGGCGCACGTGAAGGGCTGTGAGGAGGAGGCGGTGCGCCTCGCCGAGAGATGGGGCGCGGACACAGAGCGCGCGCGGGAGGCGGCGATACTCCACGACGTGACAAAAAAAGAGAAGCTTGACGAACAGTTGCGTCTTTGCGAAAAATATGGTATCATGCTTGACGACATGGAGCGCACGGAGGGAAAGCTGCTGCACTCCAAGACGGGAGCGGGGATAGCGAAATACGAGTTCGGCTGTGACGACGAGGTATACAGCGCCATCTTCTGGCACACCACGGGAAAAGAGGACATGGCGCTTTTGGATAAGGTCATATATATGGCCGACTACATAGAGCCCAACAGGGACTTCGAGGGGGTGGAGGAGCTTCGGCGACTTGCCTACTCCGACCTTGACAGGGCCCTTGAAAAGGGCTTTTCCATGAGCATAGAGGACATGACAAGCCGCAATATCGTGCCGCACGCCAGGACCCTGGGGGCCCTTGAGTGGATACGCGGGCGCGGCTGAGCTCTTTTGGCATTTTTGAAAGGATCGCGGGACAGAGATGAAAATATTCGGAGGAAGCAAAAACTCAAAGCACGCCGGCGGCTACGCCCACCACTCCCATGAGGAGGCGGCGCGGGAGCCGGAGGCACAGGACGCCGCGCCGGTCGGGAAAAAGGGCGACGGCGCGGAGGAATATGACGACAGGTTCCTTCCCACCTGGGCGAAGGTGGTCATAGTGGTCGTTTCGGTGCTTATTATACTCGTCGCCGGGGCGTTTATATGGTTCAAAACGGCGTCCAGGCCGCCGGTGCAGACCGGGGAGCTCAACAACGTTGCCGGCGGAAACCAGGATCCCGACGAAGGGCAGCAGAACACCCCGACGCCGCCGGACGAGGGAAACGGCGAGGGGCAAAACGGCGAGGAAAACGGGAACGGCGAGGGAAACAACGAAGGCGCCAACGGGGAAAATAACGGCGAGGAGGAGCAGCCCAAGACCGGCAGGAACGAGAATATGTACACCTTCCTTGTTGCCGGAAAGGACAAGGTGGGCTCCAACACCGACGCCATAATGGTGGTCCGCTTTGACGCGGAGAACTACACCCTGAACGTGGTGAGCATACCCCGCGACACCTACATGAACACAACGTACAGGAACAAGAAGGCGAACACCCTGTACGGCTCGGGCGGCGCCGACGGGATGATGGACAACATCGCGAATTTTGTGGGCTTCCGCCCTGACGGCTACGCCATAGTCGATCTGGACGCCTTTATGAAGCTGGTGAACGCCATCGGGGGCGTGGACTACTACGTGCCCCAGAATATGGACTACGACGACGACGTACAGGACCTTCACATCCACTTCACCAAGGGCAACACCCACATGAACGGTCAGAAGGCCATGGAGTATATACGCTTCCGCCACGGCTACGTGGACCAGGATATAGGCAGGATCGACGCCCAACACGACTTTTTGATGACGGCGGCAAAGCAGATACTCGCGAACAAGGACAAGGTGCCGGTGACGACGCTTATTGACATCGTTTTGAACGACGTGAAGACGGGGCTGAAGCTGGAGGAGTGCACATGGCTCGCCTCGGAGCTTTTGAAGCTGGACGCGGAGAATATACACTTTTACACCATGCCCGGCAACTACAACGACTACTACAACGGCAGGAACTATGTGACCGTGGACGTTGACGGGTGGATAGAGATGCTCAACGACTGCCTCAATCCCTTCTACGAGACGATAACCGCCGCCAACGTGGACATCGCCGGAAGGAACGAAAACGGAAAAATGTACGCCACGAGCGGAACGATACACTGATAACGCGCTTTAACTACACTTCACCGAAGGAGGAAAAAATATGCTTACACCCAAAGAGATGACCGACATCGCGGTAAGGACACTGGACGCCAAGAAGGCGGAGAACATCAAGGTCCTTGAGACACGGGACGTGACGGTGCTGGCGGATTACTTCGTCATATGCACCGCCGGCTCCACCACACACATCAAGACCCTCTCCGACGAGGTGGAGGCGGCGCTGGAGGCGCAGGGCGAGAGGCCCCTGCGCACCGAGGGCTACCACGGCGGCGGCTGGGTGCTGGTGGACTTCGGGTGCCTGGTGGTTCACATCTTCACCGACGAGACCAGGAAATTTTACAACCTGGAGCACCTGTGGGGCGACGCTCCCCAGGTGGATATAAGCGGGCTCATCACTCAAGCCTAAGGAGACGGACATAAGATGAAATACGATTTTGCGGCAATCGAGAAAAAATGGCAGGACGTTTGGGAGCGGGAGAAGCCCTTCCGCGCCGAGACGGGCTCGGATAAGCCCAAGTTTTACGGGCTCATTGAGTTCCCGTACCCCTCCGGGCAGGGGCTCCACGTGGGGCACCCGCGCCCCTTCACCGCCATGGACATAGTCACGCGCAAGAAGCGTATGGAGGGCTACAACGTGCTCTTCCCCATCGGCTTTGACGCCTTTGGACTGCCCACGGAGAATTACGCCATAAAGAACCACATACACCCCGCCGCGGTGACAAAGCAGAACATAGCAAACTTCACCAGGCAGCTGAAGATGCTGGGCTACGGCTTTGACTGGGACAGGGTGGTGGACACCACGGACCCGGACTACTACAAGTGGACCCAGTGGATATTCCTCCAGCTTTATAAGCACGGGCTTGCCTACAAGACCACCATGCCCGTGAACTGGTGCACCTCCTGCAAGTGCGTGCTTGCCAACGAGGAGGTGGTGGAGGGCGTTTGCGAGCGGTGCGGCTCGCCCGTTGTCCGCCGGGAGAAGAGCCAGTGGATGCTGAAGATAACCGAGTACGCCCAGAGGCTCATCGACGACCTGGACGATGTGGACTTCATAGAGCGGGTGAAGACCCAGCAGAGGAACTGGATAGGCCGCTCCACCGGCGCGGAGGTCACCTTCAGGTCCACGGCGGGGGACGAGATAGTGGTGTTCACCACGCGCCCCGACACACTCTTCGGAGCCACGTACATGGTGCTCTCGCCGGAGCACGCGCTCATCAAAAAATGGATGCCGCTCCTCAAAAACGCCGACGAGGTGAGGGAATATCAGCGCGCCGCCGCCTCAAAGAGCGACATGGAGCGCACGGAGCTCAACAAGGAGAAGACGGGCGTAAAGCTGGACGGCGTTCGGGGCATAAACCCGGTTAACGGCAGGGAGATACCCATTTTCATCTCCGACTACGTGCTTGCCACCTACGGCACCGGCGCGATAATGGCGGTCCCGGCGCATGACGACAGGGACTGGGAATTTGCCAAAAAATTCGGCTGTGAGATCATCGAGGTGGTCTCCGGCGGCGAGGACGTGCAAAGGTGCGCCTTTACCGCCAAGGACGAGACGGGGATCATGGTGAATTCCGAGTTTTTGAACGGGCTCACCGTCAAGGACGCCATACCCGTCATTACAAAATGGCTTGAGGAGAAGGGGATCGGCAAGGCGAAGGTGAACTTCAAGCTGCGCGACTGGGTATTCTCCCGCCAGCGCTACTGGGGCGAGCCCATACCCATGGTGTGGTGCGAGAAGTGCGGCTGGGTGCCGCTCCCGGAGTCCGAGCTGCCGCTTAAGCTCCCGGACGTGGAAAGCTACGAGCCCACGGACGACGGCGAGAGCCCGCTTTCAAAGATGACCGACTGGGTGAACACCACCTGCCCCCACTGCGGGGGACCTGCCCGCCGCGAGACGGACACCATGCCCCAGTGGGCGGGATCAAGCTGGTACTTCCTCAGGTACATGGACCCGCACAACCCGGACGCGCTGGCCTCCAAGGAGGCTCTCAGCTACTGGTCGCCGGTGGATTGGTACAACGGCGGAATGGAGCACACCACACTGCACCTTCTCTACTCCCGCTTCTGGCACAAGTTCCTTTACGACATCGGCGTGGTGCCCACAAAGGAGCCCTATCAGAAGCGCACCTCCCACGGCATGATTTTGGGCGAGGGCGGGGAGAAGATGTCCAAGAGCCGCGGCAACGTGGTGAATCCCGACGACGTGGTGAAGGCCTACGGCGCGGACACGCTCAGGCTCTACATCATGTTCATCGGCGATTTTGAGCAGGCCGCCGCCTGGAGCGACAACGCCGTAAAGGGCTGTAAGCGCTTCCTTGACCGAATCTGGAACCTGGCGGAGAACCGCATCGACGGTCCCGACGCCTGCTCCCACGCCAACGAGGCCGCCGTCCACCGCACCATAAAGAAGGTGGGGGAGGACATCGAGGCGATGAAGTTCAACACCGCCATCGCCGCGATGATGGGCCTGGTGAACTCCTTCTACGAAAACGCCCCCTCACGCGGGGACATCAAGGCGCTTTTGCTGCTGCTTTCGCCCTTCGCGCCCCACATCGCCGAGGAGCTTTGGGAGAAGCAGGGCTTTGAGGGGCGCGCCGCGTCCTCTCCCTGGCCCGGCTACGACGAGAGCAAGATGACCGAGAGCGAGAAGGAGATCGCCATTCAGGTCAACGGCAAGCTCCGCGCCACCGCGGTGGTGCCCATGGACGCCGACGAGGAGACTGTGCTTGAAATCGTCAAGGGGCAGGAGAGGATCGTGAAGGCACTGGAGGGCATGGAGATAGTCAAGACCATTGTTGTGAAGAACAAGCTTGTAAATCTCATTCTTCGCCCTGCCAAATAAAAGTGCAAATTTTTATTGACAATCGGCAGAGAAGTTATTATAATAATCAGTGCCGGATTTGAACCGGCTTTGTGATGTCCCGTTGTGGGAAAGAGTTAATGCATTAGTCGGAGGGAGGGGAAATAGATGTCAGAAGTCCACGTGAAGGAAAACGAGTCTCTGGACAGCGCGCTGAAGAGATTTAAGCGCAACTGCGCCAAGGCGGGCGTCCTCGCCGACCTCCGTAAAAAGGAGTATTACCAGAGTCCCAGCGTCAAGCGCCGCAAGAAGTCTGAGGCGGCGCGCAAGAACAAGAACAAGCGCTACTATTAAAAAGTCATTCAATCCGGCCTCTCGGGCCGGATTGAGTTTATCGGGCGGACTTCGATAATTTATAGAGGTGAATTTAATGGCTGAAAAGTATCAAATAGTGAGGAAAAAGGTGTTGACGCCGGATATTTCCTTGATTTCGGTTCACGCGCCGCTCATCGCTAAAAAGGCGAGGGCGGGGCAGTTCATCATTCTCCGTGCCACGGACGACGGGGAGAGGATACCCCTGACGGTCTCCTCGACACAGGGGGATCTGGTCACGGTGGTATATCAGAAGGTGGGCGACTCCACCATGACGCTGGACGAGATACCCGAGGGCGGATGTCTCTCCGCCTTTGTGGGACCCTTGGGCGAGCCCACGCCCATCGAGGGCGTGAAACGCGCCGCCGTCGTCGGAGGAGGGCTCGGCTGTGCCATAGCTCTGCCGGTGGCAAAGGCGCTGCATGACGCCGGGGCGGAGGTTGACCTCATCGGGGGCTTCAGGACGAAGGATATCGTCATTTTGGAGGACGAGATGAGAAGCGCCTGCGACGATCTCTATATCTGCACGGACGACGGCTCTTACGGCTACAACGGGTTTACGACCGGGAAGCTGGAGGAGCTGCTGGCGGCGGGGGAGAGCTACGACAGGGTGTACGCCATTGGGCCTCTGGTGATGATGAAATTTGTGTGTAAGCTCACGGAAAAGTACAACATTCCCACCATAGTCAGCATGAACCCCATTATGATCGACGGGACGGGGATGTGCGGCTGCTGCCGCGTCACCGTGGACGGACAGGTGAAATTCGCCTGCGTGGACGGACCGGATTTTGACGGGCACAAGATAGACTTTGACGAGACTATCGCGCGGGCCGCGACGTATAAGGAATTTGAACAGCGCCGCAGGGCGGAGCATAGGTGCAGATTGGAGGGTATGGACAATGGCTGACATGACCCCGGTAAAGACTAAGATGCCCGAGCAGGAGCCGGACGTAAGGAACAGGAATTTTCTCGAGGTGGCGCTGGGCTACACGCCGGAGCTGGCGGCGCGGGAGGCAAACAGGTGCCTCAGGTGCAAAAATCCCAGGTGCGTCGAGGGTTGTCCCGTGAATGTGCCGATACCGGAGTTCATCGGTAAGGTGCAGGAGGGCGACATGGAGGGGGCGTACCGCGCCCTCAGCCGCGCCAACGCCCTGCCCGCCGTGTGCGGGCGCGTGTGCCCTCAGGAGAACCAATGTGAGGGCAGGTGCGTTCGCGGGATCAAGGGCGAGAGCGTGGGCATAGGCCGCCTTGAGCGGTTCGTGGCGGATTGGGCGCTGGAGCACGGCGTTCAGGACGCGCAGACCGCGCCCTCCAACGGGCATAAGGTCGCCGTCATAGGCTCGGGACCCGCGGGGCTCACCTGCGCCGGGGAGCTTGCGAAGAAGGGCTACGCCGTCACGGTTTTTGAGGCGTTCCACGTCGCGGGGGGAGTTTTGAGCTACGGGATACCGGAGTTCAGGCTGCCAAAGTCGATAGTTCAAAAGGAGGTCGCCAAGCTCGAAAAGATGGGCGTGGAGATCCGGCTCAACATGGTCATCGGCAAGGTGCTCTCCATTGACGAGCTGTTTGAGATAGGCTATGAGGCGGTATTCATCGGGTCGGGCGCTGGGCTTCCTCAGTTTATGAAGATACCCGGAGAGAGCCTTGTGGGGGTGTTCTCCGCAAATGAGTATCTGACGCGCATCAACCTTATGAAGGCGTATGAGCCCGACAGCGCGACGCCGATTTTTGAGAGCAGGAGGGTCGCCGTCCTGGGCGGCGGAAACGTGGCGATGGACGCGGCAAGGTGCGCCAAGCGCATGGGCGCGGAGGTGCATATCGTATACAGGCGCGGCGAGGCGGAGCTTCCCGCCCGCGCTGAGGAGGTCCACCACGCGAAGGAGGAGGGCATACAGTTTGACCTTCTCTGCAACCCCGTGCTCATCGAGGGGGACGAGAGGGGAAGGGTCAAGTCCATGAAATGCGTCCGCATGGAGCTGGGCGAGCCCGACGCCTCCGGCAGAAGGCGCCCGGTGCCCATCGAGGGCAGTGAGTTTGAGATGGAGGTCGACACGGTAATCGTGGCGATCGGAACAAGCCCCAATCCGCTGATACGCTCCACCACGCCGGGACTTGACGCCAACAGCCGAGGGTGCATTACCACCGCGCCGGACGGCGCGACATCGCGCGAGGGCGTTTTCGCGGGCGGTGACGCCTCTACGGGCGCCGCGACGGTGATACTCGCCATGGGCGCGGGGAAGACCGCGGCAAAGAGCATTGATGAGTATTTGATGGGGAAGTGAGGTTCCCACCGGGACCTCCTGCACGCTCCTGAGCCGCTGGGCTCTTTATAATGATTCCGCCATTAAATGGCGGGGGATTTTCTTTCCTCTCTTTTGGTTTCGCCAAAAGAGAGGAAAGAAACAAAGGAGAGAAAAGCGACCAGCGGGGGATTTCGGTTTTCCCCCGCTGGACACCCCTTTTAAAAACGACCACACAGGGGGCCGCGGCCCCCTATGTGGAGAACCCCCAGTGGGGAGCGTATCGGCAGCAATTGCATAAACACTGTGTAGGAGCTGGGCTGAAAGCTTTTGCCCGATTACCGCCAACAAAGCGCGGCGCAATTAAGGAGCAGGACACTCCATTGACCGACCACGTTAAGCGGTTAAGCGGGTTCGGAGACTGTGCAATTCGGTTTTGGAACCCGCGCGTCGATTCTTCTGCCCGTGCGTGAAAGTTTTAGACTGCGGGAGCCGTCGCGAGACTAAACGGCAGGGCGAAACAAGCTTCTGCCGAACCCAACGAGGGTCCAGGGAGGGATGACATCATCCCTCCCTGGTCGTTTTTCTCCTCTTTGTTACTTTACTCCTCTTTTGGCGAAACCAAAAGAGGAGAAAGTAAATCCCCCGCCATATAATGGCGGAATCATTATAAAGAGCCCGGCGGCTCCGGAGCAAACAATTGTGTTGACTTTCGTCAACCACGACCTTATAATGTTCACATTAAATGTCGAAATGAGGTCGTTGTATGAATAACCAAACCGTGATCGTTCTTGATTTTGGCGGTCAGTACAATCAGCTTATCGCCAGACGTGTGAGGGAAAACAATGTATACTGCGAGGTCATGCCCTATACGGCGACGATTGAGGAGCTGAGGGCGAAATCGCCTATTGGGTTTATTTTTACCGGCGGGCCAGGAAGCGTCTATGAGGAGGGGTCGCCACAGGCGGACCCGGAGATATTCAGGCTCGGCGTGCCTATTCTCGGCATATGCTACGGCTGTCAGCTTATTGCCCACAACCTGGGCGGGCGGGTGACCATGGCGCAGGAGGACACGGCGAGAGAATACGGCAAGACCGAGACTTATTACGACACCTCCTGCAAGCTTTTCAAGGGGCTGCCCGACAGGGGGATCAGCTGGATGAGCCACGGGGATTACATGGAGAAGGTCCCCGAGGGGTTTATGCTTGCCGCCCACTCCGACGCGTGCCCAAACGTGGCGATCTGCGACGAGGGACGGGGATTTTACGGCGTCCAGTTCCACCCGGAGGTCAACCACACGGAGAACGGCGCCGCCATGCTGAGAAATTTCCTCTATGAGGTCTGCCATGCCAGGGGAGACTGGTCCATGGGCGACTACAAGGAGACGGCTGTGCGGCAGCTCAGGGATAAGATCGGGGCGGGAAGGGTGCTCCTTGCCCTCTCCGGCGGGGTGGACTCCTCTGTGGCGGCGGCGCTTCTCGCCGAGGCGGTGGGGAGCCAGCTGACGTGCGTTTTCGTCGATCACGGGCTCATGCGGAAAAACGAGGGGGACGAGGTGGAGCAGGCGTTCGCAAAGTGGGACCTGAACTTCATTCGTGTCAACGCCGAGGAGCTTTTCCTCTCAAAGCTTGCGGGCGTCAGTGAGCCGGAGCGCAAGAGGAAGATTATCGGGGAGGAGTTTATTCGCGTTTTTGAGGCGGAGGCGAGGAAAATCGGCTCCGTGGACTACCTGGCGCAGGGGACAATTTATCCCGACGTCATCGAATCAGGCTCCGGCAAGGCGGGGGCGGCGGTCATAAAGAGCCACCACAACGTGGGGGGACTGCCCGATTACGTGGATTTCAAGGAGATCGTGGAGCCATTGAGGATGCTCTTTAAGGACGAGGTGCGCGCGCTGGGCAGGGAGCTGGGGCTTCCGGAATACCTTGTCATGCGCCAGCCATTCCCCGGCCCGGGGCTCGCCATACGGGTAATCGGCGAGATAACAAAGGAGAAGCTGGACACACTGCGGGAGGCGGATTACATATTCCGGGACGAGGTGGACAGGGCGGGCATCGCACACACAATGAACCAGTATTTTGCCGTGCTCACCAACATGCGCAGCGTGGGCGTCATGGGCGACGGCCGCACCTACGACTACACCCTCGCCCTCCGCAGCGTCACCACCACCGATTTTATGACCGCCGACTGGACGCGCATACCCTACGACGTCCTCGACAGGATCAGCACCCGCATAGTCAACGAGGTCCCGGGGATAAACAGGATAGTTTACGACATAACGTCAAAGCCGCCGGCGACGATTGAGTGGGAATAACTGACAAAACCCGCAAAGCCTTGAAAACACTGGGGTCTTAAAGCGGAAACGGGGCATTTGATAGCAAATTGATAGCAGATACCAAAACCGGATTTACTTTGTTCACTCCCGTATAGCGGGTGGCTTGCGGGTAAATCCTCCATATCCTAAGAAAAAGGTCTTGCTGACTTTCACCAGTCGGCAAGACCTTTTTTGCTATTT
>CANQVL010000026.1 GCA_947627285.1 uncultured Oscillospiraceae bacterium
TCCATGGAGGAAAACATCGCCCTTGCAAGGCAATTTTTGTTGGACGAGTTTGTAAGCCGGGGCATGACCGTGGACTTTGCGATTCACCAGCCTGACAGGGAAGAAGGAGGAATCCCCAATCCCCACGTCCATGTGATGGGTCCCATCCGTCCGCTGGATGAGCATGGGCAGTGGGGAGCAAAACAGCACCGTGTCTATGAGCTTGACGAGAACGGAAACCGTATCCGCGACGAGGCGGGCAACTATGTGTTCAACGCCGTCCACACCACTGACTGGGGAGATTCGGAAACTCTGGAGCATTGGCGCGAGGAATGGGCGAACCGCTGCAACGCAAAGTTTGAAGAAAAGGGACTGGATGTCCGTGTCGATCACCGCAGTAATGAACGCCGGGGCATCGACCAGCTTCCAACAATCCATGAGGGACCTGTTGTCCGGCAGATGGAGGCAAAGGGCATCCGCACCGACAAGGGCGACCTCAATCGGTGGATCAGAGCCACCAACAGCATGATAAAGAAAGCCAAGGAACGCGCCGCTGAGCTGATGGGAAAGCTCAAAGACCTGATCGCAAAAATGCGGGAGCCGCAGTCACCAAACCTTGCCGCCCTGCTGGGTCAGTATTACTCCATCCGCAACGCCGGAGCATATTCGGACAAGGCGAAAGCCGGTAATCTGAAACGCTATTCCGAGGACTTCAGTTTCCTGCAATCCAAAGGATTATTCAGCGTGGAGCAGCTTCACGATTATGTCTCCGAGCTGAGCGGCAAGCTCTACGACATGAACGCTGCCAGCCGGAAAAAATCAGACCGCATGAAAGAATTGAAAGAGCTGCTGCGTCTGGCAGACGATTACACCCGCCTCAAACCAATCTATGACGGCATCCCGCCAAAAGGCGGTTTCGGGAAGAAACGCGAGAAGTATATGGCGGAACATGAAAGCGAGATCAGCCAGTACCACGCCGTCCGGCGCAAGCTGGATAATCTTCTGCCGGAGAAAAAGTTTGCAACGAAAGCATGGAAGTCCGAGCTTGACCGGCTTGCTGATGAATACGCCGCCATGGGCAGAGAGATTTCCACCATCAACGCTGACCTGAAAAAGCTATGGAGGATTCAAAGTAACGTAGACAATACCCTGCGCCAGCAGGAGCAGTCACAAAACCTGAACAAAAATCAAAGGAGAGATCACGATGAACGATGAACTGAAACAGACCCCGGAGCTTGATGATGCCAATCTTACAGAGGAAATCATGGAAGCGATTGCTGATGATACCGGGGAAAAAGAGGAAGAAGTACCCGCCGAGTATTATTTCACCAATCCAGACCCCTATACCAAAGTTTCGCCGCTGCCCTATGAGCAGCGGCGGCATGAGTTTAGCTATGACGAGGCAGGTCATATCCATGTTAAAAATCCGTCCGCCTACTGGATACCGGAATTGACTGTCACCGAGGTCATTCACGGCACGACCTACACTGTCACCGGCAGCTATGAAGGGATGGAGAGCTTTCTGCGGAAGCTGGAGCGTATCGCAGCAAAAAATATTATGGAGAAAATGGAGGATACCCATGACAAATGAAAAAAGTTATGTTACCATAGAGTCAACCGATTCTGTACCAGCGGTTGCCCCGACTGAGGAGGTAAAAGAATTGTCAGGAGCAACCAATAAAATCACAGCATTATACTGTAGGCTGTCTCAGGAGGATGAAAGACTCGGCGAGTCGCTTTCCATCGAAAATCAGAAAAGCATCCTGCTGGCATACGCAAAAGAACGGCATTTTCCGAACCCGACCTTCTTCGTGGACGACGGCTATTCTGGAGTCAGCTACGACCGCCCCGGATTTCAAGCCATGCTGAAAGAGATTGAGGCAGGAAGGGTGGCGGTTTGTCTCTC
The DNA here is from genome assembly GCA_947627285.1 of uncultured Oscillospiraceae bacterium. GTDB lineage: Bacteria > Bacillota > Clostridia > Oscillospirales > Oscillospiraceae > RUG626. The sequence continues at coordinate 1,886 of CANQVL010000026.1, forward strand.
GAAAGACCTATCCCGTCTTGGCCGCAATTCGGCGCTGACCGGGCTCTACACCAACTTCACATTCCCGCAGAACGGCGTGCGGTACATCGCTATCAACGACAACTTTGACACCAGCGATCCCAACAGCGTAAACTATGATTTCGCAGGAATCCGCAACTGGTTCAATGAGTTTTTTGCGAGGGATACCAGCCGGAAGATACGGGCAGTCCAGAAGGCAAAAGGTGAGCGCGGCTTACCGCTGACCACCAACGTCCCCTATGGCTATGTGAAAGACCCGGATGACCCCAAGCACTGGATCATTGACCCGGAGGCTGCCGCCGTTGTAAAGCGCGTTTTTGATCTTTGCATGGAGGGACGCGGGCCGAGTCAGATCGCCAATCAGCTCAAAGCTGATAAGGTGTTGACCCCAACGGCATATAAGACACAGCAGGGACGGAATGTCCCTAACCCGGAGCCGGAAAATCCGTATGAGTGGCACAGCAGCTGCGTAGTTAAAATTCTGGAGCGCAGGGAGTACACAGGCTGCACCGTGAACTTTAAGACCCACACCAACTCCATCTGGGACAAGAAACAGAGAGAAACACCCATCGAAAAGCAGGCTGTTTTCCCCGGCACCCATGAAGCCATCGTTGAAATGGATGTATTCGAGAAAGTGCAGGAGATCCGGCAGCAGCGGCACCGCATGACGAGGACAGGCAGAAGCAGTATGTTCTCAGGGCTTGTATATTGTGCGGATTGTGGCGCTAAGATGCAATATGGCTCGTCAAACAACGGCGACCCGCGGCAGGATTTCTTCGATTGTTCTATCCATCGCAATAAGACGAGTAAGTGTAAAACACACTTCATTCGGGTAGCGGTTTTGGAGCGAATGGTCTTGAAGCACATTCAGGCAGTTACAGAGTATATCCTGCGGTACGAAAGCCATTTCCGTGCAGTAATGGAGCGCAGGCTGCGGTTGGAGAGCGACGAAAAGCTCAAGGCCAGCAGGAAGCAGCTCAGCCGGGACGAGAAGCGTATAGCAGAGCTGAAACGTCTCTTTATGAAAGTCTATGAGGACAATGCCAGCGGCCGCTTGAATGATGAACGCTATGAACTGTTGAGCCAGAGCTATGAGGCGGAGCAGAAGCAGCTGGAGGCGGAAGTCATCACCCTACAGAATGAAATTGAGGTACAGGAACAACAAAACGAGAACATCGAGATGTTCATCCAGAAAGCCCATAAGTACACGGGAATAGAAACCCTTGACGCCTACGCCTTGCATGAACTGGTGTCCGCGATTTATGTGGACGCGCCGGACAAGAGCAGCGGCAAGCGTCAGCAGCATATCCACATCAAGTATGACGGGCTGGGATTTATCCCACTGGACGAACTTATGAAAGAGGAAACGGCGTGACCGAAATCACGCCGTTTCCCCTTGAAAACACAAGGTTTTCAGATTTTGCAATTTTACTGTTTTACGACCACCCGGCAATCGGACGGGAGCCGCTTTTTCGTTGTGTATTTACCTTATAAAGTTCGTGCTGACTCTGGGCTCCGGTTTGGGGCACTCTATCCCCGCCTTTTTCCCTGCCTCTATGCACTTTAAAAGCCACGCCATATTAGCGCCCAAAAGCCTCATTATCTGCATACCCTCCAGGTCCTGCGCCGCCTCCTCCGGGCGGTTGCCGTGGACCATGGGCCAATACTGGCTGGTGGGGATGGGCATACCGCTGATGTAAAAATACTTGTTCAGCTGGTCCAACGCCGCCGTGGTGCCGCCGCGCCGCGCGGACACGACTCCCGCGCCGGGCTTTCCCCTGAGGCGCGAGCCGGCGGAGTAGAATACCCTGTCCATGAAGCAGGTGGCAGCCCCGCCCATGGCGGCGTAGTGCACCGGAGAGCCGAAAACGAACCCGTCATATTCATCGCAGATGTCGATGAAGCTCGTCACCGGGTCGCCGCCGAATACGCACCTGCCTGTTTTTCTGCACGAGCCGCAGCCTATACAGCCGGCTATGGGCTTGCTGCCTGTCCAGAAGAAGTCCGCGTGGACCCCCTCCTCCTCCAGCGTTTTTTTGACCTCCGAAAGCGCGGTGTAGGTGCATCCGTGCTCGTGCGGGCTCATGTTCACAAGAAGTACCTTCATTTTTATATCACCTCAAGATTTAATTTTCAAGCTCCGCCGCCACGTCCCTGAGGAGCTTAACAACGGGGAGGTGCTGTGGGCACGCGCCCTCGCACTGGCGGCACTGTACGCAGTCCGATGCCTTGGGGTGCTCGGTTATGTACTCCCGATAGCCCTCCTTGGACTTGTCGCCCCAGCTGTGGAGAAGCTTCGCCTTCATGTGGGCGTTGTACATTGAGAAAATATTCGGAATGTCGATCCCCATGGGGCACCCCTCCGTGCAGTACCGGCAGGCGGTGCAGGGCACGGCGGTGTAGTTGTTGATGATGTCCGCGCACCTTTCCAGCATGGCCCTCTCCTCCCGCGTGAGGGGCACGAGGTCCGCCATGAAGGAGGTGTTGTCCCGAAGCTGAGCCATACTGCTCATGCCCGACAGGACCACGTGGACCTGGGGAAGTGACGCGGCGAACCGCACCGCCCAGGACGCGATGGACGCCTCCGGGTCCGCCGCCTTCAAAAGCCCCTCCGCCTCCTCGGGGAGCTTCGCCAGCGCGCCGCCCTTCACCGGCTCCATGATTATGACCTTCTTGCCGTGGCGAACAGCCGTCTCATAGCACAGTCTCGACTGTACCCTCTCCGACTCCCAGTCCAGATAGTTCACCTGGAGCTGTACAAATTCCGTCTCCGGGTGGGCGGTGAGAATGGTGTCCAGCATCTGGGCGTTGTCGTGGAAGGAAAAGCCGATGTGCCTTATCTTCCCCTCCTCCTTCAGCCCTCTCAAAAAGCCGAAGGAATCAAGCCTCTCCGCCGTCTCGTAATTTCTCCTGTTAAGGTTATGCAAAAGGTAGTAGTCAAAGAACTCCACCCCGCACTTCTGCCTCTGCTCCTCAAAGATCCGCTCCTGCTCCCCCGGCTCCTTCAGCATCATTGTGGGGAGCTTTGTGGTCAGCGTAAAGGAGTCCCTGGGGTATCGCTTCACCAGCGCCTCGCGTATGGCGATCTCGCTCTGGTGGTCGTGGTACATATACGCCGTGTCAAAATATGTATAGCCCCTCTCCAGGAAAAGGTCCACCATGTCCCGAAGCTTTTCCATATCTATGCTGGCGCCGTTCTCGGGGTCGGTGACAGGCAGTCTCATGAGCCCGAATCCCAGCTTTTTCATAACATTCCCTCCTTTTAGAAATTATATATATTTATTATACGATTAAAGCACCCAAAACGCAAGCGATTTTGATTTATCCGCAAATATTGCAACAATTTTTTGCCCAAAAATGAAAATTAATGCTTACATTCGGGCAAAATCTGTGTTATAATCATATTTAGACGGGAGCTGACAAATCATTATCGGGCGGAAAATTTGGGAGAGTGCTTTTATGTTTGACACTGGGGCGTATATCATATATGGCGGCGAGGGGGTCTGTGTCGTTGAGGACATAGGCTGTCCCAACGTGTCCGGCGCCAATAAGGACAGGCTGTATTACACCCTCTCCCCCCTTTACCGCACCGGCAAGGTCTTCGCGCCGGTGGATACCCCTGTCTTCATGCGCCCCGTCATATCCCGAGACGAGGCCATCGACCTCATCCGCTCCATTCCGCGTGTGAGCGGCGAGCTCTATGAGCCCATGAACCTGCGCTTCCTCACCGAGCACTACCAGCAGACGATTCAAAAATACGAGTGCATCAGCCTTGTGAAGCTCATAAAGGACGTGGCGGAAAAGCGCCGGTACGCCGCCGAGAACGGTAAAAAGCTCGGCCAGATAGACGAGCGCTACATGAAGCGCGCCGAGGATATGCTCTACGGCGAGCTCGCCGTAGCCCTGAATATCGACCGCGACGACGTAGACGCCTACGTAAAAAACGCCCTCGCAGCCATAGAAGCCGGCGAAGAATTCAACGGCTGAAAAAAATCCCCCAATCATATATTTTTCCGACGGCATGTACGTCGGAAAATCACCTCTTGTCGCGCAAGTGTGCCGCCTTATGGGGTCCCCACGCAATCATGATTGCGTGGGGAGAGGAGGCGCGAAGCCTGCGCCTGAGCCCTGCCGCTTGCGGCGGGGCGAGGTTAAGCGGCTTCAGCGACGACGAGTGCGCGAACCGTGACAGCAGGAAACGCCCTCTCGAATTCCGCAGAATTCGAGAGGGCGTTTCCGCACGTTCTCCTTGTCGGCAAAGGCCTCCGGCCTTTGCCGACAGGCTTACATCCGACTCTCTCAAAAAAATTGTAATGTATTGGAGTATGCAATAATTTTCACGAAAACTACGTCTATTTAGATAGAAGTGTCTCAAGATACCGTTGAAAGGAGGAGCTCTGTGGATGATAACGAGATAGTTGACCTGTTTTACAAAAGGGAAAGCCGATCCATAAGTGAGTGCGAGAGGAAATATTCAAAATACTGCCTTCTCATAGCAAACAACATTCTACATTGCTATGAAGACAGCGAGGAGTGCGTCAATGACACTATGCTTCGCGCTTGGAATTCCATCCCGCCGGCAAAACCTGTGAGTCTCAAATTTTACCTTGGAAAAATAGCGCGAAATCTGGCCATTGATAGGTACAGAAGCCGCGCCACTACCAAGCGAGGAAACTGCACGGTAGAGGAGGCCTTGGAGGAACTGAGCGAATGCATACCGACAGAATGCGTCGATTTGACAGACAGGCTTGCCCTTTCCGAAGTGGTCAACGGATTTCTGGCGAAACTAAGAGCACCCGAGCGCGTGGTTTTCATAAAGAAATACTGGTATTTATACTCCGTTGGCGAGATTGCGAAAACGGAGCATATGAGAGAGGGAACGGTGTTATCAATGCTCTTTCGCACTCGAAAAAAATTCAGAAGTTATCTTGAGAAGGAGGAGATAGATGTATGACAAACATGGATTTACTGTACGCCATAGGACAGGCGGAGGACAAATATATCGCAGAGGCGGGCGGAGCCTCTTCCGCCCGCAGACTGCGGGTAAAGCGGTGTGTACCCGCTGTCACAGCCGGTGTGGCGGCGGTGCTAATGGTGTGTATATTTGCCTCCCGTGCCGGCACAGGCACCCCGGGAGAGATTCCCGACGAAACGTTCCTGCCGTCGGGAGCAGAGGCATTTGAAAGTTTACCGGGGGAGGATTCGTTGGAAAACCGCACACCTCAGTCGCCGACATATCCGGAGGGAGATTATTATTACATTTCCTACAGAGCATCGAACCAGGAGGTGGAAATCGATTTCCCATCACTTTTTGACGCTTTAACAGAGAACCCTGGGGTATCTGATTACACGCCGGAGAATCTCATTGCCGCAAACCCAGCGGCATATGATGAGCTTATGTCCCATGGAGAAGAGACATTGTTTTACTGTCTATGCCTCTCAGCACGGAATTTGAACTTAATTGGGAAGGACCAGTGCGATGCTAAAACTGCTCTTGCTGTGCATATCGTGAAGGATATGACTCGGGATGATGAATATGTGTCCAGGTTCTTGGCCGACGGGGATTCCGATTCCAATAACTTTAATATGCTGTGGAGGATTATTTTGAGCGACTACCTCAGATACGGCAATGAATGGCTTGCAGAGGTCTCTCCAAATGTGTATCAGTTTGTCCGGGCTGTGGTTTCGGTGCCGGATCTTCGATTGAGCACCATGAAATGTGACGGAGAAACATATCATGATGTTGCTGCGTTTCATGCCACGTTAGCGTTTGCGTACGTGCTTGATAGGGCAGATACGGAAAGTTCGCGAAAGCTGGCGAATGATACGCTGCCCGAACCGCCGGAAGATGTGTGCAATGAATATACAGCTTGGTCAATGACTCAAGCAGAGGACGGCACCGTAACACTTACATTCACGAATGTGACTGATGGGTCTTTCAAGGGAGCATTGACCTACTTCCCTACTGAAGATGAGATGATTCTCGTGCCGGATAGTGATGGCAACATGGCTGAAGACCTGCGAGCACCCGTAGCCGGATATGTTAAGGTGACATATGCGAATACCTTGTAACTTGATGGCACGTTTATACCATCTGCAAATGTAATCCGTGCTGTGATAGGAGTTCAGGGAAAGCGTTTGCTTTGGCAAGCGGGGCATCAAGGGTCCTTGATGCAAATTTTGGGCGATTTCCGTGAACGCGGAAATCGCCCAAAACGCTTGTTGGGGCACCATCCCCAAACCCCTTTAACGTGGGTTTCACCCACGGCTGCGCCCCTCTCCGCAGAATTCGAGAGGGTTTTCCGCACGTTCCCCTTATTTCAAAAAAGGCTATGCCTTTTTTGAAATAATATATACCCATATCGCCGGTATCTCCCGAAGGTAGTAGTTGAGCTCCAAAACCGGGTAGCCGGTGTAGGCCGCGCGGGCGGACACATGGGTGTAGCCCAGGTCCTCCGCCATTAGCTTCGCCCTGCATATGTGGTAGCCCGCCGTGATTATTGTCACGTTCTCCGGCTCCGCGCCCAGCTCCCTCAGCTTCTCGGCTGAGAAGGTCAGATTTTCCTCGGTGCTGGTTGACTTTTCCTCCAAAATCAGCCTTGAGGGGTCAACGCCCCTCTCGGTGAGCCAGTTATACATGCACCGCGCCTCGGAGATGTCCTCCCCGCTCCCCTGCCCGCCTGAGAGGACGAGCACCGCCTCCGGCTCCTCCCGCGCGAAATCAAGCGCGGCGTTGAGCCTCGCCCAAAGCGCCCTGGAGGGCACGGTGCCGTTGACTCCCGCCCCCAGCACCACGGCATACGCCCCGCTTCCGCCGGCGCCGATGACCTCGGTGACTATTACCGCCTCCGTAACCGCCCCGGCAAGACAACCGAGGACGATGGCATACACAAGTATCCTCTTCAAAACAAACGCCGCTTTCTCACGCCTTTTGCCCAGCGCCTTTATCCCCGCAAAGGCAAGCGCAAGGCACGCCGCGGCAAAAAAGCAAAGCCCCAGGAACCTGTACCCCGACATGGCGAACACGAAAAACGCCGCAAGCACCGCCAGCACCGCCACGGTAATAAAATATCCCCTGTACCCGCTTTCCCTCGCGTGTGCGCCCCCGCGCCGCCTCTTTTCCTTCATACGCTCGCCTCCTCCCACTGCCTGTACAACTCCTCCAGCCTCTCCGTGAGCTCCCCGTGCTCCTCAGTAAGCTCCATTAGCCTCTGGTAGTCCGTGGCGGCCGCCTCCTGTGCCCTCTCGTTTTCCGCCAGCTTCTCCTCCAGCTGCCCTATCTCCCGCTCAAGCCTCGCCGCGGACTTTGCCTGCGCGGGAGGCGTTTTTTTCGGCTCCTTTTTTGGTTTTTCCGCCTTCTGCGCCGCCGTCTGCGCAAGCTGCTTTTGCCGCTCAAGGTACTCCCTGTACTCCTCGTACCCCATTCGGTAGTCCCTCAGCTCACCGCCGCCCATCGCCCAGATCCTCGTGGCAAAGCGGCTTATGAACCACCTGTCGTGGGAGACGAACAGAAGCGTCTCCCCGTAATCGGAAAGCGCCTCCTCAATCCACTCGCGGCTCGCCACGTCCAGATGGTTTGTGGGCTCGTCAAGTATCAAAAGGTTTATGTCCGACCTCATGAGCATACAGAGCTTCAGCCGGCTCCTCTCCCCGCCCGACAGCGCCGAGACGCGCGTCTCCACCCCGTCGCCCCGGAAAAGGAACGCCGCCAGCCTGTCCCGCGCCTCCTGCTGGGAGCATTTGCCCTCGTACATCATTGTCTCCAGCACAGAAAGCTCCTCGTCCTCAAATGTCACGGTCTGGGGAAGATACGCCGCCTTTACCGCGGGACCCAGGCGTATGAATCCCGCGTCCTCCGGCTCCAGCCCCATTATCATTTTGATGAGCGTGGATTTTCCAGTACCGTTGTCGCCGATGAGCGCCACCCGCTCACCCTGCTCCACCAGAAGGCGCGTGCCGGAGAGTATCCGCTTGTCCCCGAAGGACTTCTCAACGCCCTCCGCCACAAGCACCTCGTCCCCGCGAAACTGCGTCTCGCCGAAGCGCGATCTCATTCTCGCCTCCTGCTGGGGGCGGTCCGTGACGCGCATCTTCTCAATGCGCTTTTCAATGGAAAACGCCCTCTTGTGCAGCTTGTCAGCCCCCATGAACGCCCACAGGTGCAGGTCGTCCGCCGCCTTCTGGAGCTGGGCGATCTTCGCCTCCTGCTTCTCGTACTGCCTCAGCCTCTCCTCGTATCTCCTTCGCTTTTCCGTGAGATAGAAGCTGTAATTCCCGCTGTAAAACTCAGGCTTCCCGTCAACTATCTCGATTATCCTCGATACCGTCCTGTCCAGAAAATACCTGTCGTGGGATATGGCGAGCACCGTCCCCTTGAAGCGGTTTATATAGTCCTCCAGCCACTCGGCGGCGGACATATCCAGGTGGTTCGTGGGCTCGTCCAGCAACAGTATATCCGTATCCTCCAAAATGAGCCGCGCCAGATTGAGCCTCGTCTTCTCCCCGCCGGAGAGCTGAGCGTACTCCTGCTCCCTCTGCCGCGCCGGTATCCCCAGCCCGTTGGCAACGGTGTCCCGAAAGCGCTCGAGCTCATATCCCCCCAGGCGCAGGAACTCAGCCGAGAGCCTATCATAGACCCTCAGCGTGTCGGTAGAGGAATCCCCGGCTGCCATTTTTGCCGCCAGCTCCTCCATCTCCCCGCCCATCTTAACGATCCTCTCCTGGGCGGCGCGCAGCACGTCCTCGCCGGTAAAACCGTCGGGGTAAACCGGCAGCTGGCTCAGCACCCCCACCCGCTTGTCCGGCGGCGTCACGATCACGCCCTCGTCAGCGGCGAGCCGCCCCGAGATCACCCGGAAAAGCGTGGTCTTCCCCGCGCCGTTCCTCCCAAGTATCCCCACATGCTCGCCGGAATTTACGTCAAAGGAGATCCCCTTCAACACATCGTTCCCCTGCTCAAAGGCTATTCTTATATTCTGTACAGAAACATCAATCATTATCGCACCAAAAAACGCCAAAAAAGACCGTCCATTGGGCGGTCTTTTTAATTGTTAAATGTTTTTAGTCTTCCGGCTCCAAATCCTCGTCGTCGTACTCCTCGTAGTCGTCGTCATCGTCGTCCCCGTCCTCGTCCTCATCGTCCATCTCGGTGAGGTCAAGCTCCAGGGTCTCGCCGCACTCGGGGCACTGGATTACGCCCTGCTCAAGGTCGCCCTCCTCAAGCACCAGCTCGGCGCCGCAGGCGGGGCACTCCACCTCGTACTCATACTCCTCGTCCTCATCCTCGTCCTCAGGCTCATGGTGATGGGGGTGGGGGTGATGATGGTGGCAGCAGCACTCGTCGGCGTCGTCAATATCCTCCTCGCCGTAGACCAGATCCTCCACCAGCTCCAAATCGTCGGACACGGCGTCAAGACCGTCGCCCAGCTCCTCGATGGAGGACTGAAGGTCCTCGTGCTCCAGGGCAAGGTCCTCCAGAACATCGACTATCTGCGCGAGTATCTTCCCCTCGCCCTTCTCGGTGTCAAGTCCCATACCCTCCATAAGTCCCTTGATATAAGCTACTTTTTCGGCAGGCGTCATTTTATTTTCCTCCTTTTCCACAAAAAGCGTATTTCCGCTTAAAGGGCTCAGCCCTTCGCGCGCTCAAGATATTCGCCGGTGCGGGTGTCAATGCGTATCCTGTCGCCCACGTTGATGAAAAGGGGCACCTTTATCTCGGCGCCGGTCTCCAGCGTGGCGGGCTTTAAGGTGTTGGTTGCGGTGTTACCCGCAAAGCCGGGGTCGGTATCGGTGATCTCAAGCTCCACAAAGTTGGGGGGCTCCACGGAGAAGACGTCGCCCTTGTAGGAGCTGATGACGCAGATCATATTCTCCTTGACAAAGCGGAAGTTGTCTCCCAGCTTCGAGCCGGAAACAGGCTCCTGCTCGTAGGTCTCCGGGTCCATGAAGTAGTAAAGGTCCCCGTCCTGATAGAGGTACTCCGCCTCCTTGCGCTCCACAAACGCCTCCTCGAACTTGGCGGTGGGGTTGAAGGAGGTCTCTGTCACGGCGCCGGTAATGAGGTTCTTCATCTTGGTCCTGACAAAGGCCGCGCCCTTTCCGGGCTTGACGTGCTGGAACTCCACGACCACGACGGGCTTGCCCTCGTACTCAAATGTCTTTCCGTTTCTGAAATCGCTGGCGGTAATAGTTGCCATTTTGTTTATCCTCCCGTAGAGTATTATACATGATAGAATATCTGATTTATTCTACCGCACATTTTCCCTTTTTGCAAGAGAAATTATGCTTTTATACCAAAACTTTTCAGTCGCAGAACACCAAAAGCTCCTTGGGCAGCTCCGTAAGGTCAAAGCACCCGTCCTCTTTTATCTCGATGACGTCCTCGATACGCACGCCGAACCTCCCCGGAAGGTATATCCCCGGCTCCATGGAGATTACGTCCCCCGCACGGAGCACGTTGTCGCTCTTTGGCGAGCAGCTGGGGTACTCGTGGATGTCGATGCCCACGCCGTGGGAGAGGGAATGGGTGAAATACTCCCCGTAGCCCGCGTCGGCGATGACCTTGCGCGCGACGCCGTCCAGCTCCTTACCCGTGAGCCCCGCCTTCGCTGCGGAAATCGCGGTCACCTGGGCGTCCAGAACGGTGCTGTATACCTTCTCCATCTCCTTCGTGGGCGCGCCGATGGAGACGGTGCGGGTGGTGTCGGAGCAGTAGCCCTTGTAGAGCGCCCCGAAGTCCATGGTCAAAAAGCCTCTCTGGAGCTTCACGTCCCTGGGCTTGCCGTGGGGCACGCTGGAGAGCGGGCCGGACACGACTATGGGGTCAAAGGACTTGTCCTGCGCGCCGAGCTTCAGCATCTGGCAGGTGAGCTCCGCCGCCAGCTCCCTCTCGGTGATGTCGGGCGTGATGAGCTTCAGCGTATTCTCAAACGCCCTGTCCGCTATCCTCTGCGCCGCCACAAGGTACTCCATCTCCTCCGGCGACTTAACAGCCCGAAGGTCCCGGAGGATGTCCTGCCCCGCCGTAAATTCCGGCTCCAGCTTCCCCCGGAGCGAGGTGTATGCGGCGTAGCTGAGCCACCGCTCCTCCACCGCCAGCTTCGTGACACCGTGGGCCTTGAAGTAGTCGTTCATCAGCTCATAAACCGGCTTGTCATTGGAGCATATGACCTCCACCTCGGAGATTGACCGGCTCGCCTCCTCAAAATACCTGGCGTCGATAAAAAGCGCCGCCGAGCCGTCGGCGCAGATTATAAGCTCCCCCGCCGAGGACCCGAACCCCGTGGCGTAATACCTGTTCTGGTCGGAGGTGACAAAGATCGCCTGCGCCTCCCTCCCCGTCAGCGCGGCGGAGATCTTCTTTACGTTGTTCATTTTAAAAACCCCTTTCAATTGTGTTTGCGCTCCCTGCGGAAGGGAAGCTCAAAAAAATAACGTATCGCCAAAAATATATTCGTGAACCTTATGGGCTCCACCAAAAGCATATGTACCCCCGCAAGGCTCGCGGCGATTGTGTCTGTATATATCTGGTCCCCCGCCAGCGCCGCCCTCTCCGGCGGTATGCCCGAAAGCTCCAGCGCCCGCCGCACACCGCGCGGGCTGGGCTTTCCGGCGCGCTTCAAAAAAGGTATGTCCAGGAGCCTCGCGAACACCTCCGGCCTCTCGCCCTTGTTGTTGGAGACGATAAAAAGCCCGATCCCCGCGTCCCTGACCCTCGCCGCCCAGTCGGTGACCCGTTTTTCAAGTGTCAGCGTCTTGTAGGGCGCTATGGTGTTGTCCACGTCAAGTATCAGCAGCTCCACGCCCATGGAGCGCAAAAGCTCCGGCTCAATATCCGTCACGCTGTCAAATTTTCTCTCCGGCAGCAGGGAAAATCTCATATCCTTGCACCCCGCGCATAAAATCATACAGGTTGTCCCCGACAATGGCAGTATAGCATACTTTGGGTGAAATGTATATGTCTGAAATGAAAATTTATCTCTCCGCTCCCCCCGGGCTTATAGCCGAGGCGTCAAAAATCGGTCCCGTCTGCGCCATGACCCACCGCCTGGGCAGGGACCTGCGCCTTTACCGCTCCCCCATGCCGGCGGCGCGGCCCGAGCTTATCGACGTGGATATGTCCTCCTTCACCGGCCGCGGTCCACTGGACGCCATAGCCGAGGAGCTCACAGGCGAATGTGTCCGCGTCGGCGCCTCCGGCCTCGTCCTCGGCCTGCCACGCCCAAATCCCGCCCTTCTCTCCTTCTGCTCCGCTCTCTCGGAAAAAGCCGTCCGGCGCGGCATACGCCTCTACCTTCCCGAGCCCTACGCCGCCGTCCCCGGCTGCCGTATCGCGCTCCCCGCGCAAAATACACGCGGCTCCTTCGAGGGCAGATTAAAGCGCCTCGCCGCCCTTTACGGCGCCGAACGGCTCGCCCTCGAGCTGGAGCTGACCTACACCGAATACACCCTCCCCTGCCCCACGGGCCTCGGCTCCCTTGTCTCCCCAAAAGCTCTCCCGCCCCTGCGCCCCTTTTACTCCCCCCGCCTTTGTGCCAACTACGCCACCTACCTCAAAAACCGCCGCCTTCGCCTCCTCCTCTGGAACACCCCCCAAACCCTGGCGAAAAAGCTCCGCCTCGCCTCCGCCCTCGGCATAAAGGAATTTTTCATCTACTACCCCCACATATCCTCCCTGCCCCCCATAACGCAAAAAAATCTGTGAATCCCGCAGGGATCCACAGATTTCTTTTTCCCGTCTTCCCCGTGCCCCCGGACCGGAATTTCACCGGCCCGGGGGTGGGAATTTGAGGTGATAAAGAAGAAAGCTGAGTTATTTCGCGAGTTTATCGTAGAGGGCGAGGATAGTGGCGAGGTCCGACCTCTTGGACGTGTCGGCGGGGGTGAATTTGTTGTTGTCGCCCGTGATGACGCCCTTCATGGAGCACCATGCCACAGCCTCCTGCGCCCAGTCGGAGATCTGGTCGGCGTCGTCAAAGGTCAGGTCAAACGTCTCGTCCTCCGCGAATCCGCCGGAGCCGATCTTCTGCTCGTAGAAGTACAGCATCGCCGCCATCTGCTCGCGGGTGATGGTGTCCGTGGGCTTAAACGTTCCGTCGCCGCAGCCGCTGATAACGCCCGCGCTCGCCGCCCAGCGGATCGCCTCGGTGTACCACTCGTTTTCGGGGACGTCGGGGAAGGGTATCTCGGCTTCGACCTCGGGTTGACCCTCAAGGTTCCAGAGGATCCCCGCCATCTCCGCGCGGGTGACGGTCTTTTCGGGTGCGAACACGACCACGTCAATGCCCCGCATGAGGTTGTGGGCTATGGCGTAGTCCACGTATTCATGATACCACTCGGTAACGTCGATGTCGGGGAACGCCAGCGACGGGCACTCGTAGACCTCTGCCGTAACTGTGACGTTGGAGGCGGGCATGGTGAAGGTGTAAGTCCCGTCCTCGTTGTCCGTGACAGCGACTGCCGCGCCGTTGGCGGCGGTGACGGTGAGGCCCGAGACGTGGTAATTCTCGTCAGGGGTGACGGTGACGGTGATCTCTGTCCCCGCCGTTGCGCTCGTGGCGGAAAGCTCCACCTCGGCGTTCTCCACCTCCTCAACCTTCACAGAGTAAGACGAAGGCGCAGGCGGCACATACGCGTCGCGCTTGATGGTAACGATGTAGGTCGTCTCGGCGCTTTCATGCGTAACCTTTATTGTGACCGTATTTTCGCCCACCTCAAGGTCGGGGACGGTGATTGTGGTGCCGCTTGTTCCGCTAGATCCGCCGGTGACGGCAACCTCCCCTTCCTCGCGCTCAGCGGTGACTGTATCCGCAGAGGCTACCTTTGTGGCGGTAAGAGTCAGCTCCTTGACGCTGTAAGGAACGCTGACAGTGTAGGTCTTTTCCTCCTTGCTGGGGTCAAACGTCTCCATAGTTCCAGCGGAGGAGGTCAGGTCCTTTAACGTTCCGTTTTTCAGCGCGATCAGCTTGAAGGTGGAAAAACCGTCAATTGTAAAGGTCACCTTTTTGTTTAGAACTGTAACATCATAACGGTTAATTTTCCCATTGTGCTCATGGAGGACAATTATATTGCCAATGCTTCCGTTAAATCCATCGGGTACGGGAATCGACATCTCCACCGGCGTGGTGACGTTCAGCACGGTTTTCTCTTTCAGGGTAACAGCGTTCTTCGTATCCTCGCCAACAGTAGTCAGGTGTATATCGTCCCTGTCAGGGGCTGTGGAAGCAATTACCTGATAATACGGGGTGATGTCCAGCGTGAGGATACCGGCGGTCTTGTTGTATTCCTCCACCTTGGTCTCCACTGTGGTGAGGACATGGACATAAATCTCCTCATTCTCAACATTAACAGCGTTGCCAAACTCTGCCTTGACGCTGTCCGGTTCCTGCGCAAAACTTTTGGCGGCTGTTGCCTGTTCCTCAGTGGGAAGATCTGCCGTGATACCGCCAACGGCAGTTTTAAGCTCCGTCCTGCTATCCTCGGATATGCTGTCATCAAATTCCGGCTCCACGACCTCCGTCGCGTCTACCTTGGGGATCAGGTCTCCCTCGTTTTCCTTCTCGACAAGGAATCCACCGTTGTCCACAAAGGCGTCCGCCACATCTCCAACGGTGTGCGTCTTTCCGTCAGAGGTTGTCACCTTTGCGCCCTTTTCAAGATCAACGGCTTTGTCGCCATCGCTCGTGACCGTGCTACTGCCGGAGAGTGTCAGACTGGAACCTGCCTCACACTTGACGGCAGGGGTTTCATCGGTGACGGTGATGTTGGAGGGTGCGCCGTTACTATAGGTCTTGCCGTCCTCAACCGTCAGCGAGCCATTCTCCCCGACGGTAACAAGGTTCTTGCCTGCGGGCGCTGTTCCCTCGACCTGCACGCCGTCGAGCGCAACAGCGCCGCCGTTGGAAACGGTCATAGACGCGTTGTTGAATTTCAGGTATGTGCTGCTGGGCCATTCATAGTGTTGTGAATAACCTTCATTAAAGATAAAATTCAATCCACTGAGATTGAGCTTGCCGCCGTTGACAGTCAACCCTGCGCCGGCACCGTCTTCTTCACCAATCGTTACAATGCACCGATGTGATGCAGAGTCGCTGCTCTCGCCCAGAACGTGATCTGTTTTAATGTTTAGCACAGCGCCGTCCCGGATTTCCAGCCCCTTAGTGAAGTTGATCTGATTTTCCTCTGGAGGATATTCAATCGTTCCTGTACTGTGCCACATACGGGAAGATCTGCTTGTAATCGTTATCCCTTCCACGCTTCCGTTATAGACGGTAATAACTTCCTCTCCGTTAAGTGCGCCGATACCGTCTTCTTCCTTATTGCCGGTGAGCACAACCTTTTTATCGAATGTGTTGACGATACTTGCGTAGTTACTTTGCTGGCTAGAGGAAAAACTAATCATAATGGGAGCGTCCTTGTCAATAACATATTCAGACTTAACCCATTTCTGATTCTCCGGCATAAAATCATAATCCCAATATTCCCACTCGCTCCTAGGTACTACGCCCTTCATAAGGATTTCAAATATTCCCTGTAAAGTATCTGCTTCTAGCCTGAGAATTGCTGTTTGTTTGCTGGCTACCGATTGCGTTATGCTATTTTCGTCTCTCGAGTCTTTACTACCTCCAGCATAATAAGTAACCTCTTGATACGTACAGGAAAATTGGACATTATCTAATGTGGATTTGACCTCTTGATTATCAGAAGCCGCAAGCGCCGTGGTGACAAAGGAACACAGCAAAGCCACCGCCAGCAAAATCGGTAAAATTTTTCGCATAATATATAACCTCCTCAAAAAATTATAATTGAGTAACCGATTTTAACTCCACCTGTCGCGCGCCGCCTCCTTCCGTGACGTTCAATACGAAATTACAATTTTGTATTGAGCGTCGTGCGGAGCAACGCCAATAATTGGTAATCGTCCGGCTTTTAGGCTGATTTTTGGCATGACAACGAGGACCGACGAAATTTTTTCGTTTGCGGTCCTGTTCGTTGTGCAATTTTTTGCGATTTTCTTTGTCAAACGACTTTACATTTTCGGATTACCGTGATAAAATCCTCATGTATAAGGCTTTTAGGCCCTGTACGTTTTCCTATGTAGGCTACAAAATTGTAATTTTGTCCTAACTCACCAGCCCCAGCCGGTCAAGCACCCGCGCGTGTTCCTCGCCGGTGGAGATGAGGTAGATACGGGTGGTTTCGATGGAGCTGTGGCCCAATACGTCCGCCAACTTCGCTATATCGCGGGTGACGCGGTAAAATGTCCGGGCAAACAGATGTCTTAAATTGTGGGGGAAGACCTTTCGCGGGTCCACCCCCGCTTTTTTGCACACGGCCTTCATCTCAGCCCAGATCTGACCGCGCGTCAGGGGCTTGCCGTTTCCGGTGAGAAATATCTCGCCGGAGGCGGTTTTCTGCTTTTTGGCGTATTTGAGCAGCTTCCGGCACAGCTTTCCGGGGAGTAGGATCGTGCGGATCTTGCCCTTCAGTCGTATCTCCGCGCTGCCTGACCGCGCCGCCTCCACGGTGATATACCGAAGCTCCGAAACGCGGATTCCCGTGGCACAGACAGTCTCCATGATGAGCCCCGTACGCTCCGGCGCGGCGGCGAGGAGCTTTTCGTACTCCTCCCTTGTCAGCTCCCGCTCCTTCGCGCGAAAGACGCGGCGCTGGAGCCTCAGCGCCTTTACCCGGCACTCCTCCCGCCCCAAAAACCGCAGCAGGGCATTCACCGACGCCACCATGGAATTGACCGTCACCGGCGCGTACCCCCGCGCCGCCAGCCCGTCCCGCCACGCGGCTACGGCGTCCCTCGTGAGCTCCGCCCCGCCCATATACGCGGCAAACCCCGCCGCGTCCCGGACATACTTCTCCACCGTCCCCGGGCTCTTGTCCTCCCGCCGCAAAAATTCGCCAAAATTTCTCAAATCCACTTTTACCGTTCTCATTTCCATAACTGCCTCCGTAAAAAATAGGTTACCCCCCTATTTTACCTGATAAGACAGCCGATGATTTCATCTGAACAGGTTTGTTGACACGCGTAATATTTTTTGCTAAAATATAGGAATCCCACCGCGTTTGGATAGGAAAAGGGGCGAAAACCTTGCGGATTGCGTTATGTGACGACGAAAAAACATACCACGAAACAATAAAAAACCTGCTTGTACAGTACAAGCAGATAAATCCCGGCCTCTCGCTTTCGATGTCGTCCTTCTGCTCCGGGAAGGAGCTTTTGAACCACGTGGACGAGTACGGCGGCTTTGACCTCTATATTCTCGATTGCATCATGCCGGAGATGGACGGCATAGGGCTTGGAGCGGCTCTGCGCGGGCGTGACGATCGGGGTATGCTTATCTACCTGACCACGTCTCCCGACTTCGCGCTGGACTCCTACCGGGTGGACGCCCTCGATTACCTCCTGAAGCCCGTGGATAAGCCGCTGTTCTTTCGGAGCCTCGACAAGGCGTTCTCCTCCTTTTCCCGGACCGCGCGGGAGATTATCTCCGTCAAAACCGCGGACAGCGTCCGCATCCTCTCCGTCGCCGATATCCGGTACGCGGAACGCACGGGAAAACGGATCTGCTACCATATGACGGACGGCAGCGTCATACCCGGCATCACCTTCAACGGCTCCTTTATTGACGCGGTGTCGGACCTACTCTCCCACAACGGCATGCTCCTTGTGGGCACCTCGTTCGTGGTCAACCTCTCCCATGTTACGGAGGTGACGAAAACGGACATGGTTTTGACGGGAAACCTGCGCGTCCCCATCCCGCGCCGCATATATGATTCCGTCAAAAAGGAATGGGCGGCCTTCTGGCTGAACGGAGGAAAATACAGTGCTTTTTGAGGATAACGTCACCTTTTTGGTCCTGAAGGTCCTGATAATCTTCGCGGGCACGCTCGCCATGATGGCGTCTACGACAAGCTTTAAGCCGATCCGGAACAAGACCGCGTTGATCGCGGTCATTTTGGGTTATGCCGTTTTTGTCGTTCTCTCCACATATTTGATAATCAAATATCTCGGTTACGACTTTTTTCTGCGGGTCTTTATCCTCACCATATCATGCCCGGCGGTCCTTCTTTTGCGCAAAATCTCCGACGAGCCGTTTGCGAAGCTCGTCTTTACCGGGGCTACACATATTCTGGCGTCCCTTTACATTTCCGCCACAGTCACCCTTTTAAATACCGCCCTGCGCGGAAACGAGCTGTCGGACATTCTGCTGCGCCTGCTTTTCTATCTGCTGACGGTGCTGTTTGAATTTTACTTTGTACGGCGAATATGGCTTGAATCGGTCGGCACGATCAAAAAGGGCTGGGGCGTCCTTTCCCTGATCCCCTGCGCGTTCATCATACTTTCCGTGACAGCCGCCATTTACCCGGAGCATTATACGATACGTCCGTTGAGCGTCGTCACGCTCTACCTGCTGGGCGCCGTCATCGCTGCCGTCTACTTTTCCATCGGACGCTACCTGTCCGTGCGGAACGCCAGGCTGCGGTCAGAACAGAACAGAGAGATTTTGGAGCTTCAGCTTGAAAACATACGCAGGGAAAACGCCGATATGGAGGCCCTTGAGAAGCAAACGAGGATCCTTCGGCACGACCTGCGCCACATCCTCTCCACAGTCGCCGCCCTCGCGGAAAGCGGCGACACGCGGGCGATCCTTGATTTTGTTGAAAATACGGCGGAGATGTCCGAGGACGTTCCAATGCCGCGCCCGTATTGCCGCGACCCCATTTTGGACGCCACGCTCTCCGGTTATCTCGCGTCCGCAAGGGAGGCGGGCATCGCGCTTGAGACTTCCCTTTCCGTTCCGGACGTCCTCCCGGTGGACTCCTCCGATCTTTCCGTCTGCTTTGCCAATATGCTGGAAACCGCCATCCGCGCCTGCGCAAAGCTGCCTGAGGGCGAAAGGAAGATGAGCGTCCGGTGCGCCAGCAGTCAGAAGCTGACGCTTGAGGTCGCTTTTCCCGTTCACGGCAAAATACCTTTGGACAAAAAGGGGCTCCCGAAGCCGCCGGACGGAGGCTTCGGGAGCGGCTTTCGCTCCATAGCGTCCTTCTGCGAGAGGCATAACGCCGTATATTCGTTTACCGCCGAAAATAACCTGTACCGGATCGCGGTGGCATTATAGCTTTGAAGGGAGAAGATGAGGAAGGCATGATTTTTGATAACGATACCGCGTACCAGACCTACAGGGTCCTTGTCTCCATCTTCGGCACCCTCGGCATGGTCGTCTCCGTCAGCAGGCTAAAGGAAAATAAGAGGAAAAATCTGCTTATAATCGTGGGGTACGCGGTTTATACGATAGCTTTTTCCGTCCTCTGCATACGGTTTTTCGGCTTTCTGCCCTTCCTGCGCGGCTCCGTGCTCACCATCTCCATACCCGGAGTCATCGTAACCTTTCTGATCGCGGACGAGTCCCTTTCAAGGCATATTTTCTGCTGTCTGTCGGAGCTTCTCCTGTCCCTTTACCTGATAGTCGGTGTTACGCAGCTGAGTACGCTTTTCGGCGGCAGTCCCGCGACAGATCCCCTGCTGCTCCTTTTTGTCTACATAACGGTAATTTTGCTGGAAGCCCTCCTTCTGCGGACCGCTTTCCTAAATATCGCGGACACGGTCGCCGGCGGCTGGGGGATCCTCGCCCTGATCCCCTGCTCTTTTTTCATCCTCACCATGGTACTGGCGCTATACCCCGCGCATTATACGCAGAATACGTCCTTTTCCATCCTGTTTGCCATGACGGGCGTTGTGCTCCTCATAATCTACTATGCCATCTTCCAATATCTGTGGCTCCAGTACCAGTACAGGATGGAGGAGCAGGACCGCGATCTTTTGAGACTGCAAATAGAGAACATCAAAAAACAGGCAAAGGACGCAGAAAGAAAAGCGCTGGACGTGCGCAACGCACGGCGGGACATCCGGCAAACGCTGTCTACAGTCGCCGGTTTTGCGCGGGAGGGAAACGCCGAAGCGATCCTCGCTTACATAAATGAGGCGTCCACCCAAAACGATGCCGCCGCGCCCGTCCGCTTCTGCAGCGACCCCATCTTAAACGCCACGCTCGCCGCCTATTTACGCCGCGCGGAGCGCTCCGGCGTTGCGGTGGAGCAGAGGCTTTCCCTTCCGGAAACACTGCCCGTCGATTCCGCCGAGCTTGCCATCTGCTTTTCCAACGCGCTGGAAAACGCCATAAACGCCTGTGAACAGCTCCCGGAAAGCCAGCGGAAAATCGTCATCCGGTGCATCCATAAGCCGCAGTTCATGCTTGAGATCAAAAACACCTGCCGCAGACGGATCTCCTTTGGAAAAAACGGGCTCCCGCAATCGAACAGATCCGGTCACGGGATCGGCACACGCTCCATTGTGGCCTTCTGCGAAAAGCATAACGCTTTTTATTCGTTCAGCGCGGAGGACGGCTGGTTCAGGCTTGTGATCGCGTTATGACAGCTCCCACCGTTTCGCGCGCCCCGAGCGGATCATATACATCAAAAACACAATAAGCAAGAGAGCCGCCGCAACAGCGCCCGACGGATAGGCTATTTTTGTGGAGAGCCTGAAGCCCTCGTCCGCCATGAGGATATATGTAAATGAAACCGCGCTCATAAACGCCGCCGGGACCGCCGCGACCAGGGAATACCACTCTTTTTTCGCGCTTTGAACAAGATACGCGGACATCGCCCACAGCACGATCATGGCAAGCGTCTGATTTGACCAGGAGAAATACCGCCAGATGATGTCAAAGTCGATCTGCGTCAAAAAAGCGGCAGCTCCGATCAGAGGAAGCGCCAAAACAAGCCTTTTCCCAAGGCTCGACTGATCAAGCTTCAGCCAGTCCGCAAGCGTAAGCCGCGCGCTCCGAAACGCCGTGTCACCTGTGGAGATAGGGCAGACGACCACTCCGATGACAGCCAGCACCCCGCCGACCTTTCCCAGCACTCCAACAGAAATATCATAGACCACTCCCGACTGACCCAGCGACGCCAGAGCACCCGATAAGCTGATTGTATTGCCGTAAAAGCCCAGGCCCGCCGCCGCCCACACCAGGGCGATCACGGCCTCCGCAAGCATCGCGCCGTAAAAGATGGCGCGCCCCTGCTTCTCGCTTTCTATGCACCTTGCCATCATGGGCGACTGCGTGGAATGAAAGCCCGACACCGCGCCGCAGGCCACCGTGACGAACATGTAGGCCCAGATCGGCTTCCCCTCCGGGTGCAGGTTGGCAAGCGTCTCGTATGTGAGCTCGGGGAGCGTATAGCCTCCGAAAATAAGTCCGCCCACGATCCCCACCGCCATGAACATAAGCACCACGCCGAACACGGGGTAGAGCTTCCCTATCACCTTGTCAATGGGGAGCAGAGTCGCCAGCACATAATAGGCCATGATGACGACGATCCAGAATGTGGTGTTCATAAAATCCGGAGTAAGCCTCGCCAGGAGCCCTGCCGGGCTTGTGGTAAATACCGCCCCAACGCACACGAGCAGGACTATCGAGAAAATACGCATGACCTGCTTTGCCGCGGTGCCCAGGTATTTCCCGACGATCTCCGATATGGACGCGCCGTCATTTCTTACCGATACCATCCCGGAGAGGTAATCATGCACGGCTCCGCCGAGGATGGAGCCGATCACTATCCACAAAAACACCACCGGTCCAAAGACCGCCCCCATCAGCGGTCCGAAAATCGGTCCCGTTCCGGCTATATTGAGTAGCTGGATCAAAAACACCCGCCACTTCTTCATTGGCGTAAAGTCCACCCCATCAGGATGCGCCATCGCCGGCGTGGGATCGTCGCTTGGAGCGACGATTTTTTCAACTACGCGCCCATATATTAGATACCCCGCCAGCAAAACAAGCAGAGCTATGATAAATGTGACCATATTTTTTCTTCCTCTTTATCTTTATTTGATTACTATCCTACCCTGCGGCAGAGCGTACTCGTCCCCCACAGTTCCGTTGAGCTCATTCTTAAGATAGGTCATAAGTATCTCATAATCTATCATTCCCTCATCAACCGTCAGCTCGTTGTCCATGAACATATTAATTCCGTCACCGCCCTGCTTGATGAGGTAATTGTGGGAGGCTACCGTATATACCTTATCCGGCGCAAGCTCCGTATAGCCGCCGTCCGCCTCAAGGACCATGACGTCCCTTACTCTCCGGTTGTCCCCGCAGGAGAGGAAATTGCCCTGCTCGTCCGTCTCCACCGTGGGCTCCACGGATGTATCAACGGTATATCGAAGCCCCGACACCTGCAAAAAGCCTCCGTTCTCGCCCAACGCGTTCTCCCCATCGTCCGCGTTTGGCAGGCAGGAGCGGCTCGCCATCTCCAGTGCGTCCAGTATCTCCTGCCCCATGGCCTTTGCCACGCAGAGCGTATTCCCGTAGGGGTGTACGCTCAAAATGTCGCCGTAGGTGATCTCCCCGGCGGAAATATCCGCCCGGATGCCGCCGCCGTTCACAAGCGCTATATCCGCCCCCGATACGGCCCGGTACGCGTCCGCGCAGAAATCCCCCAGGTTTGTCTCCCTGTTGCGTACAAGGCGCAAACCGGAATCGGATACCGTCGTAAGCGCTGTCTCCGATACGCCGATGGTTTTTGTGAGCTCAGCGTCAAACCTCTCCTCCATGCTCTCTATGCAGTCGGTCATCTCGCTGTCCGTCTCCGGGTACGTCCCGATCAGCCCGGTCTCAATATTCCCGCTGGCGGTGATGGTGAGGCGCCCGATATTGCTAAGCCCCGTGCCCGTGGAGGACAAAAGCACATTCTCCCCGTCCGCGTTTTTTACAATATCGCAGGGGATGACGGTGTGGGAATGACCGTCCAGCACGGCGTCGATCCCCCTTGTGTTTTCGATAAGCTCCCGGGATGTAAACGGCGAGGAGGACTCGTCCGTCCCGAGATGGGCAAGGACCACCACGTGGTCCGCGCCCTCCTTCACACAGGCGTCCACGTTTTCCTGAACGCGTCCGTACAGCTCCTCCCCGCTCTCCCCGCAGAAGTCGTATACATAGTTCCCGGACTCGTCGCAGAAGTATGCCGGAACTGATTTTACGATGCTCTCCGGCGTTGACACCCCGATAAACGCGACCTTCACCTTGCCGTAGGATACTATCTTGTACGGCAAAAGCCTGGAGAGGAACGCCGCCTCGTCCTCGCCTGTACAGCTGATATTACAGCCAAGATACTGTGCTCCGCTTATCTCCATAAGCCGGTCCAGCTGCTCCATTCCATAGTCGAACTCATGGTTTCCCAGCACCGCGAAGTCATATCCCACGCGGCTCATAAGCTCCGCCGGATATTCCCCGTCGGAGACCGCTCCGATCACATCCCCCTGCAGGGCGTCTCCGCAGTCCACCAGCGTTACATACGGGGTGCCCTTCTCGCACCACTGCCTGTATGCCGCAAGCCCGGCGTAGCCGATGTCCTTATCCACGGCGCAGTGTACATCATTGGTGTATAAAATGACGATGTCATCCGCCTTCGCCTGACCCGCAAAAACCATCGCGGCGGCGCACACGCCCAAAATCAGCACGACCGCCAGTATAACGGCAAGAAGGCGCAGCTTTTTTATCTTATTTGTCCTGATATCCATTCTTTTCCTCTCCAAACGGTTTTAAAATACAACGGTCACCGTGTTGACCCCGTCGGCATAGGCGTGAGAACTGCTCTTAGTCCGGCTGAGAGCCAGCGCCGCGCCGAGCTTATCTCCCTGCGTCAGCGGATCGAATTCCTCCCCGCTCCAACGGATGACGGCCTCACATTCGCTTCCGTCCTCACTGCAAAGTGCGTCGAAGCTCAGACTGCACCCGTCCTCCGGCAGGGTCGGCAAAATGCTCGTCACGCACAGCTCCTCAAATATCTGCTGGTACTTGAGGGACTGGGGCGCGCCCAGCAGCTGCTTGCGGGCAAAGCGGTCGATGTCGGTCGCCGCTCCGATAAAGTCAAACTCCTTGGAGGCGATATCGAGGTGCAGGGTCTTCAGGCGGTGTACAAACGCCCGGCAGCGGTCGGTCTTCGGGTGGTCGAACACCTGCTCCGGCGTCCCGCCCTCGTAAACCACGCCCTGGTCCATGTAAAATACCCGCGTGGATACATCCCTGGCAAACTTCATCTCATGCGTGACGATGAGCATGGTCAGCCCCTGCTCCGCAAGGCCCCGGATGACCGCCAGCACCTCTCCCACCATTGTGGGATCCAGCGCGCTTGTTGGCTCGTCAAAGAGCACGATCTCCGGCCTCATCCCCAGAGTGCGGGCAATTGCGACACGCTGTTTTTGACCGCCGGAGAGCTCGTCGGGATAGTTGAGCTCCTTTTCCGCCAATCCCACGCTTGCCAGCAGCCGCATTCCCCGTTCGTAAGCCTCCTGCCGGGTACAGCCAAGCAGCTCCACCTGCCCCAGCATGATATTTTCGATCACCGTCAGATGCGCGAACAGGTTAAAGCTCTGGAACACCATCCCCATGCGGCGGCGCACGGCGCCAAGCTGTGACGGCTTCACGCCTGTCACCGGCTGACCAAGCACCTCGATTTGTCCCTCCGTCGGCGTCTCCAGCCGGTTTATACAGCGCAGGAGCGTGCTTTTTCCCGTGCCGGAGGGTCCGATTATGGAGATAACGTCCCCCTGGTTTATGACGGCGTTTACGTCCTTCAGGGGCGTCGCGTTGGGAAATACCTTCTTCAAATGGGAGATAGTTATCACCGGTCCCCCGTTTTGCCGAGCCTTTGGTTCCTCCGCAAGCTCCGGTATGGAGACCTTCCTGTCTACCCCCTTCGGTTCCCGGCGCCGGCGGCGCGGATCTATCTTCCGCTCCAAGAGGCTCAGCAGAAGGGTCAGGCACCACGCCAGCAGGAAATACAAGACCGCGGTGAGTATCAGCGGGAAAAACGCCTCAAAGGTGCGGCTGCGTATAAGGTCGGTGGCCTTTGTCAGGTCCTGCACCGCGATATACCCCACCACAGACGTCATTTTTACCATGGAGATAAATTCGCCCCTGTATACCGGCAGGATGTGCCGCGCCGCCTGGGGAGCGATGATCTTTGTAAACGTCTTGACCCGTCCGAAGCCCATGGCGGACGCCGCCTCCCACTGTCCGGCGTCCACGGCGTTGATGCCGGTGCGGATCATTTCGGAGACATAGACGCCAAAGTTGACGGTGAAGCCGACGATGGCGACCACGACCCCGTCCAGCATAGCCCCGGCGAATACCACGTAGAACAGCACCATCAGCAGTACCAGGACAGGGACCCCCTGGACGAGCCTGACAAAGCCCGCCGTGATGCCGGAGGCTATTTTGCTCCGACTGCGGCGCAGAAGACACAGACCAAAGCCCAGCACCGTGCCGAACAGAGCCGAAAATACCGATATGACGAACGTGACGCCGAGGCCAGAGAGGATCATCTTCCACCGGTCCTCCTGGATGAAGTTCTTATAAAAGCTGTTTTTCAGCCCGGTCCAGAAGTCCGTCTTTTCCTGCTCCACGGCCTTGCCCACGTCCTCTCCCCGGACAACGAGTACCGTGCCGCCCACATAGTGTGCGGGGGAAAAATCTATGCTCTCCTTCCGCTCGTCGGTGATGCTGATGGAACCTGATGCGATGTCCGCCCGTCCGCTGGTCAGCATCTGGATCAGCGAATTGAAGGTGCTTTGGGTGATCTCCAGCTTCATCCCCAGCTCCTTCGCGATGAGCGAGACAAGCTCCACCTCGTATCCCAGGGACTGCCCGTTGCCGCCCACATAGCTCATGGGCTCCATCGTGGAGTCATGTGCATACCGCAAGGTGCCGTTGGGCGCGTCGTACTCCCCCACATCGATCGTCTTTATGCTGTCGTCGGCGCCCAGCCACTTCTCCCGCAGGGCGTCCAGCGTGCCGTCCTGCGCGTATCTCTCAATGATGGCGCTTATCTCACCCGTCAGCGGGCTGTCCTTTTGAAGGCCCAGGCCGTAGGTGTCGGACGCCACCGTTTCGGGGAATATCGTCAAATCGGGATGTCTTGCCACCGCAAGCTGTGCCACAGGCATATCGTGCGCCACAGCGTCAAGCGTGCCGGACGAAAGCGCCAGAAACGAATCGGCAGCGTCGTCGTAATACTTGAATTCACAGCCGCTTACCACGTCGCTCACAAGCCTGTCGGAAATGCTGCCCGACATAACGCCCACGGTCGTGCCCGCGAAATCCTCCAGCGTTTTGAAGCGCGCCTCAAACTGCCCGCGATTCGCCACCACCGCCACCACGCCGCCGGTGTAGCTCGGCTGGGCAAAATTCACGCTCTCCGCCCGCTCCTCCGTCACAGTCATGCCGGTTGCCGATACGTCGTATGTACCGGTGGACAGACCCGCGAAAATGGACGCGATCTCCGCGCTGGTCACCTCCAGCCCGTAGCCGCGTGCCTTGCAGAAGCGGACGACAATATCAATATCATACCCGACGATCTGGTTGTCCTTTATATAGCTGAAGGGAGCCACGTCCGTCTTTACCGCCATGCGGATGACGCCGTTGTCCGCCGGGAAGGACTTCCAGTCCTCCACCACCTTTTTGTTCTCGTCGGTGCCCAGCCAGATCCCGTCGATCTCCTCCAGCGTGCCGTCCGCGGTGATCTGCGCCAAAAAATCGTTGTACTCGTCCCTCAGCGCCGCGCCGCGCTCATTCTTGGAAAAGGCGGCGGCGTAGCTCTCCTCCACCAGCACATCCGGCAGGTACGTCACCGCCGGGTTTTCCTGGCACAGCAGACGCGCGATGGGCTCGTCCATCAAAAAGCCGGCGATCTTCCCCTGCTCCACTGCCAGAGCCAGATCCGGCACCCGGTCGTAATACTGCTTGTCCGCGTCCTCGATGAGAGCGTCGGTATGTACGTCAAAGCTGGAGCCGGTCATCACGCCGATGGCCTGTCCGTCAAGCTGGCGGACGTCGGTTATCTGCTCGACCTTCCCGCCGCTCCCCGCGCAGCCCGCCAAAAGCAGGCATATAAGAACGACCGGCAGGGACAGACAAAGGAGAATCCTCTTTTTCAATCTTATCACTCCTCTTTTTTACTGTATTTGCTCTTATGGTTGATCCTTGATCGCGGACTCCATCCAGTCGCAGGACGGCATAAAGCTGGCGTCGGTATAGGCATCGTCCGCCACATCGGAAAGATTTTTTACCGTAATATCCCGCCCTGACATAATCTGCTCCTGCGTCACAACAACGGACGGTATCTCCATCCACATCCCCGGACTTTCATAGTAGCTGGGAGCCGCCTTGATGACGTCATACTGTCCCGCCATTTCCAAAGCCAGAACCCGGCAGGCAAACTCCCCGTTCAACGTCCAGTTGGTCGTGGCGCACGCCTTCCAGTTTTTGCCCTCCGCCATAAGCCGGATATCCTCGTCGCAGATATCTACCGACACCATGGGAATGTCGCTGTCCAATTCCCGCAGGGCTTCATATACTCCCCTGGCATAGGCGTCATAGCAGCACCATATGGTGTCTATTTCGCCGTCATTGTATTTTCCGATGATGCTTTCCGCCGCTTCACGCATGGAATCCTCGGGGCTCAGATGGTCCTCCGGGGCGACCTGAGCCAGCGTCCTGATCTGTCCCGACGCTTCATAAGGCTGATAACCGGCCTGGCGGCGGTCAAAAGCAATAATGTAGTTCTCCTCCTGTACCTGAAGGATATTCACCGGCTCATTATTCGCCGCCTTTTCCGGGTACATGGCAAGTATCTCTTCCACCAGAGCCGCCGCAAGGCCGGAATCCTGCTGGAACAGCTGTACCACGCCGTCGATGGTTTTCGTTTCCCCGTTTTCGTCCCTGAAGGAGGTGTCAAAGGCCGCTATTTTCAGATCCGGGTGATCCTCCAAAACGCCCGACAGGAATTCCCACGCGTAATCCACTCCGCCATGCGACACCAGCAGTCCGTCATAGCCGTCCTCCGCGCATTGCAGGATCCTGTTTTTCCACTCCTCGTCGCTGTCCTGGCAGAAAAAAGTGTCCGCCTCCATGCCCAGGTCCTCCGCCGTCCTTGTGAAGGACTCCGACCACAGCTCAAAAATGGGCGAGGAGGACATATACATGATATACGCCACCCTTTTCCCCTCCACCGGATTATTGACTCTCGGGGAACAGCCCGCAAGACAGACCGTTATCAAGGCGGCAATTATAAATAATGTATTTATTTTTCGCATTTTATCTACTCCGTTGTTCTTAAATATTCTACAAGCTCATCTGTTGTCAGGGTAAACTCGATCTCCGTCCGCGACGGGTCGCGCACAAGAAATTCCGTCAGCCCATATTCCTGTGTCCCGCCCCAGTCGTATGTATAGCCCAGTCTTGTCCAGGGGTAATCGCTTTCAAAATAGGAAAACAGGATGTTGGAATCAAACCATTCCTTCCACTCTCCGGTGACAAGGCTGTAATCATTTACCATTTGCTTCGTCACGTCAGTTACAAAAGCCGGACGCACAACATCCTGCGGCGATACCCAGAAGGCGGTAAATCTGGTGTATCCCTCATCCTCGTGTACGCCGAGAAGCTGTGAAAACCGAAGCTCCCAATCCGTTATCTTTTCTCCGTTATCCTTAAACCAGCTCTTCATTTCGCCCAGCGAGGTCGCCCAAATGTCGCCGTATTCTCCGATTGATGTTCCGGGGTCGCACGTACTCGGATAATCGTGCCATGTTATGAGAAGGACCCTTTCACCGGCGCCGTCCCAGATAACGCGGTTGTCCTCAGCCGTCAGGGTGACAAGCGGACGGATCTCCTCGTCCTCGGCGAATACCGCGTCGCTCATAGCCGTTTGCCACGGTGTAGAAGCCTCGGTATCCGTTTCCTGCCCACAGGAGGTCAAAAGCATCATGAGAAGAAGCACAGCCGCCCAAAGCCTACATCGTTTTTTCATCACTGTCCGCCTCCCGCCTCAACAGCTCTTAAAATTCGACAGTATATTTTAACAGTAATTTCCTCCGAAATGCTTTTCATGGCGAATTTGGTATCATTTTTTGCGAATTTGGTAAAAACGGCGGCTATTGTAACCGGATAACCGCCCTGAAAAGCCGCGTCCGCCCCCCGGTGAGGGGCGGACGAAGCTCATTTGCGCATCTTCTCCGTCAGCGACGTGACCATACCAGTGAGCTTTGCAAGCTCCTTCGTCGCCATACCGTCGCAGTCCTGGGCGGCGAGTACGAGGCGGTTTACGGCGTCCATGAGCCGGCGGAAGGCGTCGTCCGCCCGCTTCCTGGCGGGACTTGCCGGCTTCTCCTTCCTCACCCGAACGCCCTCGGTTATGCGTACAAACTCGCCGGTGAGAAGGTCAAACTCCGTGCCGGAGTAAGGCGCGTAGGCCTTTATGCCCTTCTCCTCATTGAGAGCTCTTGCCAGCTCCTCGCAGGCTCCCTCGTCCCCGTGGTTCACAAATACAAGCTTCGGCTTGGGGTCAAACCCGCCGATCCAGTCCAAGAGCCCGCCCTTGTCGGCGTGTCCCGAGACGCCAGGAAGGTACTGGATCTCGGCGTTTACCGCCACGTCGTCGCCGAAAAGCTTCACCGACTTCGCCCCGTCGTAAATCAACCTGCCCAGCGTCCCCGCCGCCTGGTAGCCGACAAATAATACCATGCACTCCGACCGCCACAGGTTATACTTGAGGTGGTGCCTGATCCTGCCCGCGTCGCACATTCCCGAGGCGGAAATGATTATTTTCGGCTCCATATCGGTATTCAGCGCACGGGATTCCTCGGTTGATGTAGTGAGGTAAAGTCCGTCGAACACCAGCGGGTTCTCCCCCGCCGCCATCACCGCGCGCGTCTCCTCGTCAAGGTAGCGTGTGTCGCACTGCATAAATACGCCTGTCGCCTCGTTTGCAAGGGGGCTGTCAACGTACACCGGGAATCCCTGGTGATTTTTTACAAGCCCATTATTCTTTATTTCCCTTATAAAGTACAGTATCTCCTGAGTTCTTCCCACGGCAAATGAGGGGATTATCACATTCCCTCCCCTGTCCAGGGTCCTTTGAATGAAGCCCGCAAGCGTGTTTATGTACTCCCTCCGCTCGCCGTGGAACCTGTCGCCGTAGGTGGATTCCAGCAGAACGTAGTCCGCCTCACTGACCTTTTCCGGGTCGCATATTATCGGCTGGCAGGTATTCCCAACATCGCCGGAAAACACCATTTTCCGCGTGTTTTCCCCCTCAACGAGCCATGCTTCTATGCAGGCGGAGCCTAAAAGATGACCTATATCGGTGAATCTGACGGTGAGGTTTTCGTTTATGCGGATGGGTCTGCCGTATTCACAGCCCCGAAAGAGCTTCAGGACATTTTCGGCATCATTTATGTCAAAAAGCGGCTCCACCTCGGGCTCTCCGGCACGCTTCGCCTTCCTGGATTTATATTCCGCCTCGGACATCTGGATATTGGCGCAGTCGCGGAGCATTATTTCGCACAGGTTCCTGGTGGCCTCCGTGGTGTATATCGCCCCGCGAAAGCCGTTTTTGTAAAGAAGTGGAAGATTACCCGAGTGGTCAACGTGGGCGTGAGTGAGTAAAACGCACTCAATATCCCCCTCCTTGACCGGTATGGAAACGTTTTCAAAGGCCGTAGAACCCTGCTTCATACCGCAGTCAATGAGGATATTATGCCCCCCAACCTCCAGTAAAGTGCAGCTTCCGGTGACGTCATGAGTGGCGCCTATAAATGTAATTTTCATTGAAAACACCTCCGTGTTGAAGTATAATATAGACATCAAATTTGATAAGGAGGAACCTTATGGAACTCAAAACCGACATTTTCTCCCTGTTTGACCGGGAATGGGCACTGGTCACCGCCGGAACGTGGGAGCGGTTCAACACCATGACCGTCAGCTGGGGCGGGGCCGGGACACTGTGGGGAAAGAGCGTCGTCACCGTCTATGTCAAGCCAGTGCGCTACACCCACGGATTTTTGGAGGAAAACGACTTTTTCACCGTGAGCTTTTTTCCCGAGGCGTACCGGAAAGCCCTGCTGCTCCTGGGCTCCGAGTCAGGCCGGGACGGGGACAAGGCAGCAAAGGCCGGTCTCACCCCCAAATTTCTCGAAAACGCCGTGACCTTTGAGGAGGCCCACACCACCCTGCTTTGCCGGAAAATTTACCGGCAGGACATGGACACCGCCGCCATGCCGGAGAAGGTCGTCAGTGCCTTTTATAAAACCGAGGCGCCGCATACCATGTATATCGGGGAAGTGGAGGAAATCATCAAATAAAGCGGCAGGACTTGCAAAATTCTATGCCTTGTGATACGATTCTTTCCGAGGTGACATGTATGAACACACGGCAAAAAATCAAAAACTCCGCCGAGGCGAGGGCGTACAGCTCTGACCTCAAGGTCCTGACTGCGTCCTACCTCTTTCTGCTCATTTTTATGGCAGTCGTAGTCTGCGTCTGCATGGCGGGATCCCCCGGCTACAGGAATACCGTTCTTTTCATCTCCCTCGGAGTCCTTACGGTGTGGTATGTCCCCTTCGCCGTCTACTACGGGGTGAGGTACGCGGCCCTTTTCAAATCGCTGGAAAGCTATGTCTTCTCCAATCAGGTGATAGAGGAATTTGAGCACACTGGCATTTTTGGGAATCGTGTTACCTTCCCCATCGCCGTACAGGACGCAGCCGGAAACACTGTTAAGGTCCGGACGAGGCCCATCTACTGCACGAATTGGAAACGACCGCACTATGAGGACTTTTTCCGAAGAAAGGTCACCGTTGGGTACAACACCGCAACAGGTGAGGTCATTCTCATCGCAAAATAACCCTACCTCGGGAACATATCCATCGCCACGGGGGTGTAGAACAGGCGTTCCACCTCCGGGGCGGTTTTTGTTTGGGATAGGACCCACATGAGCTTTGCCACCACCGCCTCGGTGGTCATGTCGTAGGCCTCCAAAACCTTCAAATCGCGCTTCAGCCTGCTTCCAACGTGGTAGACCGCCAGGTCCGAGCCCTCGTTCTCCACCTGGGTGGTGAGTACGGCTGTGCGTCCCTTTTTCTTCCATTCCTCGACGCACTCAAAGAACCCGCCCGCCTCGGGAAGCCCGCCCACGCCGAAGCTCTCAATCACCACGGCGTCGCTGCGCTCAAAGAGGAAGTCCAGCACCTCCCTGCCCGTTCCGGGGATGAGCTTCAAAAGCGCCACTTTGGTGTCCAATTTCGTGGAAAACTCCGGCTTTTCGCCGCTTTCCTGGCGAATAAATACCACAAGCTCCCCATCGCGTATGACGCCCAGCTCCGGATAGTTGATGCTCTCAAAGGCGGAGTAGCTCTTGGAGCGCGTCTTTTTCGCCCTGGTGCCCAAAATGACCCTGTGGTCAAAAACTATGGCAACGCCCGGCATATCCGAGGACGCCGCGAGTATGGCGTCCCGCAGGTTGTCCTTTGAGTCGGTGGAGTCATAGCCGATGGGCCTCTGGGCGCCGGTGAGGATTATGGGCTTGGGGCTCTTGCGTATGAGGTAGCTCAGCGCCGCGGCGGTGTAGGCGAGGGTGTCGGTGCCGTGGGTTATGACGAAGCCGTCGTAGCTGTCATAATTTTCCTCCACACAGCCGGCGATCATGAGCCAGTGCTCAGGGGTTATGTTGGTGCTGTCCAGCGCCAAGAGCTCCCGGCTGTCCACATGAATATCCCCGGTCCCTCCCAGGCTTGAAAGGAGCCCCGAAGCGGGTATCCCGGGCGCCAGCCCCTCCCCCGTCTGCCGCGAGGCGATAGTCCCCCCGGTGCCTATCAAAAGTACCCTTTTCATATCTTTTTCACCCCCAAAAGGCGCTTTTTATGTTCAAAAGGTTACCTGTCTCTGTTCATGCCGTCAACGAAGCTTCTGGATTTTACCGTCAGCTCCACCCATGCGGGCTTGAAGCCGGAGGAGAGGGCGTTGCGGACGGAGGCTATATTTGACCAAGCGGCGCAGTAGAATGGGACCTTTCCCCTGTCAAGTATCTCCAGCGCCAGCCTGGAGGTCAGCGCCGTGGCGAGGCCCATTTTTCTGTACTCCGGCAGTACGTCCACCCCGATCTGCCACATGGTATCGCAGTCGGCTGAGCAGCCCGCCAGCGCCGCCATTTTTCCGCCGTCGAACGCGCCTACGCCCAGCACGTCAAGCTGAGGTCTTTGGTCGCACAGGGCGTTGGACCACTGAGGTATGTAAAGCGGCGGGAAATCCTCGCGTCCCAGGAGCCTCAGCTCAAGGGGGCAGGGCTTTTCCCTCAGGGCGGCAAGGTCCGGCAGGAAGTATTCCGCCATGAAGCATATACTGCCGCCGTAGGGGGCGAACGCCTCCTCCACCAGGTGCGCGCCGGGGGTCTCAAAAAGCCTGTAGGGCGACCTGCCGCAGGGGAATTTCTCAAGGCACTCCCCCGCCGGCTTACCGTACCCCTCCCCCGCCGAGGCGACGATTCCCGCGCCGTAGGTGACGAAATTGCAGATGTGGGGGAGGTTTAAATATCTCCTCGCCTGAGGAGACGACTGGGAGCGGGTCAGGGTGTGCTCGGTTTTCTTAAAATCCTCCGGGGAGCAATTGCAGTCCCAGGCGGACTGACGGAGGGCTGTATTAATTATATCACTGTTTGTCATTTAAGTAAATTCTCCAAAATGCTCCTGCCGCGAATGTACGGCGAACGGGACTCGTCCAACAGGGCGAGGTAAAAGCTTTCAGCAGCGTTCCTGCGCTTTTCCGCAAGCTCCCGCCCCCTGGCGGTGTGGAAGCCGGAATAAAGCTTTTCCAATTTGAATTTGTACTCCTGGAAAAATGAGGGAGTGGTATCACCAACGCCGTCGGAGGGTATGCCGTCCTTGCCAAGGTTATAGATTGGGTCGCCTATGCCGCCCTTGTAGAGAAAAGTCCGGGCAATGCCCATGGTCCCCACAGCGTCCAGCTTGTCCGCGTCAAAGAGGATTCTTGCCTCCGTCGTCTCCGGCGGGCACGCCCTGCGGTAGCGGTGTGTGCGGACGCAGTCGCGGACGTGGGCGGCAAAGTCCTGGGAATAGCCGTTTTCCGTAAGAAATTTGTACGCCTTTTCAGCTCCGACAACGGCGTGGCAGAGCTTTGGATCAGAAAGCTGGTCCGGGCGGCCGATATCATGGAGAAGGCAGGCGCAAACCAACACGCCCATATCGGCGCCGACTTCACAGGAGGCGATATCCAGGGCGTTGTAAAGCACCCTGTATACGTGCTCCCTGTCATGGGCGCTGTCGCTCATGATTTTATTCATATAGGTGTCCCAGAGGATGTAATCAGATGTGGTCATGCGGTACCTCCGTATAGACATGGATTAAGTCATTCTAAGTTAAAATTTATGCCTGTCATGAGACTTCCATATCATTTTTGACTTAGAATTAGGTCGGCGATCAGGTCAACATAGTCGGCTCCGTTTTCCCACTGTTTCAGTATGTCCAGCAATACGTCCGCGTTCCTCCGGCACCAAGCTGACATCTCATGATTGTACGGTCCCCCGCTCTTCGGTTTACCCGTACTGAAAGGATAGGAAGAACAAAGTCTGCGAGTGAGCCTTCACGCTTGCGTGGAGGCGAAGATTGCGGCTTTCGCGACGACGGTGCGGCGAAGGAACGGGATCATTTAAGTCAGCGCTTTTCTCATAAAAACGTATCCGTCTTCAACTGTATCGGATATAGAAAAGCCCAGTCTTTTCCAGAATTCCTGAGCGGCAGCGTATTCCAGCTTTACGGGAGCGGAGACTCTGCGCGCGCCAAATTCGCTTTACAGGTAATCAATACACTGCTTTGCCGCCTTTGTGCCGAATCCTTTTCTTTAAAACTCGTCATCAATTAGAAAATTGATGATTTGACAGTTTTCTTCTCCGACATACATCGAAACAAACCCAATCAATACGCCATCGTTATAAATGGCAAACGGTCTTGTGTCCCGATAATATACCCACGCCTCCGCCAAAGAATATGTAACAGTATCAACAAAGCTGGTGTCTTGAACGCTTGCGTGTAAGCTCAGGCATTGTTGAAAATTATCTTCGGTAATCGCTCTTAATTCTACCATAGATTCTCCTAATAAAAACACGACCGGAACGCTAAGTCGAATCGGTCCAAACATATTGCCCGACAAGTGCCAACAAAGCTCAGCAAAGTTAACCGGAAGGTCACAGACGCTTCTGCCGACCCAAAGCGGTGGCGGCTTGCGCCGAGATTGGAACCTGCCGATTACTTCACCCCAGCGCCCAAAGGCAAAGCCGAGGGCGCGGATGTAGGAGTAAGGCGCTGGATTCTCACCGCGGCAGCACACGATGTGTAGGAGCTGTGCTGAAACATTCTGCCCGACACCACCCACAAAGCGCGGCGTTATTGGATGGTAGGGCGTACTGACACCCGACCACGTTAAGCGGCTAAGCGGGTTCGGAGACTGTGGAATTCAGTTCTTGAACCCGCGCGCCGTATCTTCTGCCCGTGCGTGAAACATTCAGACTGCGGGAGCCGACGTGCCGACTATACGGTGAGACAAAGCAAGCTTCTGACGACCCCAAAAAGAAAAATTCTTTTTCTCTCTTTTGCTTCTTTTACTCGTCTTTTTCTCATTTCTGAGAAAAAGATGAGAAAAGAAGACGTTCCCCCGCGCCCTTTAAGGGCGCGGTCCTGTCAGGAGCGCGACCGTCTCGACATGTTTATCATTGTCCAAACTCAATCCCATATCCCCCTCAATAATAGGGAGCTTGAATTTCATGGATTTGAGCCATTGACCGTTAGGCTGCCTGTCCTCAAAA
>CANQVL010000027.1 GCA_947627285.1 uncultured Oscillospiraceae bacterium
TGAGCTTTTCCATGTCATCCTTCACCTCAGTTGACATAATAGCATAAAGGTCCAGAAAAGTAAATGCTGTTGCCGTGATCATTATAAGTTTTCTTTTTGGGGATTGACAAAGAGAATACTTCGCGATATGATATATTCCATGATAGGAGGTATGGCGTGGATATTCAGTTGAAGCGAGGTCTGTTGGATGTGTGCGTTTTGGCGGCAATCAAAAGCAAGGATTCGTACGGCTACCAGATCATGAAGGATATGAAGCCATATCTTGAGCTTTCCGAATCTACCTTATATACCATTCTGAAACGCCTGGAAACAGCGGATTTGCTGACCGTTCGCACTGTAGAGCACGGAGGCCGCCTCAGAAAATATTACCATATCACCGGCGCGGGGCTAAAGCGAATTGAGGATTTCAAGGGCGAATGGAAGGAAATACTGTCTATATACCGATTCGTGACAAAGGGAGATGATGAAAATGAATAAGCGGGAGTTTCTTGCCCGGCTTCGCCGCGGCTTGTCCGGCATTCCGCGGGATGATATAGAAGAACGGCTGATTTTTTACAGTGAAATGATCGACGACCGCATGGAGGAGGGGCTCTCGGAGACGGAGGCGGTGGCATCGATCGGAACGGTGGACGAGGTTGTTTCGCAAATATTGGCGGATACTCCGCTCACAAGACCGGTCAATGAGAAAACCAGGCCGGGCAGACACATGAGAGCGTGGGAAATCGTGCTTCTTGTGTTGGGGTTTCCGGTATGGCTTCCTCTTTTGATCGCCGCCTTTGCCGTGATCCTCGCGGTTTTTATTGTCATTTGGTCGGCGGTCATTTCGCTGTGGGCAGTAGAAGCGTCCCTTTGCGCCGGCGCCCTTGGCGGAGCGATTTCGGCTTTGACTGCTCAGGGCAACGGGAATAGAGGAATCGTGATGCTCTCAGTCGGCCTTTGCTGTGCCGGTCTGACTATTTTTCTATTCTTCGGGTGCAAGGCTGTGACAAAAGGAAGCTTTAAGCTGACAAAAGGGGCGGCATTGCGGTTCAAATCTTTGTTCGTCGGAAGGGAGGCGGCATGATGAGAGACACGGTAAAAATATGGCTGACAGTCGCGGCGGCTTTAGTTACGCTTGGCGTGATTCTTTTTGTGGTCGCGATGATGGAAAACGGTTGGGATTTCAACAGGCTCGGTACTGTTTCATATACAACCAACATTTATGACGTAGACGGTGATTTTGAAAGCATATCCATCGACGTGGAAACGACCGTGATCGAGTTTGCTTCCGCCGACAACGGGCGGTGCAAAATCGTTTGCTTTGAGGATGAAAAGGTGAGACATTCCGCTTCCGTACAAAACGGTACGCTGGTGATAGATACGGCGGATACCCGCAAATGGTATGAGCATATTTCCATTTCTTTTGACCAACCGAAGATGACCGTATATCTGCCGCGCAATGAGTACGACTCACTGTTCATAGAGACGGATACGGGAGATATTGCGATCCCGAAGGATTTTTCCTTTGAAACGATTAAAATTGACGGCGATACCTCCGATGTGGATTGCTCCGCGTCCGCCTCACATGGCATTGAGATCAAATTGAGCACCGGCGATATACGGTTGGAAGAGATCGGGACAGAACAGCTGAAGCTGACAACGGACACAGGCAGGATCCGGGTAAATAAAGCGGATGTCGGCGAAAGTATCTCAATTGTAACGGATACGGGAAAGGTGGAGCTTACGGATACCTCCTGTAATGACCTTTATGCTGAAAGCGATACAGGTTCCATAACATTAAATAGTGTGATCGGGGCAGGAAGCTTTACAATTGAGAGCGATACCGGAGACATAGTATTCGACCGCAGCGACGCCGCTGAGATATCCGTCGAAACCGATACAGGAGACGTTACAGGCACTTTGCTTTCCGATAAGGTTTTCCTGACCGAAACCTCCAGCGGGCGAATTTCTGTGCCGAAAACAATAACGGGCGGTAAATGTGAGCTCAAAACGTCCACGGGAGATATTAAAATTGAGGTAACAGCCTGACTTAAAATAAATAGCGGATCATTTGACTATCTGACTGTCTGTGGAAATAGTCACAACGCTCCACGGGATAAGCTTGCCGCCGGATTGCAGGGCGCGCTTTACCGCGTTTTCAATGCCGCCGCAGCAGGGGACCTCCATTCGGACGACGGTCACGCTTTTGATGTTGTTCACGGCGATGATCTGCGTCAACTTCTCGGCGTAGTCCACCATATCCAGCTTTGGACAGCCAATCAGGGTGATTTTGTTTTTGATGAAATCATTGTGGAAACTGCCGTAGGCGTAAGCGGTGCAATCGGCGGCGACCAGCAGATCTGCGCCGTTGAAATAGGGCGCGCTTACGGGAGCGAGCTTGATTTGCACCGGCCACTGAGAAAGCCGGCTGTGGACTTTAACATTTTCAGCCTGCGTTTCTTCGCGGCGGATCGCCTTTGAGACTGTACCGGGGCAGCCACAGGGCAGCTTTTCAGCGCTTTTTTTCAGCTTTGCCGCCTTTACCGCGGCTTCGTTGTATGCCTGTGCTTCACGTTCCTCAAAGGTGATCGCTCCCGTCGGGCAGGCGGGCAGGCAGTCGCCGAGGCCGTCGCAGTAGTCCTCGCGCATAAGCCTCGCCTTGCCGTCGACGATACCGATAGCCCCCTCGTGGCAGGCATCGGCACAGATCCCGCAGCCGTTGCACTTGTCTCCGTCGATTTTGATGATTTTTCTAAGCATGATATGTTCCTCCTGTTCTGAAATGCCTTGCCGTGTAATTTTAAATTATTAGTAGAATATACTGGTATTTCATTGAGCAATAAGCGGTCCTGTGTACAAAACGCAGGACCGCTTGCTGTTGGATTTTGGGGTTGGTCAGTTGAAGACTTTGGCGAAATAATCCTGGGAGATCATCGCTTTGGAGTATTGGATCTTTCTGGTGACCAGGTTTTTGACGCGGCTCACGTAGTCGTCGGAGACGGTGATGCCCTCGTTGGGGGTGAAGGTCTTGGTGGACGCCTCGTAGGTGCCGGCGGCGGTTATCCAGCTGTTGCCCTGCTGGTGGTTGTTGGCGAACACCACAAGGGGCATGGAGTCGGAGTATTCGTCCGCCTTATAGTTGGTGGCGAATATGTCCCTGCCGGAGTAGAGGCGTGAGTCGTACTCAAGCCCAAAGAGGTTTGCCACGGTGGGGACGATGTCGCAGGAGTAGCAGGGGGTGTCCACCACGGTGCGCTCAATGGAGCCGGACCACATGAGGAGGGTGTTTTTATAGCGGCTGGTGACCAACTCGGAGTCCTCGGGGTTGCCGAAATATCTGTTGAGCTCGTTGTAGTAGTCAACGGGGTCATTTTTGTTGTTATTGCCGCTGGCGAGGAAGTAGGGGTAGTGGTCTGCCGCCATGACGATGAGAGTGTCATCGGCTATTCCGGCGTCCTCCAGCTTTTTTACAAGCAGCTCAAGCGCCCGGTCCAGGTCGATGTTTGAGGCGATATACGCCTGACAGGGCTCGGAGAGGTCGGGGTACTTCGCCTGGACTATGTCCTTGTACTCCGCCGCCCGGTGGTTTTTGGCAAAGGACCAGTTGCCGTGACCGGAGATGGTCATGTAGTAGGCGTGGAAGGGCTTGCCCGTCTCAACATACTCGTTTATATAGCTGTCGCAGGTGGCCTCGATCATCTCCCTGTCGGAGCGGGGCCAAGTGTCGATCTGGAGGTCAAGTCCGCCGCCTTCCTCGCCCTTGAAGTCATAGCCGTAGGTGGCAAGGTACTGGTTCCGCTTGTAGTAGGTGTACTCGCCGTTGTGCCAGGCGGGAGTGGAGTAGCCTATGGAGCGGAACATATTGCCCAGGGTGGTGGGCATGGAATTGCCGATGGAGGCGATAGCGGAGTGCGAGCTGCCTTTGATCCAGTTGGGTATGATGCCGGTGGTGACGGAGAACTCGCCGCCGCAGGTGGAGAGCGTCCAGTCGGGCTGGTAGAAGTTGGTGAAAACGAAGCCCTCCTCCTGGGTGAGGCGGTAGAGGGTGGGCGTCAGCTCCTTGTCGATCACGTAGTCGTCAAAGGACTCAGCGCAGAGGAGAATGAGATTCTTGCCCTTGAATAGGCCGGTGTACTCATTTTGCTGTGTGGGAGTGGCGGAGGCGTAAAACTGGCTCATAGCCTTCACCGTATTGTCCGAGGCTGAGGCGGCTATGGCGTCAAAGTCGATATCCAGGACGTTGAAGCCGTATTCAACGGGCTTTTCCGGCACCTGTCCGCCGCCGTCGGGTCCCTGTCCCTCGCCGGAGCCCTGGCCCTCACCCCCGGCGTTAGTCTCGCCGGAGCCCTGGGGATCGTTCCCGTCATTACCGTCGTCGGGGACGCCGGAGTTGTTTTCGTCCTCGCCGGCGGGTATGTCGTCAAGGATGGAGTTGTCAAATTCCGGCGCGCCGAACATGGCGTACTGGAGCTCCAGCCGCACGCTGGTGGCAAGGCCGAATTTGGAGACGCCGTTGTTGACGGAGAAGTCGTAGGTGTAAATCGCCTTGGTTTCGCCCAGATTTGCGAACATGAAGCCGAAGAGGAAGCACATGGCTCCGAAGAAGCCCGCCATTGTGCGGGGGAACCAGGTCTGCCCGCCGTCGCGCAGTACGGTTTTGCGCAGGATAATAAAGAGGACGAGGGGGACGAGCGAGAGAAGGATAAACGGAATGAGCCCGATCACGGTGCTTACAGTGGTGTCAAAAAAGTTGCCCACCGCGTCGCCGGCTGTGGCTGCCGCGGCGAGGACGCCGTAATACATGGAAAAGGTGATCTTCATGCCGCGCTCAACGCACAGAACCACAAGGTACGCGCCCATCAGGACGCCGCCGAGGATACGGGAGAAGGTTTTCCAGGGTATGAGGTCCAGAATAAGGAACAAAATAAAGCCGACAGAGAAGGAAAAGAGCAGGACGGTGAACAGTGAGCCGGAGAAAAACCTCACGTCACTGTCAAATGCGCGCAGAAGGAGCTCGTGGTAAATGAGCGCCAATGGGAAAAAGAGGACAGAGAGGAGCGGTGACCCTGTACGCCTTCTGCGTTTTTGATTTCTACCGTAGCTTTTGCGGTTATCCATAATTATCCTCCACGCGCCATATAGGCTTTCGGTAAATTCAGGTTTACAATAAACGTATTATATACCAGTCCTCGACAAAAATAAACAGGCAAGTGTTAAAAATGTGTAACAAATTACACACCTGCTATGGTATAATACAGCTATAACAAAAGCAAACGCCGCAGGACGGCGGGGGGAGGATGACGGAATATGCTGAGGCTTTATCTGGGCCGCGCGGGGAGCGGGAAGACGTCGTACATACTCAGGGAGCTGGCGGAGAAGGCGGAACAGCGGCAGGGGGAAAACGTGCTCATAATCCCGGAGCAGTATTCCCACGACTGCGAGAGAGCGCTGGCGGCGCTGGGGGACACGGTGTGCCTCTATTCGGAGGTTCTGAGCTTTACGCGCCTGGCCTCGCGGGTTTTTGCCGAGACGGGCGGGATCGCCGCGCCCACGCTGGACGCGGGAGGGCGTATACTTGCCATGAGCCTTGCCTGGATGTCGGTGGCTCCGCAGCTGAAGGTCTACGACGTGGGCGGCAGGAGGCCGGACTTTATAAAAAGCCTGCTTGCCGCCTACGACGAGCTTCGGTGCGCGGGGGCGCGTACGGACGCGCTGTCCGACGCCGCCGGTAAGGCGGAGGGGACGCTTGCCGGGAAGCTTGAGGACCTGGCGCTAATCTTCGAGCGGTTCGAGGCGGTGAAGGAACAGTGCGGCGCCGACGCCAGGGACACTGTGGAGCGGCTGGCGGACCAGATAGGGGAGAGCTCCGTGGGCGCGGGGGGCGTGTGGATAGACGGGTTCACCGATTTTACCCGCCAGGAGCTCAGGGTCATCGAGGAGCTTCTGCGGCGCGGCACAGACGTGACGGTGTGCCTGGGGACGGACGACCTTTTAAACCGCGAGCTCACCTTCAGACTGCCGGTAAAGACCGCCCACAGGCTTTTGGAGCTCGCCGGGGAGCACAACACCCCCACGGAGCTTAAATATTTTGCCAAGTCAAAGGACAGGGACGCGGCGCTTTCGTATATGGAGTCTGCCCTGCTGGACTACTCGGCTCCGCCCTGGGAGGGGGAGTCGGGGAGCGTGGAGATCTACGCCGCCGGAAGCGTCTCGGAGGAGTGCGCCGTTGCCGCCGCAAAGACCTTGGAGCTGGTGAGGGGCGGCGCCAGGTTCAGGGACATAGCTGTTGTGTCGCCCTCATTTTCGGAGTACGCGCCGATACTTGAGGGCGTGTTCGCGAAATACGGCGTGCCCGTGACGAGCACCGAGAAGAGCGACATACTTGAAAAGCCCGCCATGGCCTTTATCACCGGCGCGCTGGATATAATAACCGGCGGGTGGGACTACCAGAGTGTGTTCAGATACCTGAAGACGGGGCTTTCCGGGCTTTCACTGATGCAGCTGGACGCGCTGGAAAACTACGTGCTCAAGTGGAACATTCGGGGAGCAGGAGCCTGGTCGCGGGAGTGGACCATGCCCCCGGGGGGATACACCGACACCGTTTCCGAGGAGGACAAGGCGGTGCTGAAGGCGCTGAACGCCTTGCGGGAGCGGGTGGCGGCGCCGCTTATAAGGCTCTCCGAGGCGATGAAGGGCGCGGAAAAGACCATCGGTAAGGCGAGGGCCGTGTACTCCTTTATGGAGGAGACGGAGCTTTACGGGAAGCTTTATATAAAGTCTGGGGAGCTAAAGGACCAGGGAAGGGCTGAGCTTGCCCAGGAGTACAGGCAGCTTTGGAGCGCGCTCACCGGGGCGCTTTCGCAGTTTTCCGCCATCATGTGGGATACGGAAATCTCCACAGAGGAGTTTGTAAGGCTTTATAAGCTGGTGCTGGGGCAGTACAAGGTGGGCGTCATACCCTCCTCGGTGGACAGCGTCAGGGCGGGGGGCATGACGAGGCTCAGGGCGAGGGGGATAAAACACCTCATAGTCCTGGGGGCTGTGGACGGCGCTTTGCCGGTGAGCGCGGCGGGGAGCGGCGTTTTCTCCGACGCGGAGCGTGAGGAGCTGAGGGAGCTGGGCATTGACACGCTGGACGACAGGGAGGACTCTCTGGCGCGGGAGCTTTCGGGGGTGTACGTCTCGCTGACGGTGCCCACCGAGAGCCTGACCTTCACCTATCCCGTGACGTCGAGGAGGTCATACATAGTCTCCAGGGCGGAGAAGCTTTTCGGGATCGCGGCGAGGACGCCGGGGGAGGAGATATGGACCGCCGCGGCGGAGCCATGCTTTGAGCTTGCCGCCTCCGGAGATGGGGACGCGGCGAAGCGGGCGGTGGCGTATTTTCAGGGGAAGCCCCAGTGGAAGCCGCGCCTCGAGGCCGTCAGGGAGGCGGCAAGGACAGGCAGGGGGAGCCTGACGCCCGAGACGGCGGGGAAGCTTTACGGGAAGAGGCTGAGGCTGTCGGCGTCCCAGATAGACAGGTTCTACTCCTGCAGGTACGCGTACTTTTTGCAGTACGGGCTCAGGGTCAAGCCGAGGGGCGAGGCGGCGCTGGACGCGCCGGAGTCCGGGACGTTCATACATTTCGTGCTGGAGCGCGTCGCGAGGAAGGTGAAGGAGGACCCCAAGGGGTTCCACTCTCCCGCCGTTACGGAGGAGTACGTCAGAGGTCTGGTGGACGGCGCCGTCAGGGAATATGTGGACGGGCGCCTGGGCGGACTTGAAAATAAGGGCGGCAGGTTCAAATACCTTTTCAAGCGCCTCTCCGACGCCGCTGTGGAGATCGCGCTGTCCATGCGGGAGGAGCTGTCGCGCTCGGATTTCGTGCCGCTGGACTTTGAGCTCAGGTTTGCCGAGGACGGGGACCTGCCGTCGGTGCAAACAGCCGCCGGGGACAGCGTCGTGGGCGCTGTGGACCGGGTGGACGGCTGGGAAAAGGACGGAAAGCTCTATCTGCGGGTGGTGGACTACAAGACCGGGAAAAAGGCTATGGACCTGCGGGATGTTTTTTACGGCGTGGGCCTCCAAATGCT
The DNA here is from genome assembly GCA_947627285.1 of uncultured Oscillospiraceae bacterium. GTDB lineage: Bacteria > Bacillota > Clostridia > Oscillospirales > Oscillospiraceae > RUG626. Next base: position 8,055 of record CANQVL010000027.1, read on the forward strand.
CATATACCTCTTTGCCCTTCAGCGCGAGGGGAGCGGCAGGTACGGCGGGCGGGAGATCGTCCCGGCGGGTGTGCTCTACTCCCCGGCGAGGGACGCCATCGTATCCGCAAAGACCGACCTTTCGGACGAGGAGCTCAGGGACGAGAGGGAGAAGCTTATAAAATATTCAGGGCTAATTCTGGCTGACAGCGAGGTCATCGCCGCCATGGACAGCGGCTCGGGAAAGAGACTGCCGGTCACCGTTTCCTCCAGGACCGGGGAGCTCACCGGGAGCCTCGCCAGCGCCGAACAGCTGGGAAAGCTGGGAAGGACTGTGGACAGGCTCATCGGGGAGATGGCGGATGAGGTGCGGCGCGGCGCTATAAACGCCAACCCGTATTTAAAGGGGAAGCTGGAGAGCGCCTGTATGTTCTGCAAGTTCCACGACGCCTGCCATTTTGCCGACGGGACCGGCGGCGAGGGCTTCAGGCGTTTTTCCAAGCTTCGTGACGCGGAGGTCTGGGAGCTTATCGACAAGGAAAACGGCGGACAAGAGGAAGGGGGAGATGAGTGATGGCTTTTGAGCTTACAAACGAGCAGAGGGCGGCAGTTGAGAATGAGGGCGGACAGCTTTTGGTCTCCGCCGCCGCCGGGAGCGGCAAGACGAGGGTGCTGGTGGAGCGGCTTTTGCGGCGTGTAGACGCCGGGGAGGACGTGGACAGGTTCCTGGTCATTACCTTCACCAACGCCGCCGCCGCGGAGCTGCGGGGGCGGATCATGGACGCCATTCTTGAGAGGGTGGCGGCGGACCCGTCGAATCTGCGGCTCAGGCGCCAGGCGCAGCTTTTGGGGCGGGCGCACATAGGGACGATACACTCATTCTGCGGCTCGGTGATAAGGGAAAACGCCCACAGGCTCAGACTGCCGCCGGACTTTCGCGTGTGCGACGAGAAGGAGGCGGGGATACTCAAGCAGTCCGCGCTGGCGGACCTGCTGGACGAGCTTTACGACGCCGGAGACCGGGAATTCAACGCCCTTGCCGACGAGATGGGCGCGGGACGGGACGACTCAGGGCTTGTGAGGGTGATACTTGACACACATGTAAAGCTCCTGAGCCATCCCTCGCCGGAAAAATGGGCAAAGGAGCAGCTGAAGGCGCTCGATTTGGAGGATATTGCTGACGCCGGGGAGACCGTGTGGGGACGCGTCATACTTGAAAGGATACATGAGAGCGCCGGATACTGGGCCTCTGAGCTCAGAAGGGTGCTTCGTGGGACCGTCGGTGCGGAGAAATTCCGAAAGGGCTACGGAAGGTCAATAGAAGTGACGCTCACGGGGCTCAATGAGCTTTACGCCTCGGCGGAGCTCGGCTGGGACGAGACGAGGCGGGCGCTTGCGAATGTGGAGTTCCCCCGCGCCTCCGGCGCTCCGGGGTTTGAGCGGGAGATCGCCATTCGGAACGCCTGCCGTGACGCGGTGCGCAAGCTGCCGGAGCTTGTCTGGGACAGCTCGGAGAAGGCGCTGGAGGATATGCGCGCCACGGCGCCGGTGGTGAGGTCGCTTTTGAGGACGGTGCTGGAATTTGACCGGCGGTACTCGGAGCTCAAGCGCAAGCGGGGCGTGCTGGACTTCTCCGACCAGGAGCACATGGCACTGAGACTTCTTGTTGACGGCGAGACGGGCAGGCCTACCGAGACGGCGAGGGAGATCGCCGGAAGGTTTACGGAGATAATGGTGGATGAGTACCAGGACGTGAATGAGATACAGGAGGAGATATTCGGGGCGGTGTCAAGGGACGGAAATAACATCTTCATGGTGGGAGATGTGAAGCAGTCCATATACCGCTTCAGGCTGGCGGACCCGACAATATTTTTGAGAAAGTATACAAGCTTCCCCGACGCGAAAGGCGCGGAGGAGGGAGAGCCGCGAAAGGTGGTCCTCTCCAGGAATTTCCGCTCCTCACCCGGCGTGCTTGAGGCGGTAAACTTTGTGTTTGAGAACCTGATGAGCCCGGGACTTGGCGACCTGGAATACGGTCCCGGCGAGAGGCTTTATCCGCCTGAGGGGGCGGCGGACGCCGGGGAGCCCGCGATGGAGCTGGACGTTCTCAGCGTGCGGGAGCCGGCGGTAGACGGCAAAAAGACAGATAAAAAGGACGCGGACGACGACGGAGACGGCGGCGACAAGACGGTCACAGAGGCGCTTTTTGCCGCGAGGCGAATTAAGGAGATAGTGAAAAAGGAAACCCTTCCCGACGGGCAGGGCGGCAGGAGGCCCGTGACCTGGGGCGACTTTGCCGTGCTCATGCGTTCCCCGAGCCTGTCGGCGGAGGTGTGGCAGCAGGTCTTCGCGGCGGAGGGAGTGCCGCTCTCCTCGGCGCAGAGCGCGGATTTCTTTTCCCAGGAGGAGGTGTCGCTGGCGCTGTCGATGCTGTCGGTCATAGATAACCCGAGGCAGGACATTCCGCTCATAACCGTGCTTCGCAGTCCCGCCTTCGGCTTCTCCTCCCAGGAGCTGGCGGAGATACGGCTTGCTGACAAATCTGGGGACTTCTGGCAGGCGCTGAACGCCGCGGCGAAGGAAAACGACAAGTGCAGGGACTTTTTGGAGAAGCTCCAAAGGCTCCGGGAGCTGGCGCCGGACCTCACCGCCGACGGGATGTTGTGGCAGGTTTACACCGACACGCGGCTTTTCGCCGTTGTCAGCGCCATGCCTGACGGACAGGGAAAAAGGGAAAACCTCATGCTCCTTTTGGAGCTGGCGCGCTCCTGCGAGGGGGCGGGCTACCGGGGGCTGTTCGGCTTCATGACCTGGGTGAGGAGACTGCGGGAGCAGAACGCTGGACCGGAGGTGGAGACGAGGGCGCAGGACAACTCGGTGAGGCTCATGAGCATACACAGGTCCAAGGGGCTGGAGTTCCCAATCGTCATAATCGCCGGACTCTCCAGAAGGTTCTCCAACGAGGACGCCAGGGTGAGGCTCCCCATACACCCCCAGCTCGGCCCGGGCCCCAAGCGGACCGACGTCAAGCGGAGGATAGAGTACAACACCATCGCCAGGCGAGCGGTGTCGCTGAAGCTGCGGCGGGAGATGCTCTCCGAGGAGCTGCGGATACTCTATGTGGCGATGACCCGTCCCAGGGAGAGGCTCATAATGCTGGTGTCCTACGCCGACGCCTTCAAGGGCACGGAAAAGCTTATGAACGTCTCCGTTCCGGCGTCGCCGGAGGTGCTGGGCTCCATGCTCACCATGGCGGACTGGCTGATGGTCCCGGCGCTGAAAAGACCGGAGAGCAAGGAGATACGCTTCGGAAGGGCGTGCGAGATGACCGGCGCGGGGAGAGACTGGGACGTGAGGCTGATAACTCCCAAATGGTTTGAAAACCAAACAGGGGAGATTCCTCGCGAGGTCAGCGCGGAGGCGGAGGAGATCAAAGCGCCGCCGGAGCTTGCGGAGAGGCTGGAATTTGTATATCCCTACGCCAAAGCGGTGCATATGCCCTCGAAGGTCACCGCAACGGAGCTCAAGGGCACCGCCGCCTCGGAGGACGCCGCGCAGGAGGCGCGAAGCCTCACACCGCGCCCGGAGTGGGCCGACAGGGAGGCTGAGAGCGCCGCAGAGGAGCTTCCAGGCGGTGAACGAAATAAGACGCGCGGTTTTATCTATCCGCCGGAAAAGCCCGCCTTTATGGACGGCAGGGGCGGTCTTACCGCCGCGGAAAAGGGCACGGCGACGCACCTATTCATGCAGTACGCGGACTACTCGTACTGTAAGGACGCCGCCGGCGTGAGGCGGGAGCTGGAAAGGCTCACGGAAAAGCGCCTGCTCAGCTCCGAACAGGCGCGGGCAGTTGACCCGAACGTGATAGCCCGTTTCTTCGCCTCTTTCCCCGGAAGGCTCATTCTTGGGGCTGAAAAGCTCCACAGGGAGCTTAAATTCTCGCTCCTGGTGAACTCCGAGGAGCTCCCCGGCTTTGAGGCGGGGGAGAAGATCCTGCTCCAGGGGGTGGTGGACTGCTGCGTGGAGCGGGGAGGTAAGCTCACCGTCATAGATTTCAAAACCGACCGGGTCACGGAGAGGACGATAGGCGAACGGGCGGAATATTACGCCGGACAGCTTCGCACCTACGCCCTGGCGCTGCGGCGGATGTTCGGATTGCCTGTGGAGAGAAAAATACTGTGCTTTTTGACCGCCGGCAGGTTCGTGGAGACAGAGTAATATTTTTAAAGCGTAAAAGCAAAAAATATGTTGACAAGACAAGTCGCGTTGTGCTAAAATATCCTTTGCGTGAAAACGAATGACTGAAGAAAGAGGTGAACGCAATGAAGGAGGGCATCCATCCCAAGTACGAGCAGACCACTATCAGGTGCGCCTGCGGCGAGGTCATTGAGACCGGCAGTACAAAGAGTGACATCAAGGTCGAAATCTGCTCTAAGTGTCACCCCTTTTATACCGGCAAGCAGAAGCTTGTCGATACCAGCGGCCGCGTGGATAAGTTCAACAAGAAGTTCGGTCTGAAATAAGAAAAAAGAAGCCTCACGTTTTCCCGTGAGGCTTCTTTTTTCCAAAAATCCAAAATTTCAATATTTTTCCGACGGCATGTACGTCGGAAAAATCACCTATTGTCGCGCAAGTGTGCCGCCTCCGGCGGCGCGCGCCGCGCGACAGCAGGGAAGTCCCCGTGAAAGGTCCGCAGACCTTTCACGGGGACTTCCCGCACGTATTCCCCTTCAAAAAAAGGGCTCTGCCCTTTTTTTGAGCTCGTTTCTCCCTTCAAAAAAGGGCACAGCCCTTTTTTGACTTACTTTAGCCACCCCGTGAGCGGATCGGTGTTTCGGCGCTCCATGAGCTCCATGGCACGGGCGAGAAGGCGCGCGGCGTCGGAGCGGGTGACGGGGGCGGCGGAGACTCCCTGGGCGACATCGGGGAGCATGTCGCACGATGCCAGGTTCGAGCTGGCCTGGTAAGCCCAAGCGGGGGCGGCGGGCTCGGATCCGTCAAGATACACGTCAGTTATTCCAAGGGCGTTATTGAGCAGTACAGACGCCTGAGCAAAGGTTATCGGCTCGTCGGGAGAGAATACCAGGTGCCCGTCGAGAGGGGAGCCGGTGATGAGATCTCCCATAACTGCCGTTGTAACGTAGGGCTTCTGCCAGACCGGTATGGAGCCGTCGTCAAAAAATCCGGTGCTCTTTACATCCATGAGCTCAGCGCCGGTGACGCTCATGCACATCACAAGAAATTCCCCGCGTGAGACGGTATCGGCGGGGCGGAAAAGGTACTGCCCGCCCATGCTCTCGCCGACGAATATTCCCTTTTCCGCCAGGAGCGTGGCGGGGTACGCGTCGGCGGCGGATACGTCGGAGTATGTGACGGAGGTCTTCTGCTTTTTGATGTTTACGGTGACGGTTGCGGCGTTGGAGACGTTGCCCTTGTCGTCAGAGGCGGTGTAGGTGAAGGTGTCCTTGCCCTTCTTGCCGTCGGCGGGGGTGTAGATAAAGGTTTCGCCGTCAGTCTCAACGGCGCCTTTTCGGGGAGCGTCAAGAACGGCGTATACCACGGGGTCTCCCTCAGGGTCCAGGCTTTTAAATGTCCCCTCCACAGGGACGGAGCGGTAGGTGGTGAGCTCAAGGTTTTCCGCCACGGGGGAGGAGTTGAGCTTCGCGTCGGCGGGATACCAGAGGGCGGAGACGGGCAAAGCGGTGACAAAAGCGGCGATGACCGCAAGGGTGAGTATGACAGCGTGTGTTTTTTTCATTGTATATACCTCCATTCAGGGTTGGAATTATTTTGCGGAGGAGGCAGGGGAAATATACCTGAAAACATTTTTAAATAAAAATGAAAAAAGCTGTTGACAAACACCGCCAGCATTTAGTATAATAGCTCTTGCGTTGCGGCAAGGGAGTTCGCCTCCCGAAAATCGGGAGTATAGCTCAGCTGGTTAGAGCGCCTGCCTTACAAGCAGGAGGTCACAGGTTCGAGCCCTGTTACTCCCATCAAAGGCTCAATTGCGGCACGTTAGTTTTAGCATCAAAAGGCTTTTTATGGTTTTAATAGAAGCTTGGATTGTTCAGCTTGTTACAGCTAACAGAATAATTCAAATTAACAAAATTTAAAGCTTGTGCGCAAGTGAGAACTCAATAGATTATTGTGGATTTTGACTATGTTCTTGTAAGAGCTTGGTAAGCTCTAAAACAATAATACATCTTTTGTTTTGCGGTCTGCCTTCTGACACGTGAGGTCATGAGGGCAACTATTTTTTTGCCTAAAAACACTCTCTTTAACTAATAGCTCACTGCTATCATCAAGGCAGAGAGCTTTTTTGTTTATTTGGATCAGACAAAGCTACAATGGCACCTTCCGTGAAAAAACCGGAAAAGATTTGACATTTTTTCAGCTGTTTTGCGTATTACAAAATAGAATGTTCAAAAAGGGGGATAATTTATCGGGAAATTTTGCATATGTGATTGCAGTTGCATTAAAGAATCAAAAATTATAACAGATGATAAGGAGTATGAAAATTATGTCAAATAAATTTGTTTTCCCAGCTGATGATGAGCCTATCAATGCGTTGCCGGCTCGGAGTGACCCACGGACTTGTTAAACCCGGCTTCTTTATGCTGGCTGCCGTACATAACGGAGATATCCTTGCTGCCGGCTTCACCTCTGACAGTTGCTTCGTTTCTTCCGTCGACGTAGATGCCCTCAGACCTATCTGCAATGCCGGTTTCCCGGATACCATTGGTGACCTGCCGTGGATATGCTGCGACTCGCCTGAAGAGCTTGCAGGATTCTTCCGTAAGTATCCTAATAAACATTACAAAATAATTACTCAACGCTCTCCATTGCCACAATGTTGTTTAAAACGCTTCGACAATGATAAAATACCAAAATGTTTTACCAGACGTCCATGGAATATAATAATTCAAAAAACTACAAAGGAGCGAAGCGGTATGGAAAAGGAGCTTGCGGGGTTTGACGCGATGCTGCGCGATAAGGAGCGCTCGCGGGGGACGCGGGAGCAGTATCTGCGCGCGGTCGCGAGGTTTTTGCAGGATTTAGGCGGCGGGGAGCTGAGCCGCGAGACTGTGGCGGCGTGGCGGGACTCGCTCACCGCCCGGGGTTACAGCGCCGTGACGGTGAACTCCATGCTATCCGCCGTCAACAGATACCTCACATACGTAGGAAGGCCCGAGTGTCGGGCGAGCTTCCTCAGCGTCCAGCGCCGCGTCTTTCGGGCGAAGGAGCGGGAGCTGACGCGGGAGGAGTACGAAAAGCTCCTTGCCGCCGCGCCGGAGAGGACGGGGCTCATCATGGAGACTGTCTGCGCCACGGGCATACGCGTCAGCGAGCTTCGGTATATTACCGTGGAGGCTGCGCGGTCAGGCTGCGCGGAGATACGCTTAAAGGGGAAGATCCGCACGATACTTCTCCCCGGCAAGCTCTGCCGGAAACTATTGAAGTACGCCAAAAAGCAAAAGACCGCCTCCGGCGAGATATTCCTCACCGGAAACGGCAAGCCGCTGACCCGAGGTCAGATCTGGGCTGAAATGAAAGCGGTGTGCAAAAAAGCGGGGGTGGACCCGCGAAAGGTCTTCCCCCACAATCTGCGCCATTTGTTTGCCCGAACCTTCTACCGCGTCACACGGGACATAGCGAAGCTGGCGGACGTGCTGGGCCACAGCTCCATCGAAACCACCCGCATCTACCTCATCTCCACCGGCGAGGAACACGCGCGGGTGCTTGACCGATTGGGGCTTGTAAGTTAGGACAAAATTACAATTTTGTACCCTACATAGGAAAACGTACATGGTCTAAAAGTCTTATACATGAGGATTTTATCACGGTAATCCGAAAATGTAAAGTCGTTTGACAAAGAAAATCGCAAAAAATTGCACAACGAACAGGACCGCAAACGAAAAAATTTCGTCGGTCCTCGTTGTCATGCCAAAAATCAGCCTAAAAGCCGGACGATTACCAATTATTGGCGTTGCTCCGCACGACGCTCAATACAAAATTGTAATTTCGTATTGAACGTCACGGAAGGAGGCGGCGCGCGACAGGTGGAGTTAAAATCGGTTACTCAATTATAATTTTTTGAGGAGGTTATATATTATGCGAAAAATTTTACCGATTCTGCTGGCGGTGGCTTTGCTGTTTTCTCTCGTCCCGTGCGCGTTGGCGGAGGAGGGACCTGACGCGCAGGCCAATGAAAACCTAGATGATATTTGGCTTCTTGTCTATTTTGAAGGTGAAGATGTGCCGACCGTCGTTAGATCTGACAAGCTTATGGAGAATGATTTTAATTTTAACGGAGTTAGCGTTAACTGGTATGATTATCAATTTGGCGAAGGCACCGGATATGGCAGATGGAAGATTTCGACACTTACAGCTTTATTTGAGGGACTTTCCAAGGGCTCCTGTACAATTGATGACTCGCAGAAAAAGATAGATATTTCAAAACCGATTGAGTTGCATTTCTTTAACAAAGACGGAGCGAACAAGACAATTGGAAAAAAGCTGGTCTTTGCCTCCACGTCAGAAAAGCCCGATGATGCCGCAGTCGCGGCTGTGGATGAGAGCGACACCATCACCATCTACACCGACGATTTTAAGTTTGTGAACGATTCGACGGCCATTCCCGCCGGTTTGGACGTTTCAAGTCAAGATTATGAAAATAACACAATCACCTTTGAAAAAGGTTTGGAAATCAAGAGCGGCGCTTCTGTGAAATTTTCCCATAATGCAAATAAAAAATACAAAAACCAAAGCCGATCCTGGGTTTCCGCGCAGATGACCTGCGTCTTCGGCGGTGATCTCGTGGTGGACGAGGGCGGAAATCTGTCGGTGGAAGGGCACAAGGCTCCTCCGGAATGGACGGTCACCACGCCTGGCGTTGACCAGAAGCCGTACAGAGGTTATGATGATGACGGCACAATCTTTGAATTCAGCGGCACACAGTTCCAAAACAGCGGAGACGTTACCCTGACCGGCGTTCATGTGAAGGGTGAGAACATGAACAACGAGCCTGTCATGGTAAATAACGGGAGCCTGACGTTGGAGGAAAGAAAAACAACGTCGGGAGAGGGGGCCCGGAACACCGTTACGCTGGTGGAGACGGACAGCACCGCCACCGCCGCCATTGAGTGCGGCGAAAGCTCCACCCTCACGGTGAAGGATGACAGCCAGATAAAGTCAAACTATAAAAAGGCGGCAGACCTGGAAGCCGGTTCCACCTTCTCCGACGGCACTACCACGACAAAAGTGGGAGAGGGTTATGCTGAATCCTACGTTGACAACACCGGCAGTCTTGTCCTGAAAGCCAACGAGGACGATATGGTGTCCAAGGTGGATAAGCCCAGTGTGGAGGCGAATGTTGATAAAGTCAGCGGAGAAGATGGAGATAAGCAAGCGTTGACCGAAGCCCTCGGCGGTATCACGGCGGACCTGCCCATGGTGGAGCAGAACGACGCCGCCAGCGAATGGGCGAACGAGAGTAAGACCGGGACTGTCAAAGAGCAGATGAAGGGTGCCACCGGAAAAGAACCTGAAGCCATTGAGGAGGTCTACATCCACGTTCTGACCATTGTCGAAACAACGGTGGAGGCATACGACAAGGACGCCGGCGTCCTCACGCTGGACATCACACCGTATTATGAGGTCGTAGCTACTACGGCGGAGGATAAGGACAAAATTGTTCTGCCGGAAGAGGCAACGGAGGACGAAACCATCAACGCCGTTGAACTTGACAAAAAGCCTTTGCAGGTCGAAGCTGATGTACCAATGACGATCAAATTGCCCGACGGCTTCGGAGGCGGATTGGACGGAAGCGCTAAAATAATTATTGTCCATGACCATGACGGACAAGTTTACCGTTATAACGGGACAATTGACTTCCCAAATAAAACGGTGAGCTTTACCGCGAAAGGTTTTTCAACCTTCACGGTAGTCTTGCTTAAGAACGGTATGCTCACCGAGCTGGAATCCTCGGAAGGAACTATGGGAACGTTTATCCCCAGCACAACGGATTATACCGTCAACGTCCCCTACAACGTTTCCGACCTGACCCTCACCGCGACGGCGGCGGTAAAGGGAGACAAGGTTGAAGCAAAATTCGGAGAAAGCCCGTTGACACCCGTCAAAGGCGAGGATTCGGATAAGGATGTTTACACCATCTCCGTCAGTGACCTTGTGGTTGGCGAGAACAAGGTTGAGATTACGGTGACGCACGGCAGCGGTGATCCCACCACCTACACCGTCACCATCGTCCGCGCGGCGTATGTGCCGCCTGCGCCTTCGACTTACTCTGTGAAGGTCGAGGAGGTGGAGAACGCCGAGGTGGAGCTTTCCGCCACGAGTGCCACGGCAGGGACGGAAATCACCGTCACCGTGACCCCCGACGAGAATTACCACGTCTCCGGCGTCACCGTCACCGCCGCCAACGGCGCGGCAGTCGCTGTCACGGACAACAAGGACGGCACCTACACCTTCACAATGCCCGCCTCCAACGTCACCGTCGCGGCGGAGGTCTACGAGTGCCCGTCGCTGGCGTTCCCCGACATCGACTTGACGGAATGGTATCACGAGGGCGTGGACTACGCCATAGCCCACAACCTTATGCGCGGCATTGACGTTGGCGTGTTCGCACCCGAAAAGACCGTCACCCGCGCGGAAATGGCGGGGATCCTCTGGAACCTTGAGGGTCAACCCGAGGTCGAAGCCGAGATCCCCTTCCCCGACGTTGCTGAAAACGAGTGGTACACCGAGGCGATCCGCTGGGCGGCAAGCGCGGGCATAATCAAAGGCTACGACACCGGCAATTTCGGGCCCAATGACACCATCACCCGCGAGCAGATGGCGGCGATGCTGTACTTCTACGAGCAGAAGATCGGCTCCGGCGGCTTTGCGGAGGACGATACGTTTGACCTGACCTTCGACGACGCCGCGGAGATCTCCGACTGGGCGCGGGAGGCGGTGGCTTGGTGCACGATTAAGGGCGTCATCACGGGCAGCGAGAACAAATTCAACCCCGCCGACACGTCCAAGAGGTCGGACCTCGCCACTATCCTGGCGCTCTACGATAAACTCGCGAAATAACTCAGCTTTCTTCTTTATCACCTCAAATTCCCACCCCCGGGTCGGCACCCCCGACCCGGAGGAACGGGGAAGAAAAATCCCACGGGCAGCGGTAAACACCGCTGCCCGTGTTACGTTGGTGCATTTATGCGTGGAAAACAATCCCCGGTTCTACCGGGGGGTAGAAAAAGGGCGAAGCCAAAAAATAATCGGCGAGCTAAATGCAAGCCGATACAATGAGTAATTGGTAGAAATAAAACACACTGCATTATGCTGATTGTGCAAGACTAGGTATGGAACCGGGTGCCGGTCAACCGTGCGGAAAAGAAGTCCACGCGCTACAGTTGTCTATGAGAACAACGGTGAGGGAAATTCTGAATATACGTTTGAACCGGTGAGAGGAATTAAGTATTTACGCTTTGAGAATAACGGAACGTACTACAACATTTCTTTCACGCCTGAATTTAATAGTTATAATTTCAGCGTGGACAGCAATGTTGAACGCCTGACACTCACACCCCAACTTGCGTCGCGCGAAACACAAAAAGTGATCTAATACTGCACCGTGAAGGTAAACGGCGAAGTAAAGTCTTCTGCCGGCATTGATACCCCATATACTTGGTCAATCTTGTTGACAACAGTGTGAATATGTACGTCAATATCGTCAATATCGTCAATATCCTATACGTTGGCGCCAATGGGCTTGTGGCGGAACGGTGTGATATTTCCTACGACAACTTGGATGGGAACGAGCTTTGCCGCATTAAGGACCTCCCTGCGGAGATTGAAAAGGTCCTGTCAACAAAGGATATGTCTGCCTGTTGAGGCATAATTCAAATACGGATAGGCACGTGCGCCGCTTGTTCGTGGATATGGATGGCACCATTTGTGAGTGGAAGCCTGCGGAAAGATTTGAGGATATGTATGAGCCTGACCGGTTCTCACACATGTCCCCCAATATACCTTTCTTAAACGCATTAAAATGCCTCTACAAGACAGGACGGTGTGAGATATATATTCTTTTCGCCGTCCTTTCAGACAGCCCATACGCACAAATAAAAAAGGATTCATGGCTTGACAAACATTTTCCTGACATAGACGCAGAAAAAGCAATCGTAATCAAATATATGAACGGAATCAACGGCACGGGTGGAACCTGGAAGAGTAGGGAAGGAGCGGTTTTGGATGGCTGCGCCTCTGAAAAAACAATTTTTGAAGAACTAATACACCAGATAAATAATAGGGCCTCGCCGTAAGCGAGGTCCTATCATTTATATTGATTTTGCTTTTTGCGCTTCCTTCAGAAAGCTTTCACGTTCTTCGGTAGGTATTTTGAGAAAGTTTAAAGCTTCTTCCGATGTCCAATGGTGTTCGTTTAGCATTGACCAATACAGGTTGATTTGAGTTTCCTGTCTACCTTGTTGCCTGCCTTGCTGAATGCCTCTTTTTACACCTATTTGAATCCCGCGGTCTTCGATTCCCTGGCTCAAGTTGCACATTGCTGTGACCTCCTTTTCAACTTCACGCGTCATGGGGATATTGTACTCATTTGTCAGAATATCCCGCTTCTCGTTTTCCTTCATTTTCCCCGACAGAAGAACTCCCAGCATTCTAAGGAGCTTATCCGTGCCAGGTTCCTCCGGATCGCCGATATTCAGCATGATGACTGTCAAGAGATCATAATGCTCGACCGGCTCAACGGTCCTGCCGAAGACGTCTCTTTTTTGTATGGCGTATTGCGTGATCGTGTTCGCCTTTTCCTTAGGCGGGTCCATGCATATCCAGATCGAGTATACCTTTTTCAGCCTCTCATAGTGCGATTCCACAAATTCCTGTCCGTACTGGGAGGAGATCATGCGGGCGCAGTAGTATATTCCGCGCATGGTCAGCGGATACCCGGGGTTATATTTGTTCTGGGCCTCGATGTTTATGATAAGGCTCAGCCTGTCATCCGTGCCGGGGATCAGGGCTTGAAAACGGATATCGTAGGTGACCGTTCCCTCGCTCACGCTTTTGTCGCTGGTATCCTGACCGCGAATTATCGGGGACTGTCCGTCGGGGAAAACCGGCACCTCGCCGACCTGCGGCGTTCCCTCGATGTAACGCGTCTCAATGTCCTCGACACTGCAATTTAAGTATTCGGGGACACAGCGCCGCATGATCCTGGCGAGAATGGATTTCTCGGATAAAAGCCTTTTGCACGCGGCGTCATATCTGGCTTTGTCATCGGCGGAACGTATCGCCTGAGCTGTAGTTGTCTCTATGTCCATATTTTTATCCCTTTCTGCGGATTTATTATATCATACTCTTTTATAATAGTCCACGTATTTTTTTGAAATAATAGGGTCTCGCGCGCTGCAAGACCCTATAACGTTTACATTTCTCCTATGTTGCCCGCATAGACTCTGTAGAAGAATCCATCGGAGATGTTATCGTAGTCGTATTCGTTGTTTTTAAACTGCTCCCAGGTATATCCCGTAAGCTGTTCATACGCCTTTGCCATTTCCTCCTCCGTGAGAAAAACATAGATTCGGTCATCAGGCAGCTGTCTACATCCTCTCCGACAAGCGCATAATAGGGTATCTTCTGACCTTCCATCACGTAGCCTCCTACAACTTGACCCGCACGTCCAGCGCGGTCCACGCCATGATGTCAAATATCTCCCAGGCATTAGAGTTTTTTCTTGAGTAGGTTATGTACTCGAACTCATGCAGCGCCAGAAGGTGTGTTATGCGAGCATAGCTGGGACGGGAGTCAGGGGAGACCAGGAAGTAATCATACATCCCTTCCTCACCGTTATTGACAACGATACACTCATATCCCTCGCAAACTTTTTCCGCAGAGAAACTGTCGGTTATCTCAAGACTCATTTCAGATTTGCCGAGAGCTTCGGCAAGATACTCCCCCGACTCCCTTCTGCTTCTCTTGCGAATCTCTGAGCAATCTCCCACATATCCGCTGTAGACAAGTCGCTTGAGGAGTATATGCGGTGCGCGCTCGACCAGGAGTTAAGCGCGCCCTCGATAACGACGTAGTTGGGACGTTAATCGGGGGAAGTGCGGAGCCAGTCACCGGAGCCGAGCACACCTTCATCTATTTGCTCTGCTATGTACCCCTTCTTCTCCATGCCGGCGATAAATTTGTCTACCTCAATATAACTGTAGAATTTATGGGAAGGCACTGATGGAGGAGATCAACGCCGACCGGGAGGCCAATGGGAAGAAGCCGTTCGACGACGATGACAACGGAGATTCGGACAGCGGAGAAGTTATCCACAATGAGGGCGACAACAGCTTTGAATAGAGCGAAACGAGCGGCGAAACCGAAGAAGTTATCCCAAAAAAGAGTGCCAAGGGAAAGCTGAATCCCAACACGTCCAAGAAGAAGCGCAAGCACCGCAAGGCCAGCACCGTGGACCCGGAGAGTGGATGGTTTGAGAAGGGAGAACACAAGCATGTATTCGCGTACTCAGTCCAGACGGCCTGCGATAAGGACGGCGTGGTGTTGGGTTTCAGCGTCCACCCGGGGAACGAGAACGACGGCAGGACCTTCCCGGAGCTCATGAAGGAGCTGGAGTGGCTTCCGGTGGAGATGATCGTGGGAGACACAGCGTACAAGACGCCGGCGATAGCGAAGCTACTCAAGGATAAGAAGATAAAACTGCTGAGTACATACAAAAGACCGCAGACGAAGAAGGGGTATTTCAAAAAGACGGACTATGTTTACGACGAGTATTACGACTGCTACATCTGCCCAAACAATGAGGAGCTGAAGTACAGCACGACGGACAGGGATGGTCTCAGGGAGTACAAGAGCGACCCGAAAAAGTGCGCGGAGTGTCCATACCTCTCCCAATGCACTCAGAGCAAAAACCACCAGAAGGTAGTGACACGCCATGTGTGGCAGGAGTCGTTGGAGGATGCGATAGAGAACGAGTACACACCCGGACTGCGGGAGGTCTACAAGCGGAGGCAGGAGACGATCGAGCGCGTGTTTGCGATGGCGAAGGAGCTCCACGGGTTCCGCTACACGCAAGAATACGGCAGAGCGAGGCAGCGAGTCAAGGCCGCGCTCACGTACGCGTGCATGAATTTAAAGAAGCTGGCGAGGAAACGCTGGAGCGACAAGTGGAGAGAGTACTACCGCTCCCTTGCGTCGCTCTTGGCAGGGCCTTTTTTCGGAATATACAGAACAGCACACCGCCCCTCATCTTGGGGCGGTGTTTGTCGACAGGCTGAAAGCCACCTACTATTGAATGAGTACGGGAATTACAATCGAAACAGACAGCTTTATGCTGAGTCCGAGCATAAAGGACAGAAATGTGAATTTTATTGTTGTATAGGACTTTTTTTTCAAAAGTCTGCAACCTGCGTACCAAAAAAGTCACAAGGTCATTTATAATGATCTTGTGACTTTTTCCTTTACGGAACAGGGGGCGGAGAAATGATAGATTTTGGACTGTACTGCCGGATAGCGGAGTACATTGATAAGCTGAGGGAGTTCTCCGGCCTTGGCGACGACGCTGAGTTGTTCATACAGTATCTGGTAGAAAAGGACGAGGGAGAGAGGGCGGTCCGGGAGTTCATTTGCGGCTGTGACCGGCGGACTGTCCTGCAGCTGATGGATTATTTCGGACCAGACCCAAAGGTGAGTGGGCTCCTGAAGGGGCGTCTCAAGGAGCTTGACGGCGGAACGGAGCTGGTTGTCGGCGGCGAGGGGCCCGGAAGCATCCGACCTGAGGAGCCGTCGTTTTATCAGTATCTCTGCCAGATGATAGAGAGGCACGGCTTCAGCTCCGAGGCGGAATTTTACAAGCACATATCCATGTCCCGGCAGACCTTTGCGAAGCTGAGAAGTCCCGACGCATCTATCAGTCGAAACCACGCGCTTCTCATGACCGTGGGGCTGAGGCTCAATTACCAGGAGGCAATAGAATTTATGAGACACGCCGGCTATGTGTTCCGTGGCAGTGACAAGAGGGAGTGCATCATCCTCTATGTCATCAGGAACGTAAATTATACGCTCTCCCTTATGGAAGAGATCCTTTGCAGCTTCAATCAGAGACCGCTTGTGGACTATTGATAATTGTCGCCGAAAAGGCGACCACATGACCCCCCGGCGATGATAGTATTTACGTCAGGAAGGGGGAAAGAGAGCAGGAAGACTTGAAATAACCAAGCAGACAGAAAAGGAGACAGAGCAATGAATACAGAGAAATTTTATGTGGAAGCGCCGGAATTTGATGAATCCTTCGGCACCGGAAAAAGCAAGGGACCCCGGAGGGATTACGCCCATCAGATGGATGGCGCGATCATCAAGATGTTGAACAATAAGACCGTCAACAACGCCATGCGGCAGGTGGTGGATCTGCTGGCAAACCTGCCTGAGACGGCGGAGAAGATCGCCAGCGGAGTGCCCATATCCCCGAGAAGCTATCCGGACATGTCAAGTATACTGAAGGAGTGTACCGAATATCTTGGCATTGAGACCCCCAGGGCCTACATATCCAGCAGCCTTCCCGGTCTCAACGCCGCCACCTTCGGAAGCGACGAGGAGCCTTATTTGTTCATAAGCCCCCTGCTTGCCAAATCCATGAGTAAGCAGCAGCTTAAGTTCGTTATCGGACATGAGTGTGGGCATATCGCCATGGGGCACATGATGTACCACACGCTTGTAAACTACGCCACGCTGGCCTCCTCGCTGATCCCGATGGTGGGACCAATCATCGGCACCGTTGGCACGCTCCCGTTGAACGCATGGTCAAGACGGTCCGAAATCACGGCGGATAGGGCGGGATTCCTGTGCTGCGGCGACCTGGAGACAGCCAAGAGGACCCTGTTGCAGCTCCAGATGCCCTTCATGGAGGCCGCCGAGGTGGACATGGACGAGTATGTCAGAAACTCCGAGAAATATCTGAAGGGAAGCGCCATCCGTCGACTTGGAGAGTACAACGACGCCCATCCAATCATCCCTAAGAGGATGCACGCCCTTGACGAGTTCGCGTCCAGTCAGCTCTATTACAGCGCCATCGGCGAGGATGCGCCCCGCGGCGCTATTGACGACGCCGAACTCAACAAAAGGATCGAGGAGATCGTTAAAGTTATTTGATTTAAATGATTGGAGGAATAAAAATGTTTGAAGACATTTCTGAGAGGCTCACAGAGCTTGCTTCCAACTCCGGCAGTGAAGAGCTGATTTCCATCGCGTCCCACGCCGGTGAAAAGCTGACAGAGGACCACAAGAGAAATATAGCCGTTGTCGCCGATGCCTACGCGAAAAGGACCATCGCTAGGCTCGTGGAGGACGTGACAGGGATCAAAGTCCCGATGGACATCCTTCCGGAGGGCAGCGCGCCGGTACTTATCAGTTTCAAATACGCCGAGAATGCCGCCCCTCCGACGGTGGAGGAGTGCGTCGAAGGCGAATACGCATATACGATCGTCTCTTTCACCGGCGGCGCGGAGGTGTTGAAGGAATCAGATATCTCGACTTGGTGCGGGGTGGACCTGAAGGTGATAAAGGAGAACAGTCTGGAGGATACGGATTATCTGTTCCTTCTGACTAACGCCACAATGGCCCTGCCGATGTATGAGCTTGATTGGCTCAGGGAGACCGTCGCGAAGGTCTTCGGCTGTGACCGCACAGCAATTGCTGTATATAACCTGGACCTTCTGAACACCGATGAGGATGTGGAAGCGGTAATGGAGGGTCTCGCTTCGCGGACCGCAAAGGTGAGCGGGGATATCCGCATCCTGGGCGACGCCGCGCAGCTTGCCGGAGAGGTGGCCGCCGTCGCATCCATCCCGGAGCTGGGCGAAAAGAGGGGCAGATCCATATTGCGCAATGCCGTTGACGCCATGGAGAAGTACGTAGACGGACAGCTGGTCATGGGCGGCATAGACTTGGAGAAGCTGCGCACGGGCGTGGAGAAGATAGAGCGCGAGCGCAAGAATATTGAGCTGTCGGGAAAGGTGACCGTTGAAAACACCGTCGAAAACCTCTACGAGCGGTTGAGGTATGAGATCGTCAACGCCGCCGGCGAGTACAACAACGAGCTTGTGGAGAACATCACCCGGAAACTGAACGCCTCCGGCGATCCCGCCGCCGACGCGGAGCGGGTGCCTGAATACCTGAAATCGGCGTGGCACACCTTTGAGCGGAGGGCGGACAAACGCATATCCGACCGCAACGAGGAGATTTCCCTTGAGCTTTCCGGGCAGATAGAGCAGGACTGCCGCTCACTCCTGCGTCTCATAGAGATCCCGGAGCTGGAGAAGGTCATCTCTGAAAGGCTTGACACCTCCCTCTCTGTTCCCACCGGCGGAACGAAGTCTGAAAAGGAGGAGCGGACAAAGCTCAACGACAAACTCATCAAGGGCGGCGTATACGCTGTCAGCTTCATTCTAGCCCTGTCCCATCCGGTGCTTGGCATCGGCGCTATGATTGCCGAGTCCACCAGCGGCTTTGTAAGCAAAAGGCTCTTCGGCGTCGGTGGGAAGACCGACGATAAGGAACGGCTGACCGCGCTCATCAGAGAGGTGGAGCGGACATGCGGCGAGATCAAAAAGCAGGTCGTCAACAGTGTAAACGAGTCAATCGGAAACGTCTCCGGCGAAGCGAAGGAGAACGTGGGTCGGGTATATGTTCAGGTGATCGGAACTCTGGTCAAGGAGATAGAGTCCACGGCAAAAAAGGTCGAGAGCGTCAAGGCGCGTCAGGAAGAGCTGGGCGCGTTGGCCAGGAACATTTCCGAGATTAGAAGTTCGCTGTAAATAAAAAACCAAAAAAAAGAAAGGAAAGAGGACAGATATGAGCAGTTATCAGAATACACAGACGATGGTCGACGGTGTCATAAGGGACATCGAATCCTTCCGCGATCTCATCGGCGCGAAGGACCCGGCAAAGAGCGGGGCCTACGGCTTTGTGCCGGGTCTCGACATGACCAATGAGGCCAAGGCCCTGGAGGAGCAGGCCAGAAAGCTGAGGGAGGGCGTCTTTCAGGTGCTTTTCACCGGCGGCTTCAGCAGCGGCAAGTCCACGCTTCTCAACGCCCTGATGCGCAAGAATGTTCTTCGCACCGGCATCAATCCCGAAACAGCCGTCATCACGAAGATCATTTTCGGCGCCGAGGAGAAGGTCATCGTTTATAAAAAGGCCATCGACAGCGTCTCCGGCGTGCAGAAGAGCGAAACACTGTCCGTTTCCGAGTTTTTCAGGAAATACAGAGTGGATCAGGACGACCCTGAGCTCTTTGCCGACGTGGATTATGTACAGCTCCAGCAGCCGGAGGAGGGCATAGCCGGACGCCTTGTCCAGTTCGTTGACTCCCCGGGGACCCAGAACAGCAAGGCCGACGACAAGGCTGCCCGTGACTTTGCCCAGAAGGCCAGCGCCGTGGTATTTCTCATCAATGCAGTCAAGCCCTTTGAGCTCGATGAGAAGGAGTACATAAAGGACCACTACGAGGACAAACACCTGAAAAACCTCTTCTTTGTCATCACGCGCATCGACTGCGTCAACGAAGGCGAGATCCCCGATCTGGAGTCCAACGTGAAAAAGCAGCTGTCCAAGGTGTTCACCACCGATACCGGCAGCTTTGACGAGAAGCTTTTCAAAAATCGCGTGTTTTATGTCAACGGTTATGGATCCATGACGGCTCGTTGCGGCATACAGACAAAGCATCCCGTGCAGGACGAGGAGACCGGGGTGCCTGAGTTCGAGGACGCTCTGGGTCAGTATCTCACCGACAGCGACAGGGACAAGGACTCCATCGCCGCTTATCTGCCCAAGCTTTCCACCTTCTATTTCAACGCCGCCAGGCGTGTGGAGGAACAGGAGAAGCAGTATGAGGGCGGCATCGAGAAGGTCCAGAACGCCAAGAATGAGCTGGAGGACAACATCTCCCGCATAAACGCCATCATCTCCAACATCGAGACAGCCTGCCAAACGGCGGCTGAGCGCGTGATCCAGGGCACCAAGGAGGCTTACGACGACTTCGTGTCCAGCGTCGACAACGAGTGGGAAGAGCATTTCACCGCTAACTGTCCGAAATTCGGGGTGACAGATGTGATCTCCGTGGCAATTTCCAAGGACGAGGAGAAGAAGCGCCTCAAGCTCAAGCCCATCACCGACGCCGTGCAGAATTATACCAAGGGCAAGCTGGATACGGTTCTGGCGCCCCGGCTTTCCTCTGTGTACACCGACACCATCAACAAGCTGCAGAACCAGCTGACCAGCTATCAGGAGCAGCTTTCCTCACTGGGCGCCAATGTGGGCGTGGAGGACATCCTGAAGAAGGTCTACAGCTCCGCCATGGGCGTGGACACCTCCGGATTGGGATTCAAGCCCAACATGTTCCAGCTCTTCCTGGGGCTTGTGGGCAGCGACCTGGACGTGATGGCGGGCGCTATGTCCGGTCAGAGCACCAACATGGAGATGGTCAAGAAATTCGTGCTCAATACGGCCTTGGAGTTTGTGGCCCTCTATGTGGTGGCGTGGCCTATCGGCATCGCCATGCTCATCGGGCGCTTTGTAATGATGGTCAAAAGCATTGGCAAAACGGGCAGCACCACGGCGATCAACCTCATTAACGGGATGCGCGCCGACACCGTCAAAGCTCTGAAGGAGGGCAAGACCCAGGTCGTCATGGACAGCGAGACGAACATCGGCGGCGCCATTATCCGCGCGGGTGTTGCCATTGCCGAGAGCTTTAAGAACGAGCTCGCAGACAAGCAGACATCCCTCGAGACGACCATCGCCAACCTCAGCCGCGAAGGCTTCGATTATGAGGAGGAGAAGGTCCGCACCGATTCCATCCTTAAAAAGCTTTTGGAGCTTATCAACGATGTGAGCGTACGTGTCACCGGCAGAAACATGGATCTCCGGCGCATTGAGCAGCTTGCGGAGGGCAGCGCCGAAAAATGAGCTGTCCGTGAAGAAAGGAAAAAAGAATGAAATACTCGGAAACATTTCAGTCACAGTGGGACAGGCTCGTTGAGGACTTCCGTATCAACTTTAACGGTGTCCCGCCGGCGGCCATGGACCAGCAGAGGCTTGCCAAGTGGTACCGCTCCAATACCTATCGCTGGGCGAGCATGGTGGAGCCCGAGGCCAGGATCCTTGGCGAGCAGGACCGGGGACTTCGAGAGGAGCTGACGGACGCCATGGGCACCTTCCGCTTTTCCGCTGTGGAGCTGCCGAAAAAGCCCAACGTCCCGATTCCCGCCGCTGTGGGAGCCGCCGTGGCGGTCTGCGCGGGACTGGTACTCTGGCATTTTAAAAGACTCTTCTGGTGGACCGCCCTTCTGGACGCGGTCATCTGCCTCGTGGCGGTGCTGGCCTATATTGCCTCCAGCCTTGACAGGTATGAGAAGAGCTCCAGAAAGGCAGTCATGGATGGGTATGCTTCACAGCTCGATGCATTTGGCAGATCGCTTGTGGACATTTGCCTCCGCCATGAGAACGGCTGAGCGGACTGGGGAGGAGAGATATGCCGCGGACAGATGACATCTCCCAGCTGCGCTTTGCCCTAAAGGATATTCTGAATCAGATTGCCGGGACGGGAGGCCCCGGCGGCGATAAGGAGCTGGAGAAGGCAGAGGATCTGCTCAAAGCGACACAGGCAGGCACCAGGGGAAGAGATAATTTCACGATTGCCTTCTGTGGCGTGTTCTCGTCGGGAAAAACCTCCATAATCAACGAGCTTTTGGACTACCCCGGCTTCAAGCTGCCGGTGGGCATCAATCCCGTCACAAAGCTTGTGACCCATATAAGCTACGGCGACGATCTGTCGTTTTATTACCACACCGACATAGGCAGGACCTATCTGCCCCGGAAGAAGTTCAACGAGCTCGTGACCGGCGAGACATCGCTTCCGGACGACCGGCGGGATATATATGTTACCATGCCCGCAAAGGTGCTCTCCAATGGCGTTGTTTTTATGGATACGCCTGGCTACAATGACGAGCTTGAGCTGGAGGAGACAAGCCGCGCCGCGGTGCTGGATTCCGACTTTGTGGTGATGTGTACCAGTGCCCTCCAGTTCGGAAAGATGTTTGAGCGGGAGTACATGCGGGAGCTGAGTGACAGTATAGGCAATTTCTGCCTAGTGATCAACAGGATGGACGGTCTCAACACCTCCGAGGACGAGGCGGATATATGTGCCAGGGCAGCCAAGCTCATGAATGGGATGGGAGGACCGACCGTCAGATCCTATCCCGCCGGCGGGTGCTTTTTCACCACCGCCAGCGGGCAGTACCGCAATCTGGGAGGCTTGGATGTTTTCATGAATCTTGTCATTTCCGAGCCGAACAGGAGGAACATAACCGCCTCAACCATGCGGAATCTGCGCCGTTACACCTGCGGTCTTCTTGCTGACAGGGCGAATCAGAGGCACAGTGAGCTGCTTCAGAGATATTCTGAATTGTTGGAGCTCCATGAGAAGAAGGCAGCCAACCTGCGCAACAAGAACGCCATTGCCGAATCAAGCTTGGAGAACAAGATCAACGAGACGGTCAACTACTATACCACCATGAGCCAGGACAGAGAGCGTAAGCTCACCTCTGCGGCGGCGGACGCCGAGAAGCAAGGGAAGTACAAGAGCTTCCAAGAGGACATGAAGCGCCAGGTGAGTACCGAAGTTCCCGCACTGGCCGGGGATATGAGACCAAGGCTTCCCCAGGGCGCCTCAAGGCTTCAGGATTCCCTCGCCGGCGCGGCGGGCGGATTCACTGTGGACGAGCCCAGGGGCGTCTCTAAACGTGTGGTCAGCTTCGGACTATCGGATATCTTCATTGCCTGTCTCCTTTTTCCGTTAACCATCATCCTTATGGTCTGCAACCTCCTTTCCGGCGAAAACCTCTTCAAGGGCATCTTCGTCAACGACGTGACGGAGTACAGGGGTTATGCGTCCAAGTTCTCCGATAAGGTCCACAGGGCGCTGATGCCCAAGGTTCGCCAGCTTGGCGAGGAGGAGATACGCCGACAGTATGCCTTGACCGCGCCGAAAAAGGATATCAAGACGGGCTTTGAGCTCGAGCTGAACTGCCTCAATACGGACATGAGACGCTGGAGCGGCGTGGAAAACTCCGCCAGAGCGCTGCTGGAAAAGCTATGAGCCTCTGAGTAATGAATTGGCCTGTGGATGATTAAACGCGTAAAGGCTTTGCACGATTGAGCAGAGATCGTTAACAAAGCTGTGTGCCATCGCCGTCGCAGCCCTTCTCCAATAAAAAGTCTGCTTTTTTATTATAGAAATAAAGAATTGTTTCGGTGTTTGGGCTCATAAAAAAGGGGGAGTTAAATGTCCAAATCAGTATTCAACGCGGAGAAGATGTACACCTACATCCGGGGCTTTGCCGCAGGTGCGCATATGTCCGAGACCACACAGGCGCTGAGCTTTGCCAGAGAAAAGCACGCGGGACAGCTCCGTAAAAGCGGTGAGCCGTACATCATCCACCCGCTGACTATGGCCTGCAACGCCTTGAGTCTGGGCATCCGGGACGACAGGATCATCGCCGCCATTCTCCTGCACGACGTCTGCGAGGACTGCAATGTGAGCCTTGCGGAGCTGCCGGTCAACGATACGGTCAAGAACGCCGTAAGGCTGCTGACCTTTGACGTTCAGGAGGGCGAAACAAAGGAGACGGCCAAGGTCCGCTATTATAATGCCATCGCGGAGTGCCGCGAGGCGTCTGTCACAAAAATTATAGACCGCTGCCACAACGTTTCCAGTATGGCAGGGACCTTTTCCGAGGAGAAGCTGCGGACGTATATCGAGGAGACGCGGCGTTTCGTCCTCCCGCTCCTCAAAAAAACAAAGGCACGTTACCCGGAGTACGCGGACATCCTCTTTGCCCTCAAATACCACATGGTCAGCGTCGTGGACTCCATCGAGGCCGCCATGCTGGTGTACAGCTAAAGAATACCTGAGTTTCGACAGTGACAGGACAAAGACAGAGCTTAAGCGGTCGATAGAAGCATTCTCCAGACTGGACAAAACAGAAAAACCTTGAACGGAGGCAGATTTCATGCTGGAATACGCAAATAAGCCCATTATCGCCATGCTTCACCTGATGGGGCGTGGAGGCCGGGACATTCTGGAGCGGATGATTCGGGAAGCGAACGTCTACTATGAGAACGGAGTGGACGCCGTGATGGTGGAAAATTACTTCGGCGGCGTGGAGGACTGTGAGGCAGGACTTGCGTGGCTTTTGAAGAATTTCCCGGATAAGCCCTACGGGGTGAACATCCTGGGGGACTATGAGCGCGCCTTCGCTCTAGCGAAGGAGTACGGTGGGAGCTTCGTGCAGATAGACTCCGTCTGCGGCCACTTACCTCCGGAAAAGGATAAGTTATACGCCGAAAGGCTTATGGAGAGTGCCAGTGACCGGACATTTGATATCCTGGGAGGCCTGCGCTTCAAGTACCAGCCGGTCCTGAGCGGCCGCTCACTGAAGGAGGACGCGAGGCTGGCCGCCATGCGCTGTGACGCGGTGGTGACAACGGGCAGCGGAACAGGGGAGGACAGCCCCACGGATAAGCTCATTGAGTTCAAAAAAATCCTTGGAGCTAAGCCGTTGATTGTCGGCGCCGGCGTGACCTCAGAGACGGTGGCGGAGAAGCTTCGATACGCCGACGGTGTGATTATCGGAAGCTGGCTAAAGACCGGTCACACGGCCTACGCGGAGGTGGATCCGCAGTATGTAAAGGACTTTATGGAGCGAGTGAGGCTAATCCCACGGGGAATGTGAGGACCATTGTTATTCACGCGAGACCGTTGGGACGGACAAAAGGATGTTGATAATGGTGAACGGTCTGATAAAAAAACTCTTGCGTATGCGTCAAGGCAGCATGCCACCACATAAAAGGGAGGAGCCGTGGTCCAATATTCTGACTGGGAAATCGGCTGTTTCTGTTATCGACGGATGCCTGGAGATTCCGGAGGGTACGACAGAAATTGGTCTCCGGGCGTTTGAAGGGAGACGGGAGCTGGTTTCCGTCTCCGTCCCCGCATCGGTGAAGAGAATCGGCGAGGGGGCCTTCTCCGGGTGCGCAAATCTGGAGCGGGTGATGCTACGGGAGGGGTTGGAGAGCATCGGTAGATTCGCGTTTTCCGACTGTCCAAAGCTCAACAAGCTGGTTATCCCAGACAGCGCGGCGGATGTGAACGGACGGTCGTTCGAGGAAAGCCGCATCCGGTTTCCGGTGCTGAACGCCTCCCGCGACACACTTTTCTACTGCCCCGCCGAGGCGGCGGGGTCCGAATTCACCGTGCCCGAGGGCGTCCGAAGAATCGGGACTTGGGCTTTTCTAAACCTTTCGGACCTCAAAAAGGTGCATCTTCCCCAAACGTTGGAGCGCTTGGACGACATGGCTTTTCTGGACTGTGGCTTGGAATCTGTTGTTATCCCCGCCGGGGTGAGGCGGATAGGGAACCAAGCCTTTTGCGGCTGTATGAGTCTGGGAGAGGTGCGCGTGGAGAGCGGGGACGACCCCGTTCGTACCGCCGTCGTCACCTTCCGCGTTCATGGGACGACATTTTTGGCGCCCATCCGCTGTTTACCGCCGGAGAGCAGCACCTATTGGCTGGACCGGGAGTTCAGAGCCCTGGCGGAGACCTGCGGTACGGGAAGTCCGGAGGCCATGGATAAGATGGCGGCGTTTTTCGAGGAGAAGCACTGGACCGCCCCGGACGAGCCATATTACCCCCTGGCGTCCAATTTCTGGCGGTATCGGGCATACGAAAATGGGAGTCTCAAGCATAGAGAATGGCTTGAAAGCTGGATTAAGGCGTCGCCGGGGAAGCGCCTGCCCTCTGCGTGTTTGGATGAAAGGCTTTGCGGCACCTTTTCGGGCCGTGCGCTGAACGCCCTCGGGTTTCTGTTTTTTGATACCAACAGGGAATACTCTCTGGCAGGTCTGGACGGGGAAGGGGTGGTGGAGGTCTCAGCCTATGAAAGCGAGGACGGTCCCGACTCGGACGGCTACGGCAGGGAGACCTACTATGACTGGTGGTATCTGGACAGCAGCCTGCGTCCTGTGCCGGGGGCGGACTGTCTGCACGGATATTCAAACATAGACAGGCGTATTCCCGAAGTCAAAGAGCGCTTTCAAAAATGCCATGAAACAGCGGCAAAGGCAGTCTCCAGAGAAAAATGAGGTTGCGGCGCTTATTTAAAACACATATCATTATTTGCCAACGGGCGTCTGACCGCAGTCAGACGTCCGTTTTAAGTGACACGCGTCATTCTACCGCCGCTCATATGCAGCGGTAGATGCGGCGCAACAGCTCCGGATGCAATTGGGCGCAGTTGGGGAGGTAGTTGAGGACGTGCTGGACGTATAAGACGCTCGATCGTCTCTTGGGCTCAATCACCGCCAACGCTCCTGCCGCGCCGTCCCAGCCGAACTCCCCCTTCGGGAACTCGTCGTCGACCAGGTGGACGCGCATACCCAGTGCGTAGCCCTCGGCCTCGGAGGGCTTCATGGTGTCGTGGTAGTCACGGAGGGGCTGGCCAGAGAGCTGATTTTCAGTCATTATCGTGACTGTTTCGGGCTTTAATATCCGTGCTCCGTTTGCTCCCTTACCGCCGCAGGCCAGGGCATCCAGGAGGGGGATGTAGTCCTCCGCCCGGCAACAGATGCCCGCGCCGCCGGAGTCGTAGTCCGGGGTCAGCTGGTGGGTGTTATCCCAATCCACCTCAAACATGTAAAGCTCCTTATCGTGCCAACACAGCTGCGTGGGCATCCGGGTCATTTGAGCCGTGTTTGGCCGGAAGGTGACGCCGGTAACACCCAGGGGGGCAAAGATGTGGTTTTGGAGGTAGTCGGAGAACCGCTCCCCGGAGACGGCCTCGATGACAGCGGCCATCACGTCGTGGCACATGCTGTAGCGGAAATGGGTACCGGGGTCGAACTCCAGGGGTTCTTCGGCCAGCATATGTATCAGCTCCCTTGTCCCGGCGTTCTTCGCCTTCGCCCTTTGGATGGATGGTAGTGTCTGGTCATAGCTAAGACCGCCGGTCATGGTCATGAGGTTGCGGATGGTCATAAGGCTTTTTGCGGGGCGAATCGAGCCGCTTTCCCTGACCTTCATGTTGGCGTACTCAGGCAGATATTTTGATACGGGGTCATCAAGACCGAGGAGCCCCTGTTCCCACAACTACATTGTGGCGGTCATAAGTATTACGACACCCTCCAAGATGCCGTTAATGCCGTGCAGGACGATCAGACCATCACTCTCAACAAAAATTGCGACAAAGACGTAAACGTCAGCCGCACAGTCAAATTTAAGCTTGACACTGACGGCAAAGAATTCACCGGCGAGATAAAGGGCTCCGGCTATTATGCAGTTACAAAGGGCGAGCCGGATGGCACCACGGTCGAGTATACCGTCTACTACGCCGGCCCCTACACCTACTCTGTGAAGACCGAGGCGGCTGAGAACGTGGAGCTCAAGGTCTCCGCCACCAGCGTCCCCGCCGGCGAGACCGTCACCGTCACCCCGGCCCCCGCCGAGAACTACCACGTCTCCGCCGTGACCGTCACCGCCGCCAACGGCAAGGATGTTGAGGTCACCGACAACAAGGACGGCACCTACACCTTCAAAATGCCCGCCTCCAACGTAACCGTCACAGCAACGACCTACGAGTGCCCGTCCCTGGCGTTCCCCGACATTGACCTCACCCAGTGGTATCACCCCTACACCGACTACGCCATAGCCCACGACCTCATGGTGGGCACCGACCTGGGATTCGAGCCCAACGACATCATCAACCGTGAGCAGATGGCGGCGATGCTCTACTTCTACGAGCAGAAGCTGGGCGCCGGCGGCTTCACCGGCGACTGGATGTTCAATCTGCCCTACGACGACGCTGCCGACATCTCCGACTGGGCGTTCGAGGCCGTGGCCTGGTGCACCATGAAGGAGGTCATCAAGGGCGACAACAACAAATTCAACCCCGCCCACACCTCCAACAGGGCCCAGCTCGCAACAATCCTCTCACTCTACGACCAGTTGACAAAGTAACACAAATTCTTCCATATCACCTCAAATTCCCACCCCCGAGTCGGTACTAGCCGACACGGAGGCACAGGGAAGAAAACTCACGCCCCGCACGCGCGGGGCGTTTTTGTATCCCAAAATCCGGGTGAAAAATTCTCCAATTGACCTCAATGTTGTTTAAAACGCTCCGCCGATGTTAAAATATTTAATGTGATATATTAAGTAAAAGGAGCGATAATTGTATGATAAACGATCTTATGGGGTTTGAGGCGGAGCTGAGGGGGAAGGAGAGGTCGCAGGGGACGCGGGAGCAGTACCTTCGCGCGGTCGCGAGATTTTTGACGGATATGGCAGACGCACCCCTGACACATGAGGCTGTGGCGGAGTGGCGCGACGGGCTGCTGCGTGAGGGGTACGCCGCGGCAACCGTCAACGCCATGGTCGCGGCGGTGAACGCGTATTTTGACTACCTCGGTTGCCCCGAGCTGCGCGTGAAGGCCATTCGCGTCCAGCGCAGCGCCTTCCGGGAGCAGGCGAGGGAGCTTACCCGCGAGGAGTACGAGCGCCTCCTGGACGCCGCCTCCGAGCGCCTGAGACTGATCATGGAGACGATATGCTCCACAGGAATTCGCGTCTCGGAGCTCAGATATATAACCGTCGAAGCCGCGAGAGCAGGGGAGGCGCGCATAAGCCTGAAAGGGAAGCTCAGAACAATACTCATGCCGTGCAAGCTATGCCGGAAGCTTTTGAAATACGCCAAAAAGCAAAACACCGCGTCCGGCGAGATATTCCTCACCGGACGCGGAAAACCGATCACGCGCCGACAAATCTGGGCGGAGATGAAGGCCTTAGCCAAAAAAACAGGCGTGGAGGCTACAAAAATCTTCCCCCACAACCTGAGACATTTATTCGCGAGAACCTTTTACCGCGTCTGCCGCGATATCGTAAAGCTTGCCGATGTCCTTGGACACAGCTCCGTTGAAACCACCCGCATCTACCTCATCACCACCGGCGCAGAACACCGCCGCGCGCTGGACAAGATGAAGCTCGTTATATAGTCACAAAATAATCATTTTGCCCTCGATTTGCGGCTCCGTTACCCCGTAATTTCATTCGTTAAAAAAATTTTTTCAAAAAAATGTTGTTTTACCGATGTAAACCCCTTGATATTTTTTACGGATAATGCTATACTGAGCGCAGTCGAGATCCGTTGTGCGCCCTTATGTAGAGGCAAAATGATTATTTTGTCCCAAGCAGCCCTTTCCTTTTTTAATACTATATAATCATGTAGAGGCAAAATGATTAT
>CANQVL010000028.1 GCA_947627285.1 uncultured Oscillospiraceae bacterium
AAAATTCTTTTTCTCTCTTTTGCTTCTTTTACTCATCTTTTTCTCATTTCGGAGAAAAAGATGAGAAAAGAAGACCCACCGGTTCCCACCCGGGTGGGAATAAACCGCCCCGTGCGGTAAGCGAAAGGAGTTTAGTTTTGAACGATATTTTACTTCTAAAACAGGGAGAAATCGTCCTGAAGGGATTGAACCGCAGGATTTTTGAGGATAAGCTCGTCTCCAACGTCCGGAGGCGGATGGGGCATATTGGTAATTTCCGCATATATGCCGCCCAGTCCACGGTTTACGTGGAGCCGCTTGACGACAGCGCCGATATGGACGCCGCCTTTGAGGCGGCAAAGCAGATTTTCGGCTTTGTGGCGGTGGTCCGCGCCGCCGCCTGCGAGAAGGACCCGCAGGCTATATTTGAGACGGCGAAAACGTACCTCGCCGGCGAATTTGCCAAAGCAAAAAGCTTCAAGGTGGAGTCAAAACGCTCCGACAAGTCCTTCCCCCTCACCTCCATTCAGGTGAGCCGGGAGGTGGGCGGACTGCTGTCCGACGCGTTTCCTGATGTGCCCGTCGACGTACACTCACCGGAGCTCGTGGTGAATGTGGAGATCCGCGAGGCGGCGGCCTACGTCCACTCCGTTCCGGAGCTTGGCGCCGGAGGTATGCCCGTGGGGTCCTGCGGGTCGGCTGTAAGTATGCTCTCCGGCGGCATTGACAGCCCGGTTTCCACCTGGATGGCGGCAAAGAGGGGCGTACACATTATCCCCGTCCACTTTTTCTCCTTCCCCTACACCTCTGAGCTGGCAAAGCGGAAGGTGGTGGAGCTCGCCCGCCTGCTCGCCCCCTGGTGCGGGCGGATGACGCTGGAGATAGTGCCCTTCACGCATATCCAGGAGGAGATACGCGACAAGTGCCCGGAGGAGTATTTTACCATAATAATGCGGCGTTTCATGGCGCGGATATGCGAGAGGATTGCGGACACAAACCGCTGCGGCGCGATAATCACCGGCGAGTCACTGGGGCAGGTGGCAAGCCAGACCATGCAGGCGATGGCTGTCACCCAGGAGTGCGTGAAAATACCCGTCCTGCGTCCGCTTGTGTGCATGGACAAGCGGGATATAATCGAGGTCGCCAGGAAAATCGGCACCTTTGAGACAAGCATACTCCCCTATGAGGACTGCTGTACCGTGTTTACGCCCCGACACCCCAGGACAAAGCCCCGCCTGGAGGAGGTCATTGAGGCGGAAAAACCGCTGGATATAGACGCGCTCTGTGATGAGGCTGTCGCCAACATCGAGCGCGTGGTCATTTCAAGATAGATTCGGAGGAATATAATATGCAAAAGGGTCAGTATCAGATGTCGCTTGTGGAAAGGCTCAGCTTCGTGCGCTACGGCGGCACGGAGGAGGAGCTTCGCGCCGCGAATATGCTCCGGGAGGAGATAAAGGCCGCCGGCGGAGAGAGTGAAATAATGGAGTTCACCGTCCCCGCCTCGGACGTCAAGACCTGCTCCATGCGCGTCGCCGCCCCCTTTGAGCGGGAGATAGAGTGCGTCCCCTTCGGGCTCTCCGGCTCGCTCGCCGATGGTGGGGAGGACTTGCGGCTTATTTACGCCCCGCGTGGCGTGGAGGAGGATTACCTGGGCATTGATTCCCTCGAGGGGTGCGTCGTCATGCTCAACGCTCTCAGCTTTGACGCCTACAGGCTTTTGAAGGAGAAGGGCGCCAGCGCGTTTATCACCTTCTCCGGCAAGTGGTACGACGACGAGGCGCCCCTGGACCTTTACCCCCGCAACATACGCCCCAAAATGCAGGAGGTGGGGCGTATCCCCGGCTTTGCCATAACCTCCAGGGACGCCGCCGCGCTCCTTCGCGACGGCGCGCGGACGCTTCACCTGGAGCTTGTCCAGGAGGACCTGGAGAACACCTCCCGTGACGTTTTGGCGGTGGTCCCCGGAACGGAAGTCCCTCGCGAGTCGATAGTTCTCACCGCCCACTACGACTCCGTCCCCGTGGGCACCGGCTCCTGGGACAACGCCACGGGCGCCGCCAACCTGATGGCGCTCTACCGGCACTTTGTGAAGAATCCGCCCAGGCGCACCATGCGCTTTATCTGGTGCGGCAGTGAGGAGCAGGGACTTTTGGGCTCCAAGGCGTGGATAGAGAAGCACGAGGAGCTCCTTCCACAAATCAAATTCTGCTTCAACTTTGATATGTGCGGCACGGTCCTGGGGCCCAACGAGATTTACGTCACAGGCGGCGACGACCTTATGGACTTCGCAAAGCAGTATGCCCGGGAGGTGGGGTGGTCAGCCAATTTTGTGCAGAAGGTCCACTCCTCCGACTCAGCCCCCTTCGCCGACAGGGGAGTTCCGGCGCTGGGCATCACCCGCCGCACGGATTCCGCCGTTATCCACACCCACAACGACCTTCTCTTCCCCCTCTCCGCCGCCTCCATGGCGGACATCGAGGAGTTTTCCGTCGGTATGATCTCCCGCGTCGCCAACTCCAAATTTCTCCCCGTCCCCACGGGAATGCCGGACAGCATGAGGGAGCAGCTGGATAAATATTTTCAGAGGGACAAAAAGGCTTAAGCTTCGCCAAATCTCATCACCGGAGGTTTTTTCAATGACACACACAGCGGAAATCATATCCGTGGGCACCGAGCTTCTGCTGGGCAACATCGCCAACACCGACGCCCAGGACATAAGCCAGATGCTCTCGGAGCTGGGCATAAACGTATATTTTCACACCGTCGTGGGCGACAACCCGGACAGGCTCAAGTCCGCCGTCACCGTGGCAAAGTCCCGCGCCGACATAATCATCACCACCGGCGGGCTCGGTCCCACCTGCGACGACCTGACAAAGCAGACGCTGGCGGAGGCATTCGGGAAGGAGCTGAAATTCGACGAGCACGAGGCGCAGGAGATACGCGACTACTTCGCCACGCGCCTCCACAACTCTCACATGACCGACAACAACTACCGGCAGGCGATGCTCCCGGAGGGCTGTACAGTCTTCCACAACGACCGTGGCACCGCGCCGGGGTGCGCCTTTGAGTCCGACGGGGTCCATGTGCTCATGTTCCCCGGCCCGCCCAAGGAGTGCGTGCCCATGTTCCGCGCCTGCGCCATGCCGTATCTGCGGCGGCTATCGGAACTGGAAATCGTCAGCCACAACATACACATCTTCGGCATGGGCGAATCGGCGGTGGAGGACAAGCTGAGGGCCATCATGGAGCGGTCGGAAAACCCCACCCTCGCCCCCTACGCCAAATCCGGCGAGGTGCGCCTGCGCGTCACCGCCAGAGCCAGGGACGACGCCGAGGCGGAGGCGATGATGGCGCCGGTAATCGAGGAGGTGCGCAGGGTCATCGGGGAGTGCGTATACGGCATTGACACCGACAGCCTGGAGAACACCGTCCTTGGGCTTCTCCGGGAAAATCACGTGACCCTCGCCGCCGCCGAGAGCTGTACCGGCGGGCTGGTATCAAAGCGCATGACCGACCTTCCCGGCTCCTCGGAGGTGTATCTGGGCGGCGCCGTGACATACGCTGCCGAGTCCAAGACCGCCCTTTTGGGCGTCCCCGCCGACATGATAGAGCACGACGGAGTGGTGTCCCCCTCCGTCTCCCAGGCGATGGCGCAGGGCGTGCGGAACCGCTTTGACGCGGGTCTCGGCATAGGCATAACCGGCATCGCGGGCCCCGGCTCCGACAGCGAGGGCACCCCCGTGGGCACCGTCTACGTCTCCTTAGCGACCCCCCGCCGCACATATACCCGCCACCTCCACTTAGGACAGGGCCGCGACCGCGTCCGCATCTCCGCCGCCAACCACGCCTTGGACATGGTGAGAAGATACCTGACGGGGATTGAGGTGGAAAATTGGGAAGAATAAAAAGGACGGCGAAAGCCGTCCTTTTTAGCCTGTCGGCAAAGGTCGCTGACCTTTGCCGACAGGGGGAAACGTGCGGAAAGCCCTCTGGAAAGGTCCGCAGACCTTTCCAGAGGGCTTTCCTGCTGTCGCGCTGCGCGCTCGTCGTCGCTGAAGCCGCTTAACCTCGCCCCGCCGCAAGCGGCAGGGCTCAGGCGCAGACTTCGCTCCTCCTCTCCCCACGCAATCATGATTGCGTGGGGACCCCATTTATCACACACTTGCGCGACAAAAGGTGATTTTTCCGACATACATGCCGCCGGAAAAATATTTAATATGGGGTCTTACTCTTATCTGGGGGCTTCCAACAGTCTTAAAGGACGGCTTGCGCCGTCCTTTTTGTTTGTACTATTCCGATGTTATTTTTCTGCTATAACTTCCACTTCCACCAGCACTCCCTTGGGGAGGTCCTTTACGGCGACGCAGCTGCGGGCGGGGTTGGAGGTGAAGAACTCTGCGTAGACGGCGTTGAAGGCGGCGAAGTCGCCGATGTCGGCTAAGAAGCAGGTGGTTTTTACGGCCCTTTCAAAGGACGAGCCGGCGGCCTTCAGCACCTCGCCCAGGTTCTTCATGACCTGGCGGGTCTGGGCCTCGATCCCCACGGCCTCCACATTTCCCGTGGCGGGGTTTATGGGTATCTGCCCGGAGGTGAACACCAGATCCCCCGTGACCACCGCCTGGGAATAGGGGCCTATGGCGGCGGGGGCGGTGTCGGTATGTACTGTTTTGCTCATTTTAAGTTCCTCCTTTTATTCGTCTATGAGCTTGAAGCCATGGTTTTTCAGCGCCAGGCGTATGGCCTTGATGTGCTCGAAATTCCTGGTCTCCAGCTCAAGTCTCAGGTAACAGCCGTTTATGTCGGAGCCCTCATTGGCGTGCTCGTAGTGGACGGACACCACGTTTCCGCCCTCTCCGGCGATGCACCCGGCGACCTTCTCAAGCTGTCCCGGTTTGTCCACAAGCTCGATGGTCAGCTGGCAGCGCCTGCCGGACATGAGGAGCCCCCGGTCGATGACGCGGGAGAGTATGGACACGTCCACGTTGCCGCCGGAGAGGAGGCAAACCACCCTCTTGCCCTTCACGGGCACCTTGTTGAACATCGCCGCGGCGACGGCTATCGCTCCGGCGCCCTCGGTGACCAGCTTTTGCTGCTCCATAAGCGCCAGTATCGCCGCCGCGATCTCGTCGTCCGTAACCGTCACCACGTCGTCCACGTATTTGCTCGTCAGGGCGAAGGTGTTCTCGCCGGGGGTTTTCACCGCTATGCCGTCGGCGATGGTGGAGACGGCGGGCAGGTGGACGACCTTCTTCTCCTTCACGGAGTTAACCATGGACGGCGCTCCCGCCGCCTGGACGCCGTAGACCTTCACGTTGGGGTTCAGCGCCTTTATCGCGAAGGCGACGCCGGAGATGAGCCCTCCGCCGCCCACGGGCACTATTACCGCGTCCATATCCGGCAGCTGCTCCATGAGCTCAAGCCCGATGGTGCCCTGGCCCTCGATGACAAGCTCGTCGTCAAAGGGGTGGATGAAGGTGTAGCCCTTCTCGTCCCTGAGGCTCAGCGCCCGCTCGTAGGCGTCGTCGTAGACGCCCTCCACCAGCACCACCTCGGCGCCGTAGGATTTTGTCGCCTCCACCTTTGAGATGGGCGCGCCGTCGGGCAGGCATATGACCGCCTTTATCCCCGCCTTCTGAGCCGCCAGCGCCACGCCCTGGGCGTGGTTGCCGGCGGAGCAGGCGATGACGCCCCTGGCCTTCTCCTCTTGGCTCAGCTGGCTTATCTTGTAGTACGCGCCGCGCACCTTGAAGGAGCCGGTTATCTGTAGGTTTTCGGTCTTCAAATATATCTGGGCGTCCGGGTTTATGTGGGGCGCGTATATGACGTCCGTGTCCCGGATAACCTCCTTGAGCACGTATCTTGCGTGGTAGATCTTATCAAGTGAGATCATTTTTGCTCCTCCCTCCCGGCGGTCAGCAGGGAATCCGTGAACTGCTCAGCCGCCCTGGGCGTCATGCCCCCTCGCCTGAGGGCAAAGGCACAGGCGGCGGTGTCAAGGTCGGGGTATTCGCATATCCCCTTTGCCCTGGCAAGCTCGCGGACGATGCGCAGATACAGCTTCCTGTCGGGCTTTGTAAAAAGTATTTTGAGCCCAAACCTGTCGGAGAGGGCGACGGTGTCCTGGATGGTGTCGTTTATGTGCATGTCGTCCCCGTCCCTGTCGGAGAAGGACTCCTTCACCAGGTGGCGGCGGTTGGAGGTGGCGTATATAACCGTGTTTGGCGCCTTGACGGAGACGGAGCCCTCGAGTATCGCCTTCATCGCGGAGAAGGTGTCGTCGTTCTTTTCAAAGGACAGGTCGTCAATGAAAAGCACGAACTTCAGGGGGTTGTCGCGAAGGCGCTCCATGACGGAGGGTATGCTCATCAGCTCCTCCTTGCGGACCTCGATGAGCCGGAGCCCGCGCGGTGAGAGCATATTCGCCACGGCCTTTATGGAGGAGGACTTGCCCGTGCCAGCGTCGCCGACGAGCAGGGCGTTGGCGGCGGGCTTGCCCTCCAGGAGGGCGAGGGTGTTGTCGATGAGCTCCTGTCTCTGCCGCTCGTAGCCGATCAGGTCCTCTACGCGGGTGGCGTCCGGGGTGTGGACGGGCAGGATCTCGCCGTTTACCACCCGGAACATGGTGTGGCGGGCGTACTGACCGTAACCGGTGCGGTTTATTTTGTCAATTCGCTTTACAAACTCCGCGGCGAAGTCCAGCTTTTCCGATTCAAAGCCCGGGAGGTAGCCGTCAAAGCCTATGAGCGACTTGAAGTCGCGCGCCGTGAGGTCGGAGAGGTCCTGGAAGACACCCAGCTCGCCCTCCACCGCCTCCTGAAGTACGCGCGGGACCTCCTCGCCCTTGGAGCGGAGAATGACGTATCTGTTCTCGTCCTCCGCCGCCGCGTCAAGGAGGTAACGGCTCAGGTTGAAGCCGTTGTCATAGAGGGCGGCGACGAAGCCGGCGTACCGCTCCACCATCTCGGACTCGTCACCCTCGCACTCAAAGAAGGCACGCAGGGCGGTGAGCACCGGGCCGTTTTTTACGCCGCGAAACACAACGATGGACGCGAGGCGCGCCGCGGCGGTGGGTAAACTGTCAAGCATATCAGAGCCTCTTTATAATCTCGTCGGTCATCTCACGTGTCCCTACATAGCTCCTTCCGGCGCCGGCGATGTCGGCGGTGCGGAGCCCGTCGGCAAGGACCCTGTCCACCGCGCTCTCTATGCAATCCGCCTCGTCGGCGAGGCTGAAGGAGTAGCGGAGCATCATGGCGGCGGAGAGGATGGTGGCTATGGGGTTTGCTATGCCGCGCCCCGCGATGTCCGGGGCGGAGCCGTGTATGGGCTCATACATTCCCCTGGTAGTCTCGTTGAGGGAGGCGCTGGGGAGCATACCGATGGAGCCGGTGATCTGGCTGGCCTCGTCGGAGAGGATGTCGCCGAACATATTCGAGGTCACGATCACGTCGAACTGCGCGGGATTTTTAACAAGCTGCATGGCGGCGTTGTCCACCAGCACGTCCCGAAGCTCCACGTCCGGGTAATCGGCTTCCTGTATCTCATGGACCGTTTTGCGCCAAAGGCGGCTTGTCTCCAGAACGTTTGCCTTGTCGATGGAGCTCACGCTCCCACGGCGCTTTCTCGCCGTCTCAAAGGCAACGCGGGCGATGCGCTCGATCTCGAAGCGGGAGTAACACTCGGTGTCGTATGCCTCCTCGCCGTATTTGCCCTGCCGGTATCCCCTGTCGCCGAAGTAGATGCCGCCGGTGAGCTCCCGGACTATCATGATGTCAAAGCCGTCCTTCACAATGTCGGGGCGCAAAGGGCAGTCGCCGGAGAGGGCGGGGTAGAGCCTGGCGGGTCTGAGGTTCGTAAAGAGCCCCAGCGCCGCGCGTATGCCCAAAAGCGCCTTTTCCGGGCGCAGGTTCCCCGGCAGGGTGTCCCACTTGGGGCCTCCCACGGCGCCAAGAAGCACACTGTCGGAGGCGAGGCACCCGTCCACCGTCTCCCGGGGCAGGGGCGCGCCGGTGGCGTCGATGGCGGCGCCTCCGATGAGGTATGGGGTAAAGCTGAAGCTGTGCCCGAATTTTTCCCCCACCGCCTCCAGCACACGCACGGCGCTGTCAACTATCTCGGGTCCTATGCCGTCGCCCCGCAGAAGGGCTATGTTGTAATTCATGTCCATCACCTGTATTCAAAAAAATCAATGTACGCAATCCTGTGCGTTACGCGATGATACCCTTTTTCGCCGCCTCCACAAGGCCGCCGGCGGAGATTATGTTCTGTATGAATTCCGGGAAGGGCTCGGCCTTGAAGCTCCTGCCCGTCGTCACGTCGGTGATGACGCCGGAGTCCAGGTCAGACTCCACGGTGTCGCCCTCGCGTATCTCCTCAGCCGCCTCCGGGCACTCGACTATCGCGAGCCCGATGTTTATGGCGTTGCGGTAGAATATCCTGGCAAAGCTTTTGGCTATCACCAACGAGATCCCGCTGGACTTTATGGCTATGGGGGCGTGTTCGCGGGAGGAGCCGCAGCCGAAGTTCTCGCCGCCCACCATAATGTCGCCGTCGGAGATTTTGGAGCTAAAGTCCCTGTCGATGTCCTCCATGCAGTGGCTCGCCAGCTCCTTGGGGTCGCTGGTGTTCAGGTAGCGGGCGGGGATGATCACGTCGGTGTCCACGTTGTCGCCGTACTTGACGGTCTTGCCTGCGCACTTCATTTCAATACCTCCTCGGGAGAAGCAATTTTACCGGCTATGGCGCTTGCCGCGGCGGTGGCGGGGGAGGCGAGGTAGACCTCGCTCTCCACGTGACCCATGCGGCCCACGAAGTTGCGGTTGGTGGTGGAGACGCATCTCTCGCCCTCCGCCAATATGCCCATGTAGCCGCCGAGACACGGCCCGCACGTGGGGGTGGAGACGACGCAGCCCGCCTCTATGAAGTCCTTTATGTAGCCCGCCTCCATACATTTGAGGTAGATGTCCTGGGTCGCCGGTATGATTATGGCGCGGACGTTCTTTGCCACCTTGCGGCCCCTTATGATGTCCGCCGCCTCCTTCATGTCCTTGAAAAGTCCGTTGGTGCAGGAGCCGATGACCACCTGGTCGATCTTCACGTCCCCCGCCTCGTCAACGGTGCGGGTGTTCTCGGGAAGGTGCGGGAACGCCACGGTGGGGCGCAGCCTTGAAAGGTCTATCTCATATACCTCGTCGTAAACCGCGTCAGGGTCCGCCTTGAATACCCGTATCTCCCGCTTTGCGTGCTCCCTTTCGTAGGCAAGCGTCACCTCGTCCACCTCAAAAATGCCGTTCTTCGCGCCCGCCTCTATCGCCATATTGCAGACGGTGAGCCTGTCGGGCATGGATAAGCTGTGGGCGCCGGGACCGGTGAACTCCATGGATCTGTACCGCGCCCCGTCAACGCCGATCATTCCGATTATATGTAAAATGAGGTCCTTGCCGGATACATATTTCGGAAGCTCGCCGGTGAGAACGAATTTTATGGCGGAGGGCACCTTGAACCAGGCCTTGCCCGTCGCCATTCCGAAGGCCATATCCGTGGAGCCCACGCCGGTGGAGAAGGCGCCAAGAGCGCCGTAGGTGCAGGTGTGGGAGTCGGCGCCTATCGCCACGTCCCCGGTGACCACCAGCCCCTCCTCGGGGATCAGGGCGTGCTCTATCCCCATCCTGCCCACGTCGTAGAAGCTGGGAAGGTCCTGCTCCTGGGCAAAATCCCGGCAGCATTTGCACTGCTGGGCGGCCTTTATGTCCTTGTTGGGGACAAAGTGGTCCATTATCAGGGTCACGTTTTCGGGGTTCGCCACCCTCTCCGCGCCCATCTTTTTAAATTCCCGGATAGCCACCGGGGAGGTTATGTCGTTGCCGTGGATACGGTCGAGCCCGCACAAAATGAGCTGTCCCGCCTCCACGGAGTCCAGCCCCGCGTGGGCGGCAAGTATCTTCTGCGACATGGTCATTGGCATTTTTGTCACGTCCTTTTTATGCGGTAATAAAGCGGCGCTTTACCGCTTGTTGATTATGGCTCCCTTGTCGGCGGAGGAGACCTGGGCGGCGTAGCGCTTTAGGTAGCCGGTGATGTTGTCCTTCACCCGCGGCTTTTCCGAGGCGCGGCGGCGCGCTATCTCCTCGTCGGAGACCTTCAGGGTTATGGAGTGGTTGGGTATATCTATGGCGATCGTGTCGCCCTCGTGAACGTAGGCTATAAGCCCGTCCGAGGCGGCCTCCGGGGATATGTGCCCGATGGCGGCGCCGCGCGTGGCGCCGGAGAAGCGCCCGTCGGTTATAAGGGCGACCTCCTTGTCAAGCCCCGCGCCGGCGATGGCGGAGGTGGGGTTGAGCATCTCCCTCATGCCGGGTCCGCCGGCGGGTCCCTCGTAGCGTATCACCACCACGTCGCCGGGCCTTATGCCGCCGGAGTGGATGACCTTTATTGCCTCCTCCTCGCTGTTGAAGACCCTGGCCGGTCCCTCATGTACCAGCATCTCTGGCGCGACGGCGGAGCGCTTTACGACGCACCCGTTCTCCGCCAGGTTCCCGAAGAGCACGGCGATGCCGCCGGTCGGGGAGTAGGGGTCGTCTATGGGGCGGATGACGGTGGGGTCAAGGTTCTCCGCGTCGGCGATGTTCTCCCCCAGGGTCTTCCCGGTGCAGGTCATGACGGAGGTGTCTATAAGTCCCTTTTTGGAAAGCTCCTTCAGCACCGCGTACACGCCGCCGGCCTCATTCAGGTCCTCCATGTAGGTGGGACCGGCGGGGGCAAGGTGGCAGAGGTTGGGTGTGCGGGAGCTTATCTCGTTTGCCATGTCAAGGTTGAACTCCACCCCGCACTCGTTGGCTATTGCCGGCAGGTGGAGCATGGAGTTGGTGGAGCACCCCAGCGCCATATCGGCGGTGAGGGCGTTGCGGATAGCCGCCTCGGTCATGATGTCACGGGCGCGGATATTCTTCCGCACAAGCTCCATCACCTGCATCCCGGCGCGCTTGGCAAGGCTTATGCGGGCGGAGTAGGCGGCGGGTATTGTGCCGTTGCCCCGGAGCCCCATGCCCAGCACCTCGGTGAGGCAGTTCATGGAGTTTGCGGTGTACATTCCCGAGCAGGAGCCGCAGGAGGGGCAGGTCTTGCACTCGTACTCCCGAAGCTTCGCCTCGTCTATCTTACCGGCGGAGTATGCGCCCACCGCCTCGAACATACTGGAGAGGCTGGTCTTGTGACCGTCCACGCGGCCTGCCAGCATGGGTCCGCCGGAGACGAAGACCGTGGGAAGGTTGAGCCGCGCCGCCGACATGAGAAGGCCGGGGACGTTCTTGTCGCAGTTGGGTATCATCACCAGGCCGTCAAACCCGTGGGCCATTACCATGCACTCGGTGGAGTCGGCTATGAGGTCCCGGGTCACCAGGGAGTATTTCATCCCCACGTGGCCCATGGCTATGCCGTCGCACACGGCGATGGCGGGGAAGACGATGGGCGTGCCGCCCGCCATAGCGACGCCGGTTTTCACGGCCTCGGTTATCTTGTCCAGGTTCATGTGACCGGGGACTATCTCGTTATAGCTGCTGACGATGCCGATGAGGGGCCTTGAAAGCTCCTCGTCGGTGAGCCCCAGCGCGTAATAAAGCGACCTGTGCGGCGCGTTTTCGTAGCCGTTGACTATGGTGTCCTTTACCATTCTACTCTCTCCTTTTCATTCCTGAGGGTCCCCCGTCCGCGCCCGCGCGCGGTTGGGGAACATGAATTTCACGGTCTTTCCCGCCGCCCTGGCGTACTCGATCTCGGAGGCGGTGCTTTTGCCGATGTAACCGTCACGGTTGATGACGAATATGGAGTCGGACATATCTATCCTCTGCCGGTGGATGTCAGCCAGAAGCGCTTCGGTCTCGGGGGAGACGGTTTTGCCCTCGGCGTGCTCGAAAAAGCCCAGGGAGATCACAAGCTTTCCCTCCAGCGTCAGCGCCTCCTGCGCCCTTATAAAATCGTCCTTGAAGCGCGTGCTCCCGCACAGCGTCACCACCTCATGCCTGCCGCTCTGCCGGCTGTCGGCTGCGGCGCCCTCGCTCATAAGCCGTTCCCCCCTGTCTAATTGGTGAATGTATTAAGAGGAAAAGGGCGGGTTTGGAACCCGCCCCTGATATGACGGGGTACGTCAATTAACCGTTAGTTATTAATTAACTTGTCCTCGTCGCTCCAGCTGTACAGCTTGCGGACCTCGGCGCCAACTATCTCGGAGGGGTGCTCGGAGGCCTTCTTGCGCATGGCGTTGAAGTGGACCTGTGCTCCGGCGTCGGACATATCCAGCAGGAACTCCTTGGCGAAGGTGCCGTCCTGGATGTCGGAGAGGATCTTCTTCATGGTCTTCTTTGTCTCCTCGGTGATGATCTTGGGGCCGGTCACATAGTCGCCGTACTCGGCGGTGTTGGAGATGGAGTAGCGCATTCCGGCAAAGCCCGACTGATAGATGAGGTCCACGATGAGCTTCATCTCGTGGATGCACTCAAAGTAGGCGTTGCGGGGGTCGTAGCCCGCCTCGCACAGCGTCTCAAAGCCCGCCTGCATAAGGGCGCAGACGCCGCCGCAAAGGACAGCCTGCTCGCCGAAGAGGTCGGTCTCCGTCTCGGTGCGGAAGGTGGTCTCCAGCACGCCGGCGCGGGCGCCGCCGATGCCGGCGGCATAGGCAAGGCCGATGTCCCAGGCGTCGCCTGTGGCGTCCTGCTCCACGGCGATGAGGCAGGGCACGCCCTTGCCCGCCTGGTACTCGCTCCTGACGGTGTGACCGGGGCCCTTGGGGGCGATCATGATGACATTCACGTTCTTCGGGGGCTTGATGCAGCCGAAGTGGATATTGAAGCCGTGGGCGAAGGCCAGGGTCTTGCCCTCGGTGAGGTTGGGCTCTATGCTCTCCTTGTAGAGCTTGGCCTGCTTCTCGTCGTTGATCAAAATCATGATGATGTCGGCGGCCTTGGCGGCGTCGGCGGCGGTCATGACGGTGAGGCCCTGCTGCTCCGCCTTGGCCCAGCTCTTGGAGCCGGTGTAAAGGCCCACGATGACGTTGACACCGGAATCCTTCAGGTTCAGCGCGTGGGCGTGGCCCTGGGAGCCGTAGCCGATGATGGCGACGGTCTTGCCGTCAAGACGGTGGAGGTCGCAATCCTGCTCGTAGAATATCCTGTTCATGGTACTTTCTCCTTTAAAATAGATTTGAGATTATATGTTTGCGGCAAATGCCGTAGAAAGCGTTGTCCCTCAGTTCACGTCCTCGGACTCCATTATGGACCCGCCGCCCTTTTGGAGGGCGACGATACCCGTCCGGCAAAGCTCGATTATCCCCAGGGGCTTTATCATCTCGATAAGCGCGTCTATCTTGTCCGGCGTGCCCGTGACCTCGATGCACAGCGCCTCCACGGAGTAGTTGATTATCTTCGCCTTGAATATGTCAAGGGCGGAGAGGACCCGCTGGTGGTTGTCCGGGTTATTTTTTATCTTCACCAGCACAAGCTCCCGCTCGATGGCGTCCACGTCCTCCAGAAGCTCCACCTTCTTCACGTTGAAGAGCTTTCTAAGCTGGTTTATCATCTGGGCCCTGGCGTAGCCGTCGCCGGACATGGTGATGGTTATGCGGGAATACTCCGGGGACTCCGTGACGCCCACGGTGAGGGAGTCGATGTTGAAGCCGCGGCGGGTGAACATGCTCGTAACGCGGGTAAGCACGCCGTACTTGTTTTCCACGTAGACGGCTATGACGAATTTGTTGCTCTTTTCGCTCACGTTCTCACTCCCCCTTCTTCACGGTTATGATGTCGTCTATGGCGCCTCCGGGAGGCAGCATGGGAAGGACGAACTCGTCCTTGTCTATGCGGCAGTCGATGAGCGTCACGCCGTCGGAGCGCATCGACCTCTCAAACGCCTCCTCAAACTCCTCGGGAGTTTTAGCCACGACGCCCCGGGCTCCGAAGGCGTCGGCGAGCTTCACGAAGTCCGTCTTGCGCTCTAAGTTCGTGTCGGCGTAGTGGTGGTTGAAGAAAAGCGTCTGCCACTGGCGGACCATTCCCAAAACGCCGTTGTTTATGAGCACGATGGTCAGCGGGACGCGGTAGGTCACGGCGGTGCAAAGCTCGTTGAGGTTCATGCCGAAGCTCCCGTCGCCGGTGACAAGCACCGTGTGCTCGCCCGTTCCCACGGCGGCGCCTATGGCGGCGCCCATGCCGAAGCCCATGGTCCCCAGGCCGCCGGAGGAGATCATCTTCCTGGGCCTCTGGAATTTAATATACTGCGCCGCCCACATCTGGTGCTGTCCCACGTCGGTGGCGACGGGCGTATAGGCGGTCTTGTACTTGTTTATGGTGTTCATCACCTTAAGCGGCGTAAGCACGCCCGGCTCGTCCACGGTGAAGCCCGCCTCCCTGTCCCGGAGGTCCTCCACGTGGTCCATCCAGTCCATGTGGTTCGCCTCATGGA
Organism: uncultured Oscillospiraceae bacterium; assembly: GCA_947627285.1. GTDB lineage: Bacteria > Bacillota > Clostridia > Oscillospirales > Oscillospiraceae > RUG626. Next base: position 14,434 of record CANQVL010000028.1, read on the forward strand.
CGGCGTCGATTATCTCCCTGAGCGCCACGGATATGTCGCCGCAAACGCCCACGTTGGCGGTTATATTCTTGCTTATCTCCGCGAAATCCGCGTCGATGTGGATTATCTTGGCGCGCTGGGCAAACTTGGCCTTGTTGCCCGTGGCCCTGTCGGAAAAGCGGGTGCCGATGGCGATGATGAGGTCGGCGTCGTTGGAGGCCACGGAGGAGGCGTAATGCCCGTGCATCCCCTGCATACCCAGAAAGCGGGGGTGGTCCGTGGGGATGGCGGAAAGGCCCATGAGGGAACAGCCGATGACGGCGTCTATCTTGTCCGCCAGCTCCAGCACCAGCTCCTCGGTCTGAGAGCCGATGACGCCGCCGCCGATGTGTATGAAGGGGCGGGACCTGGAGTCGATAAGCGCCGCCGCCTCAGCTATACGCGCGCGGCTGGGCTCACGCTGGGGGAAGGGCGGGTCAACGGGCCTGGGCTCATACTCCCCCACGGCGGTCTGGATGTCCTTGGGGATGTCTATGAGCACGGGCCCCGGCCTTCCGGACTTTGCTATCCTGAACGCCTCGCGTATCTTGTCCGCCAGCTTGTTCACGTCGTGTATGAAGTAGTTGTGCTTTGTGATGGGCAGGGTTATGCCGGTGATGTCTATCTCCTGGAAGGAGTCGCGCCCGATGAGGTCCTGGGGCACGTTGCCGGTTATCGCCACCATGGGCACGGAGTCCAGCATGGCGGTGGCTATGCCCGTCACCAGATTCGTTGCGCCGGGTCCTGAGGTGGCTATGACCACGCCAACCTTTCCTGTGGCGCGGGAGTACCCGTCGGCGGCATGGGCGGCGCCCTGCTCGTGGGCGGTGAGGATGTGGTTTATCCTGTCCCCCGCCTCGTATATTGCGTCGTAGAGGTTGAGCACCTGCCCGCCGGGGTAGCCGAACACGTCGGTAACGCCCTGCTCGATCAGGGTCTCAACAACGATTTGCGCTCCTGTCAATTTCATTACGTCTCTCCTATCAACGGTAATTTGCCTCTGCCGGCGCGTTATTTTCTCTCCAGCAGTCTGTTCACGGCGGAAACCAGCGCCTTTATGGACGAAACTATTATATCCCGGCTTATTCCCGCGCCCCAGATGAGCTCCCCTGTGCCTGATTTTATCCCCACATAGGACGCCGCCTTGGAGGTGGAGCCCTCCTCAAGGGCGTGCTGGGTGTATACCTCCAGCGTGTAGGGACGGTCGATGACCATTTTCACGGCGTTTGACACGGCGTCCAGGCGTCCGTTTCCAAAGGCCGTGACCTTCTGCTTTACGCCCTTGTGGAGCACCGTCACCGTGGCGGTTATGCCGTCCGGCTCCTGCACGTAGTGGGCCTCGGGCACGTTCATGACCGACTTGACGTTGGCGTAGTTCTCGATAAACAGGTCGTATATCTCCTGGGGCAGAAGCTCCCTGTGCTCCCTGTCGGACACGCCCTTGATGAAGTATCCGAAGTCCTCCCGCATCTTGGGGGGAAGCACCATGTTGAACTGTGTCTCCATGATGTACCCAATTCCGCCCTTGCCGGACTGGGAGTTTATGCGTATCACGTCCGCCTCGTACTCCCTGCCCAGGTCGTGGGGGTCGATGGGCAGGTACGGCACCGTCCAGAAGTCGTCGGGGTGCTCCTCCCGCCAGTGCATACCCTTGGCGATGGCGTCCTGGTGGGAGCCGGAGAAGGCGGCGAACACCAGCGCGCCGGAGTAGGGCTGGCGCTCGTAGACCCTCATTCTCGTGACCTTCTCATAGGTCCTGGTGATGTTGGGAAGGTCGTGGAAGTCAAGCTCCGGGTCCACGCCCTGGGAGTACATATTCAGCGCCAGGGTTATTATGTCCACGTTCCCCGTGCGCTCGCCGTTCCCGAAAAGGGTGCCCTCCACGCGCTGGGCGCCGGCGAGGATACCCATCTCCGTGTCCGCGATGGCACAGCCCCTGTCGTTGTGGGGGTGGAGGGAGACGATTATGCTGTCCCTGTATTTCAGGTTCTTGCACATATATTCTATCTGCGAGGCATAGACGTGGGGCATGGAGTGGGAGACGGTGACGGGCAGGTTGTATATGACCTTGTCCTCTGGCGAGGGCTTCCAGACCTCGCTCACGGCGTTGCATATCTCCAGCGCGAAGTCAGGCTCAGTGCCCGTGAAGCTCTCCGGGGAATACTCAAAGCGGAAATTGCCCGGGGTCTTCTCCCTGTACTCCTTGCAGAGCTTCGCGCCGGAGACGGCGATGTCGATTATCTCCTGCTTCGACTTTTTGAATACCTGCTGCCGCTGGGCCACGCTTGTGGAGTTGTAGAGGTGTACGATGGCGTTTTTGCAGCCCCGCACCGCCTCAAAGGTCTTTTTGATTATGTGCTCCCGGGATTGGGTGAGCACCTGGATCGTCACGTCGTCGGGGATAAGGTCCCGCTCGATAAGCGTCCGGCAGAACTCGTATTCCGTCTCCGAGGCGGCGGGGAAGCCGACCTCGATCTCCTTGAAGCCTATCTTCACAAGGAGGTCGAAAAACTCCAGCTTTTCCTCCAGGCTCATGGGTATTATGAGCGACTGGTTGCCGTCCCGCAGGTCAACGCTGCACCAGGTGGGCGCCTTGTCGATGTGGTCGCGCTTCAACCAATCGTTGTATTCGCCCTCCGGCAGGTAATACTGTCTTGTGTACTTCTCAAAGCCTTTCATAATGCTCCCTTTCCGAGTGATTTGGGTACAAAAAAAGCCTCTTTTACCCAAAATACTCAAAATATTTTAGGATAAAGAGACGAAAGAAAACTTCCGCGGTACCACTCTTTTTGGCGTAAACGCCCGCTCTGCCCGCGTCATCCAACGCGGCCTCTCGATAACGGGAGAACCCGGTCAAGCCTACTCGGAGGTCCCTGTTCCTTTCGGTTGACGGCTCCGGGAGGAGTTTGGAGTTCACCCGATACCGCCTTTCACCCTCCGGCGGCTCTCTGAAATGCGAGGTGGACACCTTTGTTCCCATCACAGCCTATTTCTTGTTGCGTCAATAATACAACTTAAACCCGCTCCTGTCAAGGCTCAATTTCCGTTTTGACGCTTTGATAAATTTATTTCGCTGTAACGGCAAATTTTCAGGCATTTTAGCGATAACTCAGGCATTTTTCCCCTTTGCAAATCGGATTTTTCCATGTATAATAATAATAATTTTATATTTTCGGGTAAAGCGAGGATTTTCAATGAACATTGTATGTCTTGACTTAGAGGGCGTGCTGGTGCCCGAGATATGGATAGCGTTCTCCGAGGCCGCGGGCATCCCGGAGCTTCGCCGCACCACCAGGGACGAGCCGGATTACAACAAGCTCATGGCGTACCGCATCGCCATTCTCCGTGAGCACGGGCTGGGGCTTGCGCAGATACAGGACGTCATCGCCGGAATCGACCCCCTGCCGGGGGCCGTGGAGTTTCTTGACGCGCTCCGGGAGGAGACGCAGACGGTGATACTCTCCGACACCTTCACCCAGTTCGCCGCGCCCCTTATGCGCAAGCTGGGCAGGCCAACGATTTTCTGCAACGAGCTTGTCGCCGCGCCTGACGGGGAGATAACCGGCTTTAAAATGCGCTGTGAGCAGTCAAAGCTGACCACGGTGAGGGCGCTCCAGTCGGCGGGCTTTGAGACCGTCGCCTCCGGCGACAGCTACAATGACCTTGCCATGATAAGGGCCTCCAAGGCGGGCTTCCTTTTCCGCAGTACCGACAAAATAAAGGCCGACAACCCGGACATACCCGCCTTTGAGACCTTCGACGGGCTCCTTTCCGCCATTCTGGACGCCGTAAGGGAGTGACGCCATGAGCTTTTTTGAGCTTTTCCTCACGGGCGTCGCCCTATCCATGGACGCCTTCGCCGTGTCCGTATGCAAGGGCCTGTCCGCCCCGCGCTTGAAGCCCGCCAACGCCCTGGAGACGGGTCTTTTCTTCGGCGGCTTCCAGGCGCTCATGCCCCTTTTGGGCTGGCTCTTGGGCAGGCAGTTTGAAAGCTATATCACCGAGATCGACCACTGGATAGCCTTTGTGCTCCTGGCCTTCATCGGCGGAAAGATGATATGGGAGGTCCTGCGCGGCGGCGACGGCCCCGACAGCGGCTCCTTCGCCGTGAAGGAGCTATTCGTCCTCGCCATAGCCACCAGCATCGACGCCCTTGCCATGGGCGTCACCTTCGCCTTCCTCTCCGTCAACATCTGGTCGGCAATATCCGTCATCGGCGCCACCACCTTCTGCTTCTCCTTCGCCGGCGTGTACATAGGCGCGAAGGTCGGCGGGAAATTCCACGAAAAGGCCGAGCTTGCCGGCGGCGTAGTGCTGATACTCATAGGGCTGAAAATACTACTTGAGCACCTGGGCGTAATAAATTTTTAATTTTGTAACAAACTCCGCGAAAACAGGTATATAATTACATGTTAAATAAATAAGCCCGCTCCGCGCGGGCTAAAGCTGACGGGAGCCGAACCCGCGTCGGTTTTCGACGGCGGATTTCCGCCCGTGCGGCGTCAAAGCCCTTGACAATACGCAAGTATTCCCTGCGGGCTTTTCCTTGCCCGAACGAAAATCCGCCGCCGAAAACTGCTTCGCACTCCACGCGGAGCAATTTTCGAGTGATTTTCGGCGAGGCGAAGGAAGCCTTGCTGACGCAAGGCGACGACAACGAGGCAAAAAGCGCCGAAAAGGGCCCGCGTGGAGCGGCGCGGGTTCGGCTCCCGTCAGCTTAAACTTTGGAAGGAAGTAACGTACAAATGGCAAAAAAGCAGTTTAAGGCCGAATCCAAGCGTCTCCTGGACCTGATGATCAACTCCATTTACACCCACAAGGAGATTTTCCTTCGCGAGATAATCTCCAACGCCTCCGACGCCATTGACAAGCTGGCGTACCTGTCCCTCACCGACGACAAGGTGGGGCTCTCCCGTGACGATTTCCGCATCCGCGTCACCCTTGACAAGGACGCCCGCACCGTCACCGTCTCCGACAACGGCATCGGAATGGACAGGGAGAGCATGGAGGAGAACCTGGGTGTCATCGCTCACTCAGGCTCACTGAAGTTCAAGTCTGAAATGGAGGCGTCCGAGGACGTGGACATCATCGGTCAGTTCGGCGTGGGCTTCTACTCCGCCTTCATGGTGTCCGATAAGGTGACCGTCGTCTCCCGGGCATACGGCGCGGAGCAGGCGTACAAGTGGGAGAGCTCCGGCACAGACGGCTACACCGTCACCGAGGCGGACAAGCCCGACGTGGGCACCGACGTGGTCATGCACATCAAGCCCGATTCCGACGGGGAGGAGTATTCCCAGTTCCTTGAGACCTGGAAGATCCGGGAGCTTATAAAGAAATACTCCGACTACGTGCGCTTCCCCATCCGCATGGACATTGAGCACACGGAGTACGTGGAGACCGGCGAGGAGGACGAGCACGGGCACAAGAAGACCGAGCCCGTCACCCACACCGAGGAGGAGACGGTAAACTCCATGGTCCCCATCTGGCAGCGCGGCAAGGCGGACGCCACCGACGAAAAGTGCGTAGAGTTTTACAAGGACCGCTTCCACGACCCCGACGACCCCGTCGCCGTCATCAGGGTGAACGCCGAGGGGCTCACCTCCTACCGGGCGCTGCTGTTCATACCCGCCAAGGCGCCCTATGACTTTTACAGCCGCGACTACAAGCCGGGGCTCTCCCTCTACTCCTCCGGCGTCATGATAATGGAGTCCTGCCCGGACCTTCTGCCCGAGTGCTTCCGCTTCGTCCGGGGCGTTGTGGACTCCCCCGACCTCTCCCTGAACATCTCCCGCGAGATTCTACAGCACGACCGCCAGCTCAAGGTCATAGCCGGCAACCTGGAGAACAAGGTCAAGGCGGAGCTTTTGAAGCTCATGACCTCAGACCCCGAAAAGTATGACACCTTCTGGGCGGCCTTCGGGCGCCAGATAAAGTACGGCATCGTGGGCGAGTACGGCATGAAGAAGGAGCTTTTGAAGGACCTTCTCAAGTTCTACTCCTCCAACGAGGAGAAGCTCACCAGCCTCAAGGACTACGTTTCACGTATGCCCGAGGGTCAGAAGTACATCTACTACGCCGCCGCCGACTCCCTGCGCACCGCCGCGGGGCTCCCCCAGAACGAGCAGGTCAGGGCAAAGGGCTACGAGATACTCTACCTTGTGGAGGACATCGACGAGTTCGCCGTCCAGATGCTCTACTCCTACGAGGAGAAGGAGCTGAAAAGCGTCTCCGGCGCGGACCTGGGGCTTGAGACCGAGGAGGAGAAGAAGGAGCAGCGGGAGACAGCCGAGAGCTCAAAGGAGCTCCTTGACTTCCTCCGCGACACCCTGAAGGACGACGTGGTGGACGTGAAGCTCTCCGCCGCTCTTGTATCCTCCGCCGTCTGCATGTCCTACGAGGGGGAGATAACCCTGGAGATGGAGCGCTACTTCCGCCAGATGCCCGGCGAGGCGGGCGAGAGGATCAAGGCCCGCCGTGTCCTGGAGCTGAACCCCTCCCACCCCGTATTCGCCTCTTTGACAAGCGCCTTTGCCTCCGACAGGGACCGGGCCGCGAAGATAGCCCGCGTCCTCTGCGCCCAGGCAAAGCTCCTGGCGGGGCTCCCCGTGGAGGACCTCTCCTCCTACTCCGACGCCGTCTGCTCCCTCATCTGACGATTTATCCGTTTTTGTCTTCTCCCCCTCGCGGGGAGAAGATTTTTTATGCCCGCCCCGTTTTTCTTGCCTTTTTTCAGGTTTTGCGTTACAATCTCCATTGGAGATGATCCCAATGATAATCGACTTTCACGCCCACACCTTCCCCGACGAGCTGGCGCCCAGGGCGGTGGGCGGGCTTGCGGCGGCGGCGCACATGATGCACTACTCCGACGGCACCGTCTCCGGGCTCCTCGCCTCCATGGAACGCGCGGGGATCGACGTATGCCTCACCGCGCCCGTCGTCACCCGCCCGCACCAGACGGAGAGCATAAACCGCGCCGCGATGGAGACGGACGCCGCCTTTGACGGCCGCGGCATTATCTCACTGGGCGGCATCCACCCGGACACCGAAAACCCGAAGCGCGTGCTTAATTCTCTGGCGGAGGCGGGCGTGCTGGGAGTGAAGCTCCACCCGCTCTTTCAGGGCACGGCAATAGACGATCCCAGGTATCTGCGTATCATCGAGCGGTGCGCCGAGCTGGGGCTTCTGGTGCTCATACACGCTGGGCTTGACCCGGATTTCCCCGGTTTGGAGCTGTCGGGGCCCGCGCAAATTTCAAATATGCTCCGCGCCGTGCCGTACAATAAGATCATTCTTGCCCACCTGGGCGCGCTGGGCCAGTGGGACGCGGCGGAGGAGCTTTTCGGGCAGGATGTGTACCTTGACACCGCTTGCGCCCTCTACCCCTGGCGCGACGAGTGCGGCGAGATCGCGTCCCACGATGAGTATTCCGCCCTCACCCGCGAGCGCTTCACCTCCATTGTCCGCCGCCACGGAGCCCACCGTGTCCTTTTCGGGACCGACAGCCCCTGGACGGACCAGAGGGAGGCGCGGGACATCATCGAATCCTCTGGGCTCACTGGCTCCGAGCTTTGCGCGGTCATGGGCGGCAGCGCCGCAAAGCTTCTGGGATTGGAGGACAGAGCATGAGGAAGGTTTACATAATCCGCCACGGCGAGCCGGATTTCCCCGGCGGCGTGTGGCTGTGCATAGGCTGTAAAACGGACCTGCCGCTCAGCGCCAGGGGAAGGGAGCAGGCGGCGGCGCGGCGCGGGTTTTACGAAAGCGCCGGCGTCTCCTCCCTCTGGTCCAGCCCGCTCAAAAGGGCGTTTGAGACCGCGGAGCTCATGTCCGGCGGCGCGGAGATACGGGTACATGATGGGCTCAGGGAGTTCGACCTGGGCGCCTGGGAGGGCCTTTCCAACGAGGAGCTTGACCGCCTCTACCCCGGACAGCTCGTGGAGCGTGTTTTGGGCAATACCCTGACCCCGCCGGGGGGAGAAAATCTTGAGGCCGCCGGGGAACGGTTTGAAAGCGCCGTGCGGGACATACTGGGCCGAACCTCCGGCACCGTCGCCATCACCGCCCACATGGGCGTCACCGCCGCCTTTCTCTGCCGCGTCACCGGCACCGACCCTCACCAATGGCACAAATTCACCCACGATTACGCCACGGTCACCGAGCTCCGGTATGAAAACGGAGCGTTTGAGCTCATAAGCTTTAACGGCACGGGTGAATAATAATAAGTATTCAAATCTCAGGAGGTAATTAAAATGCCCTACATTGAAGCAAAGGTAACCGTTCCCGTTTCCCCCGAAAAGAAGGAGGCGCTGAAGGCGAGCTTCGGCAAGGCCGTGAGCCTCATCCAAAAGCCCGAAAGCTGGCTGATGGTCGGTATAGAGGACAGCCGCGACCTGTGGTTTGCCGGCGAAAAGCTGGAAAAGGGCGCCTACGTCTCCGTCTCCGCCTTCGGCAGCCCCTCCCGCTCCGACTGCTCCAAAATGGCGGCTGAGCTGACAAAAATACTCTCCCGGGAGCTCTCTATCCCCGGCAGCCGGATATACATCACCTTCCACCCGGTAGAAAACTGGTCTTGGAACGGCAGCTTATTTTAATCTTAATCAAAAAAAGGGCTATGCCCTTTTTTGAATTGTCCCAATTCGGTTTTGTGTTCCAATTATTAATCGGCAATATTTAATTGCCGATTAATTAAATATTGAGTGGACAACTGTTTGACAAATCCGAATTCAGCGAGGTATGGTATGAAACTGTTCGTTTCTTTTTCAGCAAGAAAAACCGGCAATTGCGCTCAGATCATTGATTTTTTAAAGGCGCCGCAGGATAAAGTGATTTATTATACGGATTTGGACACGCACGGGTGCGGTAATTGCGGTTATGAATGTTTCAAAACACAATGCATATATCGAGACGATGATGTCTACCGCCTTTACAGCAGCTTTGAGAGCTTTGATAAAGCAATTCTGCTTGTTCCGATGTATTGTGGAAACCCTTCCTCCCTGTATTTCGGCTTTAACGAAAGAGGCCAGGACTTTTTCATGCACTATGAACATGAATATAGTTCCTTTGCGGAGAGACTTTTTATCATCGGCGTCTATGGAAGCAGTAAAGAATCACCGGATTTCATAAGGTGCTTTGAAAAATGGTTTGAGGGTACTCCTTATCCGCATCATGTTCTGGGAATCGAACGCCGCTTGTATCAGCAAACAATGAAGGACAGCGTCATAGATATTGAGCCAGTCAAAACGGCACTACATGGGTTTATCCGATAAATCCCTGTTCGTCGCGACGTTGCAAATCCTTTTGGAACAATTGGATAGATATTCACCCCAGCCGTGGCTCCGATTACTCCGGGAACACAAAAGGGAATTGGGAGTAATTCAAAAAGAGAAACGTTCAAAAAAGCCGTGATTTCTTGCGAAATCACGGCTTTTTCTGTTTTTAAAGTATCGTCACGTCCCGCTGGCGGTCAAAGGCATGGGGCTCTTTGGGGGCGGCCTTGCGGCCTATGGATATGGCAATCATGAAGTCGTAGCCGTCGGGGAAGTGGAGCTCGCTTGCGAAGCGGTCCCGGTTCTCGCCCAGCATCGCCGCCTTGAGACAGCCCAGAATGACGTTTCCCAGGCCCAGCGACTCCGCCGCCAGCGCCATATTCTCCACGGCTATCCCCGCGTCAACCTGGGTCCAGCGGAAATCCCTCTCGCCGCTGACGACGATGACCGTTGGCGCGTCGTACCAGAAATTCGCCTGCGGCCTGGACCTCAAGCCCATGGCCTCCTGTATCTCAAAGAGTATCGGGGCGTCGCCGCTGAGCACCGTGAAGTGCAGCTCCTGCCTGTTGGTCGCCGTGGGCGCCTGGAGCCCCGCCGTCAACACGGCGTCAAGCTCCTCCGCCGTCAGCTTCTCCCCGGTGTAGCTCCGTGTGGAGCTGCGCGAGGCGATGGTGTTCAAAATTTCATTCATTTTTTCCTACCTCCGGTGAAAGATTTGATATTACTATCATACAACCCTTTTCACCGTGTTGCAAGAAAAAATTTGACACCGTTCCGTCTCACACGTCAAAGCCGTTCAAAATGGCGTGGAGCGTGTCCAGCGCCTCGTCGGAGGTCCCGATCTCGGTCCCGTTCACACTGACCTTGATGTGGTAGCGTATCCCGTCCACCAGCAGGTCCGCCATGTACCGCTCCGTCCCCTCGGCGCCCTCGTCGGGCTGCGCATGGACGACCAGCGCGGACAGGCCGTTTTCAGCGATATACTCCTCTGCGGTGAGCTCCGTATCCGAGCTGACGCCGCGGTTCACCCGAATCGCTCCCTCTCCCATGAGGTCGGTGTACACATCCGCCTGCACGGTCACCCCCAGCCCGTCGGTGCTCTGCCAGAAGGCGAGGTGCGTGGGGCCGTACACGTTGGAGCTCACGGTCAGCCGGCTGCCGCCCATTTCCAGCGCGTCTATGGCGTCATTTCCGGGCAGCGTCACCCCGCTGAACTCCTGCGCCGCGGACCAATCGCTGTCCTCAAAATACCGCGTAGTGTCGGAGACGGGATCATTCTCCGCTATTTTCCGCACCTTTTCGGACAGCTCCTCCACCGGGACGCGCCGGTACTCGCCGCCCTCCACGCCGTACCAGTTGTATTCCTCGCCGTCCATCTCCTCCCCGTTCCGGAGCTCCACGGATCTGAAGCCTCCGGCGGAGAACACCGCCAGCGCCGTGCCCGCCAGCACCGCCGCTGCCGCGAGAGCGCACAGCGCCGTTCGCGCCGTCCTTCCGACGCGCGTTCCGCCGCGCTCAGGAAGGTCCTCCAGCGCCCGCGACACGCGTGCCCGAAGCCCGTCGGGAGCGTCCACGGGCTCCTTTTTTGCCATCTCAAAGAGCTTTTTTTCAAAATCGTCCATTTTTAACCCTCCAAAATCGTTTTCAAATCCTCTCTGGCCCTGGCAAGCCTGGACTTCACCGTTCCCCGCCGTATACCGAGCATCGCGGCGATCTCGGCGGTGGAAAAGCCCTCGTAGTAGTAGAGTGTCACCACGGCCCGCCGCTCGGCGGAAAGCCTCGCCACCGCGTCCCGCAGCTCCCGCTCCCGCCCCGGCTCCGGCGCGGGGATCTCCTCGCCCATGCCCTCCAGAGATGTCTCATGTCCCCGGCGCAGCTGTCCCCGGGCGCAGTTGACGGCTATCTTCACAAGCCACGCCCGCGCCGCCGACGGCTCCCGCAGGGAGCCCAGCCTTTGCCACGCCCTCAGCACCGCGTCGCCCACCGCGTCCTCCGCGGCGGCCTCCGAGCCGGTGACAGCCAGCGCCGCCCTGTACATCACAGGGGCATATTCGGTCACTATCCGCTCAAATTCCGCGTTGTCAGCCTTCACACGCCCCCTCCTTTCCGTCCGGACACTATATAGATGCTTTTCCACCCCCGCCGGTTCCCAAAACGATAATATTTTTTGCCACAGAGAGCAAAAAAAGGAGCGGCCTGAAAAGACCGCGCCTTTTTTGTCAACTCGCTTTACAAACTGTTTTTTCGGTTCATTGGAGGCGGGAGCCTGCTCAATTGTACGCCCTCGCCACGACGTTATCCACGTCCGATTTTTCCGGCATGGAGCGGATGGCGCCCTTTTTGGTGGTCACCAGGTACGCGGCGGCGTTGGCGAAGCGGAGCATTTGGACAAGGTCCGCGTCGGTGAGCCCGTCGGCGCCCCGGTCGAGGACGAAATCCAGTACGCAGGCGCAGAAGGTATCGCCCGCGCCGGTTGTCTCCACCGTCCCGCCCAGCGTGACGCCGGGGACATAGACGTGACGGCCGGCGTAGTAGGCGTGACTGCCGTCGGGTCCGGCGGTGACGTTCAGGAGCCTTATATTGGGGTACTTTTCCGTCAAAATCGCCGCGCCGGCGTCAAAATCCGTGCGTCCGGTCATGAATTCCAGCTCGTTGTCGGCTATCTTCACCACGTCCGCCCTGGCAAGCCCCCAGCCTATCCGCTCCCTCGCCTCCTCAAGACTGCTCCACAGAGGCGGGCGGAGATTGGGGTCAAAGGAGATGAGCGCGCCGGCGTTTTTCGCCGCGGCAACGGCTGTCTCCGTCGCCTCCCGCACTCCGGGGTGTGTCATGGAGAGGGTGCCGAAGTGGAAAATACGGGCGCTTTCAATGAGCTCCAATGGAAGCTCCTCCGCCCGGAGAGCCATATCCGCGCCGGGGTTGCGGTAAAATGAGAAGTCCCTGTCCCCGCCGGGGAGGGTCTTCACGAACGCCAGGGTGGTGCGGGCATCGCCGTCCACAAGCAGGTACTCCATGCTTATCCCCGTGCCCTCCGCCACGGCGCGGAGGGTCCTGCCGAACATATCGTCGCCCACCTTGCCCACGAAGGCGGTGCTTCGACCCAGCTTTTGGAGCATCGCCAGCACGTTGCAGGGCGCGCCGCCGGGGTTTGCCTCAAAGAGGGTGTTGCCCTGGGGACTTACGCCGTTTTCGGTGAAGTCCATCAGAAGCTCGCCAAGGGCAACAACGTCAAATTTTTTGCTCATCGCCTGACACCTCAATCAAATATAAGGTCGTATTTTTCCACGTCCATGACAACGCTCCCGTCCGACTCAAAGCTTATGGCGTCGGCGCCCGCGTCGGTATATATCACCGTGGTCGCCGCCTGCTCACCGTCGTTTACAAAGAGCTCCATGCTGTTCTTGTCCAGGAGTATCCTCAGCTTTATTTCACCGGCGCGGGGACGTACCACGAAGTCCCGGACGTTTACGATGTCGTGGGGGAAGCCGCTGCGGGTGCGGTCCACCCGGACCGTGTTGCACTCGGGCTTATATCGGACGGTGGTCATGTGCTCCCCGTCTCCGGCGACGTTTACCTTAAAGAGCCGGTAGCCGCTCTGGGACGCGGGGCGGACGGTGACGGTCATATCCACCACCCTGCCCCGGACGTTCTGGAGTGTCAGCATACCGTTCAGAAGCACGTTCTTATACAGTATCTGATAGCTCCGGCACGCCTCTATCTCCCTCACCGGGTTTTGTATGAGCCTGCCGTCGCGCACCGAAAGCTCCCGGGGCACGGTCATCTGACCGAAGCACCTGGCGTTCCGGGGCTGGCAGTTGGAGGTCTCCCAGTTTTGCATCCAGCCGATCATCACCCGCCGCCCGTCGGGGGTGAGGAGCGTCTGGGGGGCGTAGAAGTCAAGGCCGTAGTCTATTGCCTGGACGTTCTCGCGTATGAGGTGGCACTTCTCACTGTCATAGCTGCCGATGAGGCACACCGTCCCGTGTCCGGCGTGGAACTCCAGCCCCACCGCCGCCATCTCCTCGGGGCTCGTGAGGACCACGTGCATGCCGTCCAGCTCGAAGAAGTCCGGGCACTCCCACATCCTGCCAAACTGGTTGTGGCACGCCGCCAGAACGCCCTTATAGGTCCATTTGAGGCAGTCGGGACTCTCATACAGCAGTATCGAGCCGCTGCCGTCGGCGGGGCGGTTGCCCACCACCATGCAGTATGTATCCCCCTCCCGCCACAGCTTGGGGTCGCGGAAGTCAAAGGGACTGCCGCCCTCGGGCAGATCCTTTGCGGTGACGACCGGGTTCAGCGGGTATTTTTCGTAATTCAGCCCGTCGCCCACGGCAACGCACTGCGTCTGGTGGTCGTGGAGCTCGCCGTTCTCCTCCCGCACCTGGCGGACGCCGGTGTACATCAAAAGCTGGCGCCCGTCGGGGAGCTCCACGGCGCTTCCGGAGAAGCACCCGTTTTTGTCGTACTCCATATCCGGCGCGAGGGCGGCGGGGAGCCGCTCCCAGTGCAGGAAGTCCCTGGTCTTAACGTGCCCCCAGTGCATGGGGCCCCACTTTGTCTCATAGGGGTGGTACTGATAAAAAAGGTGGTACTCGCCCTTGTAGTAGGAGAAGCCGTTGGGGTCGTTCATCCAGCCGATGGTGGGCGTGAGGTGGTACGCGGGGCGGTCTTTATCCTTTATAAAGGGTCCGTAATGGGCCTCGAATTCTCTTGCCTTTTGAAGCTTGTCACTGATCATTGAAATCCTTCTCCTCTTCGCTTTCGGAGCGCTCGGAGGCCTCCTGGCGTTCCAGGTCCTCCGGGCGCATATGGAGCCTGAAGACGCGCTCCGTGGTGAAGCTGAAAACCACAAACATCGCCGCCGGCAAAATAAGCGCCATAAACGGCACCAGCAGAGTCAGCGCCAGCCCCGCCATGGCGGGAAGGAGCACGCCCAGCATTTTTACCGGGTGGAGCGCCATAAGCATAACGCTGAACTTCAGCACCTCCCCGGCGCTTCCGTTGAACCTGGCGGCGTAAGCCGCCACGTATATGCCCCATGTGAGGGCGAGGCTCCACAGGACCAGGAGGACGTAATAGAGCGCTCTCAGGGTGGCGGCGGAGAGAGGCACGCTCCGAAGTCCGAACACGTCCACCGTCAGCAGAGCCAGCACAGCGAACACCGGGAGCCACAGGAGCGTGGAGCGCTTGAAGTCCTCCTTGAAGGTGCCCCAGAAGCGGCTCCAGAGTGCGCCCTCCTTCTTCCTGACGGTGTGGTACGCCGCCGAGTACAGCGCCGTAGTGGACGCGCCGACGGTGACCACGGGCAGGGAGAAAACGATCCAGAGTATGCTCAGGCAAATGCAGTCTCCAATGGAGGTGAGCGCCGTCATAAGGGGACTGTCATATTCAAATATACCTTTCATGCTTTCTCCCTTGCCTTTCGCCGCCAAAGCGGATAAATATACGGTTTACGGTCTTGTGTACTCCCTGAGGGAGGTGAACAGCACTGAGTTATTTTCCGCGAAGATCTGGATCGTCTTGCCGCTGGCGCCGTAGAGACGGACGGTCAGCGCCGCGATGCCGTCGATGTAGAAGATACCCACGGACCCCTCCTGGATATAGGTGAAGGAGTATGTCTCGCCCGCGGTCAGGGGGCAGGCCGTCTCGGTTATCAGGGTGCCGCCCTGGTTGAAGGCGAGGCGGAGCATACCGTCGGCGGGGGATATGGAGATGAGCTTGTTCTTGTCCTGGCGGCCGTTGTAGTCAAAGCTCAGGCCGAAGGAGCCCGTGCCGGTGAAGGTGAACTCGCCGGTGAGCATGAAGCTCTCGTAGCAGGTGAAGGCGTCGGCGTAATTGTATGCGGACCCCGCCGCCACGTAGGCGTGGGTGCCGCCCTCGCAGGGCAGCTCACGGCGGGCGGTGAAGGTATCCTGTATGGCGTCCACAGGGTCCAGCGCCAGGGTGCCGTCGGGGTTCTGTATGACCTCCTGCACCGCGATGTTGCCGGCCCATGCCGCCACGTCCTGGGTGGAGGAGGCGGATTCGCTTCTCCGCGCCCAGCCCACCATGTACACCTTCTCGCCGTCCTCCACGTGCTTGGCGGCGTAAAAGAGCTTGCCGTCCAGCCTTGTGGGGTCGCCG
This sequence comes from uncultured Oscillospiraceae bacterium, assembly GCA_947627285.1. Lineage (GTDB taxonomy): Bacteria > Bacillota > Clostridia > Oscillospirales > Oscillospiraceae > RUG626. The sequence continues at coordinate 29,844 of CANQVL010000028.1, forward strand.
TAGGGACCGTAGGGCGTGTCGGACACGGCGTACCAGAGGGTGTCGTCCTGGGCGGAGTAGGTAATGTAATACTTCCCGCCCATCTCAAAGGTGTCGGAGCACTCCAGGTTCCAGAAATCGCCGTTTTTCGCCTCGTCGTTGGTGAAGATTATCCCGTCGTAACGGACGTCCTCAAGGTCGGGGGAGAGGGTGTATTTCAGTATCCTAGCGGTGCCGCCCTGGGAGGCGGTGACGGTGAGGATTATATCTCCGCTGTCGGGATCAACATAGCCTTGGGGGTCGCGGAAGTCCTGCTTCTGTCCCAGCTCGTCGGGAGGAGTGATGTCCCAGCCCTCCAGCTTTTCAAAGGAGGTGGGGGTGTCGCCCACGGCGACCATTATCTTCTCCTGGTACTCAAGTATCGCGCCGTTTCCGTGTCCAGTATAGAAGAAATAATACTTGCTGTCAACCTTTACAACTGAGCCTGTGCCGATCCAGCTGTCCTGCCCGCCGTTGGGGTTGGCGCCCAGCACCGCGTCGTCATACTCGGTGTAGGTGACGAAATCCGTTGTGGTGGCAAGGTAAGCTGAGTGGTTCAGCGAGTCACCGGCCTCCTTGAGGTAGTAGATGTAATACGTTCCGTCCTCGTAGTAGGGCATGGTGTCGCCCACATAGGGCTGGCTCGAGCCGTCCTTTTCCGGCAGGAAGAAGGCGCAGTACTCATATGCCTCCTCCTGGCTGCCGGGGCTGCCCAGGGAGGAGAAGTCCTTGTCGCCGGCGGGGTTTGAGTAGTCCTCTCCGCCGCTCCTGTCCCACCCGGCGTAGAGGGTCATGTCCCCCTCCACCTTGTCGGAGCTCACATCAAAGGGCTGTGTGAGGCCGGAGTCCCTGAACCAGCCGATAAAGCTGTAGCCGTCCCTTGTGGGCTCCGTGGGCGCCGTGAGCTTCTTTCCGCCCTTCACCGTCTGCGCCTCTATGGTCGCGCCGGCGGAGGCGGAGTCGAAGCTCACGGTGTACTCGGCGGAGGAGCAGGCGGCAAGGGAGAAAACGAGAATGAGGCAAAGCGCCGTTGATATGATTCTTTTCATTGATACGGTCTCCTTGCTTTTACGCGTTGCAGAGGGGATGGGAGCATCCCCTCTGCAAACTGTCGGGTTTATGTCAGATTATGCTTCTCTGATAGATGGTGATGTTGGAGATCTCCACGGTGACCTCGCCCATCTCGGCAAGCGCCTGGGAGCCGAACTGGAACAGCATCTCAAAGTCCATATCCATGATGAGCGTGTCGGTGGTCTCGAAGGTGAAGGTCTGCTCCTCGGTGGTGAAGTCGATGCCCTCGGAGAGCCTGGGGTCCCAGCCGCCCATGGGATTGAGGAAGAAGCCGCAGGACACGGGCTGTGTCGCCTTGCCGGTGACCTCAACGGTGAAGTAGCTGTCGGCGGGGAGGGTGAGCTTGTTGCCGCCGTGACCGATGATGAGCTTGTTGTGGAAGTCGGTGTTGCCGCCCTGGTCGATGCGGTAGCAGAGCTTGCCGTCCTCGGTCCAGATGGTGCCCACGCCCAGCTCGATGTCCTCATCGGTGCCGTTGAAGGTGGTCCAGATGTAGTCGGGGTTTGCCGTGCAATGGGCGGAGGTGGCGCTTACGCTGAAGGAGTCGATGGTCTTCTCTGCCTTCTGGTCACCCTCCAGGGTGCCGAACTCAAGGGCCGTCACGGTGATGGTGTTGGAGGTGACGCCCTCGGCGGGGTTGCCAAGCTGCATACGGATGACGGGGTCGTCCACGCCCTTTTCGGCGGTGAAGGTCTGGGTCACGGTGACCTCCTCGCCGGCCTTGAGGCTTATGTTGTTGAAGTTGGCGCGCGCCTGGTCGGCCTGAGCGGAGCTCTCCACCAGCAGCTCGCCGGACTGGTCGCTCCCGGCAACGGCTGTGAGCTTGTAATAATACTTCGCGCCCTCCTGGACGGTCACTCCGGCAAGCGCCAGGTCAGCCTTGACGGACCAGATGCCGCCGCCCTCTCCGGGGTAGTTGTCGATGGTGAATATGCCCTTGCCCTCGGCGACGGAGGCGGAGCCGTTGGCGCCGTCACCGGCGGACAGCGCGACAGCGGAGGCGTCGGCGAAGTCTGCGGTGTAGGCGGGGACCTCGGTGTTTGCGCCGGTGGTCTCAAAGAGCTCGATCTTGTCAATGGTCACGGTGAAGTCGGTGGGGGTGGTATCAGCGGGGTTGTCGGGGTTGGGCGAGATCTTGCCCAGGTTTATGATGAGCTCCGCTGTGCCATCGGCGGGAACGGTGAAGTTGAGCTCGATGGGGGTGACAGAGGTGCCGATCCTCTGGTTGTAGGTATCTCCGAAGAGCGCCCAGCCCTCCACGGCCTCGTTGCGGGCGAACATATGGGCGTAGGTCTCCTTGGTGGACTTTGCCCAGACCTTGAGCTTGTAGTCGGCGGCCTTGACGGGAACTCCCGCCTTCTTCAGCTGGACGTCGCCGTCTCCCGCGCCGGGGTCGGTGATGTCGAAGACGAAGGCGCCCTGCTTCAGCTCGCCGGTGGCGGAGGCGGACTCGCCAAAGGAGGCTGCCCAGCCGTGTCCGTCGGCGGCGGCGTCGGCGAAGTCAAGCTTCAAAAGCTCCACCGCCTCGCCGGTCTGACGGGTGACGGTCAGGGTGGCGTAGGCCTCGGCGGTCTCGCCGCCCTTGTCGGTGACGGAGTAGGTCAGCTCATAGGAGCCGGGCTTCTCCGGGGTGGCCTTGCCGTTGGCGAAGGTCAGAGAGGGCATGGAGGAGACGGTTATCATGGAGGTGAGGTCGCCGTCCTCCGCGTCGGAGGCGGTGACGCCCGCCAGGGCGTCGAACTGGCTTCCCGCCTCAACAGCCTGGTCCGCCACGCCGGAGATGGAGGGCGCGGTGTTGTCGCCGCTGTTCCCGCCGGCGTCGTTGGAGCAGGCGGCGAGGCTCAGCGCCATTGTGAGGCACAGCACAGCCGCGATGAGCTTGCTTGTTTTTTTCATGTCGTTACGCTCCTTTTAATTACTTGGTTGCGATGTACCTGTCGTAAGCCGCCTGGTAAACGGCCTTGAGCTCGTCAAGGTGGGTGCGGCCGGTGAGGTCGTTCTGGAAGGTGCTCCAATCGCTGTCGGAGACGCCGCCGTTCATGAGCCACTTGATGAGGTTGGTGCGGATGTAGTCGTTGAGGGCGGACTCGTACTCGGTGATGGTGTTCAGCTCCTCAAGGGTGAACTGGAGGTTGGGGGTGGGGGTCACGCCGGCGGGGATATAGGGGGTCACGTAGGCGTCCAGACGCTCAAGACGCAGCTTTGCGCGGGGCTCCATGTTGACCACGTTGTTCCAGGCGTAGTCGCTGAGGTAGATGATGCCGAGGGGCGCGTTCTGGAGGCGCAGGTCGTCGGCGCTGACTCCGTCGGGCAGGGTCTTCTGGACCAACATTCCGTTTGCGTCGGTCTCCTCCTCGTAGACGATGCCGATGGGACCGTAGTTGATCTGCGCGGAGATCATGGGATCATAGTAGCGGTCGAAGTAGGTGAGAAGGACCTCAACGTTGGGCACTCCGGCGAAGATTATCACCTCACCGGTGCTTATCTCGGGGTTGTTGGATACGCAGCAGGTCTGGTCGCCGTTGGGACCGACAAGCGGGGTGCAGACTATGTAGTTCTCGGGGTCGCTGACGACGGTCTCGCTCTCCCACCAGTAGAAGAAGCCGTAGGTGTTGCTCTTGCCCTGGGCGAGGAACTGGTCCTGGGAGATCTCATAGGACACCTTGTCGATGAGGTTGTTGGCGGTCCAGTTGGCGATGTAGTTGGTGGCGTCCTTGAAGCGGTCGTCCTGGACGGTGTAGGTTATCTTGCCGTCAACCACGACGCGGTGCTCCAGGTTGTCGTTCAGTCCGAACATTCCGTAGAGGTCGCACTGGTTGCCCTGCCAGTTGTTGTAGACGAAGCTCATGGGGCGCTCGTCGTCGGTCTTGCCGTCGCCGTTCATGTCGTTGTCGCGGAAGTAGGTCATAAGCTGCTCAGCCTGAGCCGCGGTGAGGGTGATGCCGTCCACAAGGTCGGCCTTGGTGATCCCTGAGACCGCGCCGGCGTCGATAGCGGCGGCAGCCCAGTTTTTATTGAGGAAGAGGATGTTGGGGCTCTGGAGAAGTCCCATCTCCTCCACGCGGGGCAGGGAGTAGATGTTGCCGTCCTCGCTGGTGAGCTGAGCCTTGATGTCGGGGCGCTCCTCAAGGATCTTGGAGAAGTTGGGCATATACTGGAGATAGTCGCTGATGGGGAGAAGGACGTGGCGCTGAGCGTACTTGATGATCTCGCCGGCGCTCATGCCCGCGTGGTAGATGGCGTCGGGGCGGTCGTTGGCGTTGCCGAAGATCAGGTTCTTCTGCTGTCCGTAGACGGACTCGGAGACGTTCTCCCAGGACACGTAGACATTGGTGCTCTCATACAGGTCCTGCATGATCTTCATGTCGTTGTAGTCCATGGCGGAGGCGTTCTTGGAGGAGTAGATGTTGAAGGAGATCTCCTGAGCGCCTTTTTCGTTGAGGATGGGGGCTGAGGTGTCCTCCCACTGGTAGCCGTACTCGGAGACCAGGGTATCGACCTCGGAGCTTTCGCGGTTGTCGTTGGTTTTTCCGCCCTTGCCGCAGGACGCCAGCGTCAGCGCCAGGGCAAGGATGAGGATGATGGATACGAGCTTTTTCATTTTGTGACCTCCATAATTGTATTAGGGAATCAGCCCTTGAGAGAGCCTATCATAACGCCCTGGCTGAAATACTTCTGGACGAAGGGGTAGAGAAGCAGCACCGGGACGCTGGATACGATGACGGATACATACTTTATCTGGTTCGCCAGGCGGAACTGCTCCAGAATGGTCTCGCCGCTGCCGCCCACGGTGCTCTCGGAGGCGATGAGGATCTCCTTGAGGACCAGCTGGAGGGGATACATGGTCTCGTCCTGGAGGAAGATCATGGCGTTGAAGTAGCTGTTCCACTGGCCGATGGCGTAGTAGAGCGCCATGACCGCCAAAATAGCCTTGGAGAGGGGCAGGACCAGTGAGGTGAACACCCTGTACTCGCCGGCGCCGTCTATCTTCGCCGCCTCGATGAGCCCGTCGGGTATGCTCGACTCAAAGAAGGTCTTGGTCATAAAGAGGTTCCACACGGAGAGTATGGAGGGGAGCACGATGGACCACATGGTGTTCACAAGCCCCAAAGAGCTCATGACGTTGTAGAAGGGGATAAGGCCGCCGCCGAAGAACATGGGGATTATGAAGTAGATCATGAACGCCTTCTTGCCGGGGAGCGTCCTGCGGCTCAGCGCCCAGCCCGCGGGGATGGTCACCACCAGGGAGAGGACCACGGTGAGAAGGGTGTAGATGATGGTGTTGAGGTAGCCCCTCCAGATGTCCGCCCGCTCCAGTATCTTCCTGAAGCCGTCCAGCGTCAGCTGTACGGGGTAGAGCACCACCCTGCCGCCCAGGACCGCGTCCGGGTCGGAGATGGAGGCGATGACGATGAAGTACAGAGGATAGAGGACTATGAGAGCCATGAGAGCGAGGAATATGGTATTGACGGTGTAGAATACCTTATCGCCCGCGCCCAGGCGGATGGGGGAATTCTTTTTAGCCGCTGTTTTAACTGACATCTCTTTCTCCTCCTTCTTACCACAGGGAGTTCTCGGAGAACTTCTTGGACGTTGTGTTGGCGATTATCAGCAGGACCACGTTAATGACGGAGTTGAAAAGTCCGATAGCCGTGGCGTAGCTCTGGTTGGGGACGCCGGTAAGACCCTGCTTGTAGACGTAGGTGGCGATGAGCTCGCTGACGCCCAGGTTGCCGTCGGTCTGCATAAGGAGCGCCTTCTCGTAGCCCACGCCCATGAGTCCGCCGATTGACATTATGAGCATGACGCTTATCATGGGCATGATGGCGGGCAGGTCCACGTGGATGACCCTCTGGAAGCGGGAGGCTCCGTCAAGTATAGCCGCCTCGTGCTGTCCCAAGTCCACGTTGGAGAGCGCCGCGATGTAGATTATTGCGCTCCAGCCGAAGTCCTGCCAGTTGGAGGAGAGTATGTACAGCGGGCGGAACGCCGAGCTTTCCAGGAAGTAGGACACCCTCTCGCCTCCGAAGTGGGCGGCGATGTTGTTCACAAGGCCGTAGCGCCCGAAGAACAGGGTCAGCATACCGACCAACACCACCAGGGAGATGAAGTGGGGCCCGTTGAAGATGGTCTGGAGCACCTTGCTCATCTTCTTGCTCTTCATGGCGTTGAGCATCAGGGAGATGATGATGGGGAGGGGGAAGCCGATGACAAAGCCGATGATGCACAGGAGGAAGGTGTTTTTCATAAGGGGCCAGAACTGCACGTCGGTGAAGAACCTGGTGAAGTTCTTAAAGCCGATCCACTGGGTGTACTCGCCGAAGATGGGGTCGCCGGGCATGAAGTCCTGGAAGGCGATGAGCACGCCGTAGATGGGCAGGTAGTTGAACAGGAACACGATGAGCACCGCGGGGAAGATCATGATGAGGAAGGGGTGGTTGTCGCGGAGCCTTCTCCACATCTTCGCGGACTTGCTCATGCCGCCGGGAGCGGTGGTAACCGCGCCGTCTTTGACTTTTCGCATATTGGTGTCTCCTTTCGATTTATTGCGGATAACTTACAGGAGGTTCTTACCGTCGGCGCCGAAGAGGTGGGCGAGGGCGGGGTTGAAGGAGAAGTTGACGGACTTGCCGATGGAGTGGGCGGAGAC
>CANQVL010000029.1 GCA_947627285.1 uncultured Oscillospiraceae bacterium
ACTTCAATATGCTGTCCCAGAAGTACCAAGCCGAGCAAAGCGAGCTGATCGACAAGATTGACCGCATCAAAGCAGAGCTTGCCACCGAGCGGCAGACGGCATCCGACGCTGAGAAATGGGTCGCGCTGATAAAACAATACTCCCACCCCACAGAGCTGACCGCCGAGCTTCTGAACACTCTGATTGAAAAAATCGTGATTCACGAAGCAACGAAAGACGCGGACGGTATGCGGGAGCAGGAGATCGAGATTTACTACCGTTTCGTCGGTAAAATCGACTGACGGACGGAAAATGCACATTTATATCTTTAACTAAGTGAATCCGCGCAGACTGTGCCGGACCTGGAGAAGATTCTGGCGCTGAGCCGGCTCTTTGGCGTCACAACGGATTACCTTCTCAAGGACGAGATCGAGAACGAAGAGTTTACGGACGAATCGGAGCGTGAGCCAATAAAACGCGTCTCTCTCTCCCTCGCCGGCGAATTTCTCGACTGGAGAGCAAAGGCCGCCAGACGCATCGCCTTCGCCACCCTCCTGTGTATCGTTGCCGTGATCCCGCTGATGCTTTTGGCTGCCGCAACGGAAACGATCCCCGAAAATCTTGCTGCGGGATTGGGACTTGTCATTTTGCTTGTCCTCGTTGCCGCCGCCGTTGCGGTCTTCGTCTCCTGCGGTTTCAAAAACGCCCCCTTCGAGTTCATCGACAAGGAGCCCTTTGAAACAGAGTACGGAGTGGACGGCATGGTAAAGGAGCGGCAAAAAGCATACAGACCCGCCTATGTAAGGATCAATATAATCGCCGCCTGCCTGTGCGTCCTCTCCCCTGTCCCTCTCTTTGTGGGTCTTGTAACGGGAAAAGAGCTTTTCACGGTGGTCATGCTGTCCGCCACGATACTGCTTGCGGGCGTCGGGGCTTCCCTCTTCACCCTTGCGGGCGTGCGCTGGGCGAGTATGCAAAAGCTTTTGAAGGAGGGCGAATACGCCCTGCGGGACAAGAGAAAGATCCGTATCAAGGAAACCGTCTCCACGGCATATTGGCTTACCGCCACCGCCGTCTATCTAGGCTGGAGCTTTTTGACAAACGATTGGAAGCTCACATGGGTCGTCTGGCCTGTCGCGGGGATACTGTTCGCCGTAGTCATGTGCCTTTGCAATCTCATAACAGAAAGAGACGAAAGGCGTTAAATTCTTAAAATTTACTTGAAAAAGAGAGGATAACCTATGGAGCTTTCGGCTGTTTGCCATTTTGCGGACAAGAGGTACTGCTTTGCCCTGGAGCCGGGGAAATTTCTCATCCGTATCCGTGTGAAAAAGGGGGATATGCGAAGGGTTGTCCTGCACACCCAGGACAAGTACCTGCCGCTGCGTATACACGACACCCGCGGCACCGTAAATATGGCTTTGGCAGCCAGTGACCGGGTCAGCGACTATTACGAGGCTGTCGTCGAGATACACATGGTGTGTCTGCGCTACTGGTTTGAGCTGGAGGGCACGGACGGGGAGCGGGTTTGTTACGGCAATTACGAGTTCCGGTCCCGGCCCTTTGAGGACATCGAGCGTATGTTCGACTGTCCCCAGAACCTCCGTGAGGAGGAGCGCCTCACCGTGCCGGAGTGGGCGAAAAACAAGGTGGTCTACCAAATCTTCCCCGCAAGCTTCGCCCCCGACGGCGAGCCGGGACGGGGCTGGAACAAGCCCGTGGACCACCGCCGGGACCTGGGCGGGACGCTCCGTGGGATCACGCGGCATTTGGAGCACATACGGGAGCTTGGAGCGGACGTCCTCTACATGACCCCCATCTTCCACGCCCTGAGCGTCCACAGGTACGACACCGTTGACTACTACAGCGTGGACCCCGGACTCGGGACGCTTGAGGACCTGAAGGAGCTGGTGGAGAGCGCCCACAGCATGGGGCTTCGGGTTATTTTGGACGGCGTCTTCAACCACTCCTCCCCCAGTTTTTTCCCCTTCGCTGACATCGCTGAGAAGGGGCGGGCTTCCGAATATTGGGACTGGTACTTCATCGAGGGCTGGCCCCTCCGCGCAAGATGGGGCGAGAAGCCCAACTTCAAAACCTTTAGCTATTTTGGGGGAATGCCAAAGCTCAACCTCCGAAATCCCGCTGTGGAGAAATACTTCATCGACGTGGGTTTATACTGGCTCCGTGAGTGCGGCATAGACGGCTGGCGTCTGGACGTGGCGGACGAGATTGGGCACCGGTTCTGGCGACGCTTCCGCGAGGCGGTGAAGGCGGAGTTTCCCGACGCCCTCATCGTGGGCGAGGAGTGGCACTACGGCGGCGACTTCCTTCTGGGCGACGAGTGGGACAGCGTCATGAACTACCCCTTCTACAACGCGGTAACGGACCTGGTGGCGCGGGAGAGCATCACCGTCACGGAGTTTTTTGAGGATCTTGGCTTTCTCCGCGGGAACCTCCACCCGGATACATATAAGGTCCTTTGGAACCTCATCGGCTCCCACGACACTCAGCGCTTCGTCACCGCCTGCAAGGGTGACCGGGAAAAGCTGCGAATGGCGGCGGCGCTCCAGCTTTTGCTGCCGGGGATGCCTATGATTTACTACGGCGACGAATACGCTATGGAAGGCGGCGATAACGGAGGCAGCAGGCGTGGAATGGCTTGGGGCTCTAAGGATCAGGACGCGGAGACCTTCGAGCATTACCGGCGGCTTGCCGGGTTGAGACGCGGCTGCAGGTGCCTTACGGAGGGTGAAATTACGGGCTTTTGGACCGATGATAAGGGGGGGGTAGCCGCCATTACACGGTGCTTAGAGGGCGAAAAGACCACTGTTTTACTCCATTGTAAGCCCGGTTCGGCGTGTATTTCCGACTATAAAGGGCGCAAAAATCTCATCACCTCACTCCCCTTTTCCGGCGTCCTGGGGCCGTGGGAGGCCGCGGTGCTCGTCGGTTAGCCAGAATTTGGTCATATTTACATATTTTGGCAGCTATTTTGTAAAGTCACTTGACAAATAAATCGGGGGTTTTGCCACCGGTTTGACATCGATTTTTCCCTCCCGTTGTAGGGTATAATAGCCTTACCAAATCAAGCGGGAGGGATTATTATGTCATTTTGTGAATTCATATCAAATCTCATAGCTCACGAAAAGAGTCCGGGGACGGTGGAGAAGTACAGCCGCGACGTGTCCCGGTTCCTGCGTGAGACGGGCGGCTCCGCGCTGAGCCGCGAGACCGTGGCGGCGTGGCGGGATTCGCTCACCGCCCGGGGGTACAGCGCCGTGACGGTGAACTCCATGCTCTCCGCCGTCAACAGATACCTCGCGTTCATCGGCGAGGACGGCTGCCGGGCGAGCTTCCTCAGCGTCCAGCGCCGGGTCTTTCGGGCGAAGGAGCGGGAGCTGACGCGCGAGGAGTACGAACGCCTCCTCGCCGCCGCGCCGGAGAGGACGGGGCTCATCATGGAGACTGTCTGCGCCACGGGGATCCGCGTTTCGGAGCTGCGATACATCACCGTTGAAGCCGCCCGGAGCGGCTGCGCGGAGATACGCTTAAAGGGCAAGATCCGCACGATCCTACTCCCCGGAAAGCTGTGCCGAAAGCTGCTCAAGTATGCCAAAAAGCAGAAAACCGTCTCCGGCGAGATATTCCTCACCGGAAACGGAAAGCCCCTGACGCGGGGTCAAATATGGGCTGAAATGAAAGCGGTGTGCAAAAAAGCGGGGGTGGACCCGCGAAAGGTCTTCCCCCACAATTTAAGACACTTATTTGCCCGGACATTTTACCGCGTCACCCGCGACATCGCAAAGCTGGCGGACGTGCTGGGTCACAGCTCCATCGAAACCACCCGTATCTATCTAATATCCACCGGCGAGGAACACGCGCGGGTGCTGGACCGGTTGGGGCTTGTAAGTTAGGACAAAATTTCTATTTTGTATCCTACATAAAATTATTTTTAGGGCACTAATGCCCTATACAAACAGATTTTATCACGGAGGGAACGAAATGTAAAGTCGTTTGACAAAGAAAATAGCAAAAAATTGCACAATGAACAGGACCGCAAAACGAAAAAATTTCGTCGGTCCTTGTTGTCGTTCCAAAATATGCCTACGTTCGCGCTTTTTCGACGGCGACGAGTGTTATACTTTTAGACGAACAAGACAAAATAGAAATTTTGTCTTGAGCGCCATGGAAGGAGGCGGTGCGCGACAGCGGGGCGGGAATATTATATTTCTGAATCCAAAATGAATTGCAAAAAGGAGGTTATTTTAATGAAACGCAAAATCTTTTCAGCGGTGCTGGCGCTTGTCATGCTTCTGACCCTGGCGCCCATGGCGTTCGCGACTGAGGAAACGGACGAGCCGGTTGTCATTCTGCCTGACGGGACGAAGGTGGTGGGGATACCAACCATCGACGAACCGAAAACGAGGAGCGCAGAGCAAACCGTCTACACCATCAACAACGAGGCGGATTTGGACGCACTTCTCGGCACTGCAAATGAAGCGAAATGGGTTGCCGGTGATATATTTGAGATTACCGGAAACCTGAATCTGGAAGACCTGTATAAGAAATATAATCCAGCAAACTATGCAGGCCTTATCAATTTCTTTTACGGCACAATCCGGGGCGTCGCGGACGCTGACGGGAATTACCCCGTTATCAGCGGTATACCCAGCGGGAAAGGCCTTATCCGTTATCCCATTGGTGGTACTATCGAGAATCTGACCTTTGATCACGGAACAAGGACACCCTTTATTACCGTTCTTGCCGGTTCTTTCGGGTCTGGGAGAGAGGTCCAGACGCTTACATTTAACAATATCACCGTTGTCGGTGATAAAACAGTCCCGACCTTAGTACCGTCAAACTATTCGCCGTTTGTTTACACTTGCCCCTCCAGCGGCATTATCATGAATAATTGCGTAAATAAAATCAAGATGTACGGCAATGCGTACAGCAGCATATTCTTTGGTTATTATCCCGCTTATGTCAATTCCGGTGGCGTTGATGTAGCGGATAAAATGCAGATCGAATTCAGAAACTGCGTGAACGAAGGAAGCCTTACCACCAACCGGGCGGGTATGTTCTTCGGCAACTCCACAGGGCTTGACAATTACATTGGCAAGGTCAAGTTGGTGATCGAGGGTTGCAAAAATAACGGTTCGATTCTTGGCTTTTCCAGCGCCAATTACCTGTGCGCCGCCGCAGCTCAGGACGGAGAATACAATCCCGGTAACCCGTCGGATATTATCGAGCAGATTTTAGCTGGAACAGCCAGCGAGGAAGACGCGGCAAAATATCCGAACATTAAAGCCGTCTCACGCGGTACGAACGGGAAATTGGGAACTGCGGATAAGCTCGCAGGTTTTGAAGCTCATTGGAACGCCAATAATACGATTACCTTTACTCCTGCGACGAGCGGAAGTCAAGTTGCCAAATATACAATCAACGTGGGAGCATATCTAAATGCATGGGATACAAGCAAAAACAGATTTTCTGGCACAACACTTTACGTTGTCAATGAGGAGATTACTCCTGAAGAAATAGGAGATCAAACTGAAGTAACGGCAGAGCTGATGGCATACGGCTTTGCAAACAGCGATTTTGGCGATCCCGGCGGCACTTTAGGCGACTATCTCTTGCGTGAAGGCGATGGCAACAAATACTATGAGATTGATAATGATAATGATAATATTTTCAAGTATTATGCGTCGGGAGAATTGGGGAGCGATGGTCAGCCGCTTAACAATGGGGCGGTTCCTCCATACGTTGTCATAGTTACAGCCTATGGTACGGATGGCGGCATATTGCAGTCTGATTGGATCACTAAACCGGAGGCGTAATAATGAAAAAATTCTTCATGAGGCCGATAGCTGTCCTTGCTTTGCTTGCGGTTCTGCTTGTTTCTCTTGTCCCCTCCGCGCTTGCCAATTCTGAAACTCAAACTGGAAACGGAAGAATTTCCATTAGTTGCAAGTATGAAAGGTATGCGCTTTCAGCTAATGACCAAGACGGCCAGAGAGATGAAAACATAACGCGTACATTAAATGATACGGAAAAGAAGAAAAATACAGTTCGGACAATCACTCTGAAAGTGCATAATTTGCAGGATGTCTTAGAAAGCCTTGCGAATGGGGTGTACACGGACGAGTGGACAAATCAGTCAGGAAAATGGAAATCTACAGAATATGTCATTAACATGGACGCTCCCGTTTCAATCAAATTAGAGAATATAAGCACAGAGAAATACGCAAGTATTGTTAACGAGATCAATAAGAAGGTCGTTTTCACCGGAGAGCAGCAAGAAGCTGAGATCGCCGCAGTTGACGAAGAAGACGTTATTAAAATTTATAACGGCAGCTCGGAAGGAATAACGATTTCAAGCTACTCGACAGACAGTACCCATCCCGTGCTCGACAATCCTCCGGCGGACAACAAGATCATATTCTCAAAAGGCCTTGAAGTCACGGGCGGCGCCGTGGTCAACTTTGAAACAAATGGTCTTCCTAATAATTTGTCGACCACACACCGTCTCACGATTGAGGTAGGGGATCAGTCCAACGCCAATTCGGAGCTTAATGTAAACAGCGGAACGCTGAATATCAACGGACTTGAAACTTACCTTGGCACAAACTACGAGGATAAGGAAGGATACTCCTGGCTCTCCAGCATGTATCTGGTCCTCAACAACGGAGCGTCTGTGAAAATAGGTGAGAACGGTGCGGTCACGCTTTCTGGTGCGCAGGTGGAGAACGCCGACATAACCGTCGCAAGTTCCGGCACGTTGACAGTCAAGGATGCTGATGGTTCCGCTAATAAAAAAGTTCCTTCCAACGTTACGGCCGTCAATGGCTCCCCCGCCGTCAAGTGCGAGAAAGGCTCCAGCCTGACCATCACAGGCAACAGCGCCGTCAAGAGCACCGGGACAAAGGCCGTGGAGCTTGAACCCGGCGCGAAAGTGACCACTGACGCCGTGAAGGACCTGACCGTGGCGGAGGACATGGAAGAGGCGTATGTAGACAACGCGGGAAATGTTATCCAGAAGGCCGACAAGAACGATTTGCCAGCTTTTATGGAGCCGACAGAGGCGAAGGGTACTTTAGCAAGCGGTGTCGAGGACACGGGCAACAAGTTGCAAGAGGCCGCAGGAAATGTCGGCGCTGAGCTTCCCACAGACGCGCAGACCGCCGCCGCCCATGAATGGGCTCACGACAAGGCTGACGAGGCGAAGGAAGCGCTGGATAGCGCTGATGAGGATGTCAACATTTACGTCCTGACCACCGTAAAAACTGAGGTGGAGAATTTCATAGCTGACACCGCCATGACGCTGGACATCACGCCCTATTATGAGGTCATCGCCACCACAGCGGATAAAAAGGACGATATACACCTCGAAGGAGAGAGCGGGCAGGAGAAAAACGCAGTCCTGTTGAGTGAAAAGGAACTTGTAGTAAATGAACCTGTCCAAATGACGATTCCCATTCCGGATACCCTATACTCCACCGGTGGTGTAGGCGAGAAAACGCCGAGCTTTGTGGTCCTCCACAAGCATAATGGAAATGTCTATCTCTATCACGCGACATATAGCTCTACCGGCTCTGGTGGTTTAGGCGCGCATATCACATTTACCAACGAGCACGGCTTTTCCGAGTTTACCGTCATCGTCGTGAGGCAGGGCAATCTCTCAAATCTGACCGCCTCCGATGGAACTATGGAGACGTTTGACCCCAGCAAGGCAGTAAAGTCCTACACCGTCAACGTCCCCTACAGCGTTTCCAATCTGACCCTCACCGCGACGGCGGCGGTAAAGGGCGATACGGTCACGGCGAAGATGGGCGACAGCGATTTGGAGCCCGTCAAGGACACCACCGTTGCCGACAAAGATGTTTACACGATTTCCGTTTCCGACCTTGAGGTTGGCAAGAACACCGTCACTATCACGGTGACGCACGGCAGCGGTGATCCCACCACCTACACCGTCACCATCGTTCGCGCGGCGTATGTGCCGCCTGCTTACTCTGTGAAGGCTGAGGCGGCGGAGAACGCAGAGGTCAAGCTTTCCGCCACGAGCGCGGCGGCGGGGAGCAAGGTCACCGTTACGGTCACAGCAGGTGAGAACTACCACGTCTCCGGGCTCACTGTCACCGGCGCAAACGGAAAGACCGTTGATGTCACGGACAATGAGGACGGAACCTACACCTTCACCATGCCTGCCTCCAACGTCACCGTCGCGGCTGAGGTCTACGAGTGCCCGTCGCTGGCGTTCCCCGACATCGACTTGACGGAATGGTATCACGAATACGTGGACTACGCCATAGCCCACAACCTCATGCGCGGCATTGACGTGGGCGTGTTCGCCCCCGAAAAGACCGTCACCCGCGCGGAAATGGCAGGTATCCTCTGGAACCTTGAGGGTCAACCCGTTGTCGACTACGAGAACCCCTTCCCCGACGTGCCCGCAAACGAGTGGTACACCGAGGCGATCCGCTGGGCGGCGAGCGTGGAGGTCGTCAGCGGCTGCGGCGACGGGACGTTTAAGCCGGAGGAGAATATCAACCGCGAGCAGATGGCGGCGATGCTGTACTTCTACGAGCAGAAGATCGGCTCCGGCGGATTCGCGGCAGACGAGACCTTTGAGTTGACCTTCGACGACGCCTCTGCCGTCTCCGATTGGGCGCGGGAGGCTGTGGCCTGGTGCACCATGAAGGGCGTCATCACGGGCAGCGAGAACAAATTTAACCCCGCCAACACAGCCAAGAGGTCGGATCTGGCGACTATACTCTCCCTCTACGACCAGTTGGCAAAATAACTCAGCTTTCTTCCATATCACCTCAAATTCCCACCCCCGGGCCGGTGGAACTCCGGTCCGGGGGCACGGGGAACAAAAAAATCACGGGCAGCGGTAATTGTCGCTGCCCGTTTTTTGTCCGCTTTGTTCTTACCGAGGATTGTGTGAGCCGAGGAAGCGCAGGCTTGGTTTGGGATACCGCGTTTGGGTCTTGCGGTCAACGGCTATCACGCCGAACTGCATGGAGAAGCCCTTTTGCCACTCGAAGTTGTCGATCATGCTCCAATAGAAATAGCCCTTCACGGGGAGACCGTCGTCAAGGCAGTTTTGTACGCCCTTCAAAGCCGTTTCTATGAACGCCACGCGGCGGGTATCGTCGGCGGTGGCGACGCCGTTCTCCGTGACTATAAGGTCGCCCTTGAACTCCTTTGCCACGCGGCGGATCACATTCTCCAGGGCCCGGGGGTAAAACTCGTAGTTCATCTGGGTCAGCTCCGCGCCATCGGGAGCGGGCATGGGGCCGTTTTCATCGTAACGGGACCTGGTGTAATTCTGGACGCCAAGGAAATCGTCGCCCTCAATGGCGGGGAGATAGTGGGTAAACTCGTCGTCCCAGTCCTTCCGCGCGTTTGCCTCCCCTCCGGGAAGGGCCTGGATGTCGTGGAGGCTGAGGGTCAGGCCGAGCTTGATGTGGGGGCAAAGCTCACGGATGACGGCCCGCGCGGCCTTGTGCGCCTCCATCACAAGCCGGTCGCCACGGGGCGTGCGGGGGCTTGTGAAGCACTGGGGCTGAGGGACGCCAAAGACCTCCAGGCTTTCCCGGGCGATGGCCTGCTGGTTCTCCATCATCTTTTGCATATTGAGGCCCATCTGGACGCCGCTGTCCACGTCTGTGCCTGACGCCCGGGCCTTTGCCAGCTGCGCCATCATCTGCCGACGGTAACGCTCCGCGATCGCCGCGACCTGAACGCCCATGTTGGCCTCGTTGATTGTGCAGACGTAGCGAAGCTCGCTCCCCAGCCGCTCCATGATGAAGCGAACGTATTTCGCGAAGTCGGCGGGGGTGGTCTCCGCCTCCCAGCCGCCCTTGGATATGAGCCACTTGGGGCTGGAGAAGTGGTGGAGGGTCACGACGGGCTCGATGCCGTTTTCCTTACAGCACCGGATCACGGCGCGGTAGTGCTCAACCTCAGATTCGTCGAAGCGACCCTCCTCCGGCTCGACGCGAGCCCACTCGATGGAGAAGCGGTAGGCGTTGAGGCCGGCATCCGCCATGAGGCGGATGTCCTCCGCATAGCGGTGGTAATGGTCCACCGCATCCAGGGAGGGCTCTACGTAGCTTGTGTGGGTCATCTGCTCCTGCGCCCAGCAGTCGCTATGGACGTTATTGCCCTCCACCTGATGGGCGGCGGTGGCGGCGCCGATCATAAAATTGTTGGGGAAGCGCATGGGTTATCCTCCTTTTAAAATCTCTCGTTCAGCCATTTGGCGCTCTGCTCCAGGCTCTTCACCGGGGATCTGTCGATCCAGTTGCGGTGGCTCTCCAGTATGACGGCGTCGATGCCGTTGGCTTTTGCCTTTTCAGCCAGGGTGTCCAACGGCATGTTGCCTGTCCCCAGTTCAACGCTGTCGGACTTTAAGATAGGCGTCATGGCGGGGCCGGTGAGTCGCGCTCCCCTGTCGGCGATGTGCCAGAGCTTCATGCGGGTTCCGAGGCGCTCCATCCAATACGCGGGGTCGGCGCCGCCCTCGGCGAACCAGTAGCTGTCAAATTCAAAGTTTACAAGGTCCGGTCTTGTACCGTCGATGAGTATATCGTAGGCACGTTTTCCTCCGGGGAGGCGCTGCAACTCGCAGTTGTGGTTGTGGTAGAGGAGGTGGACGCCCTCCCTTTCCAGCGCCTCGCCCGCGTCGTTGAGGCGGGAGGCCAGCTTGCGTACCTCCCCCTCGTCCCCGTAGGCGAAGCGGTACATGCCGGTGATGACGATCTTGTCCGTGCCGAAGGATCTTGCCTCCTCCGCCGCGGCTTTGGCGTCACGCTCGATGCTCCCCAAGTCGTAGTGGAGGCTTACGACCTCAAGGCCGCTGTCGTCAACGAGCCTGTGCCAGTCGAGCTTCCCGCCGTTTCCAGTGGGCATACCGGCGGCCTTTGTCAGCATACGCACCATGAAGCCCGTGGGGTGGATCATAAAGCCGCACAGCTCGATACCGCCGTAGCCTGCCACGCGGATTGCTGCCAGAGTATCCCGCGCCTGGGACTCCTTGCCTATGACCGTACCCAGCATAAACTGCTGGACCGCTTTTATTGGCATGGCAAACACTCCTTTCTTCTCCTCAATCCGGCTTTTTGATGGTCTGCAAAACGCGGTTGAGCTGCTTTATGCTCTCCCCGTCCGCGCCGCCCTGCTTTAATAGGCTTATGAGCGTCATGCGGCCCATCATGCGCACAAGTCCGGGGTTGTCCTTCACCGCCGCCGCCACGTCGCCACGGCTCTCCGCGCCCTTTGCCATCATCTGAGCCACAATAGCCCCGGCTTTGGGGTCGGACTGAAGCTCCGCGAGCTTGTCGTGGACTGAGAAATACTTAGGGTCGGAAACCTCGTTGTCAAACCAGTTGGTCACGGCGGTCCTGCCAGGGAGAGTGTAAGCCGGATTCGGCTCCGCGACCTTACTTATCTGTATCACGTCCTTGCACCCGCCGGCGCGGGCCTCGACGGAGTGGGAGCCGGTGATGGGGACGTTGAATTTAAAGACAATGTGTCCTGCGCGCGTCTCAAAGAGCTTTCCATCCACGTACAGGGAAACTTCAGGCTGGTTGGAGTAGACCTTAACCTCCGTCACGTCCTCGCACCTGTCCGCGTACCGGGAGCCGCACAGGTGAACGAAGGGCTCTTTTTTGTTCCAGGCGGCCTTGTAGAGGTAGAAGGCGTCCTTTTTGAGCTGTCGGTCGAAGGTCACAAGGCCCTTCTGATTCTGCCCGTTTTTGCCCCCCTCGTCCCTGCCGTCGGCGGCGAAGTCAAAGAGGTTCCACACGTGGGTGGCCCAGAGCCAAGGGCGCTTTTCAATCATGGCAAGCATATGCTCATGGTATACCGCCTGGTAGCTCTCGGTGTAGTCGCCCTTTTCGGGGCGGCTGGACTGATAGGCGGGGTTTGCGTCCGCGCCGTATTCGGAAAATCCGATGCACCTGTCGGGATATTTGGCGTGATACTCGTCAAAGAACTCGTCGTTCTGCTCAAGCTCCCCCAGATACCAGCCGAAGTAAAGGTTGTAGCTGTTCACATCGGGGATCTCAAGGATCGGACTGTCGGTCTCCAGCATAAAGACGTTAGCCATTGTGGTCTTGCGGGTGGGATCCAGGCGGTGGCAGAGGTCGTTGAGGAGCCGGTGGTTATTGAGCAGATCCTCGTTCACCGCGCTGGCGGCGGTGATCTCGTTGGAGAGCCCCCACACGGCGATTGAGGGGTGGTTGTAGTTCTGTACAATCAGCTCCTCCATCTGGGAGAGGGTGTTTGCCCGCCCGTTTGTCATGTGCATGGTGATGTAGGGTATCTCCGCCCAGACCACGATGCCGTTTTCGTCGCACAGGTCGTAAAATTCCTGAGCGTGCTGATAGTGGGCCAGCCGCAGGGTGTTTGCTCCCAGCTCACGGATGATCTCCATGTCCTCCCGGTGGTCCTCACAGCTCAGGGCGTTTCCCTTTCCCCAGCGGTCCTGGTGGCGGCTGACGCCCCGGAGGGGATATTCGCGCCCGTTGAGTATGAAGCCGCGCTGCGGGTCAATCTCAAACACCCGGCAGCCGAAGCGGGCGCTGACCTCGTCGCCGCTCTTGAGCCGCGCCGTGGCGGTGTAGAGATATGGATCGTCAAGCCCGTCCCAGAGGCGGACGTTTTCAATGGTGAACACGGCGGTCCTCTCCACCCTCTGGGTCTGACCGTCTACCGTGATCTCCACCGATTTGGCGTTGTGCCAGGTCTCCACGGTGACGGAGGCGGTTTTATTTTTAAGGTCCACCTCCGGCGTGACCTTTATGCCCGGCGTGCCGCAGTACCCAAGCTCAAAGTGCTCCGCCGGAACCACTATCAGCTTTACGTCACGGTAAAGTCCGCCGTAAAAGGTGAAATCAGCCTTTTGCGGATATACGGTGTCGTTGTCGGAGTTATCCACCAGGACGCAAAGCTCATTGGTGTCGCGCAGACGATCCGTCAGCTCCACCCTGAAGGCGGAATAGCCGCCCTCATGGTGGCAGAGCTTCTCGCCGTTTAAGAAAACCTCGGCGGTCATTGCCGCGCCGTCAAACTCTATAAAGACGCGCTCGCCCTCCCCGTGCGCTGGGCAGTCAAAGGTTTTATGATATTCAGCCGTGCCGCGCCGGTAGTCGTTGCCGCCGTCCTGCCCGTCCACGGCGTTCCATGTGTGCGGAAGGGTAACCTCCTGCCGGTCGGGGCTCAGCGCCGCGTCAGCTCCGCTCGCCACGGAAAAAAGCCAGTTATCGTTGAAATTGATGATCCTTCGCATAATTAACTCCCCGTAAAAGTGATGGTTATCAGTTTTCAGCCTTCAGCGCGGCCTTCTTCTCGGCGATGCGCTTCTGGACGTTGACCATCTCCTCCCGCGTCAGCGGGCAGAACCTCATGGCGACGATGGTGATGATCCAGCCCAAAATCGGGAAGCCGAACTTGACAGCCATTGCGACCCAGAATACGCCGGGTGTAGAGGGATCGCCGGGCTGGGGCATGGTGTCGGTATAGCCGATGAGTGCGACGGCGCCGGTGGCGATTACGGCTGAGAGGGACGTGATGAGCTTGTCTATGAGGCTGTAGGTGCCGGTGACCACGGCGGGGATATACTTGCCGGAGCGGTCAAGCTCATAGTCGATGGTGTCCGCCATAAAGGAGTTGTTGGCGGTGGTCACGCACATATTGGAGCCGTTTTGCAAAAGCGTCAGCAGAACGTAGATGATCATTGCGGGGCTCATCATAACGCCGATCTGCCTGGGGTCGATGACAAGGAAGAAAACCAGTGTGACGGCGGAGATGCCCATGCTGACCCATGTCCAGAAGGTGATGCCCTTCTTGCTTCCATGCCGCCCAACATACCGTGCGCCGAAGGCGGCAAAGAAGATGGAGGGGATCATGCTGATGACGGTGAGCATTGTGGCGATCTGGAGATTTCCGATGAGGATACCGTTTACAAGGGTGTTGATGACCGCCTGGGTCATTGTCTGCTGGGCGATCTTGTCAGATGCGTTGGAGGCGATATAGCACTGGAGGGGCCGGTTGTGCGACAGCACGTTCCACATATCCCGGAGCTTCAGGTTCTCATGCTTTTTGGTGGTGCCCTCCAAAAACTCCGGCTTGTCGTATTCGCTGATTCCGATGCACACAAGGAGCGTGCCGACGGCGGCGACGATCACAGTTGCCCAAACCGCTGACGTGAGGAACGCCTGATTGTAGTTGTAGCTCACAACACCGTCCGCGCCGGTGACGGGGGTGCCGAATTTGGGGAGAAGCACCATGTTCAGCACCATGGTCATGATCATGGGCACAAGGTAATTCATGGCGGTGGTCCACACGCCGATGGTGGGCCGCTGTTTGGGGTCGTTGGTCATGATGGCAGGAAGTGTCTGGGCGGTCATGTTGGTGATGGTGTAGCCGATTATGTAGACGATGTATGTGAGGGTGAACACCACGATGCCCATAGCCCCGGCAAAGCCCTTGCTGGACAGGAAGCTGAACATACAAAGGAGCGCCAGGGCCTCGACCGCAAAGCCCGCGATCATCAAAATTCTCAGCTTGCCCCACTTTGTGTTGACCCGGTCATAGACAAACGCCAGAAGGGGGTCCGTGATTCCGTCCAGGATACGAGAAAACGCCACGATGGTGCCCACGGTCACGGTGGCGATGCCGTAGCCGATGTTGCCGGCATAGGACGCCATACCTATCAGTGAGTAGACGCTCATGCCGACTAACGCGTTGCACGCCTGAAGGATGATTTGCCAGGTCTTGGCGCGGCGGTACTGCACACCGTCTACCTGGCTTGCGGACAGCTTTTCTTTTGCCATAGTGAACTCTCCTTTTAAAAATTATTTTATTACACGCTCCCCCGGACCCAGAGTGAACCGGCGTCCGTCCGGGAGCGTAATGTCCGCGCTTGCGTTGGCGGGAATGCGGAAGGTATAGGCGACAGCGCCGTCCAGCCCATAGCGCCAGCCGCTTTCGATTCAAAATATTACCAGTTTTGTTTGAATTCAGTCCATACTATTATTCCGTATTATTCGGAGGACAACACCAGCCATCACGATTGCGACGCCGAATGCAAACATCAAAATATAGGTGATTGCAATAGGTTTTTCGTATCCAAGTCCAAACCAGTCTGGCGAAAGAATTTTCCCGCTTGCAACCATCATTTCTTTAAACCCTTTGACTGACAGCACCACAAAGGCCATGTCCAAGATTCCAAGGGGAATGGCAAACATATAGCGCCGCTTAGTAAGTAGCAGAATCAATCCACCAAAAATACACGCCGCAGCCAAACAGCCATATAATAAGCCCATACCAATTCTCCTCATTTCTGACAAATAAATGATTTATGGCCTGCCGATGTGTCCGGACCCGTTCGCTCAGTGCCGTAGGCCGGGGAAAATCCGAAAACTCACAGGGAATACTCTCCGGCGGTCAGCCGCAGGTGCCGTCCATCCGGCAGGCTGACTTCTGCCTCCCCATTGGCGGGGATGGAGAAGGTATAGGTGACGGAGCCGTCCGGCCCATAGCGCCAGCCGCTGACGATCTCGCCAAGGGGAGACTTGTATCTCGCCTCGGCGTGTCCCAAAAGCGGCGAGGGCTGCGGCGCGATATTGATTTTGCCGTTTTCCACCCGGATACCGCAGACGCCGGAGAAAAGCCAACCGCAGACAGCCCCCTTGGAGTAGTGGTTGAGAGACGCCTTCGCCTCGCCCTTCTCATTGATGCCGTCCCACTCCTCCCAGACGGTGGTGGCCCCGTGCCGCACCTCGTAGAGCCAGCCGGGACACGTGTCCTGGAGCAAAAGCCTGTATGCCGTGTCCGTGTACCCGTACTTCGCCAGCACCGGCAGGAGGGCTGGGGTGGAGAGGAAGCCGGTGTTCAGGTGGTAACCGCACTTTATGACAAGCTCGTTCAGGTCCGCCGCCGCGCGGCGCTTCTCGTCCTCGCTCAGAAGGTCGAAGTCAATTGCCCGGACGTACTCCGCCTGACGGTCCGATTGGATCACTCCGTTTTTCGCGGCGATGAAGCGGAAGGCGTTTTTGGCGCCCTTGCCTCTTGCGGCGTAACGCCGCGCGTTTTCGGTTTCTCCAAGTGCCTCGGAAATTTCCGCCAGAAGCCTCCCGGAATACGCGTAGTAGGCCGTGGCGACCTTGCTCTGCGGCTTTCCCATTGCGTCGATGGAGCTTACATCCGGCTCGCACCACTCGCCGTAATCCGTACCCGCCTCAATGGCAAAATCGGCATATGGGTTTTCGTTATCGCTCTTTGGCGGGGCGAATTTTTTCATCATCTCCGCCAAAGCCTCCGGGGGCATGTTCTTCAGCATGGCCCGGTACTGCTCCGGGATGGCGTTCATGTCCACGGGCGCGGCGCTTTTCTTTTGCCCGGCGCGGCTTTCAAGATACCCGTACCAGCGGCGCATCATCTCGTAGTTTTCCGCGAGGATCCGCCTGTCGCCGTATCTGCGATAAAGCGCCCACGGGACGATTATGGAGGCGTCGCCCCAGCCCACGGACCCGGCAAGAAGCTCGGTGGTAAAGGTGGGGCGGTTATTTTTGGGCGCTATATTCGCCACCTTCCCGTCCGGGTACTGACAGATCCTGCACTCCCCCAGCCACTTGCGAACGACGGTCCCGCAGTCCATAAGGTAGAGCCCCGTGTCGATAAAAACGCCCATATCACCGGTCCAGGCCGCCCGCTCGCGGGTGGGACAGTCCGTGGGTACATCGCAGAAATTGGACTTCATGCTCCAAAGAGTGTTATCCACCAGCCTATTGATGTCCTCATTTCCGCAGGTAAAGAAGCCGGTGCGCTCCATGTCGGAGTATACGGCGATGGCGGCGAACTGAGCGTCCGTGAGGTCAATATCCGTCTCCACCTTGGCGTAACGGAAGCCCCAGATGGAGAATTTCGTCTTGTAGTGATTGACGCCCTCCCGACAGGTGTAGACCACCTGCTGACGGGTGCCGCCCTCCTTGTGGCGCTTGCGATCCTGAAAATTCTCCTGGGTGAAATTCCCGTTCTCGTCCAGCGTCTCTCCGCAGGTCAGGGTGATGGTATCTCCCGCGCGGGCAGTCAGGGAAAACTCTATGTAGCCGGCAAGATTCTGCCCGAAGTCCAATGCCCTCTCGCCGTTTGGCGT
Source organism: uncultured Oscillospiraceae bacterium (assembly GCA_947627285.1). Classification (GTDB taxonomy): domain Bacteria; phylum Bacillota; class Clostridia; order Oscillospirales; family Oscillospiraceae; genus RUG626. The sequence goes on from CANQVL010000029.1 coordinate 17,150, forward strand.
GGTGATGAGCTTTCCGGGAAATCTCTCATGCTCCGTTATTGGGACGCAGTTGGAGGCGCAGAGGTTATCCGTCCCATAGTCCCGAACCGTCACTCCGTGAAAGCCCGTGAGCTCAGAAAGTCTGGCGTCCACCGTCTCCCCCTGCTGCATATCGTCCATGCGTATGGGGCCGCATTGGGTGGCCTCCCAGCTCCCGTCGGAGACACAAACCGGCTTTCCGCCCACCTCCAGCCGGAGCCACAGCGCCACGTCCTCACCGTAGAGGTTCCTGTCCCCGTCCACGCCGGAACAGCTGCGATACCAGCCGTCGCCGAGGATAACAAGTATCTCGTTCTCCCCCTCCCGCAGAAGCTCCGCCACGTCGTATGTCTGAACAAAAAGGCGCTGATCATAGCTGGATACGCCGGGAGCAAGGACAAAATCCCCCACCCGCGTCCCGTTAAGCCACACCTCATAGAGCCCGTGGCAGGTCACATAGAGACGCGTGGGGCCGGTCTTGTCATCCACAGTGAAGCTCTTTTTCAAATAGCTTGCGGGCTTGTGCTCGTTTGGGTCCCGGTCAGGCTCCGGGTCGATCCATTGGGCCATAAAGTCGCTTTTCTCCAAAAGCCCCATCTCAAAGACGGCCTCATCGCTCCACTCTCCGGGTTCTCCGTTTTCGTCCCAGAGCCGCACCTGCCATTGGATCCGGTCACGGCTGTGGAGCGGCGCGCCAAAAAGCGCGCGCATTTCACAGCTCTCGACCATGCCGCTGTTCCAGACCTCCTCGCCGTCCCGGTACGCCCTCAGTTCATAAGCTGTCTGTCTCAGGCCGCCCTCGCACAGCCACGTAAGGCACGGCGACTTTATGTCTATTCCAACGGGGTTCGTCATGTATTCTGTTTTCAGCGTATTTGCTATCATTCGCCGCACTCTCCATGATGTAATTGTGGATTTTATACATATTTTAAGTTAAAACTCCCGTGCAGTAAAGTCACTAATTCTGGAATAATTACACCAATTCAGGAAGTTTCTTGATTTCTTCTAATCATATGATATACTGGAATAAAAAATCAAATGTGAAAAGGAGGCGCCGTCAGATGGAGACCCCCATGACCCCGGAGGAGCAAAACCTTCTCTTGTTAGAGGGAATGATCCCCGCCGGGGAGAAATTCTACGTATGGTGCTACGGTGAGAGCGGCAGGTGTCTCGCCACCTCCTGCCCCGAGCCGGAGCGCGAGGTTTTGGAGAAGGCGTTTCGGATATTCGGCGGCGCGGAAAAGGCCATGGACTACGCCGCTTCCAAGGAGACCCTGCCAATATTGGTGGGTTCGCCCATCGGTATGCAGTGGGCAGTAACCCTCGAGCCTGTGCGCAACCGGGGTCTTATCTTCGTCATGGGTCCCGTGTTCTACTCCATGCCGGTGAAAAATCAGGTCCGCGATGCCCTCCGCCCGTACCGGGACACCATAGAGGACGCAATCTGGGCGGGAGAGCTTACCGAGCGGCTTGGCTCCATGCCGGTCATGCCCCACGCCATCTTTGTCCGCTATGTGACCATGGTACACAACACTCTGACAGGGCAGAGGCTTGACGTCTCCATCCTCTTCAGCGGTCAGGAGGGCGAGCAGACGTTCCCAATCCCGGCGCCGGTAAAGCGCGACAGAACGGAAATCTACTTAGCCGAGCGCACTCTGCTCCAAATGGTCCGAAACGGGGACATAAATTACCAGGACGCTCTGAACCGCAGCAGCTATCTGAGCTCCGGCGTGCCGGTGGAGGGCAGGGACCCCCTGCAAAAATTCAGGATCAGCATAATCGTCTTTACCTCCCTCGTGTGCCGCGCCGCCATGGAGGGCGGTCTGAGCCCGGAGGTGGCTTACCCCCTGGGCGACGCATATATCGAGGCCGCCGTACAGAGCCGCGACCTGGGGGAGCTCAATACCCTTTCGCTGTCCATGTACCATGATTTTATCTACCGAGTTCACAGCCTGAACTTAAACCCAAACTACTCCGCCGCCGTCCAGAAGTGCTGTGACTACATCGAGCTCAGCGTGGGCAGAAATATCCGTATCGCTGATCTGGCGGCCCTTACGGGATATACGGAGTATTACCTCTCCGAAAAATTCAAAAAGGAGACTGGGACGCCCATTTTCCTCTATATCCGCTGTGCCAAGATAGAGCGAGCAAAGCTTCTTTTGGAGTCCACCTCCCTCTCCGTCAGAGAGATCGCGGAGGCCCTTGCCTTCAACACGCCAAACTACTTTTCCAAATGCTTCCGCGAAATAGCCGGCTGTACCCCCGCGCAGTACAGGAAAGACCACTCCCGGATAATATAGCGCGTCAAATATGCAGGAAGCCGTGAAAGCAAAGCTTTCACGGCTTGTCTGTATGATTGCTTTTCCGAAACTGTTAATTTAAGCTCCCGTGCTGTTTTGTTATACCCCCGAATACGCGGCGAAGCCGGCGTCGATGGGGAGGACTACGCCGGTTATGGCGCTGGCGGAGCGGTCGTCGCAGAGGAAGAACACGCCGCCCAAAAGCTCCTCGGCGTCCACGAAGCGGCCCATGGGGGTGCCGTTCAAAATCTTCTCGCTGCGGGCCGTGGGCGTGCCGTCGGGGTTGAACAGGAGGGCGCGGTTCTGGTTGCTCACCAAAAAGCCCGGAGCTATGGCGTTACAGCGGATACCGGACTTTGCAAAATGGGTTGCCAGCCACTGTGTGAAGTTTGAAATGGCGGCCTTTGCGCCGGAATAGGCGGGGATCTTCGTCAGAGGTATATAGGCGTTCATTGAGCTTACGTTCAAAATAACGCCGGATTTGCGCTCCACCATGTCCTTGGCGAAAATCTGCGTAGGCAGTAAGGTGCCCTGGAAATTGAGCTTAAAGACGAAATCCACGCCGGAGGGGTCAAGGTCAAAGAAGGTCTTCTGCCCCTCCTTCGCCTCGTGCTGGTACTCGTTGTCCGTTGTGGCACGGGGATTGTTGCCGCCCGCGCCGTTCACCAGAATGTCCACGGGACCTAAGTCCTTTAAAATCGCCTCATGAGCGGCACGGATAGAATCCGGCTCCAGGACGTTGCACTTGCAGCCGTTGAGGACAAAGCCCTCCGCCCTCACCTCGTCGGACAGCTTTTTGACAGCCTCCTCGTTGAGGTCGAGAGCGGCAACCTTCGCCCCAGCCTGAGCGAAGGCGCGCGCCATGACGGAGCACAGCACCCCGCCCGCGCCGGTGACCACCACGGTTTTACCGGTAAAATCTACATTGAGAGGGAGATCAAGCATATATATCATCCTTTCCGCAATTTTGTAATAATTATTCCGCAGTTGGCACAATGGAGGCTCACGGGCCGCTTCGCGGCGAAAAGCCCGACCTTCGTGGCCTTACCCATCAGAAAACCGCCGCGCTTTTCAAGGGATTTTTCGGTCACAAACGTGCCGGGTTCCGCCCTGTCGGGAAGCCACCACGCCGCGTGGCCGCCATCGCTGTATATGCGGCCGGCCGTCATTTCTCCGCCGCAGTATGGACAGCGTTCCGCTTTTTCTTCATCGTCCATGTTGCTCCATCACACCTCCGATAAAGTTTTTTATTGTTTCCTTCTTACAGCCTTGTCTCCCAGCGTCCGCAGAAGACCGTGTCCTCGGCGACGCCGGTGAATTCGCTTTTACCGCAGATTTTCTCAATAAATGCCCGGATATTTTCACGCTTTGAGCCGTAGGCGTTGATGAAGGTCCTCGCCTGGGGCACGTCAATTAGGTGGTTTGTGAAGTTGAGGCTCACCGCCACCGTGGGGACCTCCGCCAGATACCAGGGCGAGTCGGCGGAGTGGTCGTGGCTCCAGGTGACACGCACCTCGTTCGTCTGGGAGTAGCCGGTGAAGTTGAGAACGAGAAGCACAAGGTCGTATTTCGCCTTGAATTTCTCCCTCTCTCCCCTGTCCATTATCTTTATCATGTTCATGAAGCTTACGCCGTTCTCCACCTCCAAATCGTAGAACGTTGGGCACACGTCCACGGCGAAGCCCACCCGCTCCAGCTCCTCAATGAGCATATCCTTCACCGGGTCTCCCTTGTAGCCCTTGGAGTTGGGAATGTTGTGGGCATAGACGAGAAATACCCGCTTGCCCTCTGGGGATACGGGGAGAAGCTTCTGTGTGTCCTTCACAAGCGTGGTGCACTTCTCCGCCGCCTCGCGGCGAAATTCGTTGTGCTCGGCACAGCCCACATATTTTTCCCGCATCTCCGGCGTGGGGAATCGGTAGCTCTCCGTAAGTCCCAGCTTCGCCTTCAAACCCAGAATCCGCTCCAGCGCCTCGTGAAGCCGCTCAGGTGTTACAGTGCCGTTCTCCAGTCCCTCCCGGATATATCCCATATCCTCCGCCGGCTCGTTTGTGAAAAGTATCATGTCGCATCCGGCGGCGATGGCGTGTGGCAGGGCGGTGCGCCTTGGCTCCGCCACGTTGAAGCCTATCATCTGGGTGGCGTCTGTGACGATGACGCCGTTGAAGCCGAGCTCCCCGCGCAGAACGTCGTTCAAAAGCTCCGGCGCCAGCGTCGCCGGCTTTATGTCCGCGTCGGTGAACTCCGGGCGGTACTTCTTTGAAAGAGCCCGCTGGGTGATGTGCCCCACCATCACGGCCTCCACGCCGTCGTCTATGAGCCCGCGGTAGACCTTTCCGAAGGTGCTCTCCCACTCGTCTACATCGAGGTCGTTGCACCCTATGACCAGGTGCTGGTCCCGCTCCTCGGTGCCGTCTCCTGGGAAGTGCTTGGCGGTTACCGCCATGTTGAAGCCCGAATCCCGGACGCCCCTTATGTAAGCTCTGCACATCTCCAGCACCCTGTCCGGGTCCGAGCCGTAGCTTCTTGTGTTGACAATTGTGTTTCGCCAGTTGAGGTACACATCGCACACCGGGTTAAAAAGCCAGTTCGCGCCGATGCTCCCCGCCTCACGGGCGCTGGCAAGGCCGATGCGGTATGCCGTCTCCGGGTCCCGCCCCGCCGTTGCCTGGGCGGCGGTGGCGACGAAGGTCCCGTCGGGCACGCACTCGGCGCCGCCTGTGTCGCAGTTGGCGGCTACGAGGACGGGAACCTTGCTGTATTTCTGGTAGAGCCTGTTTTGCTCATACGCCTCGGCGGAGCTCTTTCTCTGCCAGCGAAGGCCGCCCTGATGGAAGCTCTCCACGGTATTTTTTATGTTCTCCTCGTTTACGCCGGGGACGTAGGTCATGATGGTGAAGAGCTGTCCGATCTTCTCTTCCAACGTCATGCGGTCGATGGTGTCCTCCACCCACTTTACCTGCCCGTCTGTGAGATAAAAGGGCTTTTCCTTTAATTTTACCATAAAATCACCCCTCACGCTCCAAGATTTTTCAAAAATTCCGAGATTTTTTCCTTCTCATAGCCGGAATAATCCCCGGTTTTCAGCTTTTCAAGACCTGTATCGCGAAGCTCCGCCCAGCTGTCCGCCTCGTGGCGGACAAGGATAGGATAGAAGTGTACGCCGTCCTGCTCCGCCGCGTCCCGGTCGCCGGAGGCGTCGCCCACCATGAGGACCTTATCGGGATCATAGCCGAATTTCAGCATCTCGGCTATGCAGTGGGCCTTGCTGCCCATGTCCTGTGCCAGCATGATGTCCACGTGGTCCAGGAGCTCAAACTTTGTCCACTCCTCCACCACCGCGTCCCGGTTGGCGCTGGAGACAATGGCGACGTCGGCAAACTCGCTTGCCGCCGCCAGACCCTCCTCGGCCCCCTCGAAGGGCTTTTTCAGCTCCTCGGGAAGCTCAACGATGGCGGCGTTGACTGCCTTAGACCAGCTGAGAGCCTTTTTCAGCATGGAGCTGTCCGTCTCGTCGATTGCCCTTTGTATCGCGTCGTTGGAGGGCGCTGCCCCGGAGTTTACCCATGCGGTCAAGTCCTCCAAACGGTCAATGGGAGTGTACTTCCCGTTTACCTCCGTGAGCATGATGTTAAGCCCCTTGAAGCGGTTTATCCCACGGGTCACGGAGTAAAGATTTATCTCGTTCCACCGCTCCAAAATGGGCTCCTTCCACTGCTCAAGCCCCCACTCTTTAACCATGCAGGGACCAAAGCAGTGAATGTGCTTGCAGTCCATGGTGTCCATGGCGCAACCGTCGGAGTCCACGCACACAAGATAGTCGTGACGCTTCACAAAATCCTCGAAACCCCTGAACATACCGCACCTCACTTTAAAATTTTCATAAGCTCGCCGTTCAGCGCCTTAAGGTCCAACCCCTCCGGCGTCTCGCGGTTCAAAATGCTCTTCATCTCCAGCCCCAGCGGTATAACGCCCCGCTCCAAAACGGGACAAAGACCGGGGACGTATTTTTTGAGGACGGCATACGCCTCCGGCGAATCCATTATCTCCTGAGCTGTGTCGTTGAGGGAGTAGTAGGCGCCGGTGTCGATGTCCTCGTCCAAAAACCAGTTTTTCACCGTCTCCCCCGCGCCGGAGTTTGGGAGAATGTAGCTCTCCTCGGGCTCCGAAACCTTCTCAAAGGTCACGCTATCCTCAAAGTGCCGCCCCTCATGCTCCGCCGTGACGGTGAATGTGGTTTTGCCCTCCGAAAGCGGCTGATTCGGGAAAACGATACGCCCGTTGCCGTCGTTTTCCGCAGTCACACCGTTCAATACGGCGGAGGGGAGATTTGTGTAAATCTTCACGTCTACGCTGTCCCGGCACCGCTTTTCAAACCGCTTCTCGCGTATATGCAAAAACGGCTCGGTCGACCATTTCGCCTTGTAGTAGTAAAACGCGTCCTTCCTTATCTCCCTGTCGTGGGTCACAAGGCCCTTGGCGTTTATGTACTTCTGCCCGCCCTCGTCCCGGCGAGAGCTGGAGAAGTCGAACATATTCCAGATGAAGCTGCCCCAAAGGTAGGGCTTGGAGTCGATTATGGGGTACACCGTCTCATGCCAGAGAGCCTGGAACTCCTCGGAGTAGTCCTTCACCAGCGGATTTTCCGAATGGAACCGCAGATTGCAGTCCACACCGTATTCGCTGATGCCCAGAGCTGTTTCGGGAAGGTCCCGGTGCATATTGTCCAGAAACGCGCCGTAGTCCCCCATTTTTCCGTAGTACCAGCCGAAATATATATTATATCCCACCATTGGCGTCAGGTGGTTGAGCCCGCTTTTGGATTTGACTGTGTTGAGATTGGCGCAGGTGACGACCCTGCCTGGGTCCAGGGTCCCGCACACATTCACAAGCCTTCTCACAGCCTCGTGGATTGGCGGCGCGTCCCGGAACATTCCGATCTCGTTCTGCACGCCCCAGAAACATATACTTGGGCGGTGGATATTCTGCAAAATGAGCTCGGTGAGCTGGCTCACGGCGTTTTCCTGCAGTGCCGGGTCCTCGGTCATCTTCAGCATGGGTATCTCCGCCCATACCACATACCCCCGCCTGTCGCACTCGTCATATGTGTATGCCGGGTGCTGGTAGTGACTGAGCCTCAGGGCGTTGGCGCCGATCTCCTCTATGAGCTCAAAATTCCTGTCGATCTCCCTTTTCGTCACGGCGGAATACACCCCGGCGAAATCCTGATGCACCGCCACGCCGTTTAACCTGAGGTGTTTCCCGTTGAGGAAAAAGCCCCTGTCCGGGTCCATGCGGAAAGAGCGAAAGCCTGTTTTCAGCTCCGTAATATCTGCCACATCACCGTTTACCAGCAGCTCCGCTCTCAGCGTGTACAGCGCCGGGTCACGCCTGCCGTCCCAGAGACGCGGGGAGGGGATCTGCCGCGTCTCCGGGACATTGGCAGCGCCCACGAATCGGGCTGTCTCCTGACCCTCAGGGTCAAGAAGCGTGTATCTTATAACGGCATCTCCCGTTACCGCCGTGTGGGGCTCAAGGCTCAGGATACCGTTTCCCGCCCCGTCCACCGCCGCCCTGACGATTACGCCGTCGGTGGCGTGGTAGAGGTAGTCAAAACGGTCCTCCCCGCAGGCAAGCAGGCTCACGCCCCGCGTGAGGCCGCCAAATACCGTGAAGTCCCCGGCGAGAGGCGACACGTCATTGACGGCGGAGTTATTAAGGTGAAGCTCCAGGTCGATTTTCCCGTCCTTCACGCACTCACGCGGGATCTGAAACCGCACCCGTGAATACCCGCCCTTGTGTGTTCCAATCTCCGTACCGCCCGCGTAAGCCGTCACCGTGTGGTCCGCCGCGCCGATCTCCAGTATGAGGCACGTATCATCTGGGACCTCCACCGTCTTTTTGTACACCGCCTCGCCCCGGTACTGGTCGTCGTCCTTATACCAGGTGTGGGGCAGATCCACGGTCGCCGCGGCGGAGCCGTTAAGCTTTTTAAAGCTCCAGCCCCGGTTTATTTCCATTCGTTCCATCGCCTCACCCCTATTTGCAAATGTCCAGAAGCTCCGTAAAGCTCCCCATGTTCCAATCTCCCACTCCTGCTTGGGCGGCGTCGCCCACACATGCCACCTTGAAGCCTCCGGCGTGTCCCGCCTCGGCTCCCGACACGGCGTCCTCCACCACAAGGCACTCCGCCGGCTCCATTCCCAGGAATTCCGCCGCCTTCAAAAACACCTCTGGGTCGGGCTTGGAGCGTGTTATGTTGTTCCCGTCGGACACTGCGTCAAAGAAGCCCGAAAGCCCGATCTGCCCAAGAATGAAGGGCGTATTTTTACTGCTTGAGCCAATGGCAAGCTTGTAGCCGCGATTGCGCAGCTCTATAAGCGCCGCCTTTGTCTCCGGCGCAAGGTCAGCGGGGGACATATTCTTCAGGCTCTCCCGGTATATGTCGTTCTTCTCCGCGGCGAAAGCCTCCTTTTGCTCCTGGGAGAAGGGCTCGCCATGCCACTTCTCAAGGATTATCTCCAGGCTCGCCATGCGGGACACGCCCCGAAGTCGGTTATTTATGGTGCGGTCAAACTCGATGCCCAGCCTGTCCGCCAGCTGTTTCCATGCCAGGTAGTGGTACTCGTCGGTAAAGCAGATGACCCCGTCCAGGTCAAATATAATGGCTTTCATAGTGCTCCTCCTCATTTATTTCCGTAAATCAACGCAAGCTTTGCGTATAGGTCGCTGAGTGTCATGCGAACATCCAGCGCCGTGTAGACCCGTATGGGCTTGCCTTCGGGGTCGTCCCCGTAGGTGAGGTCGGCGTTGAGCTTCGGCGCGGGCCGTGTGTACCAGTTGCCCCGAAAGCGGTTCATCAAAAGCGCCGCGACCGTTGCGTTATCCCCCAGAGTCCAGTTCTCCCCTGCCCGAATAAGAAAGTCCTGGTCAAACTCCCGTAAATTGTCCTCCTCAAGCTGTGAAAAGAGGTACTCCCCTATTCTCCCGCAGGGTCGGACATGGGCGGTAAGCTCCGCCAATGTCACCTCAAATGCCGCGTACACATCCTGGGGAATCTGCCACACCTGGGCTGAGCTCTCAAGAAGCGTCCGCGCCGCGTCCGGGTCCTGCGCCACGTTAAATTCCGGCCTCCCCGCGGGGTATGGCCCGCCGCCGTTCCACACGGCGGTTATTTTCTCCCCAATCTCCGGCGCCGCCCTCAGCGCCGAGGCAAGGTTCGTCGCGGCGCCCAAAACAGCCACATACATCGGACGGGGGTCGTCCTTTCGGGCCTCGTCGATTATGAATTTTACCCCGTCGGAAAGCTCAGCGTCCCCGGGGCCATTTTGACCCCGAAGGGCGGGCACGTCCTCGATTTCCATGAGCTCCAGGAGCTTTTGTATCTCCCGAAAGCTCCGCTCCATGCTGTCCCCGGTGCCCGCCTTGCCCTCAAAGTGGGCGGCGGTGACGGCCCTTATGTCCATCATGGGCGACAGGAGAAAATGGGCTATGGCGTACTGGTCGTCGGCCTCGTTTTTGGCGTCGGTATCCACTATGACCCGTATCTTCGCCGCCTCCGGCACCGAAAAACCGAGCCGCGCAAGGAGCTCCGCCCTTTTCATATGTAGTCCTTCCCGCAAAGGGGATCCACGGGGCTTTGCCCCTTAAATTCGCTCCGGCCCATGAGCTTATCCATGACGGCATTTGCTATCACCGGCGTGTTGGCGTATGCGTTTATGTACGTCTCCACCATGGGCGCGTCAAAGAGGTGGTATGGGCAGGCGGTGGAGATCATGAGGACAGGGATCTCGCTGGTCAGCCACGGCGCGTCGTCGCCCAGACCAAATGTCACGTTCCAGTTGAGGCGGAGCGTGGTGTTGTTGGAGGCGTTCTGCATATTGCAGACGTAGACATACAGGTCATAGCTGCGCTTCATCTCCTCCACGCTCCGGTACATCTCATAGAGCATCGCCCGCTTTTCCGGGGAGGGGTTGGGATCTGAAAAATCCGCCGGCTCGATGGTGGTCCGGCGGTCCCGGACGGTTACCTCAAACCCCTCACGCTCAAAGAGCGCCTTCCACTGCTGTACAAGCGGGTCGGAGGGGTCGGTGCTCTTCTGTATCACGTTGAGGTAGACGCGCTTGAATCTGTCCGGCGACAGCGGCAGGAGCTCCTGCGTGTCCCGAACCAGCGTAACGGACCTGTCCGCGCACTCTTGCGCCCACTTTTTGTGCTCCTCACAGCCAACGATAGACAGCGCCTCGGGGCCCGGAACGACGGTGCCGGCGGCCTTCTTCTCAGGAAGCCGAAGTGAGACCTTTGTGGCCAAAATCCTCGTCACCGCCTCGTCAAGGCGCTCCTCGGTGACAAGCCCATTTTCCACGCCCTCCAGAAGGTAACGGTAATCCTCGTCCAGGTCCTTGTTAAACAGGATCATATCGCACCCCGCCGCGATTGCCGCGGGTACGGCGAGGCGTCTCGGCATGGCGGAGGTGAAGCCCACCATGGGCGTGGCGTCGGTGGAGATGAGGCCGTTGAAGCCCAGCTCGCCGCGCAAAAGCCCCTGCAAAATTGCGGGGTTCAGCGTGGCGGGCATAAGCGTCTCCCGCCTTGTGGCGTCGGGATTTATCTTCTTCGTCCATGCCGGCTGGGCGATGTGTCCCACCATCACGGTCTTTGCGCCCTTGTCAATGAGGGTCTTGTACACCTTCCCGTAGGTCTCCATCCACCTCTCCGCCGTCAGGGAGTTTACGCTGGTCAAAATGTGCTGGTCCCGCTCGTCCACGCCGTCCCCGGGGAAGTGCTTTATGGACACAGCCACGTTCTCCTCGTCCGCCGCATCCATGTACCGGCTGCCACAGGCGATGACCCGCTCCACGTCGGAGCCGAAGGTCCGGGTGTTGGTGATGGGGTTGTGGAACTCCATGTCGATGTCCACGATGGGCGCGAAGGACCAGTTGAGGCCCATCGCCGCCCCTTCGGAGCAGGCCACCTTGCCCATCTTATATGCGTACTCCGGGTCGTTCGTCGCCGCCGCCGCCATGGGCGCGCCGAAACTCACGCCCTCAAAGGCAAGCCCGTTGCCGCCGCATTCGGTATTTGCCGCCAGCAGGAGCGGTATCTTCGCCATCTCCTGTATCCGCCGGTGGGTGTCCTGTATCTCCGCCGCCGCGCCGGGCCGGTACATCATTCCGCCCACGCCCAGCTCCGCCACCGTGTGGTGGAGCGAGGAGTCGTCGCTTGCGTACCCCATGGGGCAAAATACCTGCCCCACCTTCTCCCGAAGCGTCATGGAGGATAGGGTATCCTCCACCCATTTGATCTGCCCGCCGTTTAAATTAAAGGGCCGCGCTTTTAAATCTACCATGGCGTTAGTCCTCCTTTTTATATTCATGCTTGAAAAGCGCATCTGTAACCTTGTCCATCTCCTCAGGTCCGAAGCCGAACCAGGGCATATCGTGGAGCTCCCTCAGTGTGAGACCCAAGCTTTCCACATCTCCGCTCTCCGCCATCGCCGCAAGGCCGAGGCTCACGCGCCTCACGGCCTCCACCGCCGACGGGTCCGCCGCCACGTCGCCCAGCAGTGACTCCCAGGTGTAGATACAGCGGAAATCCCTCCGCGGGCGGTATACGATCTCATACTCCCCCGCCGAAAGCCTCTCCTCCTCCCTCTCCGGGAGCTTGAGGACGGCCTCACAGTCAAAGGGCACCGCCACACGCACTCTGAGCTCTCCGTTATCCTCAATATTCCAGCTCACGGCGTATTTACCGTAGGGCGATAGATATTCGCACTTCAAATGTCCGAGCCTTGCCTCAACGGTTGGCTCGATGACCGCCGCCCTATATCCCGGCTCCGACTGTCTCAAGCCAGCCAGGTGCCGGACGGCGTAATTTATAACGGAGCCGTAGGCGTAGTGGTTGAGGGAATTCATTCCGGTGCCGGAAATTGAACCGTCGTCCAGTACGGAGTTCCACCTCTCCCATATGGTGGTGGCGCCCAGGTCAACACAGTGTAGCCAGCTGGGGAAGCCGTGGGACAGGAACATATGTAGCGCAATATCCCCCATGCCGTTCTCGGCAAGCGTCTCACACAGCAGCGGCGCTCCGGCAAAGCCGCATTTTATCCGATACCCGTCCAGCTTCAGCCTCGCTCTGAGCCCCCGTATCAGCGCCGCCTTATCCCGGTACAGCCCAAATTTCAGGGCGATTATGTACCCTGTCTGTGTCGTGACGGCAAGTCTCCCCGAGGGGGTAAAATACTCATTTAAAATGGCGTTTTTAATATTCTCCGCCAACTTATCATATTTTTCCGCGTCCTCGTCATATCCCAGGGTACGGGCGGCTCTCGCGGTCTTCACGGCGGAGGCGTAGTAGTAGACGCACCCCACGTACCCGTCCTCGGTGCCGCCCTTCATGCTCTGGTCCGTGACCCCGTCCATGGCAAGCCAGTCGCCGAAGGTGAAGTTGCAGTCGTATAGATACGTCTGCCGCCCGTGGCGCTGAGTGTCGCAACGGGTCACCCAATCCACCCAGTCGCGCATCATGGGGTACTGCTCACGCAAAAGCCCCTCATCGGCAAAGACATCATACAGCGTGTCCGGTATGAACGTCGCCGCGTCCGCCCAAACAGCCGCCCCCTCCGGCGCGCCGCCGAAGTTCGGAAGATAAGCCGCCACAGCGCCGCCGTGCTTTACCTGGTCCGCCCGCAGGTCCCACAGGAATTTGCGGTAAAACGCCGCCGTGTCCATGAAAAAGCTCGCCGTGGGCGCGAAGACCTGTGCGTCTCCCGTCCAGCCCAGCCTCTCGTCGCGCTGAGGGCAGTCCGTGGGCATATCCACGAAGTTTGACCGAAGCCCCCAAAGTCCGTTTTCAATGAGCCGGTTTACGCCCCTGTGACCTGTGGAAAGCCGTCCCGTGCGCTCCATCTCCGAGTGGAGCACCACGCCCCGGAAGTCCTCGGCATTGAGCTCACCGGGCCACCCCTCAACCTTCACGTAACGGAAGCCCATGTAGGTGAAGGTGGGCGACACCCACTCCTCCGCCCCGCCGGAGACATACGTAAAGCGTACCTTGGCGGTTCGGTAGTTGTCGTTGTAAAAGCACCCGTTTTGCAAAATCTCCCCGTGCGTAAGCTCGATCCTGGTTCCCTTAGGGAAATTTGCGCGGAACCGGACAAAGCCCGCGAAATTTTGCCCAAAATCAAGTACCGTCTCGCCCTTTGGGGTGCGTATCACCTCCCTGACGGGAAGCTCCAGCTCCTCCGTCAACGGCGGGCTCATGCGCTCGGAAAGATTCTTGTCCAGCGCCAGGATACGCGCCGGGGCGCTCTCGCCCGAAACGCGCCTGTCAATAGTCTCCCCGTCATAAATGTCGGAAAAGGTAATTTGTGAGGGGCGACAGCTCCAGCTTTCGTCTGAGGCGATGACCTCCTCTGTATCCCCGCTCACAACGCGGAGCTCCGCCAGCAGCGCGAAGGCGTCCCCGTACACCGCCGAGGCTCCCTCATAGCCCAGCCTGCCCTTGTACCAGCCGTTCCCAAGCCTGACCCGAACGGTATTTTCGCCTTCCTCAAGCAGCTGCGTCACGTCATAGGCGCAGACCTGTACAGCCGTACCGTAGTCGTTGAAAAACGGCGCCAGGCGGTCATTCCCCACCCTTTTCCCGTTGATTTCCGCCTCAAAAAGCCCGAGGCCCGTGATATAGAGCCTTGCGGAACCGGGCTTTTCGGAGAGTGTAAAGCTTCTTTCAAATTCCGGGTGGAAGTTATCCCCCGCTCGCTGTCCGATCCACCGCCCCACCCAGGGCTCGTTAAGCTTGCCCGTCTCAAAAAAGCTCTCGCTATGGGCGCTGTCTCCCAGGTCGCCGCTGACAGATACCCTTACGTAATACCGCGTCCTTGGCGTGAGCGTCAAATCAAAGGTAACGCCTGAGCAGGAAAGCCTGCCTGTCCTTTCGGCGGCAATATCCCGAAAATCCGGGTCTTTTGCGATGACGACGGAGCTTTTCGCGCTCTTTTTGCTCTCCGTCCCCTCCACGCGCCAGCTCACGGTGACGTGGGAAAGGTCATACCCGATGGGCTCCGTAAGGCCGTTTATTTTGATCCCTGTGATTTTCATCAGTCGCCCTCCAGTTCAAATTTCAAAAAGTCCACCGACCCCTCGCCCACATACACAAAGCATAGCTGGGTAACGGGGTAAGGCGAGTTCCTCTCAAATGACGCCCGATATCGCGTCCACTCCCTTGTGGGCTCAATATCTATCCACGCAAGCGCCTGCTCCTCGATGTAAGTCCCCACCAGCAGCTGCCCTTTGCCGGACCCGCGGACCCACACGCCAACGCCATTTACGCCCGTGAGGTCAAAGTATTTAAAGCACGCAAGACAATCCCCCGTCATGTTGGCGATATACTGCACGCCGTCCGGTCCCTGGGTGAAGTACGGGTGGTAGTCCTCTATCTCGCCGTCCACCGGGTACATTCTGGCTCCCCTGGCGCTCATGAGATTTGAGGCGATACGCGCCTCAAATGTCCCCCTTCCCGGAAGCGGCCAGCCGTTTAAGCCGCAGCTGGTCATCTCCACCTGTGGGATTGAGCCGTCGGGCAGGATCTCTATCCTCTCAGCGCACCCCTGGCGGGAGAACTGCCCTTTATTCGTGTGACGGTGGTAGAAGACGTACCACTGTTCCCCGATCTCCACAATGCTCCCGTGGTTGTTGCCGGTGTAGTTGGTGGCCTCCTCCGGGCCTATACCGTCATAGCCGATGTCCCCGTTGGATATGACCGTTCCCCCGTACTTAAAGCTCCCCAGCGGCTTATCGCCCACAGCGTAACACAGCTCGTGGCTCAAAAGCGATGAGTAGATGAAGTAATATTTCTCCCCCACCTTTCGCATGGACGGCGCCTCGAAAAACTCGTGTCCGTCAAAGTCCGTGTCACCGGCGTTCGCCCAGCATGGGGCAATAAAGTGCAGGTCCGATTTGACGGTGAGCATATCCGCCTCCAGCTCCACGCCCATGCACCCCCGGTCCGGGACCTTTTTCATCTCCCCGAAGAGGTTCGGGGAACAAAAGCCGGTGTAGAGGTATATCCTCCCGTTGTCATTGAGAAGCCCTGGGTCAAACTGGAAGGGGTCCCCCTCCCGCCTTCCCAGAAGCGTCCCGTCGGGCCAGCGGACGTGACCGTAAAACTCGTATCTCCCCGCCGGGGTGTCGCAGACGGCGACGCTGACCACGCCCTCAAAGTCGAAGCAGTAATATAAGTAGTACCGCCCGTCGGGACCTCGGCACACATCCGGGGCGAAGAGGAGCCTGTCGGGACCGGTACAAAGCGGGTCCCGCATTTTATCGTATATCTCCCCCTCATTTTTCCAGTCGCCCAGATCGTCCACCGGAGCCGACCAGCAGACGTAGTTTTCCATGCAGAATCTGTCCCCGCCGAAGCGGTCGTGACTTCCGTAGATATAGACCCGCCCGTCAAAGACGTGCGGCTCCCCGTCGGGTACATACTCCCAACCCGGCAAATATGGATTGAACGCCGGCTTTTTCACGCGTTTCACCCCCAAAATTTGAATAAACTATTCAAGCGTCCTCAAAATCGGCAAAAGCGCCTCCAGTATGGGCTTATACCCGTCGGAGTACATGTGCATTCCCTCAACGGTAAACTCCGCGCGCATATCGCCCTTTTCGTCTGTTATGCGGTCGTTGAGGTCAAGAAACTCAGCGCCCAGCTTAGCTGCCAGCTCCTTCACCGCCCGGTTTGCCGAGGCTATTCGCTCGTTCGTGCGGTACTGAAAAAGTCCCCGGATATAGGGGTTCCTGTTCCCCACCTCGGGACACGTGGGATAGTAGGCAAGCATATATATCCCTGTATCCGGCAGTCTCTCCCTTATGGCGCGAAGTATGTCCTCATACCGCCCCATGAGCTCCGCCTCAACGTAATCCGGCCCGTTTAAGTCGTTTGTGCCGATGTTGATAAAGATGTACTTTGGCGCAAGGTCAAATACGCAGGTTTGGAGCGCCGCCCGAAGCTCCCGTGTGGTATACCCGCCGATGCCCCTGTTGTAGACGCGAAGCGGCAGGCTCTCCCCCTCCAAAAGCTCCAGGATTGGGAACTGCTCCATAAGCGAGGAGCCCACAAGCAGTATCTGCCCCGGCTTTACAAATTTGTTGAGCCGTCTATATCGCTCCAGCTTATCCGCCTTTTCCCGCGCGTCCTGCTCGGCGTAAAATTTGCCCATCAGCGCCCCAATTTCAGCCTCGGTCATTTCAAAGCTCCTCCCCGTTCGTCTCGATGACGCGCTTATACCAATAAGCGGAGTCCTTAATTGTCCTCTCTCCGGTCCTGTAGTCCACGTAAATAAGCCCGAAGCGTATGTCGTACCCCTGGTTCCACTCCATGTTGTCCATGACGGACCACACGTTGTAGCCTATTACCGGCACCCCGTCGTCCACGGCTCTTTTAAGCTCAAGAATGTACCGGTGCAGAAAATCCACCCGCTGCATATCGTGGACGCCGCCGTCTAAGCTCACCCAGTCCATGCCCGCCATACCGTTTTCCGTGACAAGTATGGGCTTTTTGTACCGCTCATAGAGGAATTTTGGCGACCAGTACATCACCTCCGGCGTAACCTCCCAGCCGCTCATGGTCCGGGGCGACCCCTGATATGCGTACTCGCCGTAGCTCTCTCTTGGCGTATCGTGGGGCGTGGTGCCCTTGTAGGCGTTGAAGCCGTAAAAGTCCAGCGGCGCGGATATGAGCTCCATGTCCTCCGGGCTGAATATAGCCATCTCCTCCGGGTATGTCTCATATGCCCCCTCCGGGAAACGGCCTCGGAATATGGGATCGCCCCACCAGCTGTTTTGCATGGTGAAGCCGTATTTGTCAAAGTCAAATGACCGCTCCCTGGCGGCGTCAATATCCGCCGGAGCGTCGGATTTCGGAAGATACACGTCCCCCGTGGGCGCAAGACCGATGATGGGAGTGAGCTTTGCCCTCTCCTGCAGGACCCTCACTGCCCTCCCGTGGGCACGAAGTACATTTTTTGTCACCTTGATCTGCCCCGCGGCGTCAAGGCGTTTGAATGGCGGGTGAGCGCCCACGAAATACCCCAGCCCCACGAACATCTGAGGCTCATTGATGGTCATCCAGTACCGCACCCGGTCCGAGAGAGCGTCGCAGACGACCTTCACGTACTCCGCGAACCACTCCTCTATCTCCGGGTTTTCCCAGCCGCCCCGCTTTTCTAAAGCAAGCGGCAGATCCCAGTGGTAGAGCGTCACCAGCGGCTCAATATTGTGCTTTTTAAGCTCGTCAACAAGGTCAGAATAAAACCGAAGCCCCGCCTCGTTGACCTTACCGGTCCCCTCAGGTATGACCCTGGACCAGCTTATTGAGAAGCGAAAGGCTCGGAGCCCCATCTTCGCCATCAGCTCCACGTCGGAGCGCATCTTGTGGTAAAAATCGCAGGCCACGTTGCCCGTCTCGCCGTGGGCGGCAAAGCTTTTGTCCCTCACGGCCTCGTCCCATATGCTTCTCTCCTTGCCGTCGGCGTCAAAGCCGCCCTCGATCTGATATGCCGCGCAGGACGCGCCCCACAGAAAATCACCGGAAAAGCCCATTTTTACCTCCTTCTCTATACAGCAAGGGCCGCTCCGCCCTGGAGCGGCCCTTGAGGACACACCTTTTGACCTATTAGCTTAAGCTTCTTTTTTCGTGACCTTCCTGAAGAGCTTCTGGATATTTCCGATCTGGCTGGACATGGTGTAGAACGCCATTACGAACACGCCCATGATGATCTGCTGCCAGCCGCCGGCGCCCAGGTTCATGCAGTTGAGTCCGTAGTCCAAGATGGACATACTGACCGCCGCGATACCGATACCTATAACGTCGTTGGAGGCAAGCCCGATGAACCGGCCCATGAACACCGAGACGATATAGGAGAACATGACGCTGGAGGTGGAAAGCCCGGACTGGGGATTGACCCTGTTCTGGCTCAGGTAGATGATGGACGCGCACCCGATTATAAGCCCGGAGAACACGTAGCTCGTGATGGTGTTGTGGTACTCATTGATACCTATGTTCACGCCGGCCGACTGGTTGTTTGCCAGTATCTTGCCCCGGCGTCCGGCAACGGTCATCTTGTCGTAGAAGGTGAACACCAGCATGGCGAGTATGGCGGGGACGAAGATCCCGGGCATCCGCCCGAAGACGGAAAGGCGCGTATCCTGATAGAATACCGAAATCCCCGTGCCTCCAAAGACGAGGTACGTCAGGGACTCGTAGAGAAGCGTCACGCCGATGGTGGAGATGATGATGGGCAGGCGCCCGTTCATATATACCACCGCCGTGAAGCAGCTGATGACCACGGCGGAAACCAGCGCCACAAGGAACCCGATATAGGGTGAGCCGGTCATATTGCCTATGTTTCCGGCAAAAATGGCGGAGAGTATCATGGCAGCGCCCGTGGAGAAGTCAAAGCGCCCGTTTTTCAGCTGAAGGTGGATCGCCAGCGCCACGCAGATGGTCTGGCAGGCGTCAAGGACCACATAGCGGATAAGGTCAAACTTGAGGAATATGAAATCGCCGTTCACATAGCACTTGGAGTTGCTTGCGGTGATGATGAGCATCGCGGTGAACATCAGCACCGGGAACAGCAGGGAGAGAAATACCTTTTTAAGAATTTTCATCGTCTGCTCCTTTGCTCTTATTCATCGTGGGGACCGGGGACCGGTCCCCATATCGCTCTTCCTTACTTCGCCAGGTCCTCGATATTCATGTGGTTCAGTATCTCCACAAGGCCGGCGTAGGTGGCGTCCTCGTTGCCGAAGGCGGTGAGGTTGTACACGTCGTCCGGGGTGAGGAGGGCGTTGGCGGGGTCGTTGGTGAGGTAGATGCTCTTCTCGAAAAGCTCCATGTCCTC
>CANQVL010000030.1 GCA_947627285.1 uncultured Oscillospiraceae bacterium
TGGTAGGAGCAGCCCGTCTCCCGAACCAGCTCCAGATCCCGCTCCACCTGCCGCCACTCGCTCTCCGGGTCGTTGCCCACAAGTCCGTGGGCGCGGGCGTAGGCACATTCGTTCACCGACCAGCCCTTTCTGAGAAGGCTCTCGTCCTCGGCGTGGGCGACGATGGGCTTTCCCAGGTCGCGGGCAAGCTCCATGGCGCGGCGCATAAGGCTCTCGGACTGGACGCCGCGTCCGTCGTCGGAAAAGCCCGCCACATAGGGCGCCGTCTCCTCCAGGTCCGCAAGCTCCGCGCCCCGCTCGCCCCTTGTAATGGCTCCGTATGGACGGACCGTCACGGCGGCGTCCCGGTTTATGATGTCCAGCTGTGTTTTCAAGCTGTCCGGGCTGTCCGGCACGGGTTTCAGGTTTGGCATGGAGCAGACGGCGGTATAGCCGCCCCGCGCCGCGGCGAGAGTGCCGGTGCGCACCGTCTCCTTGTACTCAAAGCCCGGCTCCCTGAGGTGTACGTGGGGGTCGATGAGCCCCGGCAGGGCGTGGGCGCCGTTAAAATCAAAAACGGCAGCGTCACCGCCAACTAAGAGCCCCTGCCCCATGGCGGCAACGTTGCCATCGACGATCAAGATGTCCGCCCTCTGAAAGGCGTTTTGGTAAAATACGTTGAGATTTTTTAAAAGGAATTTCATAAAGCCTCCGTTCTGAGGTGGGAGATAGGTGAAGGGCAGTCGTGGAATGCCCTCCCCCCGTAGGGGGAAGGCACATTTTAACTGTGGCGCTCTTTTATTACTGAAAACGCCTCGTCAGCCACCTCAAGCGTGTCCTCGATGTCCTCGTCGGTGAGGCTGGCGTTGATGAAGTGGTTGTGGTGGTTGGTGAAAAAGACGCCCCGCTTGACGCACTCGGCTATCCACTCCTGGTGGAGCATGAGGGTGGGGTCGTCGGCGATGCGCAGATAGAATAGGCTGGGCACGCCGGAGACGTGCAGGTCGTAGCCGTATTTCAGCGCCGTGGCGATGAGCCCGTTTTTCAGCTTTGTGCCTTGGTCGATGAGGAGCTGCGGGCAATTGAGGCGCTTCATCTTCTGTATGCAGGCTATCCCCGCGGCGAAGGGCACGGCGCTCATCCAGTAGGAGCCCGTGAAGCTCAAGGATGACACGGCGTTTTTCAAAAACTCCTGTCCGCACAGCGCCGAGACGTTGTAGCCGTTGGCAAGGGCCTTGCAGAAGCAGATGAGGTCCGCCTTGAAGCCGAAATAGTGGTCGGAGCCCGCGATGTCAAGCCGGAAGCCGGCGCGCACGTCGTCGATTATCAGCACTGTCCCGGTGTCGTCGCAGAGCTTGCGCACCTTCTGCCAGAAGCCCCGGGCTGGGAGCTCGTTGTCCGCGAAGTTGCCGTGCATATAGGGCTGGGCGATGACACAGGCGATCTCGCCCTTGTTTTGCTCGAAGACCTCCTGGAGGCCGTCAAAGTCGTTCCAGGTGACGTAGAGGTTGTTCGCCACGTCCTCCTCCAGGATCCCGGCGTAGTCTATCTTCTGGGTCCAGGGGGAGACGCCGTGGTAGTAGCCCTTGAAGAAGACTATCTTCTTCCTGTGGGTGTAGGCGCGGGCGGTCATCACGGCGCATGTGGTGACGTCGTTGCCGTTCTTGGCGAAAAACGCCCAGTCGGCGCAGTTGACAGTCTCCACCAGGAGATCCGCGAAGTCTATCATCACGGGGTTGGGGAGGGTGGTGCAGTCGGAGATCGCCCGCTGCCTCGCCGCCGCCTCGTCCACGTCCGGGTCGTTGTAGCCCAAAACGTTGGGGCCGTATGCCGCCATGTAGTCGATGAACTTGTTCCCGTCCAGGTCCCAGAGGTAGCTCCCCTGGGCGCGGGAGGAGTAGAGGGGGAACGCCTCCACGGGGATGTAGCACCCCTCGGCGGGACCCTGATGACCGTAGATGCCGGAGGGGATTATCTTGCAGGCGCGCTCAAAGGCGGCGCGGGACTTGGGATATTCGTAAACCTTTTTCATACTCTCACCTCACGCCAGATACATGGACACCCGGTCCAGTATCCTGTTCACATTGTCCACCATGGAGATCATGCCGCTCATGCGCACAAGCCCCTGCCCGACGCACACGACGCCGTTCACCTTCCCGTCAAAGAGGTCCCTGGCGGCGCGCATGGAGGTGAACACCATGCAGCTCGTGGGCGTCTCGGTGGGGGTGTGGACGGCAGTCAATACGTGGTCCCGGGCGTGTATGTAACCCTCAGGGCCGCCCTCTATGGCAAGGCGCACATCGCCGTCCACGATGTAGGAGGCGGAGGCCCTGCCCACCTTGTCCTCGTCGCCGATTTGGGCGATGGCGTCAAGTATGAGGTGGAACATGATGGTGGTGCTTATCTCGAAAAACTGCGGGTCCTCCAGCGCGCCCTCCGCGGGGCGAAGGTACTCGGTGAGCTTGTCCGTGAGCTTTGTGAACTCGTGGAGCAGAAAGCCTATCTTGGTGAAGCCCTTTGAGGGGATCGGGGTCACTGTGCCATCAATGAGGCCGTTGAATTTTTTGCAAGAGGAGAAGGGGAGCTTTATGTCGCACCTTTCAATACCCGGCGTAACCGTACACGCCCCGCCGGAGAAGCGTATCGTGCCCTCGGGCCCGTCCTTGACAGAGATCCCGATGGAGATCTCCTTGCCCTCGATGAGCTTTTTGCACTCCCCGTCCAGCTCGCACAGCTTCGCCAGCCCCCCGAGGACCGCGTGGAGATTTATAAACGCCAGTGTCCGCTCGTCCATAAGACCGCCTCCGTTTCTGATTAGCGTAATTGAAGATATTATAAATCAATCAAGCCGTTAATTCAAGCCCCGCAACTGGAAAAAGCACCGTCAAAGAGCACAAAAAACGGCGGACCGAAAGGTCCGCCGCAGCGTGGTGTTTTTTAATCATCCCAATCTCTTTCGTGCTCGAGAATCGAGCCGGTGGAGGCGTCTATTTTGTATTCGTACTCGTAGCCGTTGGATTTGAATTCCACCTCGTACACAAGCCTTCCGTCGTCGTAGTCGCGCTCGCACTTCACTCTTGACGCCTGCCCCTCGGTGATGCCGGCGTGGGTGAAGGCGGCGGATTTGGCGGCGTCGGCGCCGATGTCGGAGGTCTGGGCGGCGGTCCCGGTGGAGTGGTGGTCGTCATCGTGGTGAAGGTCAATAAGCTCCGTCTCGAACTTTACGATTTCCCCGGTGGCGGCGTCCACGGTTATGTCGTACTCGGTGGAGCCGGAGTAAAGCTCTATCTCGTACTCAAGCCGCCCGTCGTCGTACTCTCTCTGGCACTTGAGCCATACCGCGTCAGAGGCGGAGACGCCCGCCTTCTTGAGGGCCGCCTCCTTCGCGGCGTCAGCGCCGATGTCGCCGTTGGGGGCGGTGGCGGAGCCCGTGCCGGGTGTGCCCGTGTTGGACGTGCCGGAGCTCTGACCGCCGGCGGTGCCGGGCTCGGCGGGCTTGACATAGCGGGTGTCCTCCCGCCTGACTGCGCCGGTGGAGGCGTCCACGTCGTAGTCGAACTCATAGCCGGAGCACCAGAACTCCACGTCGTAGTCGTTGTCCTCCCGGTCATACTCCACGCTCTTGCCCGCGATTTCCTGTCCCGCCAGCTCCGGGTGCTTTTCGCCGAAATACGCAAGGGCCGCGTTCAGGGCGTCGTCGGAGGATACGGCGGTGGCCGTCCCCGCGCCTGTGCCGGAGGGGGCGGGCTGCTCCCGGGAGACGATGTCGGGCTGACCGCTGATTATCTCGCCGGTGAAGGCGTCCACCATGTACTCGTACTCCCTGCCGTTCCAGAAGATGTCCACCTCGTAGTTGGGCACCACGTCGTCAAGCTCGGGGTCCACGAAGCCGGCGGGGGAGTCCAGCTCCAAAACGCCGGCGTACTCCCCCGCTATGCGGGAGGCCTCGCTTTTGCCGATGGGCATGGCGGGGGCGCCGAGCCTTATGAGGTCGCGGAGCTCCTCAACGGTGAGTTGGGCGAGCCTGTCGAACTCAAGGGAGGGGTTCAGGGCGATGACCTGGTTTATATACGCCGCCTTGCCGGAGGAGATGTTGTTCTGCTGTGCCTGTTTATTGAGGTCCGCGTCCACGGTCATGCTCTGGCTCAAAACGCCGGCGGAGCTGGAGGCGGTCTGCAAAACGCCGTCCACCTCTGCCACAAGCTTCGCCTGGAGGCTCGCGCCGCGCTGGGTGTCGTTGTCCTCCACGGATATGAGTATGGCGGAGCTGAGGCTGTCAAGGTAGCCGCTCTTGACGATGGCGCCCACGATGGCGTTCACCGCCACGCTGACCTTGGCGCCCTCCAGATCGGCGCCGCCGCCCATGGAGGCGAGGATGTCCTGTCCCTCGGCGTTGAGGCCCCTGCAGGAGAGGACCTTTTCGTTTCTGTTGACTCTGAGCTCTATGCTGGGGTTCACGTCCAGCGACACGACTGTCGCCACAGAGTAATTTTGTCCGTAGTAGAAGCCGCCCGCCCCTGCCACGAGCACAAGCGCCAGGCATGCGGCGACTATACCTATCCAACGGTTCCTTCTCTTACCTGTCTTTTCCACAATATTCACGGCTCCTTTCCGGTCGTCTATCTCCGAGAGGAGCTTCGATAAGCCGTCGGGCGCTGTGTTTTCCACGGCCTTGCGGATCTTCAGCTCAATTTCCCTGTCGGTCACGCGGCTCACTCTCCTTCCATTATCCCGCGCAGCTTTTCAATGGCGCGGCGGTATTTTGACAGGACCGTGCCCAGGGGCAGGTCAAGGAGCTTTGCTATTTCCCGGTGCTTCATCCCCGAGACGGCGTGGAGCACCACTATCTGCCGCTCGTCGGGTTTTAGCCTCCCCAGCGCCGTTTGAAGGACCTCCCTGTCCTCCGCCGAGGCGTCGGACCGGGCGGGTATCGCCGCCCACTCCTCGTCGGTGAGGGTGGCGCCGCGCTTTTCCCTGCGAAGCTCCATGAGACAGAGATTGCGGGTGACGGTGAGGATCCACGCCATGGGCGTGCCCCGCGGGCGGTAGCTTGAGGCGTAGTCCCATATCCTGAGGAACGCGTCGTGGCAAAGCTCCTCGCTCCGTCCGGCATCGCCCGTCACGGTCAGCGCCGTCGCGTAGACCGCCGCGCGTGTGCGCCCGTAGAGCCGGGAAAACGCGTCCCTGTCTCCCTTTGCCGTCAGCTCCAGCAGCCGCTCGAGTTCAGCCGCGGGAGCCTCCGGCTCCATCGTCTCTTCCATGTTTTTCACTCCTGTCGCTTAAGTAATGCGCTGAGGGGGGTATTTTATTGCAAGGCAATAAAGGAAACTTTTTAATTTTTTTCTTTTTTCGGCGGCCTGCCGATGGGGTCCCCGCGGGTGCGGGGACGGGGGGTCTTCTTTTCTCATCTTTTTCTCCGAAATGAGAAAAAGATGAGTAAAAGAAGCAAAAGAGAGAAAAAGAATTTTTTATTTTGGGTCGGCAGAAGCATGTTTCGCCCTACCGTATTGTCGGCGGGTCGGCTCCCGCTGTCTAAAACTTTCACGCACGGGCAGAAGATACGGCGCGCGGGTTCCAAGACTGAATTGCACAGTCTCCGAAATCGCTCAGCCGCTTAACGTGGTCGGTAATTAGTACGCCCTGCCCTCCAATTGCGCCGCGCTTTGTGGGTAGTTGTCGGGTGGAATGTTTCAGCACCGCTCCTACACGGCGTCTGCTGCCGCGTCTGTATTTTAACGCCCTGCTCCTACATCCGCGCCCATGGCTTCGCCATAGGGCGCTGCGACGCGCAAACAAAAAAGCGGCATCAGCCGCCACCGCTAAAAATGTCCCCACGGGGACAGCCGCGCCAGCGGCAGAGGCTCAGGAAATTTTCCGCCATCGGAAAATTTCCGTTCCCGTCCCCCGTCGCACCCGCTGCCGATAGAACAGCCCCCGGGGGTTCTCCACATAGGGGGCCGCGGCCCCCTGTGTGGTCGTTTTTAAAAGGGGATTGTCAAGGGGGAAAATCGAAATCCCCCTTGACTCGCTTTTCTCTCCTTTGTTACTTTCCTCTCTTTTGGCGAAACCAAAAGAGAGGAAAGTAAATCCCCCGCCATTTAATGGCGGAATCATTATAAAGAGCCCCGCGGCTTCGGAGCGCCCGCGCCCCATAAGGGCGGACACCTTATAAATTTATCTCCCCTGAGCCACGCTCTTCCTCACCAGCGCCCGTTTGAGCTTCGCCTCGGCGACGGCAAGCTCATGGTCCGACAGCTTATCCCGCCGCGCCAGCTTATCCTCCGCCTCCGCGCGGGCCCTTTCGGCGCGGTCGGCGTCGATCTCGTCCGACCACTCAAAGGTCGTTGGCACAAGCTTCACGTCGTTGTCCTGCACCGACAGCATCCCGCCGATACACGCCGCGCGCCGCGTCTTGCCGTCCGCCGTTATCCTCGCCTCGCCCATACCCAGGGCGGTGAGGTAATTTATGTGGTTGGGCAGTATGCACACGTCCCCCTCCACCGAGCGGACCGTGAGGCTCTGCGCCTCGCCTGAGAACATCAGCCCGTCGGGGGTCACCACCTGAAGGTTGAAGGAAGCCATTTCAGCCCCTCGCTTTCTTCACCACGTCGTCAATGGAGCCGGCGAACAGGAAGGCGGACTCCGGAATGTCGTCGTGCTTGCCCTCGATGATCTCCTTAAAGCCCCGGATCGTCTCGGCAAGGGGCACGTACCGCCCCTCCATGCCGGTGAACTGCTCGGCGACGGAGAAGGGCTGGGAGAGGAACCGCTGTATCTTCCTGGCCCTCGCCACGGTGAGCTTGTCAGCCTCACTGAGCTCGTCCATGCCCATGATGGCGATGATGTCCTGGAGCTCCTTGTACCTTTGGAGCATCTGCTGAACCGCGCGGGCCACGTCGTAGTGCTCCTGCCCCACGATCTCCGGCGTCAGTATGCGGCTGGTGGAGTCCAGCGGGTCCACGGCGGGGTAGATGCCAAGGCTGGCTATGGACCTGTCCAGCACCGTCGTCGCGTCAAGATGCGCGAATGTGGTGGCGGGTGCGGGGTCCGTCAGGTCGTCCGCCGGCACGTAAACCGCCTGCACAGAGGTGATGGAGCCCCGCTTCGTGGAGGTTATCCTCTCCTGGAGCGCGCCCATCTCAGTGGCCAGCGTCGGCTGATAACCCACGGCGGAGGGCATACGCCCCAGAAGCGCCGACACCTCGGAGCCCGCCTGGGTGAACCTGAATATGTTGTCGATGAACAGGAGCACGTCCTGGTGCTTCTCGTCCCTGAAATATTCCGCCATGGTGAGCCCGGAGAGCCCCACGCGCATACGCGCTCCCGGCGGCTCGTTCATCTGCCCGTAGACCAGCGCGGTCTTGGCAAGGACCCCGGACTCCTTCATCTCGTTATAAAGGTCGTTGCCCTCGCGGGTGCGCTCGCCCACGCCGGTGAACACGGAAAGCCCGCCGTGCTGAGTGGCGATGTTGTGTATGAGCTCCATGATGAGCACCGTCTTGCCCACTCCCGCGCCGCCGAAAAGCCCTATCTTTCCGCCCTTGGCGTAGGGGCATATGAGGTCAACCACCTTGATACCCGTCTCAAATATCTCCGTGGCGCCCTCCTGCTCGTCATAGCTGGGCGCGGGGCGGTGAATGGGCCAGCGCTCCTTTGTCTCCGGCGCCGGCATGTTGTCCACCGGGTCGCCCAGGAGGTTGAACACCCTGCCCAGGCACTCCTCGCCCACGGGCACGGATATTGGCGCGCCCGTGTCCACAGCCTCAATGCCGCGGCTGAGCCCGTCGGTGGAGCCCATGGCGACGCACCGGGCGACATTGTCCCCGATGTGCTGCGCCACCTCGCAGGTCAGCACCCTTCCGCCCGCCTCGATCTTTATGGCGTTCAGAAGCTCCGGCAGCTCCCCGTCCCTGAACCTGATGTCCAAAACAGGCCCCATTATCTGCGCCACAGTCCCAATATGTGTATTTGCCAATCAAATCACTCCTTGAAATAAGGATTATCCTCAGCTCTTCGCCTTTATGATGAAGTAGACCCGGCGACTATCTCTGTAATTTCCTGCGTGATTGCTCCCTGCCTCGCCCTGTTGTATTTCAGCGACAGATTGCCTATCATCTCCTCGGCGTTCTTCGTCGCCGAGTCCATGGCGGTGCGCCGCGCCCCCTGCTCGGAGGCTATGCACTCGCAAAGCGCGCCGTAAATGAGTCCTCCCAGATACTCCGGAACGACGGTGTTGAAAAGCGCCTCGCCGTTCGGCTCGTATATCGTCTCGCTGGAGGGCCTCGCCCCCACGACACCCGTCCCGTGGAGGGGCAGGGCGTCCATCACCGTGGGTTCCTGGACAAGTATGGATACGAATCCCGTGTAAACAATGTGTATCTCGTCAAACTCCCCGGCGGTGTACCTGCCGCACAGGTCCCGCGCCAGGGTGAAGCAGTCGGAGACGGACACGTCCCCCGCCTCAAAATAGGCGTCGGTGAGTATGTCGAACCCGTGGGCACGGAAGCTCTCCACGGCCTTTTTGCCCACCGGCACCACCGTCACGTTCCGCCCCGCCATCCGCGCCTCGGCGAGCTTGAGGACGTTGTGGTTGTAGCCCCCCGCGAGCCCCCTGTCGCCGGCGATGACCACCCAGCAGGACCTTTTTACCTCCCGCGCCTCCAGATAGGGCGAGGAGAGCCCCGCCGAGCTCTCGGCTATGCGGCACACGGTGTCGTAAAGCGTCTCAAAATACGGCCTGCTCCGCGCCACGTTCTCCTGGGCGCGGCGGAGCTTGGAGGCCGCCACCATCTCCATGGCCTTCGTTATCTGCTTTGTGCTCTCCATGCTCCGGATGCGAAGCTTTATTTCCTTCATGGAAACTCCGGCCATAAGCGGTCACCACCTTTACTTACCTGTTGAATATCTCCACATACTTTGAAATGCAGGACTTGAGCTGCTCCTCCGTCTCCGGCTCGAGCTTGCCGGTGTCCCGTATGGCGGTGAGCACGTCGAACCCGTGCTCGTCCATGTAGCCGTAAAGCCCCTTCTCAAACTCCGGGATCTTCGCCGTCTCGATGTCCTTCAAATACCCGTTTGTCGCGGCGTAGAAAATGCAGACCTGGTGCGCAACCTCCACGGGAGCGCCGTTCTTCTGCTTCAAAACCTCCACGATCCTCTCGCCCTGGGCGAGCCGGTCCTTGGTGTCCTGGTCAAGATCCGAGCCGAACTGGGCAAAGCTCTGGAGCTCCCTGTACTGGGAGTAGATGAGCTTCAATGACCCCGCCACCTTCTTCATGGCCTTTATCTGCGCCGAGCCTCCCACGCGGGAGACGGATATGCCGGGGTTCACCGCGGGCATTATGCCGGAGTGGAAAAGCTCCGTCTCCAAAAATATCTGCCCGTCCGTAATAGATATTACATTTGTTGGAATATAGGCGGATACGTCCCCCGCCTGAGTCTCGATGACTGGAAGCGCCGTCAGCGACCCTCCGCCGTACTCCGGCGCCATTCTCGCCGCCCTCTCCAAAAGCCTTGAGTGGAGGTAGAACACGTCGCCCGGATACGCCTCGCGTCCCGGCGGGCGGCGTATGAGCAGTGATATGGCGCGGTACGCCACGGCGTGCTTTGAAAGGTCGTCATAGACCACCAGCACGTCCTTCCCCTGCTTCATGAAGTATTCGCCCATGGTACAGCCGGAATAGGGTGCGATGTACTGCATGGGGGCGAGCTCCGATGCGGTAGCGGAGACAACGATGGAGTAGTCCATCGCCCCCGCCGCCTCCAGGGTGCTGACCACCTGCGCCACGGTGGAGCGCTTCTGCCCTATGGCGACATAAATGCAGATGCAGTCCTTGCCCTTCTGGTTGATTATGGTGTCAATGGCGATGGTGGACTTTCCCGTCTGCCTGTCGCCTATAATGAGCTCGCGCTGTCCCCTGCCTATGGGTATCATGGAGTCGATGGCCTTGATGCCCGTCTGGAGGGGCACAGATACGCTCTTTCTCTCGATGATCCCCGGCGCGGGTGCCTCGATGGGGTCAAAGCGCGCCGCGGCGATCTCCCCCTTGCCGTCGATGGGCTCGCCCAGGGCGTCCACGACGCGCCCGATGAGCGCCTCGCCCACGGGGACGGAGACGACCCTTCCCGTGCGCTTCACCCTGTCGCCCTCGCGTATCCCGGCGTCACTGCCGAGTATGACGATGGAAACGGAGTTTTCCTCCAGGTTCTGCGCCATACCGTACTCGCCGTTGGGGAACTCTATGAGCTCGTTCATAAGGCAGTTTTCAAGCCCCGAGGCGCGGGCTATGCCGTCGCCCACAAGGATCACCGTCCCCGTCTCGCTCTCCTCGATCTGACGGGAGTAGTTCTTGATCTGCGCTTTTATTATCCTGGTTATCTCCTCTGGTCTAAGATCCATGGTATAACTCTCCTACAATTTATTGGGCGTTCGGGGCGTCAAAGCACCGTCTCCCGAAGTCCCCTGCCGATCCTGTCAAGCCTGTCCTTCACGGTGCCGTCAATGCGCCTGCCGCCGCACTCAAGGCGCATACCGCCCAGAAGCGACGGGTCAACCACCGCCCGGAGCTCGATTTTCTTCCCGAACACCCGGGCAAGCTTTTCCACAAGCCGCTTCCGCGTCTCGGGCTTCAGCTCAACGGCGGTGTACGCCGTGACCTCAAGGATACCGTTGTCCTCGTTGTACCGCTCCCTGTATGCCCTCGCGCAGTCGGCAAACTCCCTTACGGCTCCCCTGTCCACAAGCAGCTTCAAAAACCCCGCCACATACGGGTGTACCGAACCGCCAAGGCTCTCGTCCACGGCGTTCCTGCGCTCCTCCTTCGTTACGGAGGGGGTGGAGAGGAGCTTTATATACTCCGGGTTCTCCGCGAAGATTTTGGCGCAGGCGTCAAGCTCGGCGAGTATCCTCCCGCCCAGCTTCTCCTCGGCGGCAAGCTCATAGAGCGACCCGCCGTAGGTCCTGGCAAGGTCAGTCATCGCTCTCACCTAATTTCCCGATGAACTCCGAAACCAGCCTCTCGTGGTCGGCGGCTGTTATCTCCCTGCCCACCACCTCCTGGGCGATGGTCACGGAGATGGAGGAGATCTCGTTTTTCACCTCGTTGAGGGCCTTTTTCTTCTCCTGGGCGATGTCCGCCTCAGCCTTGGACATGATCGCCGCCGCCTCGCCCTTCGCCTCGGCGATTATCTCCCGCTCCCGCTTCTGGGCGCGGGAAACAGCGTCGCGCATGATCTCGTCCCTCTCTGCCCTGGCGGAGCTCAGGTGCTCGGCGTAGTCCGCCTCCAGCTTCGCCGCCTCGGTCCTGGAGCTTTCGGCGTCGGCGTACATATCGTCGATCTCCTTCTGGCGCTCATCTATCATCTTCTTCACGGGCTTGAAAAGGAACTTTTTCAAAATGAGGAAGGTGATTATCATGTTGCAGAAGGTAAAGAGCGCGGTCCACGGGTTTATCCCGATTATCTGCTCAAATCCCGTCATAGTACCGCTCCTTTCTACTTCACTTCAAATGTGCGGCGGCCTCCGGTCCGCGCGGAATAGGCGCGGAGCCGGCGGATACCGTCCTTCGTTGATTTTGGGATCAATACAAAAAGAGCAGAAGCAGAGCTATGACCAGCGAGTAAATACCCGTGGACTCCGTGATGGCGCAGCCCAGGATCATGTTTGTGCGGAGCGTGCCCACCGCCTCGGGCTGACGGGCCATACCCTCCAGGGCCTTGCCCACGGCGTTGCCTTCGCCGATGGCCGGGCCGATGGCGCCCAGGCCCATGCACAAACCGGCGCCCACAGCTACGGCGGCCTCTCTGATCGCGAATCCGATATCCATAATTTTACCTCCTGTAATTAATTGCTCGTTCTTATATTTCCAGCCGTGAAATACGGCTAAAAACCCTGTTATTCTCTTTCCGCCGGAATTATTTCTCCTCTTTCGGAGGGCACGCCATCCCCACGTAGACCATGGTCAAAAGCGAGAACACCAGCGCCTGGACGAAGCCGGAGAACACGTCAAAATACAGACTCAGGACCCCCGGTATGCCGACCTCCAGAATGGGGATCTCCTTAAACGCCCCGAGGTACTCCAGCGCCGCGCACACCGCGATGGCAAAGAGCGCGATGCCGAGGATCTTCAGGGCCAGCTTCTTTTTCTTCCTGCCGAAGAAGAACGCCGCGATCCCCAAAACCGCCACGATGGCGATCACCGCGATGCCGGAGGACCGAATGAGGCCCAGGATCGCCGCGCTGGCGGCGGCGAGGGCTGTGTAGAGAAGGCTGGTCAGAACGCTGCCGCCCATGATGTTTCCGAAGTGACGAAACGCCATGGATACGGGCTGGGCGATGTCGGAGATGATGTTCATGGGGTTTATGTACCCCTTCAAAAAGGTCTTGATCCCGCTGTTTTTTATGGTACAGCCCCACACCAGAAAGCTTGTCATAAGCGCCCAGGTGAGGGTGGTGGAGATGTCCGAGGTGGTGGAGCGGAAAATGCCCGTCATTCCTATGAGCGAGCCGCCCAGGGAGCTCAGGAACAGCGCTCCGATGTAGGGCGTCCAGTAGGAGTTGTGCTTGCCCATGGTGTCCTCCACCAGGTTGTAGATCATGGTGACGCCCTTTTCGGTGATGACCTGGAGCCCGCCGGGGCGCTTTTTCAGGTTCCTCCCCAGAAGGTATCCGGCGACGCACAGTATCACCATCACGGCGAAGGAGGATACCGTCGTCTGCGTGATGATGTTCATGCCGTTTATCTGTAGGTAAATTTTGGGACCGTTCACTTTTTTCCACCGTCCTTGCGGAGAAAATCGGTAAGATATATGCTGAGCTGTACGAACACCAGCGGCAGTACCGCCGCCAGCGGGTCAAGGCTCGTGGTCTTCAAAACCGCTATGTAGATCGCCGCCAGCGCTAAGAGCCTCAGCACCGAGGAGCCCTGCACCGCCGCCTTGGCCTTTGCCGGGTCCCCGCCCTCCGCCCTGTCGGCGGCGCGGGACACGGATATAGTCAGCGCCAGGAAGTTGAGGCACGAGACGACCGTGCCGAAAACAGCCCCCAGGAGCACGTCTGCGCTGAATTTTCCCAGGAGCGCGTAAACCGCCAGCTCCAGCGCCGTGAGCGCCAGAACTCCCGCGGCTACCTTCAAAAACTGCCGTATGGCGGCGTCATTGTGAAACATTCCGCATCCTCACTTGTGGTCGTTGAAGCCCACGCCGCTGTCCCGGTCGTCCTCCGCGGCCTGCCGCTCCATGGCTTTCAGATTTTGCCACAGGGAGACAAACGCCCCGCCGATGCCCAGCACCGTCCCCAGGACGACCGCCCAGCCGCCCAGCCCGAATCGGCCCCGCAACCACACCGAGCCCAAAACGCAGATGAGCAGGGGCGCCGCTATTGAAAGCCCCAGCTGTGTCAGCCAGACAAGATTTTTTAAAAATCCAAAGCCTTTTCTCATGGTCGATCCCAACTTCTCGCTTAAATCAGCATTATAGCGCACATTCCCATAATTGTCAATAGTTACTTTATTGTCCTGAAGTAAAGCCCGCCGGTCCGCTCGCCATCGGAGCGGAGGTGATTTTTGTACTGGAAAACCGTGTTTTTTACCTCCTCCGGCGTCTCAAGGGTGAACCAGAGCGTCAAAAAATCCAGCGGCGGCAGGCGCTTTTCCGCTATGTGCAGGGGGACGGAATTTAAAAGCGTGCCGAATTTTCTGCCGCTGCAAACCACCGGGAATTCCACGCCCATCCTGTCCCGGAGATACGAAACGCCGGTGCATTTCCCGCAGCCGTCCCTCCCCCTCACCGGGCAGGCGCGAAAGCGCATGAGCGGCAATCGCCCGTAGGCGACGATCCCCCTGGGAAGTGTATCCCCCAACGCGGCGATCTTATTCACGGAGAGCTCAAAGGAGACTGTGGCGGATACAAGCCCCAGCGCCCGGAGCTCCGAAAGGGCAAGGGAATTGAGGACGTTGAGCCCCGCGCCGCCCCGGGCGGTGACGCCCGTTTTTCGGGCGGTTTCGACAGCGTAAAGATTCTCGCAAAGTACGTCTTTTATGCCCAAATCTCTGATTTTTTCCACAATTTCCGCATCGGAGGTGTCGAAAAACAGCGAAGGGAGTTCCACCGTCAACTTGTCCCCATATTTTTCCACAACCCAAGGATTTTTAACAGTCTCCGACAGCGGCAAAATTATTCTGTCAAGCTCCCCGAAAATCTGAGAGGTTTTTTCAAATCTCCCCCAGAGCTCCGGGCTCTCCGGCGGGGTGTAATTCCCGATTTCCGCCGGTTTTTCGTGTATTTCACGCGGGCTTGCCGCGCCGCGAATATTGGATATATTATCCAGTGCCTCGCGTCTCAGAGAGTTGAGCGCGGAGACGGGAATTGTAAGATTTTGGTCGATGGACGCGGTGAAGTTTTTTACAAAATATGGTGTTCCGCCCGTTTTTGAGAGGCATTTTTTCGCCGTTTCGGGGGTGGTTTGGAGGGTCCTGGAGGGCTCTCCGGGGGGTATTCGGACCGTAGTGGAAACGTTTTCACACCGCACCCGGAGGGTAGTTGAGAGGGGTGTGGCGGCAAGCTCCATGTCCACCGGAACGCTCTGCCGCTCGTTCCTATATAGCCCCGCCAGGCTCCCCAGGACGGCGCGGGCGGCGGCGACGTCCTCCTTCTCCCGGTATCCGAACATGGAGGCGTCGCGCCTGCCGGTGATATAGCCGTCGGTGAAGCCGCTCCTGGAGAATACGGCGCGGAGGGACTCCTCGTCGTACGCCTCGCCCCTCAGGGCGGCCCTGGCGGCGGTGACGGCGGCGGCGACGTACTCCGGGCGCTTCATTCTGCCCTCGATCTTGAAGGAGGAGACGCCGGCGTCGGAGAGGCTTTTCAAATATTTAAGGTGGGACATATCCTTCAACGAGAGGGCGTGCCCATGCTCGGAATTTCGGAAGTCCAGGCGGCAGGGCTGGGCGCACCAGCCACGGTTGCCGCTCCTGCCGCCAAGCATGGAGCTTAAATAGCACTGCCCGGACATACACATACACAGCGCCCCGTGAATGAACACCTCCGTCTCGATGCCGCAGAGGGCGGTTATGCGCTCTATCTCGTGAAGTGTCAGCTCCCGCGCCAGGACGACGCGGGAAAAGCCCAGATCCGCCGCCAGCTTCGCCCCGTCCGGGTTGTGGACGGTCATCTGCGTGGAGGCGTGGCGGGGAAGGTCGGGGCACATGTCCCTGAATCGGGCGTTGACGGCAAGGTCCTGGATTATCACGGCGTCGGCGCCGGAGGCGGCGGTCTCCCTGACGGCGTCCTCAAGCTGTCCAAGCTCTGAGTCCGTCACCAGGGTGTTGACGGCGACGTGGACCTTCACGCCCCGGATATGGGCATAGGAGACGGCTCCGGCGAGGGCCCCGTCCCCGAAATTTTCGGCGTTCCGGCGGGCGTTGAAGCCGCCCGCTCCCAGGTACACCGCGTCGGCGCCGCACCTGACGGCGGCGACAAGCTGCTCCATGCCCCCGGCGGGGGCGAGTATCTCAGGCATCCGGCTCCCTCCTCCGCAAGAAGTCGCCCTCCCGCGCCGGATATGGGCAGGGGACGTAAAGTATCTCGTTGGGGTGGGGCGCGCTGTCCCGGCTCTCCCCCGCCTCGGTGCGAATTTCCGTCACGGCAAAGCCCGGTGCGCCGCCGCCGGGAGAGAGTATCTCCAGGGTCTGGCCCACCTTGAAATTGTTCCTCTGACGGAGCTTCAGGACCCCGTCACTCCACCCCAGCACATTCCCCACGAACACGGCGCCCTGGGTGTAGCGCCCGGAATTAGCGTGGTTCTCCCGCAGAAAGCCCCGGTAAAAGCCCTGGGAATAGGGGCGGTGCTTGACGCACTCAAGCTCGTCCCGGCAGAGGTCAAGGTCCGCGCCGTCCAGCGCCATGCGGTAGGCGCGGGTGACGGTCGCCACGTAGTAGGCGGTCTTCATGCGCCCCTCTATCTTGAAGGAGGTGACGCCGGCGGCCTTTAAATCGTCCAGCAGATCCACGCAGTTGAGGTCGTGGGAGCTGAGAATGGCGGCTGAGCCGTTCTCCTCCTCCACGGGGAAATATTCGCCGGGGCGCTTCTCCTCCACGAGGGCATAGCTCCACCGGCAGGGCTGGGCGCACTGCCCCCGGTTGCCGCTCCTGCCGGTGAGGTAGGAGCTTATTATGCACCTGCCGGAGTACGCCATACACATGGCGCCGTGGACGAACGCCTCCAGCTCCAGCGTCTTCGGGGTCTTTGCCCGAAGCTCGGCTATGTCCTCCAGGCTCATCTCCCGCGCCAGGACTATGCGCTTCACGCCCATGTCGTGGTAGACGCGGGCGGCGGCGTAGTTCATGCAGCTGGCCTGGGTTGACAGGTGGAGCTCCAGCCCGGGCGCGCTTTCGCGCACCGCCGCCAAAACGCCGATGTCAGAGATTATGACCGCGTCCACGCCGATGTCACGAAGGTAACGCGCGTACTCCGCGGCGGCGGGTATCTCGCCGTTTTGGGCAAGGGAGTTCATGGCGACAAAAAGCCGCTTTCCCGCGGCGTGCGCCGTATCTACGGCAAGTGCCAGCATGTCCCTTGAAAATCCGGCTGATTTGGCGCGGAGCTGCAGCGCCTCGCCGCCCACGTACACCGCGTCCGCCCCGAAGCGCACCGCCGCCCCAAGGCTCTCCATATCCCCCGCCGGGGAAAGAAGCTCAAAATCAGGCATAAAATCACCTATTTTCCGCTTGTAATGGCATTATACCACGAACGCTTTGATTTGTCAAGAAAAATTTACGTAATATGAATTATTTCTACGTTTTGACGAAAAGGGAACGCCCCGCGCCGACAGGCGCGGGGCGGGGTGGTGGGGGAACGGCGGTTTCATTCCCGGAAGTAAGAATTGCGACAGGAAGGTTTAAAAGAAAAATTCATCCTCTTTATTTTCAAGGGCGGCTCTGATCCTTTGAAGCCCGGCTTCTACTTCTTTAAGAAGCATTTCAACGCCCAAAATACTAAAGGTTTTTCTTTGATCATCCCCGTCTACAATGGCGGATTCCTGATTTTGAAGCATGATAGCGCAATACTTAAGATCAATGACCTTCATCGCTCTTGCGCGGAGCAGGACCTCTTCTTTGATCCTTTCAATATACTCTTCATCTTCCGTATCAAAATAGCCCTTTAAATAGGCATCCCAAAGTTCATAATTCTGATTTAAAGTCAGTCCGTTAAATTTAGATAAATAACCTTCTTCCGGATGATCCTCCACCGCACCTATGACGGGTTGCGCGAACGATATAAGGTCAAAAATCGGATGACCGTATCCCGAAGCCGAGCTTCCCGAAAATGCCATATCCAAAAATAACGACCCATCATTTTGAATCAATACATTTCCGGGATGGAGATCGCCGTGGACAAAAGTATTTGATTCAGGTATCACCTCAAAAAGATGTCGTATCATTTTATGATCATCTTCATCAAGGACAGCCTTAGCGCGGTCAATTTTATCTAATTTCAATTGCTTTATATCGTCAAAAGTATCATCAATAACTGTACTGTTAACGCGGCGGGCAAATTTGCCCAGCTCTTTTCCCAGTTCCTCTATTTTATCCTGATTCTCCCGAAGTTT
Source organism: uncultured Oscillospiraceae bacterium (assembly GCA_947627285.1). Classification (GTDB taxonomy): domain Bacteria; phylum Bacillota; class Clostridia; order Oscillospirales; family Oscillospiraceae; genus RUG626. The sequence continues at coordinate 17,586 of CANQVL010000030.1, forward strand.
GTTTGCGTATGATTGGGAATTTAACAGTTCATAGATTATCCCATATTGATTGCCCACTTTGACTACGTCATAAGAGATAGCTGTAGGAATACCCAAAAGAAAAGCTTTTTGAGAAGTATTTCTTTCCTTCTGAATATCTTCAAGCGATCTCGTTTCGTTGATGACCTTAAGGATCGTCTCATCGTCAAGACGATAAACAGTTCCGTTAAAGCCGGCTCCTATTTTTTTAAGTCCGTCAACAGAAAATTCTCTCATTTTCTTAAATACAGGGATCAAAGTTGTTATTCCCGTCATTTCCAAGACTTCATAAGCTGCCGGCGTCGTATTCTCAATTCTCAGTTTACCATAGGTCTTTAAGAGCTTTAATAGGACACGGATTCCGGCGCTGGAAATATACTCAAGATAATTAAAATCCAAAATCAGTGAATCGAATTTATTGGCAGCGAGTATTTCATTTATCTCAGCTTCAATTTCCGGAGCAGTATTTGAATTAACCTGGCCTTCTATTCCTACTCTTAGAATACCGTCTTTATTTGATAGAAGTCTGCTCCCCGTCTTACCGGAATTTAAAGAATTTATTGAATTATCTTCTTTCTTTATCCCCTGTTCCTCAGGCAGGTTTTTCTTTTCTTTTAGCATAGCTTAAATTCCTTTCCTTTTAGAGCTCTTTCAATCCGAAATCGAAATATTTGTCCCCGGCGCCAATTGGGCAAAAGCCCTTGATACGCAGTGCTTTTGAACCGGAATTGTAGATATACGCTCCGCCCATCAACATTCCCTTTAATAAAGTGTACTTTTTTGCAACATGAACCGCACCTCGGTAAAAATCGTAAAATAGCGGAAAAAATCTCACGCAGGTATTGAAATCCGTGCTGTTTTGTGTTATATTTAATTTTGAAAATGGCGTACATTTCTTTGCAATAAAGTACACTTTTTTGTAAAAATGCCCCTTTAGGGTAACTTTTCTTTTTCGTACTTTGCCGCGCGGCAGCGGAAGGTGGAGAGGGGCATTTGGCATTGCTTGGCGGCGGCGGTGCCGGTTAGCTTTTTTGATTTCCAGAGCCGGTAGGCGGTTTGGAAGTTTTCCGGCAGGGGGGCGGGGAGGTCTGCCGAAGCGGACGCCCCTGAGCTTTGCCGCGGCGATGCCCTCCGCCTGGCGCTGGCGGATGTTGGCGCGCTCGTTCTCCGCCACGAAGGAAAGGACCTGGAGCACGATGTCGCTGAGGAAGGTCCCCATCAGATCCTTCCCGCGGCGGGTGTCCAACAGGGGCATATCCAGCACCGCGATGTCGATGCCCTTCTCCTTTGTGAGGACGCGCCACTGCTCCAAAATCTCACTGTAATTTCTGCCCAGACGGTCGATGCTCTTGATGTAGAGAAGATCGTCTTTTTTTATGCGCCGCATGAGCCGTTTGTACTGGGGCCGGTCAAAGTCCTTGCCTGACTGCTTGTCCGTAAAGATATTGTTTTCCGGGATATTTTTCTCGCGGAGCGCGAGGAGCTGGCGGTCCCCGTTCTGCTCCCTTGTGCTGACCCGGATGTAGCCGTAAATCGCTATATTGACTACCTCCCTTAAAAAAACGCGGAGCCTGTGCGTTGGCACAGGCTCCGGATCGGAACGGTATTGAGTTGAATTTTTCACGCGCCGGCGACGGAGACGTTGGGGATGGAGACGGCGAGGGGGCCGGTGTAGGTTTGGGTGACGTGGCGCTCGCGGGAGAAGGTGAGGTCGGTCTGGGCGGCGAGGAGGCTGCCGTTGACGGAGCCGCCGGTGACGGGGGTCACCGTCTCGCCGTCGTAGAGGTAGGCGAGGCGTATCTCGCCGGCGAAGTGGCCGGACATGGGGTCCATCTGGAAGTCGGAGAAGGTGACCACCCGGAGATATGGCTCGCGCTTCAGCTCCTCAAAGGGCGTGGAGCCCGTGGGGACGCGGATGGCGCGGTAGGAGCCGGTGGGCTCTATGCCCAGATAGGAGGCGAACCTGGCGCCGCCGTGGAGGAGCTTCAGAGTGCCGTTTTCCATTAAGGTCCTGTCGGTGAGGCGTATGCCCTCGGAGTCGAAGGGCTCCACGCCCACAAGCTCTATGGTCAGTTTGTCGCCGCGTATGTCCGCGCCCTGGACGGGGTCGCCGGGCTTATAGTCGGAGTAGTGCTGATAGACCATGCCGGCGCCGGAGCGGGAGACGTAGTAGCTCAAAAGCTCCTCCACGTGGTCGCCGGTGAGGATCACCCGGTAGGTCCCGGCCTTGGGGGGCTTTGCCGCCGCCGCTCTGTCGCGTGTCTCGCGAAGGGACTTTTCCACGTCCCGCCGGAGCTCCTGGGTGTTGGGCTCGCCGTAGGCGAAGGAGTGGTAGGTCTCCACGTCGCGGCCCTCCACGCACTGGACCACGTACTCGCCGCGGACCTCGCAGGCGTCCCAGCTCACGTCCACGCCGCGGGAGTTGAGCACGCGGCAGGAGCGCTTTATGGCGAAGATCTCGGCGGAGTTGACGAATACGCCGCTCTCGGTGTCGGAGGCGAAGAGCGCCTCGCCCATGACGCGGGCGGCCTCCTCACAGGTCATTTTGGAGAAGGCGCTTTTTGAGGGCTCGTGGGGCTCCTTTTTGCCCTCTATGAGGTCGTAATAGCGGTTCCCGGCGAAGAAGGCGGCGAAGTACGCCTCGCGCAGGGTTTGGCGGAGCTGGGCATCGTCCATGCCGGGATAGACGGGGACGGAGGAGGAGCCCAGGAGCCTGCCGTCCTCGGTCTCCACGGTCCTGTAAACGCTGACGGACCAGTCGGTGAGGTCGGTGCGGCGCTTCAGGTCCATGTTCTTTTTGACGAAGAACACCTCGACGGATTCGGAGCGCGTCTCGTTGACCGCCCAGGTGGTGATGTTTTCGGCTTCAAGCGCTTTTATTATTTTGTTGATCATCTTTCTGACCTCCCTCAGCCCAGGCGTATGCGGGCCTTTATCCAGGGTCCGCCGTCGGAGACCTTGACCCATTCCTTGTAGCCCTTGCCGCACATTCCGCCGCCGCCCAGCTCAAGAGTGTCGCTCATCATGGTGATGGATTTGAGCAGGTCCGGGACGTAGCCCGTGAGGACGATGGGGGAGAATATGCGTCCGGTGAGCTTGCCGTCCTTTATCTCCCGGGCGTAGCTGACCATGCACTGTATGCCCCAGTTTTTGGGGTCCTCCATGCCGCTGGAGGGCTCGCACAGGAGAAGGCCGTCCTTGACGGAGGCGATCATGTCCTCCACCTTGTCGGTGCCAGCCTCGAAATATGTGTTGGTCATGCGGGTGTACGCCTTGCGGCGGTAGCTCTCCCGGCGCCCGTTGCCGGTGGGGGCGGTGCCCAGGGTCATGGCGGAAAGGTAGTCGGATATACCGCGGCGGAGGACGCCCTTTTCGATTATCACGGTGTCCTGGGCCATGGTGCCCTCGTCGTCGAAGAAGTAGCTGCCGGTCTCGGGGACCACCGCCGCGCCGTCGTGCATTGTAACCAGGGGGCTCGCCACGTACTCGCCCACGTATTTTTCGGCGAGGGCGCGCTTTTTCACGAACATATCCATCTCAACGCCGTGTCCGAACGCCTCGTGGACTATCATGCCCGTGACCTCGGGGGTGCAGACGCACTCGTACTCGCCGGGGGTGAGGGGCTGGGAATCCAGGAGCTCCAGGGTGACGCGGGCAACGTCCTCCACGCCGGCGTCCATGCTGTCCATGAGCTCCGCGCCGCCGAGGGTGGAAAAGCCCTTGCGGCTCATCTTGATCTCCTGACCCTTCGCCGCAACCGTGAAGACCGTGCCGGTGGTCCAGAGGACGTTCTGCTCCTGCTCCCTGTCGGGGGCGAGATAGAGCTTGCGGTTTTTCTGCCAGACAAGGTTGGCCTGGCAGTCCAGGATCTTTTCGGAGACGGCAAGGCCCCGGTCCCTCAGGGCGGTGAGGCGGGAGATTATCTCGCCGTCGCCCACCTCGTCGGGGTCGATCTCGTAGTCCGTGCCGCCGTGGAAGGTGAGCTTTTCGGTTTTGGGGGCGGAGTAGACGCGCTCACGGATGCCGTCGGGCAAAACCGCCTTTGACATGGCGGCTGTGGCGGAGATCCGCTCCAAAAGCTCAGGAACGGTTTCCGGGGAGATGTGGCTGAAGGAATGCTCCGACCAGTGCTCGCCGTCAAATACCTTGACCACGAAGCCCCTGGCGGAGAAGCGTCCGCCCATGCTGACGCTTGTGAGCCGGCGCGACACCGCGCAGGACTTCTGGGACGCGTCCTGGACCAGTATCGAGGCGAAGGGGTACTTATCCAGGAGCCCCTTCAAAAGCTCCCGGCAGGCGGGCTTCGCTTCGGCTATAAAAAGGCTGTCACCAAGCTTCATTTTTGTCCTCCTTTGGATTTGATACCAGCTATTTTACAACGTTTGCGGCGGGTTGTCAACGTGGGGGGCGGATAAAAAAAGAGCCCCCAAAGCCGTGGGGCTTTGGGGGGTGGGATGGACGATACAGGACTTGAACCTGTGACCCTCCGCACGTCAAGCGGATGCTCATACCAGCTGAGCTAATCGTCCGTCAGCTTGTTTATTTTAAACCATGCCGCGGCGGTTGTCAACACTTTTTTCCGGGTTCGGGGGAAAAATTTTTTCAAAATCGTAAAAATAATGCTTGCATTTTGGCGTGGGTAATGCTATTATAATAGGGCACTTAAAAATGCGCCTGTAGCTCAGCTGGATAGAGTGCGCGGCTACGAACCGTGAGATCGGGGGTTCGAGTCCCTTCAGGCGTATATATAAAATTCCTCCCCTTTGGGGAGGAATTTTAATTAATTCCAAAAGGGCTTTGCACTTTTGGAATTAAGGGAAACGGTGCGGAAGACCTTCGGGAAAAGCCTGCGGGCTTTTCTCGGAGGTCTTCCTGCTGTTTTGCTGCGCGCACGCCCCGTAGGGGCGCACGCTTGCAAAACATAAGGTGATTTTTCCGACGCGCATGTCGTCGGAAAAATATTTGATTTGGAGTTTTTATTCGCGTCGGCGGAAAAATATTTTATTTGGAGTTTTTATTCTCCGAGTACGTTTTCGGGGATTTCCCAGGAGGTGTAGTCGGAGTAGCCGGTTTCGTCGAAGGTGTAGGTGAAGCCGTTGACGGAGTAGGTGCCGGAGGTCAGGTATTCGCCGGTGGAGAGGCGGTAGCGCCAGCCGGTGGTGTCGGCGATCCAGCCGGCGCGGGTGACGCCCTCTGGACGGTAAGGGAGCTTTACGGAGTTGCGCAGCTCGTTGTCCTGGAAGTGCCACCACTCGCTGACGAGGGTGCCGAGCTCTGAGCCAGTCATTATCTCCGCCAGGAGCTTTGCCTCGTCGTTGTTGAAGCTCAGGATGGAGTTCCAGCTCAGATCGTGCATGGCAGTCTGCATCACCAGCTCCTCGCCGGTCTCCGGGTCCTCCAGCGTTATATCCACCGCCACGCCCTGGTTGTGGGTGGAGCCGGACCTTGCCAAAAACGAGTTGAGCTTATATCGCCCGTTGGTCATGACGGAGGAGTAGGTCGGGCGGGGCTCGTGAGGTGCTTCCGGCTCCTGGGGGGTCTCGGGCTCGTCCGGCTGCGCGGCTTTGGTTTTTTCCGTCTCCTCCGGGGCTCCGGCGTCCTCGGGGGAGTCGGGCGTCTCGGGGGCTTCGCCCTCCGGGACCTCGGGCTCGGGCGGGAAGAGCTCCTCCACCCAGTCCGTCCACATCTCGCCGTCCATCAGGTCGTACTCGTAGAGGGGTATCTCGTTTTCAAGGAGGCTCTCGGCGGTGTCGTAGAGCATCCTTGTGGCGTTGTAGGGGCGGAAGGCGTCGTAAATCTTCAGCCTGTAGCCCAGGTCGCGGGCCTTTTCCGCGGACTGGGCGATTTTTTTCGCCGTGGGGTAAAGGAGGGGCACCAGGAACTCGGTGGGTGTCTCCACCTCAGCCTGGGTCAGGGTATAGGGGGAGTCCTCGGTGTAGATCTCCGCCAGCGCCGCTGCCGTCTCCTCGTCAAGCTCCTCGGAATCCGACGAGGTCCGGGGAAGGGCGGGGGGCTCCACCGGGAGGGGCTCGCCGTTGGCGTCAACGAATCTGCCGTCCACCACCGTGGGGATCTCGGGAATCTGCGGCCCGGTCCCCGGGTCGGGGCCTTCGGCGCCCTCGGGATTTTCGGGATTCTCGGGATTTTCAGGGTTTTCGGGATTTTCGGTATCCTCAATTTCTTCGGGGTCTTGGGTATCCTCGGGGTTCACTCCGCCGGCGCCGCCCTCGGGGTCACCGGTATCGACCGCGGCGGATTTCCAGGCGAGTCCGGGGGCGTAATTTGACGCGACCTCCTCGTAGCCGGTTATGACTGTGCCGGTGACGGTGGGGATACCGTAGCCGTGGACCATGTAGATGGCGTCGTAGCTGTTTTTTATGTCGTAGGAGCAGATGTCGCCCATGTAGTCGGGCAGATTTATGAGGCAGTAGGTGGAATCTATGTACCCGCGCCCGCCGTCAAAGTAGACAAGGAACATTCCGTTCTCCTCCGCCGCCACGCAGAAGGCCCGGGAGGCGGGGGCGGTGCCGATCTCCTCCGTCCCGGAGGGGTCGGCGTATATGGGCAGGTCCATGAGGGGCCAGACGGTGGCGTAAATTACGGTGGGGCCGGTGGTGAAGCTCACCTCGTCGGGGGTGGCGGAATACTCGCTTCCCGGCAGGCTGTGCTCGCCGGAGGCGGTGACCCGGTAGGTGTGGTCAGTGTACGCCTTCAGGGGGCCAACGGTGAGGCTCAGGGGCATATCGTCGGTGTAATGCCCCAGGGAGCGCCAGGAGCCGTCGCCGTCCAGCTCCCAGAGGTCGTAATATTCGCCGCGCGTCTCGTTCCAGGAGAGGGTGTAGTAGTTGTTGCCCAAATCGGCGATCTCCATTATGAGCAGAGTGCCGCGCAGGTCCTCGCCGCTGACCGAGGCGGAGGCGGATTTGTCGGTGGAGAACTCCACCTGGGTGTTTTCCAGTCCCGCACGGAGGGTGAAGCGGCGGCTCTGGTCCTTTCTCGGCATGGGGACGTCGGTTTTAAAGGATATGAGGGTGAAGTTGTCCCGGACCGTCCTGAGGAGCGCGCCGTTTTCGTCGTAAACGGAGACTGTCTCCCCCTCCACCCCCTGCCAGGAGAGAAGGAGGGTGTCGGCGTCGGGGTCGACGGTGGTGGTGAGGGTGCCCAGGTCCGGCAGGGCCGCCGGCAGAGCCGCCTCAAGGGGCTTCTCGCAGGGGCGGTAGTCCTCCCTTTTGGGCGTCTTGTATTTTTTCCGCGAGGTCACGCGGACGGTGGCGCCGGGGGCGTCCTCCGGCAGGACGCAGGAGACGCCGGTATACGTGCCGCTCCAGACCACCTCGCCGCCCCGAAGGAGCTCCACGGTGTAGTCGTCAACGTTCTCACCCGGCTCCCAAAAGAGGGTCAGCGTCCCGTCGGCGTCCTCGTGGAGGCGGGGCGCGTCCTGGGGAAGCTCATTTTTGGCGAGGGCGTAGGGCCTTTGGCACTGAAAATAGTACAGCCCAACGCCCGCCGCCGCCAAAAGGGGCAGGATTATCGCCAGCGCGATGAGTGCTTTTTTCAAGGTTGGATTCATCTCCAGTATTTCCACGGCGTTTTGTCGCTCGCCATGCGGTAAAAATTGTAGGAGTAGTTGCCCTTTACCCGGTAGGACATCTCAAGCTCCGGGTCGTACATATAGCAGGCGTCGCCCTCCCAGATCTCCACCCAGCCGTGGGGCACTGGGTTGGAGTTGTTGACCTTCCCGGCGATGAGCACGGCGTCATAGCCCAGCTGACGCGCCAGGGAGTAGAACACGGCGGCGTAGCAGTAGCAGTTTCCGCGCTTGGTGGTGAACATGGTGATGGCCTCCTTGTTCGCCCAGCCTGTTTCGCCCACCTCGTAGTAGTTGCGGCGCAGGTATTTGAAGCTGTCGCGGGTGAAGTTGTACGCCGCGTGGAGCTTCTCCTCCCGCGTCATGGTGTCGTCCGTTATGGCGGCGAGGGTGTCCTTCACGTAGCCGTCAAGCTCGGCGCTGCCGCTGGAGAATTTGCCGTCGGGCCCAAATTGGAGACCGCCGAAGCTGCCGTTTACGATGGGCTTTCCGTCCTCGCCTATGTAATAGAGCTCACCGTCCTGAAAATACGGTCCCGGCTCCTTCAATATGGCGGACATATCCGCCTCGGTCCAGCTGCCGTCCTCGGCGTGGCTGTGGGGTATGGACGCCTCCATGATCTCATAATACGCCCAATCGGACGCGGAAACGTCCGAAAAAAGGGAGAAGATATGTCCCGCGAGATAATTTTTGTCCACCGTCCTCCCCAAAAAGCGGTTTATGAAGGTCACCGCCTCGGCGCGGCTGATGGGGTCCTCCGGCAGAAAGCTGCCGTCGGCGCCCTGTACCCAGCCCCTGCGGGTGGCGAGGGTTATCTCGTTATAATATTCGTGGTCCGTGGGCACGTCGTCAAAGCTGACGGCGTTTGACACAACGGGGGTGTTGGGCAGAAGCCGCACGCCCATGGCGACGAACTCCGCCCGCGTCATGGGCTCGCTCCCGCGAAATTCCCCGTCCACCGTCTCCATGGCTCCGGCGGCGGTGAGAAGGTTGGCGGCGGGCGAGTACCACCCGTCCTCGGGCACATCGGGAAGGGAGCTCTCCGGCTCGGGGGGATCCTCCAAAAGCTCCCAGTACATATACGCCGCCTCAGCGCGGGTAAGCTCCCTTTCGATGCCGAAGACGCCGTTCTCATCGCCCCGGACCAGGGGCTCGTGGACGCTTTCCAGGTCCCTGACCTTCAGCTCTATGGGCTTTCCGGTGCTTTCGGTGTCCTCAGCGTCGCCGGCGTCCTCCGTCTCCGCAAAGGCTGATATTGGAAAGGCGGCGAGGCACATGGCAAGCGCCAGGGCAAAGGCGGTCTTACGCCTCATAAGCATCGTAGACCACCTCTTTCCCGCTCTCGTCCCTGTACGTGGCGACTATGAAGCCGTCATAATAGAAGTTTCCGTCCTCCCCCGCGCCCAGGCAGCTGGGGGCGTAATCGGAGCTCACGGGCTCGCCCAGGACGGCGACCAGCCTGCTTATGTCCTGATCCACATACGTCAGCGCCAAAGCTACCGCCTCGGCGGGGGTGAGCTTCGGCTCCTCGGTTTTCGGGGGCTCCTCCTGCTTCGGAGGGTCCTCGGTTTTGGGGGGCTCGGTGTTCTCATTCTGCTCGGGCGTCTCGCCGTTCCCCTCGCCGCTTTGCTCAGGGGGAACGGTGTCAACCTCCTGACCGTCCGGGGCGTTTTCGGTGTTTTCACCGGGCTCGGTTTCCTCGCCGTTTTGGGGGGCGGCGACATCCTCTCCGTTTTGCTCCGGGGGCTGAGGGTCCTCGACGCTGTCGGGGGCGTTGTTATTCTCCGCGCCGCCGTTTGCCGGCGGAAGCTGCGCCAAATCGCCGACAGAGGGGCCGTCGTCCTTCTCCCCGTCGCCCACGGAGACGCTGACATCGCCGCAGGAGACGAGCCCCAGCGCCAAGATTCCGGTAAGGATAAGAGCAATCAGTTTTTTCATCTTTCTATACCTCGCTTATACTAATATCTATTTAAATATTAGTATTATATGCCCTCAAATGAAGTGAGCGTGCCTCCCACGTAAAGCGCCGCCGTCCAGGGTCCGTTTGCCAGGGGCACCAGCGCCGAAAAGCCGTCGGGTGTCAGCGCCGCCTCAAATGTCCCGGCACTGTTTTGTATGTACACGGGGCTGTCAACGTCCGCGCCCGCGGGGAGCGTGCCCGTTATGCCGATATAGCCCTCCAGCCCTGTCTCGCCAGTGGCGAGGCGGATCGTGCCGGAGGTCTGCGCGGGCAGCTCCAAATCCCTCTCCGGGGCGGGGAGGACCGGAGGGTACCGGGAGAGATTTACCAGGTTCCGCTCCACCAGCTCCACAACGAGAAAATCCGCGTCCACGCCAGTGAGGTCGTATTGGGCGCTGCGGGAAAAGCGCGCCCAGGCGAAGGAGTCCGCCATGTAGGGGTAAAGGTTGTTGCCGAAGGAGTCACGGTACATGAAGAGCCTGCCCTCGCCGGAGCCCTCGGCGGTGATGGTTATGCTGTCGGGCCTTGTGCCTCCGGCGCCGTAGGTCAGCTCAATGGCGGGGGTGTACACCAGGTCGGTCTCGCTGTCCTCCCAGGCGGGGTAGACCATCTCGTAGAGGTCGCCGGTGTGGGGCGCGGGGGTGAAGTTGCCCTCAAAGTACCTGCTGGGTCTGCCCAGGGCGCCGCCGATAACGTCCGCCGCCAGCGCCGCGCCTCGGCTCGTCCAGTGGGAGTCGTGGGCGAAGTAAAGCGTCTCGTCCAGCGCGTTGAAGGCGGTGTGGAGGTTGGCGTAGGGGGTGCCGGAGGCGTCCAGGAGGCTGTAAAGCTCCGCCGCCGCGTACCTTTCGGCTCTCACGCCGGTGTTGGGCATGAACTCGCCGTAGACGGAGTTTTTGTTGGGGGCGCAGGTGAAAAGGAAGCGTATGCCGCGGGATTCGCAGTATTCGTTCATAAGCGACAGGTTTTTCGCCGCGGCGAAATATTCCCTCTCAGTGAGCCCTCCGGCGCCGGTGAAGTTGTCCAGGGTGGAGCCGTAAAAGAGCCAGCCGTTTTTGCCGATTATCACATCGTCCTCGCCCGTCGCGCGAAAGAGCCCGGCGGATATTTTGCGCCCGGCGGTGATGAGCTCCTGCCGGAGGTAGAACCTGTCGTCAACGTAATTTTTAATGTCGGAGAGAATTGCCGTGTTTGGCGTTCCCTCCGGGGTGGTGAGCTCCGGGCGGTCCGCCAGGACCTCGTTCGCCCCCGCCTCGCCGGGGCCGAATATGATAAGTCCCACCGTTGGTATAAGGCACATGATAAATACGGCGACCATGAAAACTATAGATGTCTTTTTCATACCGTCACCTCAAAACCGCGCGTAGATGAAGGGCGAGAAACCGCCCTGGGCAAGCTCCATGACGCACAGGACAAAAAGCGCCGCGTAGCCCAAATATGACGCCGCCTGGGCCCATTTGCCCCGCAGTCTTTGGGAGACGCGCCGGCAAATCGGAGTGGACAGCGCGGCGCCCAGAAGGAGGAGCGTGACGCTCCTGGCGTTGAGGATACTGAAAAGCGCCGCGGTGCCGGCGGTGGTGAAGCGGAAGCCCGCGAACATGGCGCCCATCACCGCAAAGCCCTGCGCCGGAGTCTCCGCCCTGAACATCACAAAGCCGATGACCGCCGCGAGGAGGGTGTAGACGTGCCCGAAGATCCTCCACCCCGCTTTTTTCTGACGGGAGCGTAGATCGCAAAGCCCCTCCAGCGCCGACAGTACGCCGTGCCACAGCCCCCAGATGAGGAATGTGAGCCCGAAGCCGTGCCAAACTCCGCACAGGAGGAATACCGCCAGCTTGTTTGCCGCCGTCCGCCATTTGCTGCATCTGCTGCCGCCCAGGGGGATGTACACGTAGTCCCTGAGCCAGCTTGAGAGGGATATGTGCCACCGCCGCCAAAATTCCGTGACCGAGGCGGATATGTAGGGGTAGTCGAAGTTTTCCGACGTGGCAAATCCGAACATCTCGCCAAGGCCGATGGCCATGTCGCTGTATCCGGCGAAGTCGAAAAAGAGCTGTATGGCGTAGGCGACCGCCCCGAGCCAGGCAAGGCGTATGTCCAGGTCGCCCCTTGAGAGGGCGAAGACCGCGTCCGCCGCGCCACCGGCGGCTCCGGCGATGACGAGCTTTTTGGCAAGCCCGCGAATGAGGCGCTTCATGCCATTGGCGGCGCTTGACACGTCAAGCTCGCGGCTGTCTATCTGGGGCGCGAAATCGGAAAACCTTGTTATCGGTCCGCTGGCAAGCTGCGGGAAGAAGGAGACGTAAAGGAGGAACCGCCAAAAGCTTTTCGTCCCCGCCTTGGGGTCCTTGTAGGAGTCCGCCAGATACGAGACGCACTTGAACACGAAAAACGACACGCCCAGGGGCGCTGCCAGTCTCACCGGCGAGCCTTGGGCAAAGAGGAACAGCATGGCGCTCTCCCCGCCCGTGACGGTCACAGCCACCCTCTCCAGCGTCTTGAAAAGCGCCAGGGTGAGCACGTTGAAAACAACGCCCGACGTGAGAGCCACCCGACGGCGGCGCTTCCCCTCCCCCAGGGCGAGCCCGAAAAGGAAGGTAACGCCGGCGACGGCGAGGAGCACCAGCAGGTCAAATATCCTCCCGAAGGCGCAAAACACCAGTCCCGCGGCGGTGAGGAGCCCGTTTCTGAAGCCGCGCCTGGGCACGGCGGCGTAGAGTATGAATATCAGCGGGAAAAAGCAAAAGAGGAAAAACGCCGAATCAATATTCACGCCCGCCGCCTCCGTTTCTCTTTCTGTCTCTATATGGCTTTGCCACGGCAAAGTCATACACGGTAATTATCGCTCATTTTACGAAAAAATGCAACAGTTTTTTGCCGTATTCCATCGGGTTCGACTGAATAAGCATAAAAAAGCCGGAGAAACGTAAGCTTCTCCGGCCCGGGACTTCCATATATTACATATTATATTAAAGATTTTCCTTGATTTTCTCGATCATTTCCGCGTATTCCCCGTCCGTCAGGAGCTTCTCGCCCGGGTTCATGGCGAAGACGCCGCCCCACTCGAAGCCGTCCTTATATTTCGGCACCAGGTGCATATGCAGGTGGCAGCCGGTGTCGCCGTAAGCGCCGTAGTTGAGCTTGTCCGGGTGGAAGGCGGCGTGGATGGCTTTGGCAGCCCGGTCCACGTCGGCGAAAAAGGCGTTGCGCTCCTCGTCAGATATGTTAACGATCTCGCTCACGTGGTCCTTGTACGCCACAATGCACCTGCCCGGGTGGGACTGCTCCTTGAAAAGTATGAGCTGAGATACGGTGAGGTCGCAGATCTTGATCCCGAAGGCCGCCAGTGGCGCACCCCCGACGCAGTAGCCGCAGTTTTGGTCCTTCATTATAATTGCTCCCTTCCTGTTTTATTCAGGCTCAGCGCCTTATTTCCCGCGCTTTTCCGGTATGCTCCGGTTCACGCGCGTGACGACGATTATCTCATGCCCGCACTCCGGGCAGTGGCACCCGCGCCGGATGCCCCGAAGGAGCGCCCCCGGCTCCACCTGTCCGCCGCACTTGGGGCACCTGAGACGCAGCGCGCCCCAAATAAAATACCCCGCAAGAGCTATTGCCGCGGCGATGAAGCACCACGGGCGGAAAACTCCCGCCACCAGCATCACCGCAAAGGCCAGCATGAGCACGTATTCGATTATGATGTCAAGAAGCTTCACCACACGCACTGTGCCGACTCTCCCCTCAAAAAGGGCTATGCCCTTTTTGAAAAATAGGAACGTGCGGGAAATATTTATGAATTTTGCGAAATTCATAAATATTTCCCTGCCGTCGCGCTGCGCGCACCGCCGAAGGCGGCACACTTGCGCGACAAAAGGTGATTTTTCCGACGTACATGCCGCCGGAAAAATACTTGATTTAAGGCTTTTACAGCCCTGCAAAATAACCCCTACAGAGATTACACGGATATTATAAAGCTTTGTAGTTGGCAAGTCAACAAATATTTCTTCCGTCACGCCATGCCTTTTTGCCTTTTCGCTCTTCCATTTGCCGCGTTTTAGCTGTATACTGTCCTCAAAGACAAAAAAGGGGTATTAAAATGGCAGATTCACAGATAACCCTCCGCCTTGCCCGTCCGGAGGACGCCCGCGCGCTTCTGGACATATATTCCTGGTACGTGGAGAACACCACCGTCACCTTCGAGTATGAGGTCCCCTCCGTCGAGGAATTCGCCCGGCGCATAACCGACACCCTTCGGAGCTACCCGTATCTGGTCGCCCTGCGCGGCGGGGAGATCGTGGGCTACGCCTACGCCGGCAGGTTCCGGGAGCGCGCCGCCTACGACTGGTGCTGTGAGGCCAGCGTCTACGTGCGCCGGGATATGCACCGTCTGGGCATAGGCCGGCTCCTTTACCAGGAGCTTGAGCGGATACTCCGCCTCCAGAATATAGCCAGCATCGACGCCTGCATCTCCCACCCCAACAAGGACAGCATAAAATTCCACTCCTCCCTGGATTTCGAGCGCGTCGCCCGCTTCTCCAAATGCGCCTGGAAAATGGGCCGCTGGGTGGACGTGATATGGATGCAAAAGATCCTCCGCGACGATGATACGGAGCCGGAGCCATTTATTCCGTTTTCGCAAAAGGGCGATGCCCTTTTGTGAAAACGGGGAGGACGTGCGAAAAAATTTCTGGAAATGTCTGCGGACATTTCCAGAAATTTTTTCTGCTGTTTTGCTGCGCGCACGCCCTCGTCGTCGCGGAAGTCGCTTAACCTCGCCCCCTCGTCCTCGCTCGAGCCGCTTTACTTCGGGCTCCCTATGGTCGCCCTCAGGCGCAGGCTCGGCTCGTCCTCTCCCCAACAGGCTTTCGCCTGTCGGGGTCCCCCTATGGCAGGGCTCAGGCGCTGACTTCGCTCCTCCTCTCCCCACGCAATCATGATTGCGTGGGGACCCCCATATGGGCGCACGCTTGCAAAACATAAGGTGATTTTTCCGGCGGCATCTACTCGTGGGTATAGAGAAACATTGTGAACCTGCCTAACTATAAATTCTTCCGGTCAGGAGCCTGTGGTGATGCACAGGCTCCTTGGTGTATGTCATGCTATTTCCAAATCCAGCTCTGCGACTTGTATGAGGATGTCCTCCAGCTCCTGGGGCATGTCGTCTAGGATGCCGATATCACGGTAGTGGATGACGATCTCTTGGGGAGCGCTGCGGGAATACTTTTTGGCCCGTTCGCCTACTTCAACGCGTTTGATGAAGGTGTGGAGGAGCTCCGGGGTCAGTTCGTTTATCTCCGTGTACTTTCGGGCGTTGTCCAGGAAACGGTCGAAGTTGGAGGTGGAGTCCTTCAAGTTTTGTAAGCGGGCGGTCAGGTCTGGAAGGGCGGTTTTGATGCTCTCCTGCTCTGAGGTGTACTCGGTGGACAGGATTCTGTACTGTTCGTCGGGGATTCGGCCAAGAACGTTGTCCTCATAGAGACGTTTGAACAGGGACATGAGCTCTGATTGGCGCTTGGCCATAGCGGAGATTTGTTTCTCCAGAGATCGCATTTCCTTTTGCGATTCCTTTGTGCGCTTCTTTCCGATGTATTCCGCAAACCTGCGCTCGTTTTGCCTCGCGAAGTGGGTGATGCGGCGGAGGTCGTCAAGGACAATGGCGTAGAGGTCTTCTTCCCGGATGCTGTGGACCGAGCAGGTGGTTTTGCTGTTCTTGCGGTAATTGGAGCATATGAACCGGGCTTTGGCCTCTTTCTCCCCGTGGGTCCGGTGGTACGTCATCACCGCCCCGCAATCTCTGCAGTAGACGAGGCCGGAGAAAAGGCTTGGCTCCTTGAATTTTGTGTATCTCCGCTTGTGCCTGCGGTTGTCCTGCACGATCTCCCATGTCTGCCTGTCGATGAGCGGCTCATGCGTTCCCTCGAAACGGAACTGTTCGGATTCCGGGCGTTGGACTGTCTTCTTGTTCTTGTAGGAAATGGTGGTCGTCTTCATGTTGACCGTCACACCCAGGTATGTCTCGTTGCCCAGGATGTTTGTGATCGTGGTGGGGGACCATGCGTAGGGCCTTGAGGTGTCGAGGCCGGTGAGCTTCACGCCATACTTCTCATAGCAGAAGTAGGACGGTGTGGGGACCTGGTCCGCCTCAAGCTGTTTCGCGATCTTGGACGGGCCCAGTCCCTCAGCACAGAGGGCGAAGATGCGTTTGACCACCGGGGCCGTGTCCGGGTCGGGGACGATGTGCCGCTTGGGGTCCTCCGGGTCCTTCATGTAACCGTAGAGAGGGCGGCTGGCGATCCGCGCGCCGGTCTGGGCCTTGATCTTCACCACGGCCCGGCCCTTGTTGCTACAATCCTTGCAGTAGAACTCGTTAGTCAATCTTACATAAAGAATGACATCATAGCAGTGCATTGGCGGTCGATTACCTCCGGTGAAGCGGTGGCAACATCATAATATGGAGGAAAAAGACATGAGCGAATTGAAATTGAGAGTTCACGACAACACGAACGGCCTTGATTACGTCCTCGCCGGAGACTACTACATCCCGGCTATCGAACTGCTGGATAACGATTCCCGCCCCATCGGAAAATGGGGACGGATGCACAGGGCATATCTGGAGGAAACGAACCAGTCAATGCTCAACCATTTGATTCTGACAGGCAAGCTGTACACTTATCTTGCCGACATCAACGAACAGGCACAGGAACGCTGTCAGCTTATCATCCGGCAGATGACCAGAGCCGAGGGCGTGGATAAAGATTTGAAACGCCGGTCACAGTGGGAATGGATTCAAGCCATGAGCAGCATCGTCAGCCGTGCGGAGGAAATAATCAGGAACGAGATGATTTATGTGTAATATGCCTTGATTCAACTGGCAAGGGTGTGAATGAAATAGTCACCCCCTTGCCAGGCCTTGGAGCATCGCCAAGCGGTAACGCTTATTTCATAGTAACGTTTTGCAAACGTGGAAACCTCGCAAATACGGCGATACAGAAACATAATATCAACAGAGGCGGCCAAGCGATTGGCCACTTTTTTTTGTTGTGCCATATAATATTTAGAATATCTTATACCAGCATCCAAAACGCAAAAGGCCAAACTCCAATACCAACTGATGGCATTTTGTTCCGCTTACGGAACAGATTACATAAACATATTGACAACGATGTGCCTATTGGTTATAATGTGTATGTTAAAACATCACATCAAAGGAAAGGAGAAAGGGGTTTATTGAAAATACTGATTTCAAACACTTCCGATACACCCTTATACCAGCAGATTAAAGATCAAATCAAAGACGCCATTCTGAAAGAAGAATTGGTTGAGGGGGACGCACTTCCCTCTATCCGTGCTTTTGCAGAAAATCTGAAGGTTAGCGTCCTGACAATCAGGCGGGTATATGAGGAATTGGAGCAAGAGGGATTCATAGTAAGTCAAGTAGGAATAGGCACGTTTGTATCTACCAGTAATCTTGAATTACTCCGCGATTCCAAACGACGCCTTGTGGAACAAAAAATGCTGGATATGATAAAGACGGCAAAATCATTAAAAATCAGTAAGGAAGAATTAAATGCCATGATGGATATTCTTTACGAGGAGGATTGAGATGAACGATATTTTGACGGTCAACGGCTTAAATAAGTCGTATGGCAATTTCTCTTTGAAAGATGTGACATTCTCTTTGCCGGAGGGGTGTATCACAGGTTTTATTGGCGTCAATGGAGCTGGAAAAACAACAACGTTACGGACGCTTTTAGGTCTGACGAGCAAGATGTCCGGGCACATTTCGTTTTTCGGTCTTGACATGGATAAGAACGAAAGACAAATCAAAGACCGCATTGGTATCGTTTTAGACGACGGGTGCTTTTACGACGAACTTTCGTTAGCTGAAATGAAAAGTGTCATTTCGTCTGCGTACACTTCATGGTCTGAACAGGATTTTAGGCGGTACATGGATGTGTTTTCGCTTGACCCAAGGCAAAAGATCAATACCCTTTCTAAAGGTATGAAAATGAAGTATGCGCTTGCACTGGCTCTTTCTCATAACGCAGAACTCTTGATTATGGACGAGCCGACAAGTGGACTTGACCCGCTGATCAGAAGCCAGCTTCTGAAAACCCTGATTGAATACATGAAGAATGGCGGCAAAGGGGTTTTCTTTTCGACGCATATCACTTCTGACCTTGATAAAATTGCCGATATGCTCATTATGATTGATAACGGGCGTATCGTCTTTCAAGAGGAAAAGGACACTTTGCTTGACACATATCGGATTGTCAAAGGCGATAGTCGGTCTTTATCAACTGATGTACGCAAGCTCTTTTTATCTATATCGGAAACTGATTTTGGATTTACAGGGATTACAAAGCAAATATCCGAAGTACGGTCTTATATTCCCGACGTTATGGTTGAGCGTCCGACGATTGAGGATATTATGCTTGGGAATATCGGAGGTGAAAAATGATGTTGTTCGCCCTACTTAAAAAGGATTTTCTGATTGTCAAAAAATATGTACTGATTATGCTTTCGTTTATTTTTCTTATTCCGCCGTTCATGCGGTGGCGGACGCCGGAGTTTACAGGAGCTTTTGGCTTTATTCTTTCCGTCATTTTTGCCGTCCTTATGCTGCTGCAATATGTGTCTCTGAAAGAGTATCAATTTCCCAAAGCCGCGACATTATTATGTGCCACACCGTTTACGCGGAAAGAAATGGTCTTGTCAAAATACATTTTCTGCATGGCAATCTATGTGATCTGCTGTATCGCTTTTGGGATTGA
>CANQVL010000031.1 GCA_947627285.1 uncultured Oscillospiraceae bacterium
CCTTCCACGTTCAGGACGACGCCGTCCTCGCTTATCACGCAGTCGCGGACGACCTCCTCGGTCCCGTCGGGGTGGACTACCACCGCCACCGTGCCGGGTCCGACGTGGGTGACGGGCACCTCCATTTTGACGGATCCTTCACCCTGGACGTGGACGTTTACCTCCGGGGCCTCCTTCGTTGACCCCGCGGAGGGCACCTCAACAGGGGCCTTTACTACCCCTTCTGACCCCCCTTGGGGCACCGTTACCTCCGCATTGGTAACGTTTCCAGAGGCATCTTTACCGGTGGTTCCCACCACTCCTTCGGGGGTAGTGGTGGTCTCGACAGATGTCCCGTCGGGCTTCGTCGTGGTGGTCGTGGTGGAGCCGTCGGGGTTGGTGACGGTCTCGGTTTTGGATTCGTCGGGGGCGCCGGTCCCGCCGGAGCCGGGATTCGAGGGGGCGGGGGGCGCCACGTAATCAGCGACGGTCACAGCTGCGGAATCGCCGGCAAAGCTGCTCTCCGTGGCCTTCAAACGGACCTCGTACTCCCCGGCGGCAAGGCCGTCGATGGACTCTCTGCCTGCCTCCACGGTGGTCCACTCGCCGCCGTCCGTCCTGTACTCGTAAAGCTTCCCGCTGTCAAGGCCCGTGACGGACCCGTCGGTCCCGGCGGAAGAGGTGGGCGCCTTTCCCTGAAGCTCCGGCGCGGCGGGACGAGCGGGGACGTTAACAGACTGGGGCGGGCTGTCGATGACGGCGGGTCCGCTGCCCTTCAACACGATGTTGATTGGCTTGCCAAACCATTCCGTCCTGATTGCGACCGCGCTGTCCTCGCCCACCGTGACGGCTTCATCATTCACGGTGTAGCTCCCCTCGCCAAAGCCGGTGAGCTTCTCGTTTTCATAGTCGATCGTCACGTTCGGCGTTGCCGCGTAAGCGGGGTCCTGAACGGTGATCTCTGTCTCCTCGCTGTAGAACGCCTCGTTCGTGGCGGAAAGGCGCACCTGATAGCTGCCGGCGGCAAGCTCGGTCTCGCCAGTGAGGGGTTCCCAGCGGCTGCCGGCTTTGTACTCATAGGTCACGCCGTCGGTGAGGCCCGTAACCCTTCCATCGGCATCCCCCGGCTTGGAGGTGTAGCCGCCGGTAAGTCCGGCGGGCGCGGCGGGACGGGCGGGGACAGCCAGCTCCAGGGCGTCGCTGTCATTGGTCTTGACGCCATCGCCCTTCTTGACAATAGAGATCCGCGCGCCGATCCAGGTCTCATCAATGCGGATCTTACCGTCTCCGTCGGCTTTCACGGGGGCTTCGTTGATTTTGTAATCGCCATTTGGTTCAAGCCCGGTGAGCTGTTCGGCCTTATAGTAGATGGACGCCTCCGGCTGGCGCTCCGCGGTGGGGTCGTATTTGTTGACGGTCACCGTGACAGGAGTGCCGGCGTTCTGGTTTTCGTTGGCCTTGAAGCGCACATCGTAGCCGCCTGCCGCCAAACCGGTGATCTCCGTGCCTTCCACGGTCTGCCAGTCATCTTCGCCGCCGGTCTGCTTCTTCCACTCCATAGAGGTGTCCACGCCGGTGATGTAACCGTCGTTACCGGGAATGGTCTGCTCGTTATGCGCCGTGACGCCGGCAGGCGCGGCCTGCTCGCCCTTTTGGACGGCGACGGTGACCATGGCGGTGGTCTGTGCGATCTCCTTGTAGTTCTGCTTCGTCTTCTCGCTCGCCGTGAAGGTCACCTCGTAGGACGTGACGTCCACGGTGGGCTTGATACTGCCGTCTGTCCACGCGAAATCGCCGTACTCGTTGGACGTGAAGGAAAGCTCTACGCTCTCCAGCTTCCCGTCGGGGTCGTAGGTGATGGGGCCGCTCACCGTCGGGAAGACTATCTCCGGCGCGTCGGCCTGGGTGATGCTCCACTCCTGGGTGAGGTTAGTCGGCATCTCATAGTTGCCGATCTTATCGCCGGTGATCTCCGCTTTGGCCTCATAATTTCCGACGTCCGTATGTTTATCATCGGAGAGGCTAACGGTAAGCTCATCTTCGCCCTGCTGTCCCTCAAGTACAGCGCTGACAGAATGCTCGCTGCCGTTGTAGGTAAACGTTGTCTGCCCGTCCCATGTGAGGGTCAGCGGCGCCTGGGTGATCTCCCAGGAGAGATCCTTGTTGTCCCCGATGGTGTAGTTCTTTGACGCTGTGCCGTCAAGACCGGTGACAGTGGCGGTGTAGGTCTGCGCATCGGTTCCGGTGTCGCCGGACAGGGTGACGGTAACATTGTCATCGCCCACCTTATTTGTCACCTTCGCCGTGACCGTGTGCGCCTGCCCGTCGTAGGGGAAGGTGCTCTCGCCGTCAAGCTCAAACTCGGCAACAAGTGGCTTGATTGTCAGAGTACCGAGAGAACGGACCAGCTTATAATCATCCGTGCCGCCTTCAACGACCTCGCGCACACGGTACTCGCCCACGTTTTTGGGCGCAGCGGACGTCCACGCGTTGTCGACATAGTATTCCACGCTTTTCCCGTCCGCGCTGTCCCACGGGATATTCTGTCCGTTGTAGTCATTCTCCCGGGAATCGCCGGTCCCTTCGAGCTCAATGATCAGCTTGCCGTTTTCATAATAGCACCTGTAGGTTTTTCCGGTTTCCAGCTGATAGCCGTTGATGTTGGCGGTGAAGGTGATGTCCTGCGTAGTGCCGCTCATAAAGCTGGCAGTCATCATCTCTTGTGTCGTAACCGAAACAGCACCGCTCGCCGTTACGGTGGCGGGGCTGGTTTCCGTCGCGTTCCTGTCAATCGCGATCTTGCCGCCGAACGCGCCCAACGCGGTCAGTGTCGAACCGCCCTTCATGATTAATACCGCGTCAGCGCGGTCAGAGGGATACCGTGTACCCGAAATCGTGGCGTCTTGGAACGTGTTATCGTAGAAAACGATCAAATTATCTGTATTGGAGGCAGATGCCGTTTTCTCGGGAACGGTCAGAGACGCCCCATTTTCCAGTGTCACAGTCGCTCCGGGCATAAACTTGATGCGCTCATTGAAAGTCCAATTTCCGCTGAATGAGAAATCCATGTCTCCATCAAAAGGATAGATATAGTCTCTTGTTGAAAGCGCACCTGCTGCAGGAACAGTTATGGAGCTGGAGTAAAGCCCGCCGTCACCGTCAAATACGAGCTTTTCTCGTCCATCAATATATGTTTTCGACACAGACCCGCTCGTGAACCGGAACAGACCGTTGCTGTTGTCTACCTGCGGAAAACGCGTGCGCTGATATCCTCCGTCGGCAAACATTTTCACCGTTCCGGAAAGCGTGCTGTCATGCTGAAGAAGAATTTGTACCTCAATGTTGTGCATTTTGAACTCGTTCATGGGGTAAACATGTCCCGCCATAACAGCGCCCGATGCCGCCGAACCGCCGCGCCAATTGATGACCACATACAAATCGTAGACCTTGCCGCCGGACGCAACGTCAATGGAGCCGCTGCCCCTGACATAGCCGTTCACATCCAGTAGCCCGCCCTCATTAACTTCGATCCTGCCGTTCAGTTGAACCTCTCCGTAGCCGCCGTTGACGTCCTGGTCATAATGGCCCGCAATGTTGCGTCCGGTTACGGCGTTGACAAGCATTGTACCGCTCACCGAAACGACAGCGTCCTCGGGAACGGTGAGGGTGCAATAAAGTGTTCCGTTGGGCCCCGTAGTACCTTTTGCAGTCGTTCCGTCAGGAGAAAACCCGTTGGTATACCCGGCATCATTCTCCATACAGGGAATGAGGAACGTAATACCCGTTGGAACGGTAAATCCGTTTTCCGCTGTCCAGTCCACAAGGAGCGATACGGTTTTGGCATCCCCAGCCTGCGCCGCCTCGATAGCTGAACCGTAGTCATAATAGAATTGACCGCCCACATCAAATACAGGCTCATTTGTTCCAATAAATTTAGCTTCGACCGTAGTGTCTTTGTCAAACTTCAGGGTAGTGCTGAGCTCACGGCTAAACAATTTGCCGTCAACGATCCAGCCAAAGAAACGGTATCCGTCAGACGGCTCTGCTTCAACAGAATACCCCTCTGCCGCCGTTTTATCGCTGAACACTTTTGTCGCGTCGAGCGGCACTTTGTCCACAGTAACGGTTCCATTCATTGGCTGGGTAAATGTAATGTTCGCTTTTGCGTCCAAAGCAATCAAGGAAATATTGGTGATGCTGATTGATGTTTCCCCGTCTGTGTAACTGCCTCCTTTGGCATTCAATTTAATGATGGCAGAACCGCTTGCAGCCAATTCTTTTTCAAAGGTGCCTTCGCCTGTTTTTGTCGCACCGTCGATTGTGACTGATTGTGAATTCGATGTAATACTATATTGAAAGGAAAGATGTACTTTTCCCTCACTGTTGTTTGTAAGTGTTAACGTGGAAGTTCCGGTTTTACCACAACTCGCCGTCATCACACCGTTGATTTCAGTACCTTGTGCAGTCCATGTGCCGTTGCCATCGTCACTAAGACCAATGCGGTTATCATCTAAACTGCCGGAGACAGCGGCAAAGGATGTAATGACAGTACCGGGTAAAATGCTTATTATGAGCGCTAATGTTAAAGAAAAGACAAGCGCCCTTTTGAGAACGCTTTTAATCAAATTCATGACCTCCTTCGACCAGTGCTTCTTCCTTCTCTTGAGGATATCTCAAAATAAATAGCACTGCCTATGATAATACTTACAACTGCCCAAATATGTCCAAAGTGAAGAGGGCCAAAAACGCGGGCGTTTGACCTGAACCATTCTTCAAAAAAGCGGAAAAAGCCATAAGCCATCATGTAAAATGGCCACACTTCACCGCGGGGTCCTTTGCCCATAACGCGTTTGTCAAGGAAAAACAAAAGGACTCCGTGAAAAACCAGCTCCGCCTCTCGGGTCGGCCAACGGTACACTTGACTTCCCGGAATAGAACTGCCGAGGCAGCAGCCGGACATGATGCAGTTGATCCTCGCAAAGAACAGCGTTGTAACCGTTAAAACGGCGGCAACGTCCAGTACATCGGCTATTTTTCGCTTAAAGAGCTTTGCGGTAAAAATACAGATTATCGGGAGAAGTATAATGCCTCCAAAAAGGCTCTGACCGCTTTGCAGAGGATTCCCCCAATTTTCCATCCCCGCAAAAACTCTCACGCAAAAAACACCGACGAATGTGTGTATCAGCGAAACAACAGGAATTACCCAAATTGGCATTGGCAGCATGCCCCTGTATCTCCACAGCCAGAAGCAGTTGATTACCGCTCCCACGGCAAGGCACAGGGCAAGCGTATGTTCTTGCGCCCATTGGAGAACGCCTTCCATTTTAACTCCTTTCAATTCGCCAAATCGGTAAAAAATGGTATACCAAAAGCGGTGGCAAGCAGTTTACTGCCTGCCACCGGGTAATGTTTTGGGGGTGATTAGCCTCCAAAGGGAATATGAAGGATCACAACGATGGTCTCAGTGGCGTTGAAGCCCATGGACGCCTGAAGGTCGATGGTCACCGTCACGGGGACAGCGTAATAGCCGCTTCCCACTTCTTCTTTGGTAAGAGCATAGCTTCCTATATTAGTATTGCCTATAGTGTTTTTTCCGCTACCGAACATTGCGGTGACACCGGCAAAAAACTTCTGCCATTCGGACTGACCAGTTGGGTTGAACTCTTTGGAGGTCAACTCAATTCCGCCGACTTTGATGGAGGTCATTTTGCTGAGGACCTTATTGATAAGGGCGCTATTGCTGTTGATGGTTCCGAGTAAAGACTTGATGTTGGGAGCGTCGTCCTCTCCGAAGATAGAGCTGTTATCAGCGGAGCCAAGCACATTGAGAGCGGCACCAACGGTCACTTTTTCAAATGCGTCTTTATCGTTCTTGTGCTCCTTAAGCGCGTTCAGCAGGCTCGGCGGCATTTCCACGCCGATAACGATGTACTTATCCTCACCGGTAACATTTTCAAGGATATCGCCAGTGCCATAGGTTTCCTTAATCTCATCCACAGTCATCTGCTTCATGGAGAGGTATGTGGCAAGCTTACCGGCAAGAGCCTGGACTTTCTCAACATCATCGCCCTTGAGCTGGATGGTGAGGGAGACAGGTTTGGTATCGGTTGCACTGCCGTCGGGTGCCGTGACTGTGCCTTCAAGCTCCTTGTATGTATAGACATCGTTGTCATCCGGAGTCATCTCGCTCAGCTTGACAAAGAAGCCGTTGGCAACGTCAACAAGGGCCGCCTTGAGGTTGGTGTTATTAAACTGCTTTTCCGCATAAACCTCGAGCTCTTCTTCGCCAACCTTGATTTTGAGAGTGGCTTCGCCGAATTTTTCGTCGAGGGCTTTTTTAACTTCGGTCATCAGACCTTCAAGTTTCTCACTGCCAACAGCCTCTTCGCTGGCGGAGATCTTATCGGCGTCAAGGGTCAGGGTGTAAGTGCCGTTGCTGCCATCGGCAATGATAAGATCTTGCAGACCCAGGTCTGTAAGGATGCCCTTGAGAGCAGTCCAGGTATCATCCGCCGCTTCCTCTGCCTTGTTGGTATCAACAACAACAGGAGGATTGTAGGGAGGCGCCGGTTCGGGGACAACTACGTCCTTGTCGGGGTCGGCGCTGACGTCGATGCCGTTTGCGGTGACGTTCTCGGCGGTCTCGGAGGCGGTGATCTCGGTGCCCACGGGGGCGCCGGATATGGCGACGTCGCTGACGGTCACGTTGACGGTGGGAGTGCCGGTGACGCCCTTCATGTCAACTGTGCCGGCCTCGCCGGAGACTACGATGGGCATATCGTTGGCGTCGCCAGTCACGGTCACGTTATCGGCGACCACGAGGGTGATCTTGCCGTCCTCGCCGATCTCAACGGTGTCGCCGGTCTCGTTGGCGTAGCCGCCGATGAGGTTGTCAAGCAGGAGCGCGGCGCCCTCGCGGGTCATAAGGCCCAGGGGGTTGACCTCGTTGTTGCTGCCCTTCACGGCGCCCATCTTGTGGAGCGCTTTTATGTAGGGGGCGGCATAGTCGGCGGCGTCGCCGATGTCGTCAAAGTCCTCGGCGTCCTCCTCAACGGGATTCACGCCAAGGGTCTTGGCGATGGTGACGAACATCTGCTCGCGGGTGAGCTCGCCGTGAGGAGCGAGAGACAGGCTGACAGTCTCGCCGTTCTCGTCAAGGGTGGGAATTCCCGTGACGATGCCGGCTGCCACGACCTTGGCTGCAGCGGCTCTCTCCCACTCGACGGTGGGAATGTCGTCAAACGCGGAGAGGTCATCCTCCTTGACCAGGTTCAGGAGGTTGGCGATGATGGCAAAGCCCTCTATTCTGGACATTTTGCCCTGGGGGTTGAAGGCGTCATTGCCGTCGCCGGTGATGACGCCCTCATCGGCCCATCTTTCGATGGCGTCGGCGTAGCTTGCGTTGGTGGCTTCATCAATATCCGTGAATTCAGCCGCCAGCGCCGCGACAGGTACAAGAGCCAGCACCATGCACAGGCTCAGTACGAGCGCAAGGATCCCTTTCTTCTTCATAATATCACCTCATTAAAATATTGCCGGGATCTCCGCTTAGATATTTCCACATAAGCGCTGTCGATCGGACGGGGGTCGCGGTCCCGCCGGCGCCGGTGTGATGTGGTAGGATCATAACTACAGATCCCGACTGTTGCGGCAATTATAACATCACTCGGGGAAAATAGCAAGTGTTTTCATATGGTAAATTGATATATTATTTTTAAATTTGCATGAACAGAAAAAATCCGCGCCCCGCACGGTGTGCGGGGCGCGGAAAATGGGTGATATGGAAGAATTTGTGTTACTTTGTCAACTGGTCGTAGAGTGAGAGGATGGTTGCGAGCTGGGCCCTGTTGGAGGTGTCGGCGGGGTTGAATTTGTTGTTGTCGCCCTTAATGACCTCCTTCATGGAGCACCATGCCACGGCCTCGAACGCCCAGTCGGAGATGTCGGCAGCGTCGTCGAAGGGCAGATTGAACATCCAGTCGCCGGTGAAGCCGCCGGCGCCAAGCTTCTGCTCGTAGTTGTAGAGCATTGTCGCCATCTGCTCGCGGTTGATGGTGTCATTGGGTCCGAAATCGCCGGTGTCGTAGCCCTTGATTATGCCCTCGCTCGCCGCCCAGCGGATCGCCTCGGTGTACCACTCGTTTTCGGGGACGTCGGGGAAGGGGATCTCATAGTCCACCTCGGGGCTGCCGTAAAGCGTCCAGAGGATGCCCGCCATCTGAGCGCGGGTGACGACCCTTTCGGGCTCAAATCCCAGGTCGGTGCCCTTCATGAGGTTGTTGGCTATGGCGTAGTCGGTGTAGGGGTGATACCACTGGGTGAGGTCGATGTCGGGGAACGCCAGGGACGGGCACTCGTAAACCGCCGCGGTCACGGTGACGTTGGAGGAGGGCATTTTGAAGGTGTAGGTGCCGTCCTTGTTGTCCGTGACCTCAACGTCCTTGCCGCCGGCGGCGGTGACGGTCACGGCGGAGACGTGGTAGTTCTCGGCGGGGGCCGGGGTGACGGTGACGGTCTCGCCGGCGGGGACGCTGGAGGCGGAGACCTTGAGCTCCACGTTCTCAGCCGCCTCGGTCTTCACGGAGTAGGTGTAGGGTCCGGCGTAGTAGACGGTATATTTGATCTCACCTTCCACACTCTCGTCCTTGGTCACGGCATAATAGCCGGAGCCCTTGATGTCGGCGTTAAAACTGTGATTGCCCTTTTTCAGGGTAAATTCGACTGTGCGGCTGACGGTCACGTCTTCGTTGCAATCCTTGTTGAGCTCGATCACATCGCCGTCCTTCGCGGCGTCAACGGCGTCTTTGAGGGTGTTGTAATACTTGTCTTTGATCTTCGCCTCGGCGTCAGTGGTGGTGCGGAGCTCGAAGGTGGAGAAGCCGTCTGGGTTCTCGAATTTCACAACGCCGCTCTCTACCTTACCGGTGTACCAGTGGACCGCGTTGTCTTCCTTGGTGTGCTTGATGTACACGGTGGCGCCTTCCACGGCAAAATTGGCGGGAACGGGCAGGACCATATCAACGGTTCTGGAGACGGTGAGGGGGATCGGATCGGTGAGGTCAACGGAGTTGTTTTCAGTTACCTTCTGGATATCCGGCTCTGTGGAGGCGACAACGACTATGACAGGGGAAATATTAAGCCTCAGAACGTTGCCGTCAGCACCCGGAGTGGTTGCACTGTATTCCTCTACTTCGATATTGACCGTGGTCAGAACGTGGAGGTAGACATCTTCACCTTCTTCTACCTCAACATCCTTCTCTTCCTTCAGCTTTTGCTTAGCGTTATCCGCCGTGCAAACGGTGTCGTCCTCGGTGACGGCGTTGCCCACGTCCTTAAGGCTTTCTGAGGCAAAGGACACGTCGGTGTTTTGGAGATCCTCTTCCTTTACTCCTTGTGTGTCTTCGCCAAATTTAAGAGTTGGCTCCTCGACGATTGTGATTCCGTCGCCCTCCTGTGTTTCCGCCGCGAAGCTTACGTTGACGGTGACATCGGCGGCGGGCATGGTGAAGGTATGTTTACCGTCCCCACCATTTGTAACTTTGATATCCTCAGTCCCGCCCACGGCGACGACGCCGATAAGCTTGTAGCCTTCGTCTATTTCCTTAACGGTAACTGTAATCGTATCGCCGCGGATAGCCGTTTTATTGTCAATTTCAGCCTTGCCGCCAGCGCCGGCGGTCAGGGTGACGGTGTAGATTCTGTAGACGGTCTTGCCGCCGTCTTTATCAACGGACTTGTACCCATCGGGAACGGTTACGGTGCTGCCTTCAATGACAAGCTCCACGCCGTCATCCCCGGCGGTGTACTTTGTGCTGCCGACGGTGAGGGCGCTATCCACAGTGGGCAGCTTGGCGGTGACTTCGCCCTCCACGGTTATGGAATCGCCGTCGCCATAGGTCAGGGTGGCGTCCGTCTCGGATTTGTTGGAAAATACAGCGCCGCTCACGGGGTCGGTGTAATCGTCCCCGGCTTTGACGGTGACCGTGGTGATCTCTACGGGCGCTTTGCCGTAGGCGGTGACGTTGCTGGAGCCGTCGGTGACATTCTCATTCACCGTAAGCGCAAGCGTTAAATCAGTGTTTTCACTGTACTTGGTGGCGGTGGCGGTGTTGCCCTCTGTCTTGCAAACAAAGTTACCCTTGCCCACGCCGGAGAATGTTACCGTACCGAGAACGATTCGGTTGCCGGTGAGAGCCCTGTCCTTGGGAAGGTTGTCGGCGGGTTTGAAGGTGTAAACGCCGTCAGCCTCGGTCATACTCACATTATCGGCGGAAGTGATCTTGAAATTGAGGTGCGGCGCATTTTCAATTTCAAAGGACAGCTTAGCCTCCTTGAAGGAGTAGATGGACTTGTCTTCATCGGCGCTTTCCAGAATGATTTGGTACTCGTTGGCGTTTTGCATATGGATGTTTTTGATGAAGATGATACGGGCATTCGTGGCAAAGGATTCTGCCGTTGAGTCTCCAATAGCCGTCACATAGCAGGCGTCGCCGCTCCCTGTGCCTTCACGCTTGGTAACGTGGGTATTGGGCACAAATCTGGATACGTTGGAGCTGAAGTGACCGCCGGTGATGGTGACCATACTGTCTTCCTTGGCGTCCACTGCCTCCGCATGGCGACCGTCAGAAGCCGGCGGGACCTCGGTGTTGGCGTTGAGTAGAATGTGCGTGCTCTCTCCTTCGATTTTGAGGTTTCCTTTTTCGACATACACGCCGTTAAAACCGGCGGTGATCGTAGTATTCTTGATAGTAGCGTTTCCGCCGCGAATATATACGCCGATGCCGCCGTCGCACTCCTCCACGGGGTTGCCCAGATAATCTACGCCGTCCGGCGCGGGAGCAAGGTTGACAAGGTTAGTTACCGAACCGCCGTTGATGGTCAGGTCGTTGTCGCTGTAAATCAAGGCATAGCGGGAAATGCTCGTAGCGGGTCCGCCAGGGACATTAGCTGAAACGTCAATGCCTCTAACCGTAACGTTATTGAGCGTCAAGGTGCCGTGATTGTCCACGGCGTACTCCTCTGCTTTATTGTAAACGGGGGCAGATTGAAGTGTGCTACCGCTGGTTTTGCCTTCCATGGTAAGCGTTGCTCCTTCATCAACGGTAATCGTGGCAAACTTTCCGGTGACCCCACCCTTCAGGGTTCGTCCGTTGAGGTCAATTGTAATTTCTTTTCCCGTGGGAACTGCCACATTCTCCTTATGATCATTAAATTCACCCTTATCATAGTTAAGGATTATTTTCGTCGCACCCTGCTGGATGGCCTGATTGATGCTGGAATACGTATTTCCGCTATCATCCTCGATATACGCCGTTTCAACCTTCCAGCAATTCTGTTCAGTATAATCGGATTCTGTCTCCACCAGCGTAAATTTTCCTTTAATATGCTCTCGGAAATCAGTAGTAAAAATTCCGGAGTGATTAGTATTTTCAAACTCTATTGAGCCATTTTCGCCGAATGTAATAGCACCTATAATTCCGGTTTTAGTCTCATTACCAATATATTTTAAGGTGCCATTAACCTGAATATCACCATAATAAATCAGAGTATTCCCCGGAGACTGGCTAACTGATGTCAGGAGTCTGAGAGTTAGCGTTATTCCCTCTGGAATCTCATCTTTAGCTGACGGATGCTCCGCACTGCCGAAATCAGCAAACATATATAGCGAAGTTTTGCCAGCTTCAATGGCTTCAGAAATTGTACGGTAGAAGTTGGCTCCATTTATATTGTCAGTAAAT
This sequence comes from uncultured Oscillospiraceae bacterium, assembly GCA_947627285.1. GTDB lineage: Bacteria > Bacillota > Clostridia > Oscillospirales > Oscillospiraceae > RUG626. The sequence continues at coordinate 11,718 of CANQVL010000031.1, forward strand.
ACGGGCGGAGTTCCCAGCTTGACCGTCAGAACACGGTTACCATCTTCATCAATTGCCACGTCCGCATAATATCCATCCGGGAGCTCCGCAACACTGCCTCTATCAGACCCCGTATATTTAAATGGATTCATGCCGCTGGTTGTAGAAATGACTTTAACATTCTCAGAGAAATAACACTTAGATCCAAGGATTGGGTATTGATTCTTCCCTTTGTATGTACCGGAGTTTACCCTAATGTGCCAGGTTCCTGCATCTCTAACCGCATATCCGCTGGCTCCGCCTCCATCAACTTCCAAGTCCTCCAACGTCAGTTCGTGAGGATTTTTGGTATTTCTTCCTTCAGTCCTAATGACGGAAAGATAGCTACTTTTGCTTGTTATCTTGCCGTTTTTAATTGTGACTTTAACGGATTCTGTTGTTCCACCCTTGACCATAAGAAGTCCATTGTTAGAGCCTCTCGCTATATTGCCATTGTCGGAAATCGTGAATTTTCCCAAATCTAGCGTCAAGCTTCTCTGAATAGTAATTGGGGCGTCCACTTCACTAATATCCCCCGTCAGCTTGATCGCGTCAACTGTGGTATCTTCGATAGCCTCTTTTAGACTTGCGAGGTCCGCAACTTCGCGGGTCTCCCCATCCTCCGCGAACGCTGTGCCCGCGAGTAGAAGGACGGCTGCTAATATTGCTGCGAGCAGAAATAAAGTATTGCGTTTCATAGTGTTTCCTCCTCTTAAATTTTATTGAAATGGGTCGCCGGGACAAAATTTCGCTTTTGTCCATAGGAGGTGAATGATTCTATGTACATAATATAGCGCAAAATACGATTAATTCTTATTATAGCATGACAAACGGGACCGACGGCGTTTTATGCCCTGCGGTCCTTGTTTCCGTGCAAATTTTTGTAATTATTTTTGTGCAAAGTCTTTACTTTTTCCGCTTGCTGTGATAATATCTTTGTGTATATCGTTTTGGGGACCCGTATTTGCCCTGTGTACTATGGACAAAAGCGAAATTTTGTACTAAGACACTAACCCCAATTTGTCCAGCGCCCTTCGGTGCTCGGCGCCGGTGGTTATGAGGTAGATTCGCGTCGTATCTACGCTGCTGTGGCCCAGAACGTCCGCAAGCTTTACTATGTCGCGGGTGACGCGGTAAAAGGTCCTGGCGAACAGGTGCCGCAGGTTGTGGGGGAAGATCTTTGTCGCCTCCACGCCTGTTTTTTTGGACAGCGCCTTCATCTCCGCCCAGATCTGGCCCCGGCTCAGGGGCTTGCCGCTTCCGGTGAGGAATATCTCGCCGGAGGCGGTTTTCTTCTTTTTGGCGTATTTCAAAAGCTTCCGGCAGAGCTTGCCGGGGAGGAGTACGGTCCTGAGCTTGCCCTTCAGCCTTATGCGCGCCTCCCCCGCCCTTGCCGCCTCGACGGTTATGAAGCGCAGCTCGCTGACGCGTATGCCCGTGGAGCAGACTGTCTCCATTATGAGCCTCAGGCGCTCCGGCGCGGCGGCAAGGAGGCGCTCGTACTCCTCGCGGGTCAGCTCCCTGGACTGCTCCCTGAAGGCGCTTCGCTGGACGCGAATTGCCCTTACGCGCAGGTCGGGGCGGCGGAGGTATTCAAAATAGGCGTTCACCGCCGCGACCATGGCGTTCACCGTGGCGGCGGCGTAGCCCCGGCGCAGAAGGCCGTCGCGCCACTCCGCCGCCGCCTCGCGGGTCAGCTCCCCGCCGCCCAGATCCGTCAAAAATCTCGTGACCGCGCGAAGGTACTGCTCCCGCGTCCCCCGCGAGCGCTCCTTCTCCCGCAGCGCTGTTTCAAAACCGGCAAGGTCCTTTTCCATACCGCTCCCGCTCCTTTGATTATAAAAAATCCCCCCGCGTGTGCGGGGAGATTTGTAATTTTGCGTTTTTTTGCGTTTATTTCTTTTCAACCGGCGTCATGCCCCGCATGAGGCACGAGGTCCCGGCGGCGATGTACACCGCGAATATGATCAGCGCCGCGCGCAGGCCGGCGGGCCCGCCGTTCATGGCGGCTATCGGCAGGAGGTACACGGCGAGGAGGCTCATTATCAGCGTGCCGCGCAGGTCCCGCTTTCCGAAGGCGAAGCCGGCGGAGTAATAGGAGCTCACGGCACCGGCGGCAAGGGCGAGGCACGGATAGGCGTAATCCAGGAGCACCGGATTTCCCGCGTTTATCCTGTAAAGCGCCACCATCCAGTAGCAGAAAAGCAGCGCCGGCATGACGCTCCCCAGCTGCAAATAGGAGGAGGAGCGCATGGTATAGGAGCAGTACGCCATGACCGAAAGCCCGAAGCCCGCCAGGGCGAGCAGGAGAAGGAATACCCACCGGGCCATGCCCGTAAGACCCAGAATGTCGGCGTCGGACCGGGCGAGGAAAAAGGCGGCGGCGATCACGGCGACCCCCGCAAGCGCCTTGAGCGCGAAGGCCCAGTAGCTTTTCGTTTTAAAGGCCCCGGAAAAGCCGCTCTCGGCGGTGAAGCCTTTGGAGCATATGATCCCCGCGGCAACCGCGCCGGCTGTCACGGCGGCGGTCAGGACAATGAGCGCCACGGTGACGCCCGCGCCCGGCCTCGGAAGCCCGGACACCGGGTCAAAGACCGTATTCAGCTCCGCCCGCCTGATAAGCGCCCCCGCCGCGCCGAGCGCCAGCGCCATCCAGGGCAAAAACGCACTTTTACGCATATCTCCCACCACGTCCCAATAAATATAGATAGGCTTGTACAATGTACAGTGGAAAGTCCATCTGCAATTTTACATCAACAGGTCCCCTCAAGTCAAGCCAAACGGAGGTACAGCGTGAAGGTAATGCTTCTTTTTTCAACAATCCTGGTGATATTTGCCCTCATATTCCCGGTCGCCGCCGCCTGGAACAGCGCCCCGGCGGTCCCCGGTCCTGACGCCGGCGCCCCGGCGGGCGACACCGGCGGCGGCACGGAGGGCGGGCTATTTTATATCCCGCCGGAGTACGCCGCCCCCGCGAAGGACGCTCTCACCGAGATAAGCCTGCTGGCGGGGGGCGAAATAAGGAATATCTCCGTCCGCGACTACCTTCTGGGCGCGGTCAGCGCGGAGATGCCCGCGTCCTTTGAGCCGGAGGCGCTGCGCGCCCAGGCGGTGGCGCTGCGCACCTATCTCGCCCGCAAGCTCCTGCACTCCACCTCCGCCCACCCGGAGGCGGACATCTGCGCCGACTCCTCCTGCTGCGCCGCCTGGAAGGACGAGGCGTATCTGCGGGAGAAGTGGGGCGATGGGTTTGAGGCGAACATGGCGAAAATAGCCGCCGCCGTGGACGGGACGGACGGGGAATATCTGGAATACTCCGGCGAGCCCGCCCTTGCCGTTTTTCACTCCTCATCCTCCGGCAAGACCGAGGACGCGGGGGAGGTCTGGTCCGTGCCGGTACCATATCTTGTGAGCGTGGACACCCCGGAGAGCGCCGAGACCGTCCCCAGCTACACCGTCTCCGTCACGGTCTCGGCAAGCGAATTCAAAGAGACGGTCCTCTCCGCCCACCCGGAGGCGGAGCTCAATGGGGAGCCCACGGGGTGGATAACCGACCCGCTCCTCACCTCCTCCGGCAGGATAAGCTCGGTGCTCATAGGCGGCGTGCCGGTCACCGGGGCGGAGCTCCGGTCGCTTTTCGGACTGCGCAGTACGGCTATCGAGTTCTCCGCCACCGCCTCCGCTGTCACCATGACAAGCACGGGCTACGGGCACGGCGTGGGAATGAGCCAGTACGGGGCCCAGACGATGGCGCTGGAGGGGGCGGATTACAGGGAGATACTGGCAAACTATTACCCCGGAACGGAGCTCAAAGCATGACCGGGCTTGTCTCCCAATCCTGTCCGCCGCGTCTTTGGGCGGGGGCGGCGTATGCCAGGGAATAGACGTCAACGGCGAGCGTGTCAAGCCTGAAGATCCTCTGGGCCTCGGGCGGGAGGCGATTGCCAGAGGCGGGCTTTGTGATAATGGGCTTTGACGCCCTTCTCTTTATGAGCTTCAGCGCCTCCCTGCCCCTTTCGTTGGCGGCAAGGAGGCGGAGATACGGGGGCTCGCCCCTCTGGGTGTCCGCCGTGACCCCCAGAAGCGCCGCCATAGCCATCCGTCGGAGACGGGCGTGGGCGTAGCGCTTCGTCTTCACCCTGTCCAGCACGGCATCTAAGGTGGGCTCGGTGCGGGAGAACCTTTCAAGCCTCATCCAAAGCCCCTCGGACCCGTCGGGGAGCCTTTGAAAGGCGTCCATGGGCAGGGTCCTGAGGGCGTACATCACGGCGCTCTCAAGGTCGCGTACCGACACCGGCGCGCGGCCCGCGTCCGCCTCCCGCTTCAAAACGGCAAACGCCTCGGGGGGCATATATTCCGATGGGTCCCCGCCCTCCAGGAGGAGCCTTCGTATCTCCGACGCGCCGGCGACGCCGCCGGAGGGCGCGCCGTCGTGCCTCGCGCCGAATCTGGGCACGGCGAGTGGGACCATTTTCGATCCGGAGGCGAGCATGGCCTTCAAATATTCCACAGCCAGAATGTTGTTTGGCTCCCGCAGTAAAAGCGCCTCGTCGCCCAGGGCTCCCCTCAGCGCTTTTTCACGGGCGGCGGCGTAGGACACGCCGGACCCCAACTCGCGCCTTATCCGCAGGGAGACCTCCTCGGAACGCGCAGCCGTGGCGAGGGCAAGGAGCCTTTCGGCGTCGGGGCACTCGCAGCCGAAGGAGATAAAGTCCGCGCCGACGGCATCCAGCAGGGCGACGCCGCCGGAGGCGAACCGCTCCGCCGAGCCTATCGCCCAGGGAAGCGGCAGCTCAAAGACAATATCCGCCCCGCCAAGGACCGCCATCTCCGCCCTGGCGTGCTTGCCCACTATCGCGGGCTCCCCGCGCTGGACGAAGTCCCCGCTCATGACGCAGACGACGGCTGTGTCCCCGCCGCAAAGCTCCCTCGCTTGCGCAAGCTGATAGGCGTGCCCCAGGTGGAAGGGGTTATATTCGCATATGACGCCCGTTATTTTCATGTTCCCACCCCTTTTTTCCCTTTCAGACCGGAAATTTTGCGCCGGCTTCATTTTTCTGCGCCGATTTCATTTTTCCTATTGTGCATTTTCCGAATTTGGTTTAGAATAGGTATATGTCCAGCCTGTGCCGTTTTATTTTATACCAACGCTGACAAATTTACAAGGGAAGGTAATGAAAATGAAAATTCTTGTCATCAACGCCGGCTCCTCCTCTCTCAAATATCAGCTCATGGACTCCGATTCCGGAACCGTATTCGCCAAGGGACTGTGCGAGCGGATCGGCATTGACGGCCGCCTCACCCACAAGGTCCCCGGACGTGAGGACGTGAAGTCGGACATCCCCATGCCCACCCACAACGAGGCGATAAAGGCCGTCATGGACGCCCTTGTGGACCCGGTGCGCGGCGTCATCAAGTCCACCGACGAGATCGACGCCGTGGGTCACCGGGTGGTACACGGCGGCGCGGAATTTGCCGCCAGCTGCGTCATTGACGACTCCGTCATCGCCGCCATCGAGCGGTGCATCCCCTTCGGGCCCCTCCACAACCCCGCCAACCTCATGGGCATCCGCGCCTGCATGGAGGCCATGCCCGGAAAGACGCAGGTCGCCGTCTTTGACACCGCCTTCCACCAGACCATGCCCCCCAAGGCGTACATCTACGCCCTGCCCTATGAGTATTACGAGAAGGACGGCGTGAGGCGCTACGGCTTCCACGGCACCTCCCACAAGTATATTGCAGGTCAGGCCCTCCGTGCGCTGGGAAAAGAGGGTCACCCCGAGGGAACGAAGATAATCTCCTGCCACCTGGGCAACGGCTCCTCCCTCGCCGCCATCGTGGACGGCAAGGTGGTGGACACCTCCATGGGCCTCGGGCCTCTCGCCGGCTTTCCCATGGGCACCCGCTCCGGCGACATCGACCCCACCATCATGGAATATCTCATGGGCCGCTACGGTTGGGACATCAAGGAAATGCTTAACGTGCTCAACAAGAAGTCCGGCGTGCTGGGCATCTCCGGCGTGAGCTCCGACTTCCGCGACCTCACTGCCGCCGCCAACGAGGGCAACGAGCGCGCCGCCCTCGCCCTTGACAAGTTCGCCTACGAGGTCAAAAAGTACATCGGCGCCTACGCCGCCGCCATGGGCGGAGTTGACGCCATAGTCTTCACCGCCGGCGTGGGCGAGAACGACGCGGACATGCGTATGCGCATCGCCTCCGGGCTTGAGTTCATGGGCGTGAAGATCTGCCCCCACTGCAACGCCACCCGCGGCAAGGAGGAGATCTCCGCCGCCGACTCCAAGGTCAAGGTCTTCGTCATCCCCACAAACGAGGAGCTCATGATTGCCATGGACACCGCGGAGCTGGCTTGAGAACTGGCTTGAAAGGGCTTCGCCCTTTCAATGCCATGATACCTTCAAAAAAGGGCGGAGCCCTTTTTTGAAGGGGATGCGTGCGGAAAGTCCCCGTGAAAGGTCTGCGGACCTTTCGCGGGGGCTTTCCTGCTGTCGCGCGGCGCGCACGCCCCGAAGGGGCGCACACTTGCGCGACAAGAGGTGATTTTTCCGACGCGCATGTCGTCGGAAAAATATTGGAATTGGAGATTGTTATCGGTGCGTTTCTGCGGGGTACTTTCTGTTGTTAAAGTGTTGAGATAGCGTCTTTACAAGAAGGGGGGATTGTGGTACAGTAGCTGAAAAGGGGCGATTAAAAAAGAGGGGGTTTTTATGGATATTTGTGAGATTTTGGGTAAGGTGGACCATACGCTTCTTGCTCAGGGGGCTACTTGGGGGGAGATACGCGGGGTGTGTGACGACGGGATGAGGTATCGCACGGCGTCGGTGTGTATCCCCGCAAGCTTTGTGCGGGCGGCAAAGGAGTACGTGGGGGACGCTCTGGCGGTCTGCACCGTCATTGGCTTTCCCAACGGCTACTCCACCACGGCGGCGAAGGTCTTTGAGACCGCCGACGCCATTGAGAACGGCGCCGACGAGATCGACATGGTTATAAACATCGGCTGGGTAAAGGACAGGCGCTGGGACGACATACTCGCCGAGATCCGCGCCGTCAAGACCGCCTGCGGGGAGAGGATACTCAAGGTCATCGTCGAGACCTGCCTGCTCACCGGCGAGGAGAAGGTGAGGCTCTGCCGCCTTGTCTCGGAGTCCGGCGCGGACTACATCAAGACCTCCACGGGCTTCGCCGGAGGCGGAGCGACGCGGGAGGACGTGGCGCTGTTCGCCGCGAATGTGGCGCCCCACGTGAAGATCAAGGCCGCCGGCGGGATAAGCTCGCTTGAGGACGCCGAGGACTTCATAAGGCTCGGCGCGTCGAGGCTCGGGACGAGCCGGATTGTGAAGATAGTCAAGAACGCGGAAAAAAGCGCTGATAAAGGGGGAAAATGAAATGCTGCCATCGGAAAAACAGTACCACATCCAATGCGCGCCCGGCGACGTGGGCAGATACGTGCTCCTGCCCGGCGACCCCGGCAGGTGCCGGTCCATCGCGGAGCTCTTTGACGAGCCCCGCTTCGTGGTCCAAAATAGGGAATACCGGGTCTACACCGGCACTCTCCTGGGGGAGAAGGTCTCGGTATGCTCCACCGGCATCGGCGGGCCCTCGGCGGCAATCGCCATGGAGGAGCTTGCGGCAATCGGCGCGGACACCTTTGTCCGCGTGGGGACCTGCGGTGGGATAGACATAGACGTGCAGTCCGGCGACATCGTGGTCGCCACAGGCGCCATACGCTTTGAGCACACAAGCGTGGAATACGCGCCCATTGAATTTCCCGCCGTGCCCGACTTTGACGTGGCGGCGGCACTGCGGGACGCGTCCGCGGCGCTGGGTTACCGCACCCACATGGGCGTGGTCCAGTGCAAGGACAGCTTCTACGGACAGCACTCCCCCGGTCGTATGCCGGTGAGCTTTGAGCTTCTGCAAAAATGGGAGGCGTGGAAGCGCCTGGGCGTCAAGGCCAGCGAGATGGAGTCCGCCGCCCTCTTTGTTGTCGCGGCGGCGCTGAAGGTCCGCTGTGGCAGCTGCTTCCACGTTGTTTGGAACCAGGAACGGGAGGCGGCGGGCCTGGACCAGGCGGAGAGCCACGACACCTCCGCCGCCGTCAGGGTGGGCGTGGAGGCGGTAAAGCGGCTCATTGAGCTTGACCGCGCCGCCCGCTGAAATTTTAAAAGAGGTGATAAAATGACCGCCGAGGAGCTTTGCAAAAAGGCCGTGGAAATGATAGACATGGCATACGCGCCATACTCCCGCTTCCGCGTTGGCGCGGCGGTGGAGTGCGACGACGGCACGGTCTACACCGGCTGTAACATAGAAAACGCCGCGTTCACCCCCACCAACTGCGCGGAGCGCACCGCCATATTCAAGGCCGTCAGCGAGGGACACCGCCGCTTCCGCCGTATCGCTGTGGCGGCGGAGACCGAGGACTTCACCGCCCCCTGCGGCGTATGCCGTCAGGTGATGGCGGAGTTCTCTCCGGATATGGAAATCCTCATGGTAAACCGCGCCGGCGATGTCAAAACCCTCCCCCTCCGCCAGCTCTTCCCCTGCGGCTTTGACAGCACCAGCCTGACCCCCTGCCAATGAGCGGGGAACGAATTTCACATTGACAAACTAACGCTGTTAGTATACAATATACTAACAGCGTTAGTTTGTTTAGGCGGTGATCCAATGGCACGACAGGGGTTAACTCACGCGGACATCATAAATGCCGCCATTGAGCTCATAGAATCTGAGGGACTGCACAGCTTCTCTCTGCGGGAGCTGGCGGGCAGGCTCCATATCAAGGCTTCGTCGCTCTATAACCACATTCGTAATATGGACGAGCTCTACACCGAGATCGGTTATTACGCCATTTCAGAACTGAAAAAGGCACAGCTCCGCGCCATTGAGGGTAAGGAGCGGACGCAGGCAATAGAGGCGCTTGCTGACGCCTATTACCGCTTCGGCAAGGAGAGGCCGGAGATATACAAGGTCATACTTTCCCTGCCGATGGTGAAAAACGACGCGATACACAAGGCGGGGTTTGACATCATAGAGCCCATCATGACCGCGATGGACGGCTACCGGCTGACAGATTTGCAGAAAAGGCACCTGCAAAGGGTTTTTCGCAGTATCATGCACGGCTTTATATCCCAGGAGGAGGCGGGCTGTTTTCGGCAGTTCCCGGAGGATGCCGCCGAAAGCTGCCGAATGGCAGTCCGGGGATTTATTTTGCTCCTGGAGATTTCAGAAAAAGAGGCGCGGATATGAAAACCGACAAAACTGAGCTTTTTGAAAAGACGCCCGTCCCGCGGGCGGTCCTGTCCCTTGTGGTCCCCACCGTCATAAGTCAGATAATAACCGTCATCTACAACATGGCGGACACGTTTTTTATCGGTCAGCTGAACGACCCGAACCAGGTCGCCGCCGCGTCCCTCTCCCTGCCGCTGTTCCTGCTGACCACGGGTCTTGCAAACCTCTTCGGTATAGGCGGCGCCAGCCTCATCTCCCGCAGTCTGGGGCTGGGAGATACGGAAAAGGTCAAAAGGACCTCCGCCTTTTGTATATGGACCTCGGCAGCGGCGGCGCTTATGTACGGGCTCGCGATTTACGCCTTTCGCGGGGCGGTTTTGCCCGCCGTGGGAGCCGACGAGTATACATACGGCTTTTGTGAAAGCTACCTCTTCTGGACCCTCACCGTGGGCGCGGTGCCCACGGTCCTCAACGCCGCCCTCGCCCACCTTGTCCGGGCGGAGGGCTATTCCGGGCAGGCGAGCTTCGGCGTCGCCCTGGGCGGAGTGCTCAACATCCTGCTTGACCCGGTGTTCATCTTCGGCTTTCACCTGGAGATCGCGGGCGCTGCCGTCGCCACCATGCTCTCCAATCTGACGGCGACGGCGTACTTTGTGGCGCTGATCCTCGGCAGACGCGGCAGGTTCCACCTTACGCTCGACCCGAGATACTACTCCGTCTCCGACGGCATACCCCGCGAGGTCCTGCTGGTGGGGCTCCCCAGCTCCATAATGAACCTGATGGGCATATTCTCCAACATCACCCTCAACAAGCTCTTGGTCAATTACTCCAACGCCGCCGTCGCGGGGATTGGCATCGCCAAGAAGATCGACATGCTCGCCTTTGCCATCGCCAACGGTCTTTCCCAGGGCGTCATACCCCTCATCGGCTACAACTATTCCGCCAAAAACACACGCCGTATGCGTGAGGTCGTCAAGGTGACGCTACTTTTGAGCCTCGCCGTCACGACTGCCGGCGCGGTACTTTTGTTCACCTGCGCCAATCCCCTGGTGCGCGCCTTCATTAACGACCCCGAGACGGTGCGCTACGGCAGTATGTTCCAGCGCATAATATGTATCACGGGCCCCTTCACCGCCATCACCACGGTCATCATATCCATCTTCCAGTCCGTGGGGCAGAAGGGAAAGCCCCTCATTCTCTCCATGCTCCGAAAGGGCGGCCTTGACGTGCCGTTCATGTTTCTCCTCGACCGCGCCGGCGGCGCCGACGCCATCGCCTGGGCCACCCCCATTGCCGACTGCGGCGCCATGCTCGTGGGTATCCTCCTGTTCATCCCCCTCTGGAGAAAAATGAGCAGAGACACGCGGGATTAATAATTACGGGAGCCGAGCCTCGCGGCCCGACTCCCGTCAGTCTGTCGGCAAAGGCCCTTGGCCTTTGCCGACAAGGGGAACGTGCGGAAAAAAGCCGTGAATTTTGCGAAATTCACGGCTTTTTCCCTGCCGTTTTGCTGCGCGCACGCCCCGAAGGGGCGCACGCTTGCAAAACAAAAGGTAATTTTTCCGACGTACATGCCGCCGGAAAAATATTTGATATGAGACATTACTCTTTTCCGGAGTTTGTCAACAATTTGACAGGCAGCTATATCGACGACAGGTTTTCAAAATCCCCGTCACTCCTCCAGCTTTTTCCTGACAGCGGCTATAAACTGGGCGGTGGTGACCTTTTTCACGTCGGGGTCACGGCAGAGGAGCGCCAGGTCGCCGGTCATGGTGCCGGAATTTATGGTGTCCAGGACGGCGGACTCAAGGCGTCCGGCAAAACCGGCAAGCTCACGGTTCCCGTCAAGCTCGCCGCGCTTGCGCAGGGCACCGGACCAGGCGAAGATGGTCGCCACGGGGTTCGTGGAGGTCTGCTCGCCCTTGAGGTAGCGGTAGTAGTGGCGTGTGACGGTGCCGTGCGCCGCCTCGTACTCAAAGTTCCCGTCGGGTGACACGAGGACGCTGGTCATCATAGCGAGGCTCCCGAAGGCGGTGGACACCATGTCGCTCATCACGTCGCCGTCGTAGTTCTTGCACGCCCAAATGAAGCCGCCCTTTGAGCGGATCACCCGCGCCACGGCGTCGTCAATGAGGGTATAGAAATACTCTATCCCGGCGGCGGCGAATTTTTCGGCGTACTCCGCGTCAAACACGCGCTGGAAGATAAATTTGAAGGTCTGGTCGTACTGCTTGGAGATGGTGTCCTTTGTGGAGAACCACAGATCCTGCCTCACGGAGAGGGCGTACTCAAAGCAGGAGCGGGCGAAGGCCTCGATGGACGTGTCCTTGTTGAACATGGACTGCAAAACCCCGGCGCACTCGTAGTCGTACACCGTCTCCCGGAAGCTCTCGCCGTTTTTGCCGGTGAATATGAGCTCCGCCCTGCCGGGTCCGGGGACGCGGTACTCAGTGGCCTTGTAAACGTCGCCGTAGGCGTGGCGGGCGATGGTTATGGGCGCCTCCCACGTGCTGACCACGGGCTTTATGCGTTTGGTCATTATGGGCGCGCGGAAAACCGTGCCGTCCAGCGCCGCCCTGATGGTGGCGTTGGGGCTCTTCCACATCTCATGGAGCTTGTACTCCTCCACCCTCTGGGCATTGGGGGTGATGGTGGCGCACTTCACAGCCACGTGGAGCCGCTTCGCCGCCTCCGCCGCCTCCACGGTCACCCTGTCGGAGGTGGTGTCGCGGTTGGGAAGCCCCAGGTCGTAATACTCGGTGTTCAGCTCCAAAAACGGGCTCAGCAGCTCGTCCTTTATCTCCTGCCATATGACGCGGGTCATCTCGTCCCCGTCCATCTCCACTATGGGGTTCATTTTTATCTTAGACATTTTAACCCTTCTTTCTGTTAACGGAATACCAGTTCATCAAACAGCCTGTAAGTATAATCTCCCGCTCCTTCTGAGTGAGCTCCGGGAGCTTCAGCGTGATATTATAAACGCTCCCGCCGGAGAGTACCCTTGCCGGGACCTCCCGCGCGCCCTCCGAGACCGCCTTTCTTATGCCGGGAACGTAGATGTAGTCCCCCGGCTCATACGGGAATTCGGTCCCCGCGTCGATGTTGAAGGGCAGCATACCCCAGTTTACGCAGTTGGAGCGGTAGCGCTTTGTGGCGTACTCGTAGCATATATTTGCCGCGCCGCCCAGGACCCTCTGGCAGGACGCCGCCTGCTCCCTCGCCGAGCCGTCGCCGGGGCGGTTGGCGAATATGGCGGAGCCCAGTGAGGTGTTCTCCGGGTCTGTGACGCCCAGCTTGCCGTATACCTCAAGGAGCCGCGCGTCCGGCTCCGCCTTTGCCCGCTCCGCTATCTCCTTTGCCCTGCCCACATATTTGGGGTCACGCCTTGACAGGGCGAAGGTGGCAAGCTTCATCGGGTTGGAGCGGTAGCTGGAGGTGTCGCCGGAGGGGATGAGCTCGTCGGTGGTGGTCACGGGGTCCCGCAGGACGCTCGCCAGCTCCAACACCAAATTCTCCTTCAGTGCCGGTATGCTGGGCCATTCCGTGATGTTGGGCCCCAGCTTCAGCTCCTCCTCAGGGTGGGGGTCGCCGAAGCCGTTGTACACGCGCCTTTCGTAGGCGCTCTTGTCATATTTGCGCTCCACGGGCGCGGGCGGCGTGTAATCCACCTCGTCCGCTCCGGTGAGGACGCCGCCGTTGCGGGCGGTGGCGGCTATGCTCCTGGCGTCCATCAGCGCCACGGCGGAGAGCTGCCCCTCGGCGGGCTTGGAGCCCTCCCGGTTGGGGAAGTTCCTGGTGCAGTGGCGTATGGATAGCCCGCCGTTTGCCGGCACGTCCCCCGCGCCGAAGCAGGGCCCGCAGAAGCAGGGCTTGAATACCGCGCCCATGGCGGTGAGGCGGCGCGTCACGCCGTTGTCCATAAGCTCCATGGACACGGGCAGGCTTGGCGGGTACACCGTGAGCCCGAAGCCTCCGGCGCCGATGTCGCCGCCCTCAAGTATTGCCGCGGCCTCGGCGATGTTGTCGTACATACCGCCGGAGCAGCCGGCGATAACGCCCTGGTCCACATAAAACCTGCCGTCCCGGACCTTTCCCAGAAGGTCAAGCCGTGCCTTGCCCTTGAATTTCTCCTCTGCGGATCTCTCGGTCTCCCGCAGTATGTCCTTAAGGTTCGCCTTCAGCTCCCGGATGGTATACGCCTCGCTGGGGTGGAAGGGCAGGGCAATCATGGGCTCCACGGCGGAGAGGTCGATCTCCACGCAGGCGTCGTAGTAAGCGCCCTCGCCGGGCTCCAACCTTTTATAGTCCTCCGCCCTGCCGTGGACGCGGTAATACTCCTCCACCCTGCCGTCCGTCTGCCAGATAGAGGATAGGCACGCGGTCTCCGTGGTCATAACGTCCACGCCTATCCGAAAGTCCATGGAAAGCCCCTCAACGCCGGGCCCCGCGAACTCCAGCACGGAGTTTAAGGCAAAGCCGTTTTTGTAGACCGCTCCGCACAGCGCTATCGCCACGTCCTGGGGCCCCACTCCCCTCCTGGGCGCGCCGGTGAGGTACACCAGCACGGTGCGCGGGTAGGCGATGTCATACGTCGCCTCTAAGAGCTGCTTTACGATCTCGGGTCCCCCCTCGCCCACGCCCATGGTGCCGAGAGCCCCGTAGCGTGTGTGGGAGTCCGAGCCCAAGATCATCCTCCCGCACCCGGCAAGCTCCTCCCTGGCGTACTGGTGGATAACGGCGAAGGAGGGCGGCACGAAGATACCGCCGTACTTCCTGGCGGCGGAGAGCCCAAAGGCGTGGTCGTCGGCGTTTATGGTCCCTCCCACAGCGCACAGGGAGTTGTGGCAGTTCGTCATCACATACGGCACCGGAAAGCGCTCAAGCCCCGAACCCTTGGCTGTCTGGATTATGCCCACGTATGTGATGTCGTGGGAGATGAGGCTGTCAAACCTGAGCCTCAGCGCCTTCCCGTCAGCGCCCACATCGTGGGAGGCGAGGATACCGTGGGCGACAGTCCTTTTTCTGCCCTCCCCGGCGTCGAGCCCGCGCCCCTCAAAGTCCGGCGCGCCTCCCACATAAAACGTCCCCTTATCGTGTAAAGTGACCATTGTATCACCCCGTTTGTTTATTCCTATAAAGTATACCAGCTTTTATCGCCGGTTTCAAGTGCGGCGGTTCGGTCGTTTGCATAAAAGTTACAGGGGCAGACCGCGCCGCTTTTGGTCAAACATGAATTTTTTGTTCTGAAACTTGCATTTTCTTTAGCGCGGCGCTATAATGTTATCAGTGTCGCAAGGATTATTCTGCGCGGATACACGCAAAAAATGAAAGAGGGCGCCGATTTGAATTCAAATTCGTCCGCGTCCCGCGAATACGCGGGGCTCATTACAGATAACCTGACAAGCACCTACCGCATACCCTCCGCCGCCTATGACGACTCGGTGAAGCGCGGCCTGCGCAACGCCGACGGCTCCGGCGTGGTTGCCGGCGTCTCCAAGATAGGCTCCGTCCGCGGCTACTACATCGAGGACGGACAGCGCGTGCCCCACGAGGGCAAGCTTTTTTACCGCGGCTACGACGTGGAGGAGATAGTGAACGCCCACCGCAAGGCGGACACCTTCGGCTACGAGGAGGTGGCGTATCTGCTCCTGTGCGGGACTCTGCCCACGAAGGCCCAGCAGGACAGGTTCGTGGAGATCCTCTCCGCCGCCAAGACCCTCCCCGACGGCTTTTTTGAAAACGAGCTCATGAAGCGCCCCAGCCGCAACATAATGAACGCCCTTTCCCGGGCGGTGCTGTCCATGTACGCCTACGACGACAACCCCGACGACACCTCCGTGGTCAACGTCCTGCGCCAGTCCATCGAGCTCATAGCGCGCCTGCCCACCATCGTCGCGCAGACCTACGCCATGAAGCGCCACTACTACGACAACGCCTCCCTCTACATACACAACCCCAAGGCGGAGCTGACGCTTGCCGAAAACTTCCTCCGCCTCGCCCGCCGGGACAAGAGCTACACGGACAAGGAGGCAAAGCTTCTTGACGCCCTCCTCATGCTCCACGCGGAGCACTCCGGCGGCAACAACTCCACCTTCGTCTGCCGCGCCGTGACCTCCACGGGGGCGGACACCTACGGCGCCATCGCCGCCGCCATCAACTCCTTGAAGGGCCCCCTCCACGGCGGCGCGAACGAGGCCGTCATGCACATGGTGGGGAACATCCTGGACAACGTAAAGGACCCGAAGGACGACGGCGAGGTCGGCGACTACCTCGACAAAATACTTGACGGCAAGGCAAACGACGGCTCCGGCAAGCTCTACGGCCTGGGACACGCCGTCTACACCGTCTCCGACCCCCGCGCCGTTATCATAAAGGAGCTCATCGGTGAGATGGCGGAGCTGAAGGGCCTCTCGGAGGAATACCTTATCGCCGAAAAGGTGGAGCGCCTTGGCATACCCAAGCTCATGGAGCGCAAGGGCATGTCCATGCCGATCCCCGCAAACGTTGACCTCTATTCCGGCATCGTATACAAAATGCTGGGCATACCCGAGGACCTGTACACCCCCCTCTTTGCCGTCGCCCGCATATCCGGCTGGTGCGCCCACCGCCTCGAGGAGCTGATAACCTCCGGCCGCATAATGCGCCCCGCCTACCGCTCCGCCGCCACCCCCCAAAAATACGTCCCCATGGAACAAAGAAAATAACCCCCCGCGTCACCAACCAAAAAAGCACGGAGCAAACCCCGCCCCGTGCTTTTTTCTCCCATCTTCCCTGTTGCGGCTGTTGCTTATTACATGCCTGAGCGATATAATATCAATTAAAGAAGGCTTTGATAATCGGGATTTGCGGAGGTATCTATGGCTGAAATTTCATTTTGCAGTTTTGACCAAACACAATCGGACGTTCTTTTGCCGCAGATGTTTGAAATACTTTCAACCAATATGAACAAAATCGCACCGACGGGCAGCGGCTATGAGGAGGATAAAAAAATTTGGCTTTCCTATATGATACCGAGCTTAAAAGAGAAGCAAATCATACTGATGTATGTAGGCGAGGTCTTAGTGGGATATTTTCAGTACAGCACGGACAAAAGCACAGTGCTGATCGAGGAAATTGAAATTTTACCCGATTATCAGCGGACACTGCTTTTTTACCGTTTCCTGAAATATATAAGCAAAATCATTCCGAAAAACATTGAGTACGCGGAGGCATATATAAATAAAAGCAATTCCAATTCTCAGCGTATCGCTCAAAAGCTCGGACTGCAAATAGTGGGAGAAAACCCAAACGGACATAGCCTCCGTTACCGCGGAAAGCTTCGCGGCACAAAATATTAGTCCCAATAAATCCTGATCCCCCCGGTAGAACCGGTGATTTATTTGTTGCGTAAACGCGCCAATCAGAAAAAGCACGGAGCAGTCCCCGCCCCGTGCTTTTTTTGATAGTAATTCTGTGTTTCAGGCGGAAAATCACCTTGCCGCAGGGTCGTCCCACAGCGCCTCGGACGCGATTTTGAACGTCCGCTCCCGTGTCTCGGCGATCCGCTCCTCCACATCCGTACCGTACAATTCTTTACGATATTCAAGGTTCGTGATCCGCTGCCGCCGCAGGTCGAACCCCTCCGGGACCACATAGAAGGTGCCGTTCCCCTCCGGCTCGCCGAAGGCGGACACCGAATCGAAAAAGAAATAGTAGGAATTCTTGGCATAATACCAGTTCACACCGGCGTTTCGTTTTTGCAGCTCCCCGATTTTAGCCGGATTTTGCCGGTTGAGAACGACAGACGCCGGGCTCCTCGACCCGAAAGCCCGTCTGAGCTCCAGGCAGGAAAGCGGGTTCACGCCGTCGGAGAAGTAACTGCCGTAGGTGGGGTCGAGGGCGATCCATTTTTTGCGCTTGCGGTCGTATATCTCCGTGACCACATGGTTGTCCCCGTCATATGGAGAACAGGGCATCTGTCCCACCCGGCGGGCGTAAATTCCAAGGGCAAGACAGCACTCGGTCAATATCTTCGCCTTGTTCAGGCAGTTGATCCCCACGTCCGTCTTTTCAAAGCAATACTCCAGCAAGGCCAGCGAATTGCAGGCGATATGGTTGTCATAGTCGCTTTCGTGCTTCAACCGCGGCGCGAGCCAGCGGCACAGCCTCAGCGCCCGCTCAAAGTCTCCGCCCTTCCCCGCGACCCGCTCAATGGGGTATTGCTCCCGAAGCGTTTGAAACTCCGGGCAGTCAAAGACATACTCAATTTTCAGCGCTTCCCCCGCGTCAAGCACCGGAGCGTTAAAAAGCTCCCCGCTGTAAATATCCAGCACATAAGTATAAGGAAATACTCCGTTTTCGTTTTTCGCCATAAATTTATTCTCCTTTTCTAAATAATACGACGCACAGCCTGCGTCATTTCGCGCAAAGCCTGACTTCCGATTTCCCTATGTGTTCCCGGGAGTATGACCGGGGATCCAATGCGGTTTATATCTCATTTCAGCTTGCTTGTGTCCTCAAGATAAATCGATAGTTCTCCACATTTAGGGCAGATCGCCACTTTTGGCGGACCCATTCTGCCTGTGAACCTCCTGTTTTCATCAGAGGTTAAAACAATTCCGTATCCGTAACCCCCTACTTTAATTCCGCAGTCCTCCTTCATATCCGAACCGCATCTGATACACCTTCTCATAATCGACGCCTCCAATTACTGTTCTTGCTCTTGCGATATTACTAAATCAAGAGATCCGCTTATTTCACGCGACCTGTTGATGGGCTGTCGCCGGCTCTAAATCGTACACGTTCGTAAACCGTCTCTTTCTCTCCGGAGCAAGGTGGTGGCTGACCAGGATCAGCGTAAGCTCCGGATTTGCCAGCAGGCTCTCCTCCACGATGCCCGCGTTTTTCTGATCCAGGGCGCTGGTGCCCTCGTCCACCAGGAGAATGGAGCGGTCATGTATGAGCGCCCTGGCGATAGCCACACGCTGCTTCTGCCCGCCGGAGAGATTGCCGCCGTCCTCGCCCACCGGGGTGTCCAGACCCTCCGGCATGGCGGAAAGGTCCCCCGCGAGGGCGCTGTCCCGCAGTGCCTTCTCCATCTGGTCGTCAGAGAAGTCCTCCCCCAAAGTGATGTTGTCCCGGATGGTGGAGTTGAACAGGAACACATTCTGCTCGATGTAGCTCATCTGCTCCTGAAGCTGCTCGGCGGTGAACTCATGGGCGTCCGCGCTGTCGAACTGAATGGTTCCGCGGTAATCCGGCAGCCACCCCAGCAAAAGCTTCAAAAGCGTGGACTTCCCGCACCCGGAGGGTCCGGTCAGAGCGTACTTGCCGCCCTTTTTGAAGGTGAGGGACAGGCCGTCGAGGACGGGCTTCTCGTCGTATCGGAAGGTCAGGTCCTTCACGGTGATTGCGCTTCTGATCGGCTCAAGCCCCCCGCTTTCTTTGTCCTGAACACCGTCCGCGTGAACGGTAATTTTCTCAAAATAGGGCTTTGTGGAGGAGAAGGACAACAGGTACTGGGCCAGGCTGCCGACGCTGTTGGATAGACCTCCCACCAGATTTCCCCCGCCCATCAGGGCGCCCTGGAGGATCACGCCTCGGATGGACAGCACGCCGATCAAAAGATTTATCAGCATCTGACAGCCTACGTTTACACAGCCGAATCCGGCGGTTATGAAAGCCTTCACATATCTCAACCTGAACCTGGGCTTTTCTATCTGTTCACTGGCACCGTCCGCGCCCTGGCAGAAGCGCGGTTCCCGGCCAAAGGAGCGCAGGACGTCGAAGCCGGACAAAATATCCTTGAGCTTCCCCGTGGCCTTGGCCTGCTCCGTCTCACAGGCTTCGCCCAGCCTCTCCATGCGCTTTGTGAAAAGCTGTGGGGCAAGCAGCATAACTGCCGCGTTGACCAGCGCCGCCACCAGCAGCGACCAGTGGAGCGTCAGCAGAGCGGCGACGCAGAAGATGGCGGTTGCCGCCAGATCCACACACTGATAGAAGGGGGTCCACGCCAGATCCTCCATTTGATTCACGTCGCTCACGAACCAGGACAGGTATTCCCCCGTGTCCGTCCCGTGGAACTCCACATGGGATTTATGAAGCAGTGTCGCCGCCATGTCCCTCCGGACCGCGTTGTTCATGGCGCGGATGGCGCGGGCCTGGAAATAATCCCGCAGACTGCCGACCCACAAAAGAATGACCCAGGCGCCCGCCATCATCAGCATCCAAAAGATAAAATCGCTGAGACTACGGTCAATGATGCCCTCAAAGGCCCGCATCATCAAAAGATCGTTTCCGACCTGCAAGGCGCACACCACAAGCCCCGGCAGTATCGCCAAAAGATTGGCTCCCCAATATTTTTTCAAATAATAACGCATTTTTACTGCTCCTTTCTATCAATCATGTCATTTCGAGATTTCTTTTTTCCCGTCTTCCCATTTTTCATCCGGCCCAAAAAGCGGCAGCGGGGCGTACAGCCGCAGATAGTTTGACTCGGACTGCATCAGCGTCCGGGCGAGCAGGAGGAAGGGAATCAGCTTCCAAGGCTCTGCCACCTCATAGACTTTGGTGTCGCCCTCCTCCAGCTCCAGCTCCATGGAGGATACCAGCTCCAACTCCGCAAGCGCCTTAAGCAGCTCCTCCACGTCCTCCCGCGCCATTTGCAAATGCTTCGTCACGACGCTTGCAGAGAACCAGCCTATTTTCCGGTTATAGATGTACTCCACCAGCTCCAAACACCCCGGCCTTGCCAAAACCGCAAAGAGCTTTCGGTATTCCTCCTTCGGCGCAAGCCACTTCGCCCAGCCGTCCTTGGGTCTTGGCCAGAGCGTCACGAAGGACATGTCCTCGGCGTGAACGTCAAAGAGAATGCCGCCCTCCACCGCGATTTGCGAAAGCATAAGCTGATATGAAACGTCGCCGGAGGCGATCTGGCAGGAATCAAGATAGCCCCATCTGGGCAGGTTGATCTCACCGAACTCGTCTGATATGAAGTGCTCTCTGGAGGACCAAACCAGCCGGCAGAACTGATCCAGCCGTTCCTTGGCGGGAAACCCCCGCAGCCACCGCCCCACAGCCTCCGCCGGGTCCTCCTGCTCCCCGCCCTCCATGCCAAAGAGTGCGTCGATGGTCACGCCCAACTGCCGTGACAGGACCGGCAGCAGCTCAATATCCGGCGCGCCGCCCTTCTCCCACTTGCCCACAGCCTGATAGGACACCCCCACCAGCTTGCCCAGCTGCTCCTGTGTAAGCCCCCGCTCACGTCTGAGAGCGGCAATTCGTTCACTTAATATATTCTGCATCCAATGCACCGTCCTTTCGTTTTGCTGGTTTCATTATAACGCAAGTTACAGTTGTATTCAATAGAGGCGTTTTTGCGTTATTTCAACTAACAGTTGTGTTCTAAACACATTTGCATCAACACCGGCTTATCACCGTTAAGGCTCATATGCAGAAAAATCCCGCCGGCAATATGCCGGCGGGATTACAGCCTGTCGGCAAAGGCCTCTGGCCTTTGCCGACAAGAGGAACGTGCGGGTGATTTTTCCGACGTACATGCCGCCGGAAAAATATTTGATTTTGAGTTTTTTAACAATCTTGCGGACGGCATGACCTTCGTCATGCCGTCCGCACAATAGCCTATGAAATTTTTAACAGCTTAAGTCAGCCCGATCCTTACTCCTGAGAGTACATGGTCACAAGCCTGTTCAGGTGCTCCCAACGGTCCATGGCGGCCTTCTCGTTCTTGGCGAAGAGCGTGGTGGCGCGCTCGGGGAAGGAGCGGGTCAGGGCGCTGTAACGGGCCTCGTTCATGAGGAACTCCTGATAGCCGCCCGCGGGGGCCTTGGA
>CANQVL010000032.1 GCA_947627285.1 uncultured Oscillospiraceae bacterium
GGGTGGAAAAGCACTATCCCGTGGTCCAATACACCACTATGCCCCGAGGCGGTCATTTCGCCGCTTTGGAACAGCCGAGGGAGTTTGCGGAGGATATTACTCGGTTTGCTGATATGCTGGCAAGTCGTGTGTGAGGAATATTCTTATTGAATTGAACGTGACAGATTGAAATCTAAAGGGGAGGCAGCAATATGATAGAGATTAGAATAATTGATTCGGCCCACAAACAGGATATACGCATTCCCAACGAGCCATTTCCGTTGTGGGGGCGGATGATCCCTTCCTATGAAAATGAGACTTGGCAGTATACCGTGGAGGAATTTGCCCCGCAGGACATCAGCGAGATGTGCTTTCCTGATGAGGACTACGATTACGACAGCCTTTCCAACGACCACGTTTTTGTTGGTGCTTACGACAGAGATAAATGCGTCGGGCTTGCCGTTTTATCGGACGATTGGTTCAAATATATGTATCTGGACGATCTCAAGGTCTGTAAGCTATACAGAAAACAGGGAGTCGGAAAAGCTCTGCTGGAAAAGGCGTTGGAGATCGCGCATGACAGGAATTACAACGGCATTTACACGATTGGACAGGATAACAATCTTAGCGCGTGCCTGTTTTATCTGAAAATGGGGTTTATCATAGGCGGCTTTGACAATCACCTATATCATGGCACATCGCAGGAAAATAAAGCGAACATAATTTTCTATTTAGATCGCTGACCTTTTTTCCGGCACATGAACATCGACAGGCGGCGGGAATGACCCGCCGCCTGGCATATTTTCCGGCGGGGGAGAAATCACCCCGCCGGTATTTTTCCGCCGCTTATGCGGCGTACTTTTATTTGTCCAGGGACAGCTCGCTAAAGCGCATGACCAGCGTTACCATCTCGGCGCGGGTGGCGGTGCCTGACGGGTCCAGAGTTGCGTTGCCCTTGCCCTGGATAAGCCCCGCGGCGACCGCCCACTCCATGGCGTCACGGGCCCAGGGGGAAACCGCGTTCACGTCGTTGTAAACGGTCAGTCCGGCGCGTTTTTGTACGTCATATCCGAGCTTCTTTGCGTAGTTGAAAAGTATGACCACAAACTGCTCTCTGGTGACGGGATCTGACAGGCCAAACGTTCCGTCCCCGCGTCCGTTGACCACGTTGTTTGCCTGAGCCCATGCAATGGCGTCGGAGTACCACTTTCCTTCCTCTACGTCGCCAAATCCGCAGGTGTCAGCGTCCGGCTCATAGGCCAGGCGGTAGAGGACGGTGACCACAGAGGCGCGGTCGGTCTTTGCGTCAGGTGAGAAGGTGCCGGGCGCCGTGCCGCTTATCAGCTCCCGCGCGGAGGCAAAGGCGATGGCGTCAAGCGCCCAGGGGACGGAGGCGGTGTCATTGAAGTTCGAGGCCATATCAACCAGCTTGACGGTCATCTCGCCGCTGACATTCAGGACAACGCCGGTCTCGGTCACCACGCTGTCTCTGACTACGGTCTCGGTGCCGTCGGAATTTACTACCACCGCGACAGTGCCGGGGGTGACGCCCTTGACCGGGATCTCAAGCCGGGCCGATCCTTCGCCCTCCACCTTCACGGATATTTCCGGGGCCTTGTCGGAGGAAGCGGAGCCCGGTATCTCCACAGGAGCGGTCAGAACCTTGCCGGTCTGAGCCGCCGCCTCGGGAATCACGATATCCGCCGAGGTGACGGTCCCGCCCGTCCTGTGCGTCTCGCCTTTTACTCCGTCGGGGCTGACGACGGGGCCGGACTGAGCGGAGCCGCCAACACCGCCGGAGCCGCCGGAACTGTTGGTGACGGTGATCACCGCTTCGGCCTCCGCCGCTTCGTACAGCGTCTCGCTCTCATCGGGCGTGAAGACCACCTTGACCGTGTGCTCTCCCAACGCAAGGCCGGTAAGGGTCGCGACGTTTCCGTCGCTCTCGATCTCGCTGCCGTCCACATAGAAGGTCAGCGTGCCGTCGGGCTCCTCCTCGGATTCCAGCATCGGCTCCTTCTCAAGCACCGCCGTCACCGTGACGGTACTTCCGAAGGTCGCCGTCGCGGGAACGTCAAGCGTCAGGATGGGCTTCACCGTGCTGGGGATGTACGCGGCATTTTGGGGGAGGAAGCTTATGCCGTTTAAGTAGAAATTGTGGGGCTGGTAATCACTGTAATCGGTGCCGCTTTCAAAATACCCATTATCCGTATTCGGATTCACGGCGCTGAGGAAGAACTGGAGCTGGTATGTCCCGGAGGACGGGATCGTAACGTCAAAGCTGTGCTCGTTCCATGTGGTGTCCATCTTGACCTTCTGGACGATAACATCGGTGTTTGCGGACACGTTCTTGACGGTTACCATGATGTACCTCTCCACCTCGGACTCGGCGTAGAAATGGAGCGTATAGGTCCCGGGGTCCGCCGGGAAATACTGGTTGAGCTGTATGGCCCAGGGGACAGCCGGGTTGCCCCACTCGTCGCCCTCGGCGTGGAGGTAGCGGGCGGAGAGGAAGGAGCTGTCAAAGTCCAGCGTGCCGCAGTTGTTCTGGATATATGTCTCCCAGCCCTCGCTGCCGTCGGAGAAGCCGCCGTTTATGAGCCGCTCGCCGTTCGCCGGGTAGATCCACAGCTCCACTGCCGGCGTGTCGGCATACCCCTCGGTCTTGGCGGAGAGTGAATATACGCCGTCGTCGTCAAAAAGATCGGCGTTGAGGACGAGGTTTTCTCCCTCAAACCTATAGCTATTTGCGCTCAGAAGCTTGCCGTCAAGGTAGAGCTTCGCCGCCTTTGTCCACTCGGTTGTGCCAATAAAGGGGACGGTAATATCATCCGTCAGCTTATTGTAGTCCTTCGGCAGGAACGCGCCGGGCTGTGTCGGGGCGCCCGCCAGCTTCAAAACCACGTTGTCAAGATACAGGGTATAGTTTTCATCAGCGCCGCCCACAAGGAACTTGAGGGACAGCGTGGCGTCGGAGCTGAGCTTGAAGGCGTGCTCATGGTGCTGCCATTCGGTGCTAACCTCGATCCCGGTGTGCTGGAAAGCGCGGTTATAGCTTGCGTCCTCCAATGCCACGTCGATGACGGCATTGGCAGATGCCTTTATGTCAAAGGATATCACATAGCTGTACCCGCCAAGGAGATTGAGCTTGTCGTAGCTGAGCAGCGCGTCGTAGGTGTGATCAGTTTTCTTGCCGGCGACGGCGCCGACCCAGCTCCCATGGCCTTCCTCGGTTGTGGATTGGACGGTAAGGTCCGTATTGTACGTCCCCCACCCAAGCTCTTTATGCTCAAAGTCGCCGTTTACCAACGGATAGCAGTCAAGGCCGGAGTAGTCCACGTTGTTAAATGTGGTGCGTTCAAGGAAAACGTCGTCAAGGGTCGCGCCGGAGGCGAGGGTAAAGGTTATTTTGGCGTTTTTATCAGTTACGCCCACGGGCATGATGAACGCGTTGCTGGCGATGGTGCTGAGCGGGTGCTTTTCAAGATATGTGACGCTCCCGTCGGCTGACGTGACCTCCACGTATACCGTGCCGGTAGAATCGGCGTTCAACACATATTGGTCGCTCTGTAAAAGCTCGACGCCAAGCTGATACACCGTGGCTTCGCCATCAGCCTTGAAAACGTGGTTGTAGGCGTTATTTTCCTTCTGCCGGACGACCTGACCGCCCGTGGCGTGCCAATAGGCCAGACGGTCCACGGTGCCAAGCTCGAAGCTGCCGTTATAGATCCCGTTTCCGTCGTCCAGAGGGGCCTTTTGAACATCATGGTTGATGGTGAGTCCGTCGGCGTGCTCCAGCTTTACATTTGCGAAGTACACCCCGCCGGTGGCGTAGTTCATGTTGAGCTCCAGTCGCGAGCAGTCGTCGCTTGTGTTGAGCATCTGGAAGATGTACTCATAGTGCCGCGCGTTTTGGGTCAGCGGCACCTCCACGCTGTTGTAGGCGCTCCAGCTGTGCGTGCCGTCGCCGCCTATCTTGGCGATAACGGTGTGGTTGGAGTCGGCGTAGGCGTCAAAGGACAGGGTGTACCAGTTCCCGGTGTAGAGGGCCAGCTTCTGCGTCAGCTGTACGGCGTAATTCTGATTTCCGGCGGCGGTGATGTTGACCTTGCCGAACACGGTGCCGTCGTCAGCCGTGACCGTGGAGAAATCCGCCGCGCCGCCGTATGCCTCAAGGGTCAAAAGGTTCCAGCCGTTTTCGTTTCTTGAGTTGTTGTCGTGAACCACCTTTTTGACGTTCGTAAATTGCGTGTCGATAATGGTGTCCTTGGCTCCCTGGGGGATCTCCTCGGCCTCGACCTCCGGCTCCGCCGGCATGTAGCCCTCGGCTGTCCTCTCGGTATCCGTCATCTGATAGACGCGGACGTAGTCCACGCACATCTCGGCGGGGAGAGCTCCGCTGGCGGGCTCCCGGTTGCCGTCGTAGGTGCCGCCCACAGCCATGTTGAGGACGATGTAGAAGGGCTGATCGAAGGGCGCTCCGAAGGCGTTCTTTGTGGGCTGGGCGGGGTCCTCGCTGTACCAGTTGTTGACGCGGTAATATTCCTCGCCGTCCACCTGGAAGCTCATGTATTCGGGGGTCCAGTCCACAGAGTAGATGTGATACTCGGTGATGGCGAGCGGGTCGTCCCACTCATAGGTGTCGCCGGAGCTTCCGTCGTTGGGCCAGGGGCGACCGAAGTGGATGGTGCCGTCGGCCTTGTTCCCCTCGCGGCCCCGGGCCTCCATGATGTCGATCTCGCCGGAGAGGGGCCAACCGCCGTATACGCTGTCCACAGGCAGCAGCCAGAAGGCAGGCCACAGGCCCTCCAAGCTGGCCCCGGCGGGGAGCTTCATCTTCGCCTCAAAGCGCCCATAGGTCTGGGCAAATTTGGGGGTGGTCTGGTCGTCTTTCATGGTCCAGATACGGGCGGAATCGTACCTTTTGCCGTTTTCGCCGGAGGTGGCGGTTATGGTGAGCAGGCCGTCCTCGACCTTGAGATTGTCGCTCGTATAGTATTGCTGCTCGTTGTTGCCCCAGCCGTCCAGCCCGTACTCCGCGCCGGTGCCGTTCTGGTAGCCCCATTTGGACTCGTCAAGCTCCGTGCCGTTAAACTCGTCGCTCCACGTCGCCTTCCACATCTCGGAGGCATACACGATCTGTATGGCCTTGGCGTCATAGTACCAGTCGGCGGAGACGGTTATGTTGAAGGTCTGCCGCTCGTTTTTGCTGTCAACGGTGAAATACTTGCCGGGGATCGTGATCTTGCCGTCCTCTGCGGTATAGTCGTTGACTGGGACGCCGTCGCCCTTGACGCCGGTGATTTTTTCCTTGAAATTCGCATTTGCCTCACTTGTCTCATATGTCAGCGTCACGTCCTGCCCGGACAGTGCCCCTGCCATCTCGCTGAGAAGCGGAGGCGTGTCCTTTGTAAGGCGCGTGATGTCATGGTCGGCGGCGTCTATCCCGGCGGCCTCGGCGTAGCCTGAGATGTCAAGGCGCACGGTGTCGAGGCAGATGATGTCGTCCTCGCCGGAGAAGTCGAATTTCAGTTGACCGCTCTCGCCGCTCGCGGTAAAGTTCGCGGTGTACTCCACGGCCTCGTCGGTGAGGGTATATGTCTTGTTCTCACCGTTGGGGAGCGTGACCTTGATGTCCCTCTTGCCGCTGACGGCGCCTGCCACGAAGGAGAGGGTGTAGTCAGCGCCGCTCTCCATGCCGTCGACGGTGCGGCTCAGGGTGTCGCCCTGCTGCGCCGTTGAGATTGCGGCGATACCCGCCGTGCCCGACTTTATATTTGCCAGTACATTGCCGTTCTCAACGGTGATCTCGCTCCCGGAGCTGCCGGAGGTGGAGGCTTCAAACTCTCCAAGACCGTCGGCAAAATCCCCGTCGGGGATCAGCACCGCCTTGTCGCTGTAGCCGTTTATCTCGATTTTTATATTTTTAAATGTGATGTTTGTGTTCGGCTTCTCCTGCTCGGATACCCAGCCCAGCTGGAAGGAGAAGGTCTTGTCAAGAGCGTCCGTCTCAAGCTCACCCACATTGAGCACCACATGGCGCTCGTCGTTTGCCTGGAGGCCAATCATCTTGGAAAAGCTGCTGTCATCTCCGTAGAGCTTGTCAATCACGACGTTAAAGGCGCGTGGCTTGTCGGAGGTCACGTCAAAGGAAATGGTGTATTTGTGACCCGCCTTCAGGCTGATTTTCTGATTGAGCTGTATGCTCCAGGCGTTATTGTTTGCCACATCCGCGCCGATCTGTACGGTCATGCCGCCGCCCTTGGCGGGGACGAAGTGTACGGAGTCATACTGCCTTATCCAGTCCTCCGCCCAGGTCTCCCAGTGGTCAAGCCCCTGCGTGAAATTCCCGTCCTTGAGAATGACGCCCTCGTCGGCGGGAATGTCCTTGATGCTCTTCACCGCTGTCGGCGGTGTGTCATTTGGTGTATCATCCTCAAACGTGATCGGCATCGGCACCACGCTGACGTCGGTGATGACCACGGAGTGCGGATATTGGACTTCCACGCCGCCCAGGTAGATGTAGAAATAACCGCCGTCCCTGACAGAGCCGTCCGTCTCAAAGGTGACTACGGTTTCTTGACCTGCCTCAATCACAGGCGAGGTGTACGCCACGTCCGTGCCCGCCTCTTTAAGGTTCACCGTGACGGTGCGTGCCACATCCGTCTTGACCTTGAAGGAAACCTTATATTTTGTGCCGTCCTCCAGTTTAAGCGTCTGCTTCAATCCCTGCTCCCAGTCGGCGGTCTTTCCCTTGAGGTAGAAAACCGTGCGGTACTGATTGAAATAAACGTCGGCGTTTGTATTCGCGACTTCCCAGTTATCCTGTTTGTTAGCAAAATTGCCGTTCTGCAGAAGGTTCCCCTCGACCTCGGCAACTTCCTCCCCGTTTTCGGTGTCCTCGCCGGGCGCCTTGATTCTGTCGCCCTTGACGATGCTGATGTCTTTGACGGTGACGGTGTGCTCACCAACAGCGGTGTACGCATCGCCTTCAAGGCCAAAGTAAATAGCAAAATCCCCCGTGCCGAACTTGTCGGTCGTGAAAGAAATCTTATTTTCCTCGTCGGCCTTAAGGTCAAAGGTATGCGCTCTGTTGTCAAATGACTCGAAGCCGATCACGACCGACCTTGCCTTTGTGGTGGTGATCGTAGCCGACACCGTGTAGGAATATTGATCTTCCAGCGTGACACTTCTCTGTATCAGAGATTGACCCCAGTCCGCCGCGCTGGACTTTATTTCAAGTGATGCCGTCCCTCCTGAATACGTCCATCCGCCATAGTTGTCCCACCCCTCCGCGCTGTCATTTTCAAAGCTCGGATTTTTCAAAATGTTTGTTTCTTCCGCCCTCGCTGTCAGCGGAAGGAGCTGTATCGCCAGCATCAGCGCCAGCAAAATACACAGCCCCCGGCGTAAATCACACCATCGTACCGATCCTGTTTTCTTCATGCCGCTTCCTCCTCTGAAATAAATTAATTGAACACGTTCACCGCGGGGCCCAATGCCCCATTTGAGCCTGAACATAGTATAAATCCGCCCTTTCCTCAGAAAAACGGCTGTATTTTTCAGGAAGTGTGTTATTTTCAGAATTAATCGCCAAAATCACCGACAGCCGTGAACAGTGAAAAAATGACACCTCGATAAAACGGTACAGGTTTCCGCGTCGCCGGCGCTGCGCTACAATGCTGTCATAAACTCAGGGAAGGCGGCGATGATTTGAGTACGCTTCAATTTATAAATGATAACGGGGACTTTGTCCTTGAGGAGGCCCAGCGGTATCCGGGGACGTATTTTCCCTTGGTGAACGAGGCCGGGATGATCTCCTCGGTGACGCCGATGCTGGCAGGCGACTGCAAGACGGGGCAGAACACCTACCTTCTCCCTCCGGCAAGCGCCGAGACGCTCCACGAGAGCCGCGCGGCCCGGAACTTTTGGATTATTGCCGACGGTCACGCCCCCTGGTCCGCCGTGGGCCAGAGCGCCCCGCAGCAGGCGGGGCGGTTTTCACCGAACGAAGAGAAGGCGGTTTTGAACGGCGGCCTTTTGTGGCAGGAGACGCGGCGGGAAAGCCGGGAGCTGAAGCTGTCCGCCGCTGTGCTGAGCTTTGTTCCGGCGGTGGAAGACCGGGTTGAAATTATGCGGGTGACGCTGAAAAACGAGGGGCCCGAGCCCCTTGACCTGACGCCCGTGGCGGCTATACCCGTCTATGGCAGGTCGGCGGACAATATACGGGATCACCGCCATGTGACGAGCCTTCTGCACCGGGTGGAGCTTCGGCCCCACGGACTTGACGTGACGCCGACGCTGACCTTCGACGAGCGGGGCCACCAGCCCGGACGCGTCACCTACCGGGTGTGGGGCGGCGACGAGACGGGCAATCCGCCCCAGAGCTTTTTGGCCCTGACCCGTGATTTTGTGGGCGAGGGGAGCTGGGACTGGCCTGAGGCGCTCGCCCGGCCCTCTCTCGCCAACCGTCTTCACGCCGGACAGTGCGTGGACGGCGGAGAGGTGGCGGCGGTCCTCTTTTTCCCCGCGGTGACGATAAAGCCCGGGGAGCGTCTGCGGTACCAGCTCGCGCTGGCTGTGGATGACAATCCCGCCCCGTATCTCCTGCCGGACGCAGTGGACGCGGCCCTTGAGGAGACGAAGCGCTGGTGGAGCCGGAGGGCCGGTCAGAGCTTTTCGGCGTTTGACCGGGACTTTCGCCCCTGGATGCGCTGGGTGGCTGTCCAGCCCACACTCCGGCGTATCTGCGGGTGCAGCTTCCTCCCTCACCACGATTACGGACGCGGCGGACGTGGCTGGCGGGACCTCTGGCAGGACAGCCTCGCCCTGCTGCTCACCGACCCAAAGGCGGTGCGCGGCGATCTGCTGAGCTATTTCGCCGGCGTGCGTCCCGACGGCACCAACGCCACCATCATCGGGAACCGCCCCGGTGAATTCAAGGCCGACAGGAACAACATACCCCGCGTATGGATGGACCACGGCTTCTGGCCCATGCTGACCGTGGCGCTTTATATGGACGAGACGGGTGACACCGGCTTTCTTTTGGAGGAGCAGTCCTATTTCTCCGACGCCCTCCCCTGGCGCGGGGAGTGGACGCACACATCAACAAGCTCCCACGCAAGGACGGGGACGGTGCTGGAGCACATACTCACCGAATTTGTAACGGCCTATTTCGACGTGGGCGAGCACGGCTTCATGCGCCTGAGGGGCGCGGACTGGAACGACGGGCTGGATATGGCCCGTGAGCGCGGCGAGAGCGTGGCCTTCACCGCCGCCTACGCCTACGGCTTTGAGCAGCTGGCGGGATTCGCGGCGGAGCTTGGCGGCGAGCTCAGGATAGCAAGGCCTCTGGCGGAGCTTATGTCCGTCTCCACCGACGACCCCGACCGCCGGCGGGAGGCTCTTATGGGCTACTGTGAAAAAATCGAAGGCGACCCGGAGACGGTCACTCTCTCCGCCGCCTCACTCGCTGACACGCTCCGGCAGATGGCGGATAACATCAAACGGCACGTAAACGCCACGGAGTGGGTGGGCGACGGGGCGGACCTCCACTGGTACAACAGCTACTATGACAACTCAGGCCGCCAGGTGGAGGGCCTTCGGGGGGAGACGGTCCGCATGATGCTGACGGGTCAGGTCTTTACCGCCCTCTCCGGTACGGCGGACGACAAGAGGCTTTCCGAGATGGTTCGTGCCGTGGACTGGTATCTGGACGGCCCCGCCCGGGGCGGGTACTGCCTCAACACCGATTTCCGGGAGGTCAAGCTGGACATGGGGCGGATGTTCGGCTTTGCCTACGGGAACAAGGAAAACGGCGCCGTATTCTGCCACATGGCGGTGATGTACGCCTACGCCCTCTACTCCCGCGGCCTTGCCAGGGAGGGCTGGAGGGTGCTGGAAAAGCTCTACCGGCAGAGTACGGATTTCCCGCGCAGTCTCATTCTCCCCGGTATCCCGGAATACTTCGACGGACGCGGACAGGGGATGTACCCCTATCTCACCGGCGCGGCAAGCTGGCTTCTGCTCACCGTGCAGACGCAGGTCTTCGGAGTCAGAGGCAGGCGGGGAGACCTGGAGCTGGCTCCCCGGCTGACGGCGGAGCTCTTTGACGAGAGCCACCGGGCGGAGATCCGGTGTACCGCCGCCGGCAGGAGATTGAAGGTCACATATGTAAACCCCAAGGAGCTTGACTGGGGCGAATATGACATCGCCGCTGTGACCTGCGGTGAAATGGCGTGGAAGGGCTCCGGGGCGTCCGTCGTGATCGCGCGGGAGGACCTGCCCCGTGGGGAGATCAGCCTGACCGTTACGCTGACAGAGAAAGGAGAAAAACGAAATGTTTGACGAGCAGGGCCGCTATGTTATTGAAAATTACGTGTCCAAGCCCACGTTCTCCAGCTTTCTTCCCGGAATTGCCGGACCCATGGGCGTACCGGCGTGGTGCTTCTACGTGAACCGGGGCCAGGCCGTGTGCAGCTTCGGCGGCAGGGACCGGGACCACGCCATCATGGAGTTTTCCCCGGCGTATTGCGCCTACCGGGACGTGGGAAGGCGGGGCTTTCGCACCTTCTGCCTTGTAAACGGCGCGTACAGGGAGCTTTTCACCGTCCGCCCGGATATGCACATCGGTCTTGGCGAGCTTGAGATCGCCGACAGCTCCGACGGGCTCGGCACCTCCGCGCTGTATTTCGGACTTCCCGGTGAGAGGTCAGCGGCGCTGGTCAGGATTCTGACGGTTCGCAACACCTCCGGCGAACCGCTTGATCTTGAGCTCCTTGACGGGATGCCGGAGGTCGTGCCCTACGGCGTCAATCATGAGGCTTTGAAGAACATGGCGAATCTCGCCGCCGCGTGGATGCGCGTCGAAAATCTGGAGAAGGGTGCGCCCCTATTCCGCGTCCGCGCTTCCATGGAGGACTCCGCCCGCGTCACCCAAATCCGGGGCTGTAATTTTGCCCTGGGCTTTGCCGGCTCCGGCAATCTCCTTCACCCCTTAGTCGACCAGCGGCTCGTTTTCGGCGAGGATACGTCTCTGGCAACGCCTGAAGGCTTCATTCGCGCGGGACTGGCGGGGCTTTCAGGGAAAAAGCAGATGACGGAGAACGCCTTCCCCTGTTGCTTCATGCCGATGACCGCCCGGCTCATGCCGGGGGACGAGGTCAAGATATACTCCCTCTACGGTCAGGCGGATACCGCCGGCGCTGTGGACATGCTCACAGGTAAGGTTGCGGGGCCTGTATGGTTTGAGGCCAAGCGCCGGGAGGCTTGCGAGCTCATTGACGGGCTCACATCGGCAATAGATACCAAAACGGCAAGCCCCGTCTTTGACGGCTACTGCCGCCAGACTTACCTCGACAATCTCCTCCGGGGCGGAGCGCCTTATTTCTTCGAGTACGGCGGCAAAAAGGCGCCCTTCTACCTCTATTCCCGCAAGCACGGCGACCCGGAGAGGGAATATAACTACTTCTCCCTGGGCGGAGAGTATTTCGCCCAGGGCAACGGCAACTTCCGGGATGTGAATCAAAACCGCCGGTGTGACGTGCTGTTCGCGCCGATGATGGGGGACGGGAGCATACGCACCTTTTTTGACCTCATCCAGCCGGACGGGTATAATCCGCTGGTGTTGAAGGCCGAGAGCTACACGCTCCCGGAGGAAAGCTTAAACACCGTACTTGAAACCCTCCCCGCCGCCAGCCGAGAGGACGCAAAAGCCCTTCTGTCAGCGCCCTTCACGCCCGGCGCGCTGGCAATGGCGGCGGAGGACTGGGGCCTTGACGAAGAGACCGTTATGACGCTCACCGCCGAGACCCTGTGCCTTGCCCAAAGCGAGCCCAACGCCGATTTCTCCGAGGGGTATTGGTGCGACCACTGGACATATAATTTGGACCTCATCGAAAAGTATCTGGCTGTCTACCCGGAGGCGGAGCAGGAGCTCCTCTTTGGCGGTCGGGATCACCGCTGGTACGCCCCGCGCGCGGCGGTCAAGCCCAGGGCGGAGCGGTATGCCGTCACGCCCGAGGGCCTGCGCCAATATGACGCGCTCCGTCCCATCACGCCCACGGGAAAATGGGTCAAGACAGCCGACGGGGAGGACGCCCGAAGCGCCCTTATCGAAAAGCTCCTTCTCCTTTGTGCCGTAAAAGCCGCCACACTGGACGCCGCCGGTATGGGCATCGAGATGGAGGGCGGCAAGCCGGGATGGTACGACGCGCTCAATGGTCTTCCGGGATTGCTGGGTTCGTCCACAGCCGAGACCTGCGAGCTTTTGCGCCTGGTGCGCTTCACCCGCGCCTCCGTGGGACGCTTCGAGGGAGAGATAGAGCTGTACAGCGAGATTGCAGTGCTTCTGGAGGATGTGTCCAGGGCCTTCCGGGAGGTGGAGTGCCCCTATACCAGGTGGGACCGGCTCAACTATGTAAAGGAGAGGTACAGGGCCTCCGTTGAAAACGGCTTTTCCGGCGCCCGCAGGGAGTTCACCCCGCAGGACATTTTGAGCAATCTAAAAACGCTGGAATCGGCGCTGGTTCGCGGAATAGAGCGAGCCATGGAATATGGCGGCGGAATCCTCCCGACCTATTTCACTTTTGAGGCCGATAAAATCGTCGAAACACCTGACGGCCCCATGCCGCGAAAGCTGACGCCCCATCCGCTGCCCCT
The DNA here is from genome assembly GCA_947627285.1 of uncultured Oscillospiraceae bacterium. Taxonomy (GTDB): domain Bacteria; phylum Bacillota; class Clostridia; order Oscillospirales; family Oscillospiraceae; genus RUG626. The sequence continues at coordinate 12,640 of CANQVL010000032.1, forward strand.
TTTCCTGGAGGGCCCGGTACACTGGCTGAAGCTCGACAACGGGGAGGAGGAAAAGCGCGCCATGGCCCAGCGTATCAGGGCCAGCGGGCTTTACGACAGGGAACTTCGGATGTATAAGGTCAACGAGAGCATCGCCGGTGTGAGCTTTGAGGCCGGCAGGGCCCGCGCCTTCTCTCCGGGGTGGTTGGAGAACGAGTCCGTTTGGCTCCACATGGAGTATAAATATCTCCTGGAGCTTCTGAAAAGCGGGCTGTACAGTGAATTTTCGACAAGCTTCCGTGATGCCGCCGTCCCCTTTATGGACCCCATTCGCTATGGGCGCAGTCCCCTTGAAAACGTGTCGTTCCTGGCGTCCTCCGCCAATCCCGACCCCTCCCGCTGGGGGAGAGGCTATGTGGCGAGACTATCCGGGTCCACGGCTGAGTTCCTTGAGATGTGGCAGATCATGTTCTTCGGAAAGCGCCCCTTCCGCATGACACAAGATGGCCTTACGCTGTCGTTCACGCCGTTTATCCCCGCATATCTCATTCCGCAGGACGGCCTTCTACAGGCGACCTTCCTTGGCTCGGTCCCGGTGACATACAAATGCCCCGGACGCTCCGCCGGACCATTCTCACCGGTACAATGGACCCTCAAATTCCGTGACGGCGGGGAAAAAGCCGTAGACGGCCCCGCTCTTGCGGAGGATGACGCCCGCGCCGTCCGAGACGGACGAGTGGCGGAAATGCTTGTCACCTTGAAGGAGGCGGAATTATGAAAGCGACACTAATTGTCACAAATCTGACCGAGGGGCTTTACTGGAGGGAAACCGAGCTCACAGGCGGTGAGCGGGATTTTTGCCACCAGGTCAACGTCTATCCCGGCCTGCGCCGTCAGACCTTCCATGGCTTTGGCGGCGCGTTCACCGAGGCCGCGGCCGGATGCTGGCGCGGCCTTCCCGCGGGCAAGGCGGAGGAATTGATAGAAAGTTATTATGGCAAAAGCGGCCTGCGCTACTGTATAGGCCGTGTGCCAATGGGCAGCAGCGACTTCTCTGTCGGAAATTACTCCTGCGTTGACAGCGCCGATGAGCCGGAGGACACCTTCAGGACAGCCGTGGACGACAGTTACCTGATCCCCATGATCCGCGCGGCTCAAAGAGTGTCCGGCAGCCCCGTGGGTCTTGTCCTCAGTCCCTGGAGCCCGCCCGGTTTCATGAAGACGAACGGCGAGCGCAACAATGGCGGGAAACTCCTGCCGGAGTACCGCGCTCGGTGGGCCGAATGCCTTGCCCGGTACGCCGCCCACTACCGGAGCGCCGGGTGCGATGTGCGCCTTATGACCATTCAGAACGAGTCGGAGGCCGTGCAGACATGGGATTCCTGCGTCTGGACACCCCAGGAGGAGGGACACTTCGCCGCCGAGTATCTGCTTCCGGCACTCAAGGACGCCGGGTGCGGCGACGTGGGCATCCTCGCCTGGGATCACAACAAGGAGGGCCTTTTGAGGCGCGCGGAGGGGACCCTGTCCGTACCCGGAGCGGCGGAGGCCGTGCGGGGCTTCGCCCTCCACTGGTACACCGGCGACCACTTTGACGCCCTTCGCGCCGCGCGTGAGCTTTGGCCCGACAAGGGGCTGTGGTTTACGGAGGGCTGCGTGGAATACGGACGCTTCGGCGGCATGACGCCCCTCCGAAAGGCGGAGATGTACGCCCACGATATCCTTGGAAATCTGAACGCGGGCATTTGCGGCAGTATCGACTGGAACCTCCTGCTGGACGCCCACGGCGACCCCAACCACGCGGGCAATTATTGCGAGGCCCCGATCATGTTGACCGAAGATAGGGACGGCTTCATAAAAAACAGCGCGTATTGGTACATAGGCCACTTCTCACGGTACATCGTCCCCGGCTCCGTGCGTCTGGCGTCCTCCACCTGGACCACGGACGTCGAGTGTACAGCCTTTGAGACCCCCGAAGGCTCCCTTGTCCTTGTACTCCTCAACCGCACCGACACCGTCCTCCCCATCTCAATCCCCACCCCCGAAACAACCCTGAACTTCCCCCTTGCCGCACATTCTATCGCCACGGTCAGTATTTCACCATGAGCAATCACTCCCCACAGCCCACAATTTCAATTTCCATATGCACAGAAAAAGACGCAGTTGGCCCCCCAACTACGTCTTTTTTCCTATGCCATACCGTCTTGCCCCATGGTTCACTTTGTTTTCCTATCCTACGGGGCACATGCGCGTCGGAAAAATCACCTTATGTCGCGCAAGTGTGCCGCGCGACAGCAGGAAAAAAGCTGTGAATTCCGCAGAATTCACGGCTTTTTTCCGCACGTTTCCTATTAATAACGGTCAAAGATTGAAAATCTTTGACCGTTATTATTTATTTTTTTCTTCCGAATTTTCTGGGCTTGCCGGCGGTGCCGCCTAGGGTTTCGTCGAGCTTTTTGACCAGCTCGCGCTGTTCGGAGGTGAGGCTTTTGGGGATCGTCACGGAGACGGTGACGTATTGGTCGCCTCTGCCGGAGGAGCGGAAGTAGGGGATTCCCTTGCCGCGAAGCCGGAAGGTCTCGCCGTGCTGGGTGCCCTCGGGTATCGCGAATTTGACCTTGCCGTCCAGGGTGGGGACGTCGATCTCCGCGCCGAGCATGGCCTGGGTGACGGTGATTGGTATCTCGCACAGGACGCTGGTGCCCTCGCGCTCGAAAAACTCATGGGGGCGGATGGAGACGGTGATGAGAAGGTCGCCCGCCGGCCCTCCGTTGTACCCCGCGCTGCCCTGACCGGAGAGGGCGATGGTCACGTTGTTCTGGATGCCCGCGTCAATGTGTACGTTGACGGTCTTCTGCCGCCGTACTCTGCCCTGGCCCTTGCATTTGGGGCAGGGGTCATGTATTATCTTGCCGCGTCCGCGGCATTTGGGACATTCGCCCTGGGACTGCATCACCCCGAAGGGGGTGCGCTGGGTGGTGGTGACCACGCCGGAGCCGTGGCAGTCCGGGCAGGTCTCCGGGGCGGAGCCGCCGGCGCATCCGGTGCCGTGGCAGTCGTCGCACAGCTCCACGCGGCTGACGTTCAGCGTCTTGTCACAGCCGAATGCCGCCTCCTCGAAGCTCAGGGATATGCCCATGCGCACGTCGTCGCCCTTGCGGGGACCGTTGCGGGTGCGGGAGCGGCCTCCGCCGAAGCCTCCGAAGCCGCCGCCGAAGATGTTGCTGAAAAGGTCGTCAAGTCCTCCGAAGCCCGTGAAGTCAAAGCCTCCGCCGTCTCCGGCGCCGCCGGCGCCGTAGCTGGGGTCCACGCCGGCAAAGCCGAACTGGTCGTACTTCGCCCGCTTGTCCTTGTCGGAGAGTATCTCGTAGGCCTCGCCGGCCTCCTTCATCCGCTTCTCGCACTCCTTGTCGCCGGGGTGCAGGTCCGGGTGGTTCTCCTTGGCAATCTTGTAAAACGCCTTTTTCAGGTCCGCGTCCGTTGCCGTCTTTGGAACGCCGAGGACCTCATAATAATCTCGCTTATCCGCCATACGTCGTCGCGAAAGCCGCTTCCCTCGCCGCGCCGCTTGCGGCACGGCTCAGGCGCGGGCTTCGCTCCTCCTTTCCGTCCCGAACCCGCTGCGCTGGGCTTCGGGCCGGTAAATCACAAGGTGGCGGAGCCGCGCAAGCGGCTCCGCATGAAATTTTATTTCCTGTCGTCGTCCTCAACGGTGTAGTCGGCGTCGTAATACTGCTGTCCGCCGTTGGCGTTGGGGTTGCCCTGGTTGGGGTCATAGCCCTGAGCGCCGGGGTTGAAGCCCTGACCCTGGGGATTTGCCTGGGAATAGAGCTTCTCGGAGACCTTGTAGAACGCCTGGGTGAGGGCCTCGGTAGCGGACTTGATGGCGGCGGAGTCGGTGCCGGAGAGGGCGGTCTTCAAAGAGCCCAGGGCGCTCTCCACACTGCTCTTGTCGGAGGCGTCGAGCTTGTCGCCGTTCTCGGAGAGGAACTTTTCGGTCTGGTAGACCATCTGGTCGCCCTGGTTGCGGACCTCAACCTCCTCCTTGCGCTTGGCGTCCTCGGCGGCGTACTGCTCCGCCTCGCGGACGGCGCGCTCCACGTCCTCCTTGGACATGTTGGTGGAGGAGGTGATGGTGATGTGCTGTTCGCGGCCTGTGCCCAGGTCCTTTGCGGAGACGTTCACGATGCCGTTGGCGTCGATGTCGAAGCTGACCTCAATCTGGGGGACGCCGCGGCGCGCCGGGGCGATGCCGTCCAGGTGGAAGCGTCCAAGGGACTTGTTGTACTGCGCCATCTCGCGCTCGCCCTGGAGGACGTTGACCTCAACGGAGGTTTGGTTGTCCGCGGCGGTGGAGAATATCTGGCTCTTGCGGGCGGGGATGGTGGTGTTGCGCTCGATGAGCTTTGTGAACACGCCGCCCAGGGTCTCGATGCCCAGGGACAGGGGGGTGACGTCCAGAAGGAGTATGCCCTCCACGTCGCCGCCCAGGACGCCGCCCTGGATAGCGGCGCCGACTGCCACGCACTCGTCGGGGTTGATGCCCTTGAAGCCGTCCTTGCCGGTGAGCTTCTTCACCTCGTCCTGTACGGCGGGGATACGGCTGGAGCCGCCAACCATAAGGACCTTGGAGATGTCAGCGCCGGAGAGACCGGCGTCGGACATGGCCTGACGCACAGGGCCGGCGGTGGCCTCCACCAGGTGAGCGGTGAGCTCGTTGAATTTGGCGCGGGTGAGGGTCACGTCCAGGTGCTTGGGGCCGGTGGCGTCGGCGGTGATGTAGGGGAGGTTGATGGTGGTGCTCATCATGCCGGAGAGGTCGCACTTCGCCTTCTCAGCCGCCTCGCGCAGCCGCTGCATGGCGACGCGGTCGGAGGACAGGTCGACGCCGTCGGACTTCTTGAAGGAGTCGATGAGGTATTTGACGACGCACTGGTCAAAGTCGTCGCCGCCAAGACGGTTGTTGCCGGCGGTGGCAAGGACCTCGATGACGCCGTCGTCGATGTTGAGTATGGAGACGTCGAAGGTGCCGCCGCCCAGGTCGTAGACCATGATCTTCTGGGACTGCTCCTTGTCCACGCCGTATGCCAGCGCCGCGGCGGTGGGCTCGTTGATTATGCGCTTCACGTCAAGACCCGCGATCTTGCCCGCGTCCTTGGTGGCCTGGCGCTGGGAGTCGGTGAAGTAGGCGGGGACGGTGATGACCGCCTCGGTGACGGACTGACCGAGATACGCCTCGGCATCGGATTTGAGCTTCATGAGGATCATGGAGCTTATCTCCTGGGGTGTGTAGGACTTGCCGTCGATGGTGACGCGGTAGTTGGAGCCCATCTCACGCTTGATGGAGCTCACGGTCCTGTCGGGGTTGGTGATGGCCTGGCGCTTTGCCACGTGCCCCACCATGCGCTCGCCCTCCTTGGAGAACGCCACCACGGACGGAGTGGTGCGCATACCCTCGGCGTTGGCGATGACCACGGGCTCGCCGCCCTCCATGACCGCCACGCAGCTGTTTGTGGTGCCCAGATCTATACCGATTATTTTACCCATTGTTGTTTCCTCCTGTATTGAAATGTTTGAGTGTATTTTTATTTACGGACCGCACAGCGGTCGGGGAGACACGTTAATTTGCGACCTTGACCATCGAGAAGCGTATCACCTTGTCGCCCAGGGTGAAGCCCTTTTGGAATTCCTCCACGATCTCGCTTTCGCCGAGGGATCCGTCCTCCACGTGCATGACGGCGTTGTGGAGTTTGGCGTCAAATTTTTTGCCCACGGCGTCTATCTCCTTGATGCCCAGCTTTTCAAAGACTCCGCGAAGCTGGGCCATGGTCATCTCGATGCCCTTTAAAAACGCCTCGTCGGAGCAGCCGGTCTTCAGGGCGCGCTCTAAGTTGTCGTAGACCGGCAGGAAGCTGGTGACAGTGTCGGACTTCACCTGGCTGTAAAGCGCCTCGCGCTCCTTGGAGGAGCGTTTCCTGTAGTTTTCGTACTCGGCGTATAGCCGCATATACTTATCCTTTTCAGCCGCCAGAAGCTCCTCGGGGGTGGGACCCTGGGGCTTTTCCTCGGGGACCTTTTTCTCCTCGCTCTCGGGCGCCTCGGCCTCGGGAGCCTTTACCTCTTCGCTCTCGGGCGCCTCGCCCTTTTTCTTAGACATCGTCGTGTCCTCCTTTTATCATCAGTTTGCCAAAGCCCGCGGGCGGGGCGGAGCCGGCGACCAGTAGCCTTGAAAGCCCGCCGGCGATGTAGCTCAGCTTTGCCGCCACCGCGGAGTAATCCATTCTTGTGGGACCTACGACCCCGATGAGCCCACGCATACCGTCGCCGGCGTCGTAGCTTGCCAGGACCACGGAGGAGTCTCTGAGCTCCAGCGCCGCGTTTTCGGGACCTATCAGGACCTTCACGTCCCCGAAGTCCGGCGTGCCGGTGAGGGCGGAGAGGTTGTGGGGGTCGGAGAGGTAGTTGATGAGGCGGTGCGCCTTGTCCGGGTCCTGAAATTCCGGGAGCTTCAGCAGGTTCGCCTCGCCCGAAACGCTGGCCCCGGCGCCGCCGGAGGAGGTGAGCGTCTCGATGACGAATCCCGCAATGACGGAGGTGAGACCCATGGTGTCGCCCACCGCGCGCTCGGCGGAGTTTATCATGTCGGAGGTTATCTTGTCCTCGGTAAGGCCGGTGAAGCTGGCGTTGAATACGGCGGAGAGGCGCCTTAAGGTGTTCTCCGTGAAGGAGAAGGGGAGGTGGACCAGCTTGTTTTTCACGGTGTCGCCGGTGAGCAGGAGAACTATGATAAACGAGTTGGGGTCCAGGTAGATGAGATCGAAACGCTTCACCGTGGGGCTCGCCGCCGCTGAGACGGTGAGGGCGGGGTAGCTTGTGAGCTCCGTCGCCATTCTTCCCGCGTCAGCCATGAGCTTTTCGTGGGAGCCGCCGCGGAGCTTTTCGTTTATCGCCTCCGTCTCGTCGGCGGAGAGCCGCCGCTCCCGCATGAGCTCGTTTACATAGAGGCGGTAGCCCTTTGCCGTGGGGACGCGTCCGGCGGAGGTGTGGGGCTGCTCAAGGTAGCCCTCCTTGTCCAGCGCCACGAGCTCGTTGCGGATCGTGGCGGGGGAGCAGTCCAGCGCCGCGCGCTGCTGTACCGTCTTGCTCCCCACGGGCTCGGCGGTGTTGATGTATTCCTCCACCACGGCGCGCAGGATCTTTTTTTTCCTCTCGGTCAGTTCCATAGACTCACCTCTTTAGCACTCCTTAACTTCGAGTGCTAAGCATAATCTACCACCAAGGGCAGGGAATGTCAATAGGGTTAATAAAAAATTCACTCTTTTTATTATTATCAGGTGAGGGTATAAAAAATCCCTCCCGCAATTGGGAGGGAGGGAAGGGAAGCGCGGATCATTCGTGGGACGGGAAGAGGACGCGGTTTTGCCATTCTAGGGAGGCGTTTTCCGAGGCGGAGGGGCCGAGGCCCGTGATGTAGTCGCTGTCGTAGGAGAGTATCCTGCCGGACTCGTATGCCGCCCGGTGGTAGTCGTCTATGCGGGCGTCAATGTCCACGTAGTTGAATATGAGCCACAGGACCAAAAAGGAGCTGAGGAACACGGGGAACACGTGAAAATCCGGCTTCGCCGTCTTGTACGCGGCGGCGGCGAGGGCTATGGCGATCCACGCCATGATGAGCAGGGTCATGCACCGCAGGAGGCTCAGGCCGTAGACGCCGATGTACATGAGCATACGGAAGAGGGCGGAGGCGAGTATCACGGCGGTGAGGCCGATGAGGGACCAGACCAAGATATTCAGCGTCCTTTTCCCACGCCCGCTTGCCTTGACGCAGGCCAGGGACGCCGCAAGATTTATCCCCGCCACCGCCGCCAGCTGGAAGAAGCCCTGGCGCGCGTATTGGGCGTAGCCGCCCTGCATTGCCGCCGTCCGCGCGCCGCCAAAGAGGAATATGAACTGTATGACGGCGAAAACGGCGTAGATGAGGTCAAGCACCGACAAAACGGCGATGAAGGGAAGGCAGGGGAGGGAAAGGGGCTGGCTCTCCGACGGCTCGCGCTTCGGATTTGGGCGGGCGAGGGAGTAGAGGAAGGAGAAGAGCATGAGCCCGAATACCGCCGCGCGTATCCAGCTCCACACCGCGCCGGGGCTGAGCGGGAAGTCCGCCAGCGCCTTGAGTATACCGCCCAGGAGACCCTTGAATACCTCATCGGCGGAGCTTAAGAGGTTCAGAACGAGGAGAAACACCGGCAGCGTGACCAGGAGCGTCAGCAGGACGATCCACACGGCGCCGGAGCTCTTTTTCGCCCTGTTGCGCTTCAGCGCCCGGAAGGGCTTTACAAAGTGGCGGAAGAGGTTGGGGAAAAAGAGGCGGAGAGTCTCGGGCATGACGCCCAGCTCCAGCGCCGGAAAGTCACGTCCGGCAAGCGCCAGGGCGGAGGCGGGGGTGAGGCACGCCAAAAGCGCCAGGTTTATGAAGCGCACGACATAGTCCCCGAAAAGCCCCGAGGCTATGGCGAGAAGGACGGTGCAAATCACCAGGAACAGCCCGGAGCGGGAGGGGCGGAGCCTGCCGCGAAGGTATATACATTCCGCCGCCAGCGCCGCCAGCACGAAGGCCGTGGTGCCAAGGCCGGGGACGTATATAAGGCTTTCAATGTTGAATACGTTGAACCACAGCACCGCCAGCGCCACACCCAGCACCAGCGCCAGCCAGTCAAAGCCGTCAAAGACCACCGGCTCTTTGGCGGGCGCGGGTACGGGCGGCTCCACGGGCACAGGGGAGAGGGGAGCGGCGCTCTCCTTTGGCGCGGTGCCCTCGGGCTTTATTTCCCGCGGCGTATTTTCGGTGTTATCCACGTAGATCCTCCTCTCCGGACTCGTCCTCCGTAAATTCCAATATGTCCCCCGGCTGGCAGCGGAGGGCGCGGCAGAGGGCGTCCAGCGTGGAAAAGCGCACGGCCTTGGCCTTGCCGGTCTTGAGAATGGACAGATTCGCCATAGTTATGTCAACCTTCTGGGACAGCTCCGTCAGGCTCATTTTCCGCTTTGCCAGCATCACGTCAAGATTTACATTTATCATGGCGGCGCCTCATATGGTCAGGTCGCTGTCGGATTTCAGCTCCGCCGCCTTTTGCGTCAGGTGCGAAAGGGCGGCGCAGATGATCGCCATCGCCGCGCCGAAGAGGATTATGACGATGTAGATGAGCATCAGCGACGGGTGGGCGGCGCCCATGGCAAAAAATACGCTGAAAAGCACGATGTACACGGCGGTGTCGGCGAGGGAGAGGCGGCTTATCGTCCTCAGGCGTTTGGCGTTTTCAATGCAAAAGCTGTTGTTGCGCCCGATCTCGGTGAATATCCGCCAGCCCAGCCACAGCGCGGCGAAGCAGGGGACTGACGACAGGACGATGACGCCGGGCACCACGTAGTACGCCAGCGCCCCCGCCGCGCCATCGGTCAGGCTCTCCGAGAAGAAAAGGCGCATCTCATGCGCCAGCGGCGGCAGGAAGAATGCCAGCGCCAGGGCGAGGAACACCGCCAGCACCGCGACCACGATCTTCAGAAGCAGGGATAATTCTTTTTGTCCCATGTTTTTCAACTCCTTTCGGGAATATATTACCACTGTGATTTCTGAATGTCAATAAAAATTTATCGAAAATCAATAAATATGTATAATTCGTCAAAATATCATAAAATTGCGGATATATTCGCCGTTTGTTGTTGCCTTTTTCCAATTATTCTGGTATAATACACAAAAATGGGCGGTAAGGCTCGTTAAAAACGTGTCAAAATGCTTTATTAAAATAAAGGAGGCTTCAGCATGAGCAAGAATGTCATGGTAGGTCAGTCCGGCGGTCCCACTTCGGTCATCAACTCATCGTTGGCGGGAGTATACGAGGCGTCCCGCGCCCGCGGCGCGGAGCACGTATACGGTATGCTCCACGGCGTTGAGGGGCTTTTACAGGGGAAATACATCGACCTTTCGGAGAAATTCAAGACGGGGCTGGAGATCGAGCTTTTAAAGCGCACGCCCTCCAGCTACCTGGGCTCCTGCCGCTACAAGCTCCCCGACTGGCGGGAGAACGAGGAGCCCTACAAAAAGCTGATGGCGCTCCTTGAGGAGCTGGACGTGGGGTACTTCATGTACATCGGCGGAAACGACTCCATGGACACCATCGGCAAGCTTGCCGACTACGGCGAATACGTCTGCTCCGACATACGCTTCATGGGCGTGCCCAAGACCATCGACAACGACCTTATGATAACCGACCACACCCCCGGCTACGGCAGCGCCGCAAAGTACATATCCGTGGTGATGAAGGAGATAATCCGTGACGCCACTGTCTACGGCACAAAGTACGTCACCATCGTGGAGATCATGGGGCGCAACGCCGGCTGGCTCACCGCCGCCGCCGCTCTCGCCAGGGGCGAGGACTGCGAGGGCGTGGACATGATATGCCTTCCCGAGGTGCCCTTCAATGTGGACAGATTCGTGGAGAAGGTCCGGGTCATGCAGGAGAAGAAGCCCAGCATAGTCATCGCCGTATCCGAGGGCGTGAAGCTGGAGGACGGGCGATACGTCTGCGAGCTCTCCGACGACCCACGCCGTGTTGACGCCTTCGGGCACAAGAACCTCACCGGCACCGCACGCTACCTCGCGGGCGTTGTGGAGAGGAACCTTGAAACCAAGACCCGCTCCATCGAGCTCTCCACCCTCCAGCGCTGCGCCTCGCACCTCACAAGCCGCACAGACATAACGGAGGCCTATCAGGTGGGCGGCGCCGCGGCTCAGGCGGCTTTCCAGGGCCACACCGGCGAGATGGTGGCTCTGCGCCGCGTCTCCAACAAGCCCTACCAGTGCCTCACCGAGCTCCACCCCATCTCTGAGGTCGCCAACCTTGAGAAGAAGGTGCCGCTGGAGTGGGTGAACGAAAACTTCACGGATATGCTCCCAGCGTTCATAAACTACGCCAAGCCCCTTATCCAGGCGGAGCTTACGCCCATCTACATCGAGGGCCAGCCGTACCATATATTCTGCCCGGAGGCATGAAGCTTATCTCAAAAGGGCGGAGCCCTTTTGAGATAAAGGGGAACGTTCAGAAAAATCCGTGAATTCTGCGGAATTCACGGATTTTTTCCTTATGTCGCGCAAGTGTGTGACCCGAAGGGTCACACACTTGCGCGACATAAGGTGATTTTTCCGACGTACATGCCGCCGGAAAAATATTTAATTGGGTTGGGGGCTTTTGTGGGTTCGTTACAACATTATCACGACGAATTATTCAAAGTTTGTTAACCTTTTCATGCTTTATGGGGGTATAATGTAAAACGATTAAATTATTGAAACGGGATGTGCCATGCTTAAACTTTCCAATATCACCAAGACCTACATAACCGGCGAGCTGCGGCAGCAGGCGTTGGACGGGATCTCCATATCCTTCCGCAAAAATGAGTTCGTGTCGGTGCTGGGGCAGTCCGGCTCAGGAAAGACCACGCTCCTCAACATAATCGGCGGGCTTGACCAGTACACCTCCGGCGATCTCATAATCAACGGCAAGTCCACAAAGGAGTACAACGACTCGGACTGGGACACCTACCGCAACCACTCCGTGGGCTTTGTGTTCCAGAGCTACAACCTCATACCGCACCAGTCGGTGCTGGCGAACGTGGAGCTTGCCCTGACGCTCTCGGGCGTGTCCAAATCCGAGCGGCGGCGCAGGGCGGTGGAGGCGCTGCGCGCAGTGGGGCTGGAGGAGCACATCTACAAGCGCCCCAACCAGATGTCCGGCGGGCAGATGCAGAGGGTGTCCATCGCCAGGGCCCTCATAAACAACCCTGACATCCTCCTCGCCGACGAGCCCACGGGCGCGCTGGACTCCGAGACCTCCATACAGGTGATGGAGCTTTTGAAGGAGATAGCCAAGGACAGGCTTGTAATAATGGTCACCCACAACCCGGAGATAGCGGAGAAGTATTCCACCCGCATAGTCCGGCTCCTGGACGGCAAAATCATCGACGACTCCGACCCCTATGAGGACGAGACGGTGGCGCAGGTCCTCACAAAAAAGGAGCAAAAGCGGCAAAAGAGCGAGAAGAAGAAAAAATCCATGTCCTTCTTCACCGCCCTGAGCCTGTCCCTCAACAACCTGATGACAAAGAAGGGGCGCACCTTCCTCACCTCCTTTGCCGGCTCCATAGGAATAATCGGCATCGCGCTTATCCTCTCCGTCTCCGCCGGCTTCCAGGCGTACATCGACCAGGTGCAGGAGGACACACTTGCCTCCTACCCCATAACCATCGAGGCGGAGAGCGTGGATATGTCCTCCATGCTCCTGTCCTTCATGAACTCCCGCCAGGAGGCGATGGAGGAGGAGCGGGAGCCGGACAGGGTCTACTCCGCTACCGTCATGTACGATATGCTCTCCTCCATGATGAACGCCAAGACAAAGACCAACAACCTCACCGCCTTCAAGGAGTTCCTTGACGAGGGCGGAAACGGCATAATGGACGTGGCGCGGGTACACTACTCCTACGATTTCAAATTCGACGTGTACACCAGGGACGAGGATGGCAACGTGGTCAAGTCCGACGTGATGGCGATGATGCAGCAGGCCATGACCGGAATGTTCGGCGGCGACTACTCCTCCTACTTTGACAACATGGGGCAGATGTACGAGCGCATGGACGTGTGGAACGAGCTCCTGCCCGAGGCGGACGGCACGGGCGTGGCGGAGTCCACAAAGGAGCAGTACGACGTGCTCTACGGGCGCTGGCCCGAGAATTACGACGAGATAGTCATTTTCGTTGACGGCAGGAACGAGATCTCCGACCTCATGCTCTACGCCCTGGGCTTCATATCCTCCGACGACATGAACGAGACGATGAAGGCGATGATGAGCGGGGAGCCGGTGGAGGCGGAGACCATGAGCTGGAGCTACGAGGAGCTCTGCGACACGGGCTTTAAGTTCATACTGCCCAGCGAATATTACCAGTGGGACGCCGCCGCGGGGAAATACGTTGACCTCTCCGCCACCGAGACCGGCATGGAATATCTCTACAACAGCTCCGAGGTGGGCCTGCCCTTGAAGGTGGTGGGTATAGTCCGGCCCAACGGCGACGACAACGGCGGCGCCGTCTCCGGGCAGATAGGCTACACCGCCGCCCTGACGCAGTACGCCATGGAGGAGACGGGCAAGCAGGAGATAGTCAAAAAGCAGCTCGCCGACGACACCGTTGACGTTTTCACCGGCCTTCCCTTCAGGACCGCGGAGTACACCGAGCCCGAGGACGAACAGAAGATTGCGGATTTCAAGGAATACGTCGCCGGCCTTGGCGTTGATGAGCGGGCGGAGCTGTTCGTTGAGATGTCCTCCGTACCCACCGAGGAATACCTGTCCTCCGCCGTGGAGCAGCAGATGGCGGATCTTGACAGGAAGTCCATAACCGACATGATGATAAGCTCCTACGCCCAGCAAATGGGCGTCACGGACACCGCCCAGATAGAGAGCTACTTCGCCCAAATGTCCGACGAGGAGCTTTTCGATATGGCGGAGCAGGGGATACGCCAGTCCGTGAGCCAGATGTACGCCCGGCAGGTGGAGGCTCAGCTGGCGCAAATACCGGCGGAGCAGAGGTCCGCGATGATCGACGTGACAGAGTTCACCGACGACCAGTACCTCGCCTTCTATGACAGCTTCATGCCCCCCACGGTCTCCGACGCAAGCTACGACCAGAACCTGGAGGCGCTGGGCTTCGCCGTCCCCGAGTCGCCCAGCACCGTGGCGCTGTACGCCGTGACCTTTGAGGACAAGGACATTATCTCCGACCTCATCGCCCAGTACAACGAGACGGTTGACGAGGACGATAAGATAGAGTACACCGACTACGTGGCGCTGCTGATGAGCTCCGTCACCACCATAATCAACGCCGTGAGCTACGTGCTCATCGCCTTTGTCGCCATATCCCTGGTGGTCAGCTCCATAATGATAGGCATAATCACCTACATCTCCGTGCTGGAGCGCACCAAGGAGATCGGCATACTGCGCGCCATCGGCGCCTCAAAGAGGGACGTGAGCCGCGTGTTCAACGCCGAGACGCTCATAGTGGGCTTCGGAGCCGGGGCGATAGGCATAGGCGCGTCGCTTCTCATAATCCTGCCCATAAACCTTGTGCTCCACCGTCTGACGGGAATAAACGAGCTCTCCGCCGTCCTCCCCGCGGGAGCCGGGGTGATACTGGTGCTAATATCCATGTTCCTCACCTTCATCGCCGGCCTCGTCCCCTCCGGCCTCGCGGCAAAGAAGAACCCTGTTGAGGCGCTGAGGACGGAATAAAGCTTGACAGTCGCGTAAAAACGTACTATTATACTATTATATAGTCAACTCGATTTGGAGGTGAAAGGATGACTTCTTATCCCGCGTAACAAAAAAGGCGCTTGCAAGGGGCTAAATGTGCCCAAAGCGCCGTAAGCGGGAAGAATTTCATCCTATCACTCAAGGGTCATAACGTACCGTAGGGGTATTATGTGCCTTTTCTGAGCCGTGGGAAGCTTCCCGCGGCTCATTTTTCATTTGAGAGGTGCTTTATATGCTTATTGACGTTACGAATTTGACCTTTGCCTACGAGGGCAGCCACGACAACATATTTGAAAACGCCTCCTTCCGCATGGACACGGGCTGGCGTCTGGGCTTTACCGGCCGCAACGGGCGGGGGAAGACCACCTTCCTCCGGTGCCTCATGGGGGAGCTCCCTTACTCAGGCGCCATAAGCGCGCCGGGGGTGAGGTTTGAGTATTTCCCCTCAAGGGTGGAGGACCCGGGTCTTCCGACCCTGCGGGCGCTCATGGAGGCGGACCCGGATACGGAGGAGTGGGAGCTGAGACGGGAGCTTTCAAGGCTCAGGATACCCGAGGACGCCCTTGACCGCCCCTTTGGGACGCTGTCCAACGGCGAGCGGACGCGCTGTTCCCTGGCGGCGCTCTTTTGCCGGGAGGACGCCTTCCCCCTCATCGACGAGCCCACAAACCACCTGGATATGGAGGGGCGCGAGCTTTTGGGCGAATATCTCTCCCGCAAAAACGGCTTCATCCTTGTGAGCCACGACAGGGCGCTCCTGGACAGGTGTACCGACCACACTTTGTCAATTAACTTGACAAATATCGAGGTGACGCGCGGCTCCTTCTCCACCTGGTGGGAGAATAAACGCCGGCAGGACGACTGGGAGCGGGCGGAGAACGAAAAGCTCCGGGGCGAGATAACCCGCCTCACCAAAACAGCGCGGGAGAAATCTGTATGGTCAGACAGGGTGGAGGCGACAAAAATCGGCTTCGGCCCCTGTGACCGGGGCGCCATCGGTCACAAAGCCGCCAAGATGATGAAGCGCTCCAAGGCCATCGAGGAGCGCCGGGAGCGGGCCGTGGAGGACAAGTCCAGGCTCCTGCACAACATCGAGAGGGACGAGGAGCTGAAGCTCTCGCCCCTCACCCACAGGGCGGCGAGGCTCGTCATATTGAAGGACGTCGCCATAGATTTTGGCGGCAGGAGCGTCCTTGAGGGCGTGAGCCTGGAGATAAAGCCGGGGGACCGCCTCGCCCTGCGGGGGCCCAACGGCAGCGGCAAAACAAGCCTCCTTCGCCTCATTTTGGGCGAGGACGTGCCCCATACAGGCGAGGTCCGCGTCGCCTCCAATACCGTAATCTCCTACGTCAGCCAGGACGTGTCCGGGCTTTCCGGCGGCCTGCGCGCCTACGCGGAGAGGTACGGCGTGGACAGGAGCGTTTTCCAGTCGATCCTGCGTAAGCTCGGCTTTGAGCGCGTACAGTTTGAAAAGCCCCTGGAGGATTGGTCGATGGGCCAGAAAAAGAAGCTCCTCTTGGCGCGCAGTCTGTGCGAGAGGGCGCACCTTTACATCTGGGACGAGCCTCTCAATTACGTGGACGTGATCTCGCGTATGCGGATTGAGTCGCTTTTAAAGGAATTTCCGCCCACCATGCTCTTTGTGGAGCACGACAGGGCCTTCACCGACGCCATAGCAACCGGCGAGGTGAAGCTTTAGTTAAAAAGCTGAAAAAATATTTTCGTACCGCAAGATTCACAATGTAATACCACAATTTACACCATTTACCTTGCGTAAAAAATCCTTATAATATGCGGTGTTGCGATGAGCAGCAGAACATATCTTTGGAGGCATTTACTATGAAAAAGCATGATACTAAAAAGAAAGGAAACGCCAGAAGAAATACCCTGGGCGTTGAGCGTGAGCTCTCCGGGGGAATGAATTTCGTGGCCCTTATCGGCAGCGTTGAGCGGCTTCGGAATCCTGAATTCTGGAGGTAAGCGCCGCCGGCCCTTCCCGTCCCGCAAAAGTCACAAAAATGGACGAGTATCACGCCGGAATCAAATTGAATATCGGAAAACAAAACAGAAGGTCCCCGACACGTCAAGCGTGTCGGGGACCTTCGCTGTCTATTTGCTTTCCTTGTATTTCTTCACGCCCTCGATGAATCTATCCAGTCCGTCGTCGAGCCTTGCGCGGCTTGTCGCCAGGTTCAGCCTTATGAAATACCTGCCGTCCGCCCCGAACTGGGCGCCGGGGGAGAGGTAGAGCCCTGTTTCGGCGCGGATAAACCCGCACAGGTCTCCCGTGTCGCCGGTTATCCCGGAGCAGTCAAGCCAAAGAAGATATGTGGCGCGGCTTTTGGTGACAGCGATCTCCGGCAGGCTCTCGCCCAGGCGCGAGACGGCGCGGAGCTTATTTTGCCAGACATACTCCCTGAGCCCGTCCAGCCACTCCGCGCCCTTTTCAAAGGCGGCGACGGCGGCGGGGACGGCAAAGGTGTTGGGCTCCGCCACCTCGTCGGTGTTCAGCGCCCTCCACACCCTGTGGCGCAGGCGCGGCTCGGGCACGCACACCGCCGCCGTCTGGAGCCCCGCCAGGTTGAAGGCCTTGGTGGGGGCGATACAGGTGACGGACACCCTTCGGCAATCCTCAGAAACGCCGGCGAAGGGCACGTATTCAGCGCCCGGGTCGGTCAAATCGCAGTGTATCTCGTCGGATATGACGGTGACGCCGTGGCGCGCGGCAAGCTCGCCTATCTTCGCCAGCTCCTCCCGGGACCATATCCGCCCCACGGGGTTGTGGGGGTTGCAGAGTATCATCAGCGACACCTGCGGGTCCGACATGGCGGCGTCCAGCCGTTCAAAGTCGATGGAATATTCCCCGTTCTCCCTCGCCAGGGGGCACTCCAGCGGCACACGCCCGTTGTTGAGGATGGAGTTGAAGAAGATGTTGTAAACCGGCGTCTGAATCAGCACCTTTTCCGCCGGGGTGGTGAGCTTTCTTACGCAGGTGGAGATGGCGGGCACTACGCCGGTGCAGAATATGAGCCAGTCCCGCTCCATTTCAAAGCCGTGCCGCCCGCGCCACCAGCCGATGTACGCCGCGTACCACTCGTCGGGAATTATGTTGTACCCGAAAACCCCGTGGGCGGCGCGGTCCTCAATGGCGCGCCTTATCTCCGGCGCGGCGGGAAAGTCCATGTCAGCCACCCACATGGGAAGCTCGCCGGGGGAGCACTCGTCCCATTTTAAGGACCCCGTCCCGAACCTCTCGGGCAGGGCGTCAAAGTCGTACCTCACGCCGAGACCTCCTGACCGCGGGCAAAAACGCGGGTCTTTGAGGGGTCCACCTTGTCCTTCTCGATTATCAGCTCGCCTATGGACTCCGCCCTGATGGTGCCGGAGGTGGGGTTTATCACCGAGTCTATGTGTCCCGCGATGTCCGCCTCCACGGTGGAATACTCAAAGGCGAGGGTGGTGTTCAGGAGCTTGCAATTTTTCATGGTCAGGTTTTCGATGTAGCACATACCCTGAAGACTCTCAACGGTGCAGTTCTCAAAGACCAGGTTCCTGCTGTTCCAGCCCAGGTACTCGCCGGAGATGAAGGAGTTGCGCACCGTCACGTTCTCGCTGTTCCAGAAGGCGTCCTTTGAGAGGAACCGGGAGCCCTCCACGGTGACGTTCCGGCTGCCGTCAAAGCAGTAGTTCCCCACCAGCCGCAGGTCGCGGACGGTGATGTTTACCGTGTTCATGGCGAAGTAGTCGCCCTTTGCCGACACGTCCTCCAGGAGTACGCCGTCGCAGGACCAAAGCGTCTCCGCGGCGTTTGGCATATCCACGCGGCGAAGTGTGAGGTCCCGGCACCGGCGGAAGTTCTTGGGCGCCTCTATGACCGCCCGGTCAACCTCCATGTTGTCCGTGTACCACACGCCCGCCCGCGCCATCTCGAACCATTGGCAGTCCGCGACCTTCACGTCCCGGCAGTACCACAGGGGGTATTTCCACTTGAACATACAGTTGGTGAGCCTTATGCCACGGCTCTCCTTCAGCGGCGACTCCCCGTCGTCAAAGATGGTGTCATAGATGTCCAGGTCCCTGCTCATAAAAAGCGCCCGCTCTCCCGTGAGACGCCTGGCGCGGACAGTTTCGCTCATTTGCGGATATTCCTTTCGCTATTTATATTTATGATTTTATAATAGCACTCCTATATTTGAAAATCAATTGCAAAATTAGCGGGAAAATGCCTTGACATAAACCAATGTGCTCCGCGGGCAAAAAAAATTTGATAATTTTTTAACAAAACCCCTTGACAAGCCTCCGGAATTGTGTTAAATTATTAACGTAAACAGGGAGTAGCACCTGATATAAGGTCATGCCGCCGTCAGGACGGTCCCCAAAAGGGACCCGGGGGCATGAGGAAACTTGCGAGACGTTTACAGTCATCGGACTGTGAGCGTCTTTTTTGTTTACCCGCTGGCTCCCCAAAAATAAAAAGGAGGAAAAAACTATGCCCAACATCCATATCCCTATCGGCGCCGTCGTCGGCGTCATCATCGCGGCGCTTGTCGCGGCGCTGCTCATCTCCGGCTACCTGAAGGCGCCGCCCGACACGGCGTACAT
Source organism: uncultured Oscillospiraceae bacterium (assembly GCA_947627285.1). Taxonomy (GTDB): domain Bacteria; phylum Bacillota; class Clostridia; order Oscillospirales; family Oscillospiraceae; genus RUG626. The sequence continues at coordinate 31,572 of CANQVL010000032.1, forward strand.
AATCTCCGGCCTTGGTAAAAAGCGCATACTCATCGGCAAGGCCGGCTGGCGCGTCCCCTTCTTTGAGCGGGTGGACAAGCTGTCCCTCCGGGTCATGCAGGTGGACGTAAAGACCAGCGAGGCGGTGCCCACCAACGAGTTCATCAACGTGACAGTTGACGGCGTGGCGAACATCAAGATAAGCTCCGACCCGGAGCTCCTGAAAAAGGCGTCGGAATCACTGCTGGGCATGAACCGCCAGGAGCTCATATCCCTGGTCACCCAGGTCCTTGAGGGCAACATGCGCGAGATCGTGGGCTCCGTGGGCCTCAAGGAGATGGTGCAGGACCGCCAGGGCGTGGCGAAGAAGATCACGGAGAACGTGGTCCCGGATATGCAGAAGCTGGGTATCGAGGTGGTGAACTTCAACATCCAGAACTTCAAGGACGGCGCGGGCACCATCGAGAACATGGGTATCGACAACGTGGAGCAGATACGAAAGAACGCCCAGATAGCCAAGGCCAACGCCCAGAGGGACATCGCCATAGCCAACGCCAACGCCGAGCAGGAGGCAAACGCCGTCAAGGTCCAGGCGGACAAGATGATCGCCGAGCAGAACGCCGAGCTCGCCGTCCGGCAGGCCGACATGAAGGTCCGCGCCGACACCAAAAAGGCGGAGGCGGACGCCGCCTACTCCATCCAGCAGGAGCAGCAGCGCAAGACCATCGAGGTCACAAAGGCCAACGCCGACATCGCCCGCCGCGA
>CANQVL010000033.1 GCA_947627285.1 uncultured Oscillospiraceae bacterium
GGATGGTGTATTTTTCTTGGCTTGCCATATTTTCCTCCTTTCCGGGCAAGCCGGTACAGCAGTACAACAATACCGCAGGGCTTGCCCGAAGTCTATACTTTTTTCAAACTTTTTTGAGGTCGCTGTCTATGACGTGAAAGAGACTTTCGGTGGGCGTGTGCTTTGCCCCTGCCTCAAAGACGGAGCGGATGCGGAACAGCCTCCCGCCGATGTACATCGCCCGGTAGATTTGGGCTTCGCCGTTATCGCTCTCGAAATACTCCGTGTTCTTAAAATCCGGGAACATCTTGTTGCCGCCCATGTAGCGCCATTCGCTCACGTCGCCGGGTTTGTAGCCGCCGAGCATACCGGTGGCCTGGTATTCTTCAAAGTCTGTCAATGAAAATTCCTCCTTAGTACATTTGTTGTGACCATGTGGGCTTCTCGTCCTCGTGGTCATCTGGCTTGTGGCCCATGGCTATTTTCTTTCTCCGGGTTTCCTTGAGAGCTTTTGAATCAACGTGGTAGTGTGTCGTGGTGGCGTCGCGGATCGGAGCGTTGTCCTCCAGAGCAACGGCGGTCACAGCAGCAACTGCAACAGTGCCAGCAAGATAGTCGAGGTCAGGGAGATCAGAGCCGTCAGGATTATTGAGACTTTCGCGGTATGCGTCAAGCTGCGCACGTACTTCCTCGAGGCTCTCTCCACATTTTCGATGCTCGTAGTATTGTTCTCTTGCATTTTCCCAACCTGTTGTTGCAGAGCCTGTATGCGGTTGTTCAGGCTGGCTGTCTGGTTTAGCATCCTCTTCGCGTCCTCGGTCGTCATCAGCGTCGTGAGTGTTTCTTCTATTCTTGCTTGACGCTGGAGCAGACCACTGAGGAGCGAAAGTATCTCCACCTGAGGTGGCTTGTTCAGGGCCTTCAGCTCCTCCAGAGATTTGGGCCTGTCGGATTGTGAACTCATGTTCCATGTTCTCCTTTAGATATTTTGATTCGTGTAACTTGTTGTCTCGGCATCGTTGATCTTCCGGCGTCGTGTAGGTGATGTACTTTCTCTCGTCTGTCCACTTGACTGCATAGCCCATGTTTTTCATGAGCTCCATGAACTCTTCGCGGCTTCCAGCGTAGGCCATACACAAGTCGATGGTAGCCATCAGCGCGAACTTCCAGCTCTGACTTTTATCCGCCGAACGGTACTCACGGGAGGACATGGGTTTCTCCTTCCGCTCCCGTGGCGGCTCGAACACCGGCAGGCCAAGCTCGGCGCAGATCTGGTCGTTGACCGTTTTCAGTTGGTCAATCGTGTCGCCGTCCACATGGAGCTTGCGGCCCGTCTCGAAGTCGACACTGTTGATGATGAGGTGGGAGTGGACGTGGTCCCGGTCGGTGTGGGTGCAGACAAGCACCTCGTGATCCTTAAACTGCTCCGCCAGCTTGAGCGCGGCGGCGTGAGCAGTCGCGGGATTCACCTCCGCGCCGCTGGGGAAGCTTTGGACCAGGTGGTAGAACATCCTGCCGCCGTCCTTGTGGTAGAGGAGCTTGGTGTTGAGGAAGTCGTCATAGGCCGAGGCGGCCTGACAGTTGACGCCGGTGACGAGTTGGTGCCCCTGCCATTGGGTCTTCGCCTCCTGAGCCACGTACTTCATCACCGACCTCATGCACCCACGGGACTGACTGCTCTTTGAGCGGCTGGAGTAGTTGACGAAGTTGACAATCGCCAAGAGCGTCACCTGCCTCCTTGCATCTCACGGAGCGCGCGTCCAATCTCGGAGAGCGACTGTTGTACTCCGTCCAGGTTCACCGCGTTGAGCTTACCCATGTTGCAGAGCACCGCGAGTTGGTTGACGTTGTTCCCGATGCGCTTCAGCTCCGTGAGCACTTCTTTGAGGCCGTCCATGACCACCACCTGCTGACCGAGACAGCACTGGGTGACGTAGTCACTCTGGGAGAGGTGAGCTTTCTTGGCCTCGGCCCGGATGATGCTAAGCTCAAGTTTGGAGATACGGATAACTGAGCGTTGTGTCCTTTTTCATTTTCCACCTCCGTCATAGTGGGTGCGGGCTACTGCCCGCATACGCGTTTGGCGGGGCGCCGGGCAGGGCCCGGTGTACAGACAAACGCGATGCTTGCCTCTCCCAAGGGGAGAGTTTTTCCTCTGCCGTAACCGCGCTGAAATTCTCGGAAAGGTTGCTTCTTGAAGTTGGGCAACGCTGGCGCTGTGTTGGCTCTTAGCGCAGAGTGGTATCACGGCGCCGCCTCCCGGAGCTTGTTCGCACACAGGCGAACGTGCGGCCTCACGGCGGCTCGTGTGACGGTTCCCGGAACAGTCATTCGTAACCGTCATACCAAAACCTCAGCGCTTCCAACGGGTTTCACGTTCTGTGACGATTCACGCTCCCCGCGCGTCGTAACCGTCATACCGTCACCGTCACGCCAGCGCAGAGAGATGAGACGCTGTTTCCCCGTGCGAGACGGCGAGAAGGAGACGCCGGCCTTCAGCAGTTCCTGACGGTAGCGGCCTATCTTCCGCGTGAGGATATTGGGCTGCAGGTCGAGACGCAGGAGCTCCGCAAGCTCCGTGGCCGTCCCCTCAAACGTCCGAACAGCTTTCACGTAGTCTATGACACTAATCAGCGCAGGCTCCTTGTTGAGGTCGTCTGTCAACGCAGTGTCACAGCTGACCAGCACCCACTCGCCCAGCTCCTCGTCGCGTGTCAGGGTGAGCGTCTTTTCCTCAATGTCCCTGCCGCGCACAAAGAGGTTGGCCTCACTCTCTCCGGGACTCTCCCGGCACAGCACATAGCTCCCGTCGGCGGCGCCCACAAGCCCGGTGGTGCCGGAGATCATCACGTGAGGGTCGCTGGCCTCGCGCTTACGCAGGTGGTGGACCAGCACGATTGCCAGGTCCAGCTCGTCAGCGATCCGCTTGAGCAGGCTGATGTCCTGGTAGTCGCTGGCGTAGAGGTTGCTGTCGTTGCTGTTTCCTCGAACCTTCTGGAGCGTGTCGATGATGATCAGGTTCGTGTCGCTGTGCTCCCTTACGAAATCCGTGAGCTGTTCGCAGAGGCCGTCGGTGAGGGACTTGGAAAGCGTGGCCAGATGCAGAGAGCCGGGCGGCTCGTCCGTCAGCTGCGACAACCGCTGCTGGAGCCTGGGGTAATTGTCCTCCAGGCAGAGGGACAGGACGGTTCCGCGCTCCGTCTCCAGTCCCCACAGTGGCTTGCCCGATGACACGGCAACGGCCAGCTGGAGCAGCAGCCAGCTCTTGCCGATCTTCGGCGGCCCCGCGAAGACGTGGAGGCCTCGCGGCAACAGTCCCTCCACCACGAAGCGCACGGGCCGCAGGTCCATCCCGTAGAGCTCCTTTGCGGTGACTGTGTTCAGGTGTTCGATGTTTGATGTTTTCATTTTGATCCTCCAAGGGAAAAAGTAAGAACGAGCGTCCGCGGCGCTCGTCCTCCTACTTGTATTATTCTTGGAAAAGTGATAAAATGTGAAATTGGCAAGACACCGCGATTTTACTTTTGCGACAGAGGTGACGAAAATGCCCATGGGAACCAACCAGGCCAACAACATTGTTCACGCGACACTCGATGTCTGGGAGGATGTCGTGTATTTCAACGCGAAGAGCTACCCTGCCGGATACTTCGCCACGGAGATCCTGAACATTCCTTTCGAGCGCCAGAAGGAGCTTTGCAACTACGGGAACCGGCTCACGATCCTGTTCAACGAGTTCATGGTCGAATGTCTGATACCCGAATCGAAGAACAGGGACAGGTTTCTGTCCATGCTGAAGGACGAGGCGATGAGCACCTACCGGGAACTCAGGAAGCACATTCCCTTTTCTCTCATTCCGGAGGAGCTGGATAGGCGGACGATGGAGACGATCTTCACGCCTGAGTATCTTCAGGCCGCGGCTGCTGACAGGGAAAAATCCGATTTCTTTGTTTCCATTGTGGAGGGGCTGTACAGTCTGCCCTTCATCATCAACACATTTGGGATCGTCGTGACCCATCTCGCCGATCACTACTTGAGCGCTCTGAAAAAACGGGACGTGAACCATTTTGCCGTGGCGGTACATGACTGCTTCAACAGTGAGGAAGTGAAAGAGGCCATCAAGGAGAGCGCGGATGTGAGCGCCGTACCGATGACCTTGACGCCAACGCTTCGCTTCTCATATGTTTTTGCCCGTGATCCAAAGAACGAAAAAGAGATGGTGTTCGTCCGGCGGGTCATCTTCGACAGCTACATGGACTTCTTTGTCTATGACCTCATCAACGGACTGAGTCACGGCCACGCGCCCAGCAAGTGTCAATGCTGCGGCCGCTACTTCCTCACCACCACGGGACACTCGCCGAAATACTGCGACGGGATGGCTCCGCAGAATCCGACCATGACTTGCCGCCAGTACGGAGCGAGGCAGGGGCAGAAGGAGGACAACCCTGACCATCCCATCTACCGGCTGTTCTCCACACGCACCAACACCATCCGCAAGCATGCCGAGCGGAAGAAGATAGATGCCGAGACAAGAGCGGCGGCGCTGGAGCTGGCGCGGGAGTACAGGGACAAGGCGCTCATGGACAGAGATTACTTCCTCAACGGCTACGCCCAGGACATGGAGCTTGAGAGCATCTACGCGGAGGCAAAAAAGAGACTGAGCTAAACAGGAGACGCGGTCGATGGATGCGGAACTTCTCATAAAAGAAAATATGGGACGCCTCACCCTGGCCGCGCGGAAGCTCAGCCGGAATTTTGGCGTCCCGGATATGTTGGACGATTTGGTTCAGGAGGGGTCACTGGCGCTGATGGAGGCGGCGGAGAGATATGACCCATCGGGTGATACCTCATTCGACATATATTCGGACAGGATTATCAAGTCAGTCATGCTTGATTACATCTACCGCAACGCCACTCAGTTCACCATGCCGCCGGACAGGTTCAGAGTCTTGCGGCGTGTCGCAAGGCTTCTGGCGGACGGCGGAGGCGTTCAGGAGATTTGCGGTGACTTGAAAGTATCCCATGCCGTCGCCCGTAAACTGATTTTGGAATACCGCGAGACATTCAACACCGTCCCGTTGGATGACGCCGAAACCGCTTCCGACGATTACGGGAACCCGGAACAGGTCTATACCGAGAAGCTCCAAAAGGCCACCGCCCTCGAAGCTCTCAATTCTCTCTCCTCACGTTCCCGCACGATCATCAAGTACCATCTGGGCCTCGACCAGCCGGACGAGCAGACCATGACATTTCAGGACCTGGCCGTTCGTCTCAACTACAACAGCCCCGGCGCGGCGGACAAGGCATACAAACGCGCGGTGGCCGAGCTGCGGCGGATCATCAACGCCGGAGAGTATGGCCGCTGGATGTCGGCGCTCCAAGCTGTCCGCAGGGCAAATGCGGAGCCGCACGATACGACCTGCCATATCCCATGGTCAGAAATCAACGATTTGTCTGAACAGTTCATCGCCCATGTCGCCATGCTGCAACGGGTCTATACTGTTCTGTCCGAATATTGAGCATCCGGCTTCACAGTGAGCATCTCTATCGCCAACCTCTCGTTCAGGCTTTTCTCTAAGCCCTTGCGCTATGGCTGGTTATCTTAATCCTTATCTCGCTGCTTTTTTTCATGTTCACCTTGCCGCTGCCCACCGTGTTGGGCGGCGGCAATTTTTGTTGCCTGTCAGGATGAAGCCGGCTTGTTCCCACGCTCTTACTGGATTATCCTTGACTGTTTCCTCCTTTAGAGTGATAGATTGACTACGCCCATTTAGGGCAAAATACATTATCTTCACTCACAAGAGGAGGAAACATTTTATGGAAGCCAAAGTAATAACCCCGGAGGTCATTTCGGACTTTCGGAACGTACTGAACGCCCTGGGCCGGAGCGTCCACACCGTCGCCAGGTACCTCTTTGACGTCACGTCCTTCGCCCGGTTTCTGGACGGGCGGGAGGCCACGGCGGAGGCGGCGCGGGAGTTTCGGGACAGCCTGATGCGCCGCGGCTACGCGCCCGGCAGCGTCAACACCAAGCTCGCCTCGCTCTTCTCCTTCTTCCACAGCCTGGGCTGGGAGGGCTGCGAGACGCCCCGCGTCCTCATCCAGAAGGACGCCTATATCTCCGAGGACGCGGAGCTGACGCTGGAGGACTACCGCAAGCTCCTGGCCGCCGCCCGCTGTCCGCGTGACCGGCTGGTCATGGAGACCCTGGGCGGCACGGGCATCCGCGCCTCGGAGTTGCGCTATTTCACCCTGGAGGACGTGCGGAAACGCGACATCCGCGTCCAGTGCAAGCGCAAGATCCGCCGCATCATGATTCCCGAGGCGCTGGGCCGCCGGCTGGAGGACTACGCCGCGGAACAGGGCATCACCTCCGGCGTCATCTTCCGCCGAAAGAACGGCGGGGCGCTGGACCGGGTCTCTATCTGGAGGCTCATGAAGGCGGCAGGAAGACGCGCCGGGCTCCTCGCCTCCAAGGTCCACCCCCACAACCTGCGGAAGCTCTTCGCCCGGACGTTTTTGGCAAACGGCGGGACGCTGGAGCAGCTGTGCGACGTGCTGGGTCACAGCAACCTGGACACGACGAGGATTTATATAAAGACCAGCGGCGCGGAGCATCGCCGGATCGTGGAAGGGCTGGGCCTCGTCCCGTGTCAAGAGGAGGAGCCGGAGGATGAACCGGAGACGGAACTGGCAGCGGAGCCGGAGGAAGCCGAATCGGAGGACGGGGAAAAGCCCGAAACCGCTGCTCAAAACAAGGTCGGCGCGAAAAAGCCCTTCCCACGTCGTAAAAACAAACGCAGGAAGGGCAAGAAGGCAAAAAATAACGCAACATTATAGATATAATGTTTCAATCGGCTTAACTCGAAGGGTGTCGAAGGCTCCCCCGGACGGCGTTCCGGGGCCTTTCTCGTCTCTGCACTTTGACGAAGTAAACACTTTTGGGCACGCCGCGACGCGCTCTCCGCTGTTCCATTTTTTTGAAACAGCCCGAGGGCGTGTCGCGGCGTGCCTTTTTTATGTATCCGGAAGAAAATTTTATCGAAATTCCTCATCCGCTCTTGACAATTTGTTCAAATCGTCTATAATAGGTGACGAAGAATTTCGTGAGGCTTGCGCTTTCCCGCCGGACGTGCGTAACATTATATCTATAATGTTTCGTACCCCGGTGGGGAGGGGCAGGTCATCGAAATCCGCCGCGGCGTTTTTGTTCATTTTGACGGAGAATTTTGCGCTCCGCCTCAGAACTGGAAAAAGCCTCGGCACGTCAGTGGTAGATATGGGGCGTTGCCGATGCCGCCTACTCTCTGGCGGTCTTGTGAATCAAGCAGAATACGGCAATGCTCGGGGTGTGAACGTATGGTCACATCCTGCCTTTATTTTATGGGGGGTAAAGGTGTTCATTCGCTGCCACATCGCCGCCCGGAAAGGGGCGGCAGGACCGGAACGCGGAAAGCTCCGCGGACCTTTACATATATCTTCCATCCCTCCGCTCCAAAGCGTATGAGGGAAATCCGGGCGCTCAGGGCGCGTCCGAAACTATTTTCAGGAGGTTTAATCAGATGAAAAGAAATTCTTCAAAACCCAAGCGCCGCTATGGTGACGCCGGCTTTACGCTGGTGGAGCTGGTGGTCGTGATTGCCGTCCTCGCCATTCTCGCGGGTGTGGGCGCTGTGGCGTATAACGGGTACATAGACTACGCCAACAAGGGCGTGGACAGGCAGACTGTTGGCGAGGTCATGCACGCCGTTGAGCTTGCGGACTATGCCAATCCTGAGCTGTTCGGGGAGAACAGCGGCGCAATGATCGTTCTCACAACAGACGACGTAAAATTTGCCGGCGGCCTTGAGGGGTCAGATTTGGAAGGTGCGTTGGAAGACGCGTTTGGCGATATTCAGTCCGCAAAGCTGAGCTATGATAAATGGGGCGGCGCTGTGGATATGGGCGTATTTGCAAACCTTGGAGGGACAGGAACCAAGGTTGATGACTATTTGAATTATGATATAACCGCCAGCTTCGCAAGTGATATTGACACACTCTGGAGCGATGTTCAGAAGGTATTTGATAGCTTAAACATTCCAGACGAGAACGCCAGGGTAAAAATGGCACAGGCCGTTAACTGGAGTACAGATACATCTCCTGTGTCAGTGACAATTGACGGTGTAACGACAAACTATGACAACGGGAACGTAGGTTATATTTTGGACGCCTGGGCAAATCAGAAAAAATTTACCAATCCAAACGGCACTTCTGGTGGATTCTATATGGCTGCAGCGCACTCCCGAAACTACTCCTTCTACATGTATGCGAAAAACCATTGCGATACATGGGATGACACAATGCAGTCCGAGATTGACGAGTTGTTGAAGAATTTCGGATCTGTTGCCTACTTTGACACCTCGAACGGTATGTATTCGTTGGATGATCCGAGATGGACCGATATTGTGTCAGCATATAATGCAAAAGATTCCGACGGTCATTCCCAGGCTGAGGCGGATGCGATGGCTTACCTCGGCATGATGGAGGCCGCAAAAGCGGTTGGAGATGACGAGAATCTCGACATGCGGAAGGGCAATAACGGGCTGGTACGGGACGAGGATTATCTCGAGGCTTTCAAGAGCTACGTCGGGATGGTCGGCAATATTCTTGGCAAAACGGTAAAATTTGATGACATTAAATCACTGGCTGACAATGTGGGATCAGGAAAGTCCCCTGTAGTCATCAATGTAGTCAAGAGCAATGGGACGCTGACCTTTAAGGTTTCACCGGAGGATGCGAATCCGAGGACAGAAAACGGTATTGGTGCATCGACGGAGGAAGAGGAAGTTGTTTATACCGAGAACGACGCGACGTTGAACTTTGACGGTGGCGCTACGGCCGGCGATATCGTTATGAAGCCAAATAGCACTATTACCGTAACGCTTACCAATCTTCCTGGTAGCGGTTCAACGGTTCAAAATTATAACACAACTTACGCTGGAAATGTTACGAACGCTGAGAGCAATCAGAATAGTAAGTCGGTCACTATTACGACTGGAGCTGCTGGTTCCGGTACCGTGACGATTACATGGAACGTGACGGCTGGTCCAATAACAATTCCTGGTACATTTACCTTAAATGTGTCAATAAAGTAAGCAAGAGCCTGTTCTAAATTTTGAATTACATCCCGCAGAGCCTGCTTGCCGGAAGATCACATAGTATGCGCATACAAAATACCCTCTTTTGTTTGCCTCTATTGTTCGTTCGGTAGGCTGCTCAATATAAAATCGATCGCCCGACACGACGGTCAACAATCATCAAGGAGGAATTTGAAATGAGTAAAATCAACAAGAAAAGCACTCGCAAGACCTTGGCTCTCCTCATGGTGTTTGTCATGATGTTTGCCGTCTTTGGTCCAATTTCCGCCAGTGCTGCCGACGAAGAGGGTAACGTTGCGCAGTTCACCTACAACGGAACCGTCTATGGCTTCCCGACTCTCGCTGAGGCCGTTGAAGTTGCCGCTTATTTGGGGTATCCGGTTATCTACCTAATCGATAACCACACTCTCACTAGCAATCTCACGATTCCCGCTAACCAAGAAGTTATCATCCCCACCAGCGATGCGTGCAATGACACATATACTGGTGCTGCCAATGTTCCTGGCAACGGCACAACTGGAGCAGCCCATGTGACGCTCACTGTACCGAACGACATGAATCTTGAGGTGGATGGCACGCTTCTTGTCGCTGGCAACCAACAGGGCTCTGTGCCAAGAACCGGTTTCCTCACCGGCGACTATGGCGCAATCGACCTTGAAGGCTCGCTTGTTGTTAACGGGAGTCTGTATGCCCGCGGAGAGGTATATGGCGCGGGTACGGTGACCGCAAGCTCCGGCGGTAAAGTTTATCAGCGCTTCCAAATCGCTGACTGGCGCGGCGGAAACGGCTCCCTAAATGCATACACCAACGGGGATTTCCCGTTTAACTTGTATGACCTGGGTGGAATTTCAACTCAAGCGGTCTATCAAAACGGAGCTTCCATGTATGGGCTTGCATACATAAACGCATTCTCCAGCGACAACTATACTACGGTTCCCTATATGGGCGAAGGCGGAATTATCAACTTCCTGAGCGATTCCGGTTCTGTTGTATTTGACAAGAACGGCGACAGGACGGCCATTACCGTTGACGCGGAAATCACGACCGGTGAGTTGAGCGTTTCCATGAATGTTGCCGGGAATACCTATACCGTCAACAGTGAAGGACTTGACTGCCCGTTCGGATATTTAACGGATGTTGTGGTCAAGAGCGGCGCCAGCGTAACCATTGATAATCTTCTGAAAGTCCTGCCGGGTTGTACAATCCAGTTAGAGGACGGTGCTAATCTTACGATAGCTGAGAATAAGGCGCTGTACTTCTATGGTGAAAATTCCTATGAGAAGAGCTACTACTGGGGCAACGCCGCCACATGGGACTATTCCCTGCCCGCAACTCTGATCAATTGCGATGGAACCGTCAATGTGCTTGGCACTATCGCCAGCTCCGACGCGACATTCGCAAATGTTCAGGGCTTTGAGGCATTGAAGGACGGAGGCGAGTACGCGTTGGTTATCGTTGACGAGTATGATCAAACAAATAATACGCAGATTTCCGTCCCCTTCTACATTGGCACTCCCATCACGACTACTCCTCCTACCCCTGCTGAATGACCCCCACCCCTAACCGCACACAACCCACAAATACCGAGGGCCAGGTACACGCAAGGCTATACCTGGCCCTCGCCGTGGGCACGCAGATTTTAAGTCTCCTGGACTTTATCTACACCACCGTGGGCCTCCGGCTCATTCCGGGGAGCTTTGAGATGAACCCCTTCTTCGGCGGAATCCTCAGCACCCCCTGGGCCACACTGGGGCTAAAGTTCGTCCTCATCCCCGCGTCCCTCTGGCTCCTCTACCACTTCCGCCGTCGCCCGCTTGCCCGCGTCGGCCTGTGGCTGTGCTTTCTCGCCTACCTCGCCTTCGACGCCTTCGCCCTCTACATAGTCCTGACCTACTGGCGGGAGGTGCTGGGGTGAGCCAAAGCGCCGCATGGAATCATTTTCCGAAAAACCATTTCAATTCCTAAAAGATACGAAAAAGCCGAAAAGACGTAGTTGGGTTGCAACTACGTCTTTTCAGTTTGCCGTACCGTCTTACCCCTCGGTTCACTATGTTTCCCTATCCCACGGGGTCCATGCCGCCGGAAAAATATTTAATTTTAGGGGTTGACTGTCGGGAACGGGTATGATTTATTTTTTTGTAAAAATCCTTGACATTGGGATATTGATGTGATATCATTTTAATATCACAAAACGAGGGAGGTCCACCTATGAAAACAGACATCAAAGAAAAAGAGCTCCGGCCCATGTCCGGCGGGGTCATGCTGCTCCTGCTCATTCTGGGGATACTGGCGGGGACGGCGGCGTTTGTCGCGGGGATACTGCTGAGCGTGAGAACCGGGAAGGATATGCCCGGAGTGGTCATCGGCGTTGCCGGGGCTTTGATCGGCTGGGTCGTCTGCCCCGTCCTCATGGCTGGCTTGAAGATCGTGAAGCCCAACGAGGCGCGGGTCTTCACCCTGTTCGGCAAATACTATGGCACGGTGAAGGAGAGCGGATTTTATTATGTAAACCCATTCGTCACCTCCTTCAGCCCCACCTACAACGAGGCGTACAAGGCCGCCCAGGCCAAAACGAAGGAGATGCAGGCGGAGGGAAAGACCGCCGTGGTCTCCGTGGGTGTGGGCAAGGGCATATCCCTCAAGACCCAGACCCTGGACAACCGCCGCCAGAAGGTCAACGACGTGTTGGGCAACCCCATAATCATCGGCGCGGTGGTCATATGGCACGTGGAGAACCCCACGCTCGCCGCCTTCGCCGTGGAGAACTACGTGGAATTCCTAAACATACAGACCGACTCCACCATACGCAACATCGCCCGGCTCTACCCCTACGATGTGTTTGACGACGATGATGACGACGACGGCGTACAGGAGAAGACTCTTCGGTCCTCCGCCATTGAGATCGCCGACATGATGCGCGACGAGCTCCAAAAGCGTGTGTCCTCCGCGGGCCTCGCCATTGAGGAGGTGCGGATAACCCACCTCGCCTACTCCGAGGAGATAGCCGCCGCCATGCTCCAGCGCCAGCAGGCCGTGGCGATAATCGCCGCGCGGCAAAAGATAGTTGACGGCGCCGTGGGAATGGTGAAGATGGCGATCGAAAAGCTCAACGAGGACGAGGTCGTCGCCCTGGACGAGGAGCGCAAGGCCGCCATGGTCTCCAACCTCCTTGTGGTTCTGTGCGGCAACAAGGACGCCCAGCCCGTCGTCAACTCCGGGAGCATATACTGATGACCCCGGAGGAGCGCGAGCAGGCCCTCCGTGAGCGCCTGGAGCGGATAGAGGCTCTGGAGCGGGAGCTGAAGGCGAAGGAATCGGCAAAAAAGCAGGTCCCGCTTCGCCTCTCCAACACCCTCTGGACCGAGATCGCCGCCTGGGCGGAGGAGGACTTTAGGAGCATAAACGGACAGATAGAGTACCTCCTCACCGAGGCCGTGAGGAGGAGAAAGGGAAAGTGACGCGCGGATCTGATACCGCGCCGGATACGGAGGGATATATGAACGAGGAGAAAGACCGGGACGTTCTGAGGCTGACTGTCGGCGGTGACGGAGAATATAAAAGCGTAACCGAGGCGCTCCGCTTCGCGCACACCCGCCCGGATGTCCCGGCGGTGATCCACATTCGCCCCGGAGCATATCACGAAAAGCCGGAGATTTGGCGCGGAAACGTCACCCTTGAGGGCGAGGACGCCGCGACGACGGTGATAACCTACGGCGATTATGCCAACGACACCATGCCCGACGGGGGAAAAAGGGGCACGTTCCGCAGCTATACAATGCTCGTGGCGGCGTCAAACGTGCGCCTTCGGAGCCTCACGATTGAGAACTCCGCGGGCCCTCAGGAGGGAAGCGGGCAGTGCATCGCGCTCTACGCGGAGGGGGACAGCATCGTTGTGGAGAGCTGCCGGCTTTTGAGCGCTCAGGACACGCTCTTTACGGGACCGCTACCGGAAAGCGAGATCATCAGGGGCGGCTTTACGGGACCGACGGAGAGCTTCCCGCGCGTCAACGGCAGGCAGTATTACCTTGACTGCTATATCTGCGGGACGGTGGACTTTATCTTCGGCAGCGCCACGGCGTACTTCAAAGGCTGTACACTGGAATCCATACTCCGCCCCGGGTACGTCACCGCCGCCTCCACACCCCGCGGGCAAAAATACGGGTACGTGTTTGAAAGCTGCCGCTTTATCGGTGACCTGCCGGAAAACACCGTGTACCTGGGGCGCCCCTGGAGGAACTATGCCAAAACGGTGATACTCCGCTCCTACCTGGGCGGGCATATCAGGCGTGAAAAATGGCACGATTGGGACAAGGAACAGGCGCATACGGGGTCATTTTACGCGGAATATAAAAACTACGGCCCCGGAGCCTCCGGCAAGAGCGTCCCCTGGGCGCATACCCTGACCGACGATGAGGCGGAGGAGTATACCCCTGAAAAGATGGGCTTTCCGGACCTTCAGGACCTGTGAAAAAACAAAAAAATCTTGAATTCCGAGGAATTCAAGATTTTTTTTACGCACGTTTCGATTATTTTGCTGTTTTTCACCCCTCCAACAGCAGGTCGATTATTTTGCCGTAAAGCTTTTCGGCGTTCCTTTTGAAGTTTTCCTCGATCTGCGCCGACTGCTTATCGTCGCCGGTGAGCAGGTCCAGGGTCATTATCGGCCCCATTCCGTCGGACATGGACAGGTGGACCGTAAAGCCGCCCCTGCGCCGCATCTCGTGGCTCGCCTCGATCATGCTCCTGCGGCGCTGGAGGTCCGCCAGGGTGGACGCCGCCTTCTCCGCGCGTATACGCACCGAATAGGGGATGTCGGACTCCATCGCCTCGCCGTTGACCCTGCCCTTGTCGGTGATGGCGTAGCCCTCGTCGTTCCTTTCGATGTGCCCCGTGCGCTCCAGGTCCGCGAGCACCTGGGTGAAGTCAAAGTAGTCTATCGCCCCGTCGGTGAGGAGCGTCATATCCGTCAGCTCCTCGAACGCCGCTCTCTCCGGCAGCCGCCGGAGAATAAAGAGTATGAGTATTTTAAGCTCCATCTCTCCGCGGATAAACCCGTATCTCTTTTCCAAGGGAAACAACTCCTCGATTTATAATAACATAATTATACACTCAGCCTGGAAATATGACAAGCCTTTTTGCGCCATATAGGTTGACATAACGGGAAAAAAGAGTTAAAATGGGGGAGCCTGAGATAAGGAGGCGCAAATATGGCAAAAGGAAAGCACCAGTCCCAAAGCGGGACCGATTCAAAAAAGCTTATAATAATACTTATAGCGGCTGTGGCGGCGATAGCGATAGTGGTCACCGCCGCCGTACTGCTGACAGGCGGCATGAACAGGGAAAAGGAGCCCCCCGCGCCACCCGTGGAGCCGGACACGCCCGACACACCTGATATACCCGACGAGCCAGACCCTCCGGTGGAGCCGGACCCGCCGGTGGAGCCTGACCCTCCCGTAGAGCCGGATCCCCCCGAGAACCCGGATCCCCCCGAGGAGCCGGACCCGCCGAAATATGAGGGACCCGTGAGCCCCCTGACGGGCGAGCCGGTGGAGGAGGACATATCCGGCGTCCGCCCCTGGGCGGTGATGATAGACAACATAAAGGACGCCACGCCCCACGTGGGGATAACCCAGGCGTCGATGATAATCGAGATGCCCGTGGAGGCGTACTCCTCCCGCCTTATGGCTGTGTTTGAGGACTTCGGCGACATGGAGCAGGTGGGCGGCGTCCGCAGCTCCAGGCCCTACTTCATCGACCTGGCCCTGGGCCTTGACGCAGTCTACATACACGCCGGAGGCAGCGACGACGCCTACGCCAAGCTCAAGAGCACCGGCATCCCCCGCCTTGACGGGGTGAACGGCCCCGGCGCTGGGAACTTCTACCGCGACTCCTGGCGCAAGGAGAACCTGGGCTCCGTTCACAGCGTTGTCCTGGACGTCCCCGCACTTGCCGATTACGTCAAGAGCAGTAAGCTGAAAACCGCCCACAAGGACGGCTTTGAGATGAATTTCACCTTTGACGACGAAAAGGAGCTCACCGGCGAGACGGCAAGCTCCGTCACCGCCCGCTTCTCCTCGTCAAAGAGCTCCAAATCCACCACATTCACATACAACGGCGACACAAAGCTCTACACAGTCAGTCAGTACGGCTCCGAGATGAAGGACACGGCGGTAAATTCCCCCGTTCAGGTCAAAAACGTCGTATTCCTTACGGCGAGGATATCCGTTATCTCCGGCGACGACAAGGGCCGCCTCCAGGCGAACCTCACCGGCTCGGGACAGGGCTGGTACGTGGCGGACGGCGTCGCCCAGAAGATAACCTGGCAGAGGGAGAAGTCCAACGGCCTCTTCTCCTTCACCGACTCCAACGGCAACCCCCTGACCCTCCGCACCGGCAAGACCTACATGATGATAGGCACGTCGTCAGGCGAGATAGAATACGAATAAAAAATATAAAGTCCAGTGAATTTTGGGAAATTCACTGGACTTTTAATATTTAATACTTGAAATTTACAGCAGCGTCACTCCCGAGTACGCGCAGTCGTGGATGGTGCTGTCGTCCCAGATGCTCGCCTGGACCTCGCCCACGTGGGCCTTTTTCAGCAGCAGCATACAAAGGCGCGACTGCCCTATTCCGCCGCCGATGGTCAATGGCAGGCGGCCCTCCAGGAGCATTTTGTGGAAGGTGAGTGTGCGGCGGTTCTCACAGCCGCGCTCGGCAAGCTGCCGGTCCAGGGACTCGGGGTCCACGCGGATGCCCATGGAGCTCACCTCAAAGGCGCAGCCCAACAGGTCGTTCCAGAACATGATGTCGCCGTTCAGATCCCAGTCGTCGTAGTCCGGCGCCCTGCCGTCGTGAATCTGACCGGACTTGAGCTTTTTGCCAATCTGCATGATGAACGCCGTGCGGTGGTCCTTAAGGTACGCGTTCTCCCTCTCCCGGGGCGAAAGGTCCGGCCACATGTCCTCCAGCTCCTGGCTTGTGACAAAGCTCACCTCCGGGTCAATCTCCACGTCCAGGACGGGGAAGACCTGCTTGAGCGCCTCGTTGGTGTCGTGGATGGAGGCCACGATGTCCCGGACGGTGGACTTGAGGTACTCCGTGTTGCGCTCCTCGCGGGTGATTATCTTCTCCCAGTCCCACTGGTCAACGTATATGGAGTGCAGGTTGTCCATAACCTCGTCCCGGCGTATGGCGTTCATGTCGGTGTATATCCCCTCGCCGGGCTTGAAGCCGTAGCGGTGGAGCGCCATGCGCTTCCACTTGGCAAGGGAGTGGACCACCTGCCCCTCCTTGTTCCCGTCGGGTATGTCAAAGCTCACGGGGCGCTCCACGCCGTTGAGGTCGTCGTTGAGGCCGGTAGAAGCCTCCACGAAAAGCGGCGCCGAGACCCGCAGAAGGTTCAGGCGCCGGCTGAGCGTCGCCTCAAAGGTGTGCTTTAGGAGGGCTATCGCCCTTTGCGTATCGTATATCCCCAGCAGGGGAGAGTAGCCGGAGGGTATGTAGGCGTCCATAACGAATCACTCCTGAATTCAAATTCGGTAGTAATTTTACCGCGGTAAAAAGGAAAAGTCAATACCGCCCGCCCGCAAAAAATGTCTTTTCCCGGAGCGAAAATTTTATCGGCTGAAAAATTTTTTCCTCCCAATTCCCTTTCGACAAACGGGAATTTACAGCTTGTATTGCATAAAATGATCGTTTTTGGTAAATCCAAAGCTGCTGTATAGTAAAATGCCCATATCTGAAGCAGTGATTTGAACCGTACCGCAGCCCCGCTTTCTTGCTTCGTCTATGACTCTTGAAAGTAATTCCTTCGCGATCCCTTTTCTCCTGTATTCCCTACGCGTAAACATACTGGACAGAAGCCCTATTTTTCCGCTTGGGCAGCCAAAATAGGGCGGCTTTTCTACAATGGACATCCCGCTCGTCCCAATGATCGTCTCATTGTCTAATGCGATCCATGAAATGAATGTATCATCAGCCATATGACGACGATAATAATCCTTCAACGCGGGCGTAAGATCGATTTCCTCTTTTGCGCCCTCCTCCCGAAGCTGCTCGATCCGCATTTTAATAAAAAGGTCGAGCTCCTGTTCTGTCAATTTCCTGTAAGTAATATTCATATGATCACCTCGTAAATCACGGTTAGTCAACCTGTCGCGCACTTTTATACCACAAAATCTTTGATTTTGTGGTATATTCGCCATGTTTTTCGGTTCCCGGCGAAGCCGGGGAGAAAAACGGCTTGAAATCATGTACAATATCCGCTTTGCGGATATTATACCACGTAAATGTGTAGAAATCTACTTTAGCCGGGAACACAAGGTCGAATTGGGACAATTTTTTTAAAAACCGAAAAATTACAGTTGACATTTGTTATCCAATCTGCTATATATAAGATAACAGCTGTTATCTTACTTGAAAGCGAGGTCATAATATGGACAAGCTGTCACTGTCAGACGGCGAATGGAAGCTCATGAACCTTCTGTGGGAGGAGAGCCCACTGACCATCGGCGATATGGTGGAGGCTCTGCGGGACGACACCGGCTGGACGAAGGCGACTGTCAACATCATGCTTGGGCGGCTGTCCGACAAGGGAGCCGTCAGCATCGACAGCTCCCGGCGGGCGAAAAGGTTCACCCCCCTGATCTCCCGTGAGGACGCGGTGCGGCAGGAGGCGAAAAACACGCTGAACAGGATCAAAACGCGCGGTTTCGGGCTTCTGGTCAGCACCATGGCGCGGGACTGCGACTTGATTGACGGCGAGATCGACGAGCTCTACCGCATCCTCAGAGAGGGGAGGCGGGGGAAATGAGCGCGATCGCTTGGATAGCCTCCTCCTGCGTGATGATCCTTGCCGTTTTGACCGTTCGGGCGATCTTCGGGCGGAAGCTTCGCCCCGGTCTGCGCTGCGCGCTGTGGGCGCTGGTGCTGGCGCGGCTCCTCATACCCGGAAGCCTGTGGACCCTGCCCGTGAGCGTGGAGTCCGCCGCCTCCGAAACGGCGCTTGCGCGGGACCTGGCGGCGCTGGAGGGCGTGGAGGACCTGACCCGCTCCCCAGACGGCAGGGTCACCGGCACGCCGAGAATCACAGCGCCGGCGGGGAACAACGCCCCCGCCCGACCCTCACAGGACGGCGGTACGCCCGCGGTCACCGTGGCTGAGAACGTCACCGAGAGGGAGTATACCCGCATGGAGCGGACCCTCGCCCTGCGCCGGACAGCGGGGACCCTGTGGGCGGCGGGGTCGATCGCGGTGCTGGCGGTTTTCGCCGTCACGAACACCGGGCTTTACTTAAAGCTCCGCCGCCGCCGCGAGCGGCTGGACGTGAAAGCGCCCGTGAGGGTCTACAAGGTAAATGGGCTGGAGTCCTCCTGCTATTTTCTGGGTTCTGTCTACGTAAGCTCCGAGACGGCGGAGGACGGGCTGAAGCTCCGCCACGTGCTCGCCCATGAGCTGAGCCACCGCCGCCACGGGGACGGCCTCTGGGCAATTTTGCGGTGCGCCGCGCTGACAATTCACTGGTTTGACCCCCTGGCGTGGGCCGCCGCCTCCGCCTCCCGGCAGGACAGCGAGCTCTTCGCCGACGCCGGCGCGCTGAAAGCATTGGGCGACGGCGAGCGGGAGGCATACGGCGAGACGCTCATCAGCCTCTCCGCCCGCTCACCCCGCGCCGTGCCGCCCCTGAGCGCCGCAACAACTATGTCCGGCGGCAAAAAGGCCCTGCGCGCGCGGGTGGAGCTCATCGCCCGCCGCCCCCGCACCACCCTGGCGGTCCTGCTGGCTGTGGCGCTTATAGCGGTCATCGCCGTGGGCTGTGCCTTCGCCGGCTCCTCCCAAAGCGGTAAGACCGAAGGCATTACCCCGGAGGAAAATATCGACAGCGCCGTGACCCCTGATACCCCGGACACCCCTGACACCCCGGATACCCCGGACGCCCCGGATGCCCCGGACGCGCCCGATTCCCCCACGGACCCCGACCACTATTACTACACCGGCGACGGCTGGACAATGGAGGTCCCCAATGCCCTGGACGGAGAGCCGTTTAAAATCACCGTCACCACCGGCGACGGCGGGAACTACTGGTACTCCTTATCCACCGGCGACGGCTCGTCCCTGACTGTCTACCGTGACGGATACTCCACCGCCAAAGAGCGGTACGATTTCATGACACAGGACGGCGCTTCCGGCGACGAGCAGTCCCTCACCGTCTCCTACACAGGCGAGGACGGGTCGGCGCGGGAGGAGCGGTACGTTGACTGTCCCGACGGCGGGCATTGGGAGATAACCGTCGCAAGCCCCGGTCACATGGACGAGCTTCGCCGTATGGCGGCGTCATTCCGTGTCACGCCCGGTACGGAGCCGCTGATAGAGAGCGACGTTGCGCTGAGAGGTCTTTTCGCCGCCGCTGAGCTGGAAAACATGACGATCACGATGGTGGAGAACGGCGTGGCGATGCCCACGGTCAGCGCCGCCGGGTCCCCGCGCGGGGCGGAGTACCTGGAGATCCTGCGCGCCCTGCGCTGGGCGGACGACCTGGACGCATATGACGGCGAGGAGCCCGCCTGGTGTGCGGTTTTGGAGACGCCCGATTTCCGGATCGCCTTCAACGATGTGGGCTGGGCCGGCGTGACCGCCGCCGGCGGCGCTTTTCAGGCGTGGATCGTGGATTACGAAAATCTCAGCCACGAAACCGGCGCCTTCGGCTGGGACCTGCTTGCCGGGTGGTACAATGAGGCGGCGGCAGCCGAAAGCCTCACCGGCGACCCCATCGGCGACGCGGAGCTGGAGGTCTGGCGTGACCGCCTCGCCGCGGAATACGAGACCTGCGACGGTGAGACGGGAGAGCTTACCGTCTCGCCGGTAAACGGCTTTTTCCTCTCCGACTGGTCCGACCCAACGCAGCTGGACCTTGGGCAATTTATCGCCTATTTCCCCATCTCCACGGAAATTGGCGCGGGCTTTGACAGCGCCGAGCGAGCGGCGGTCCACGCCGCGTACCATGAGAAATACGGCGAGGAGTACAAGGACTTCCCCATCCACGCCATACGCGTTTCGGACGTGGACGCGGTACTCACGGTGTACGCGGGCATCACCACGGACGACCTGAAAACCGACTGGCAAAACGTCCCCAACGCCATCTACCTTTCGGAGTACGACAGCCTCTACACCTTCACCAGCGACTACGGTCCCGGCGAATTCATCCCCGTCTCCGGCTCCCGCGACGGCGACACGCTGACGCTCCTCTCTCGGGACCACGTCCTCACCGTCCGCGATTCCGGCGGCTCCTGGCAGCTTTTGTCCCACACCCCGCTATAAACCCCGACCAAACGACGGCAAAAATACCCCTTCGGCGCCGGTGACACCGGTCCTGAACGCCGAAGGGGTATTTCTTACTTAATTTTAGATGAAAAACATTGCAAAACTTGCGGAATCGTTTGGAATACTAAAATAATGCTTGACTTTTAGTTAACTTCGTAGTATAATGCACCCATAACGAAGCTTTGAAGGGTCAATACGCCCTCTGATAGGCGTTGTAATCGTCGGCGCGGAAGGCGTTGCGGTTGGCCTGGAGGAAGCGCGCGAAGGTGAGCACGGCGTCGGTTTTTGTCTCATCCATGGTGGTGTAGAGCGCCGCGCCGGAGGCCGGGTCGAACAGTATCACGTCCTCGCCGCGGGTGAAGCTCATGGGCCTGCCGTCCTCGTCAAAGCCGTAGACGGCGGTAATATCTCCCTTGGGGTCGGAGGCGTAGATGATATTGTTGTCGGAGTCGCGCCAGGTCACAAGCACCTTGTGCGTGCCGACTGACACGCCGCTCGTCCCCAGGGACGATGTCTCGCGCGTCACGGTTCCGGGCCACACCTGGGAGGACATGACCAGGCTTCCAAGCTGTGACTGCGCCAGCGCCGTGGAGCGGCAAAGGTCGGAGTAAAGCTCGCTGTCCGCCGCGTCGCGTGAAACGGCGCCGTAGGCCGCCATGTACCGGTCCAGCTCAAAAAGCACCTGGTCGATGAGGTGGAGATATCCGTCGCGCTCCGTGCTGTCGGAGAGGAAGGAGGCGTACACCTGCCTTGTCAGCCTCAGCGCCTCGGCGGCGTTGGCGCTGTCGGAGACCATCTTCCGCGACCCGTCGCCGGTGAAATACATAAGCTCGCAAAGCTCCATACGCGCCGGCGTGGAGCCGTCTATGGGCGCGTCGGGGTCAAAGAGCAGGTCCATGATGTCCGTCGGGGCCAGAAGCTCGCAGGTGGACATCTCCGCATCAAAAAGCAGGGCGTTGGCGGTATCCGTCAGGGAATTCACCGCGCCGTGGAGCTTGTCCACGTCCTCGCTGCTCAGATTTTTAAGCTGGTCCCCAAAGGCGTTCCCCAAAAGGCCGCCCAGGAAGCCGCCTATCGCTCCGGCGGCGGTGTTTCCGCGTTGAAGGGAGACAAGGCAGGGCCTGTCGTAGTTTGGCGGCAGTACGTACTCCACCATGGACCCCAGCGGGACGGAGGAGCGAAGCTCCTGCATCCGCCCACAGAGCTCGCCGTAAGCGGCGGCGAGCGCCTCGGGCTCCGGCGGCGCGGAAAGCTCGCCGTTTTCGCGGGAGATCAAAAGCGCGCATATGCCTATCGCCCTGTCCAGCGCCTCGGCGCGGGAGAGAAAGCTGGTTATGGGCATCCTGCCCACGGCGGTGAGGCCGTTTGAATCTCTCAGGTCCGTCGCCGCCTGCTCAAAGCCGGAAAAGCTCAAGTAGGCGCGAAGGGCGGAGCGAAGCGTCTCGGTGTCCGCCTCGCCGCTTGAGAGGAAGGCGGCTACGGTGTCGGCGTACCCCTTGGCGTCCCTGAGCGTCAGCGCCAGGGCGTAATCGGGGGTGCCGTCGATGATGCTCTCAATGAGCGTCATGCTGTTTTGTATAGATTCGGCGGCGGACACTAAAGAGCCGAGCCCGGAAAGCTCCATTACCGATTCGCGGACCGTTTCCGTGACCTTACTGCCCACCGATTCCAAAGCTGAGGAGGTCACCGTCTGGAGAAGGTCCTCTCCGCCGTTTTCCGACACGTCCTCGTATACGTCGCCGAGAATGTCCGTCCCCGGTATCTCCAGCTCGCCCACGAGGTTTGAGACGGCGCCCTCAAAAAATTCCCTGCCCACGTCGATTTTTTCCGGCAGGGCGAACTCCTGCGCACCGAATTCCCTGAAAAAGCCGTTGAGCGTTATAGCCATGGAGCTTTTCAGCTTCTCGACGCACTCGTCGCGCTCCATTAAAAGCGTGACCGTCAGATCCGTGAGATAGTCCACCCGCGCCTGCCGCGCCGCCTGCGCCGCGGCGCTGTCAAATGCCGGCTCGTCCGGCTCGTCAGGTTCGTCGGGCTCGTCGGGCACGTCGGTCACGTCGGATCCGTCTGTCCCGTCGGGCACGTCCGCGCCGGCGCTTTCGCCGGGGACGTTTTCATCGCCCGAGGCGTCGGGAGCGGTGTTTTCCTGCGGCGCGCCGTTTTGTTCGGCAGGAGCGTCCTCCTGCGCCGGTACGTCAGACTTTTTCCCGCCCCCGCATGACGCGAGGGACAGCGCGAGGGAGAGAACCAGGATAAGCGAAATAAATTTTACCGATTTTTTCATGTCACCAAACCTCCTCAATGCCCTGTGCCCTGACAACGGATTTTTTGCCGTTATAGTAGTACATATCGCCGCCGCTCAGGACGTAGTAGATCCCGTTCCGGCTGCCGCCCGCCCATGCGCCGTATTTCACGCCGTTGGCGACCGGCTCCATGCTCTCGCCGTCGTAAAGGTAGAGGCCGCCGTTGTAATATAGAAGCGTCCAGCCGTCCTCCAGCTCCAGAGCCGGCTCTATGCCGCGATATTGGGTCACAAGGTCCTGGGGAAGGACGCTTTCCTCCGGCTCCGCCACGCTCAGGGGGTAGCTCTTCGTCTCCCCGTTGGGTTTGACCTCATACGCGCTTAATGTTTGTCTCAGCTGGCTGAGCTCGAAGGTGCTGAGCTCAGAGAGATTGCACGCTCCGGGCTCCTGCGGCATATTCAGCCCCATTGTCACAAGCTCTCCGCCCTCTTTGGTGCAGGAGTACAGCTCGTCCGCCAGCAGGGTCAGCCCCTCCTGAGGGGTGTAACGGTACAGGGCGTACATCGACCCCAAACTCTTGTTCATATAGGACCTTATCTCGTCGCGAATCTCCGCGTTGTTTGACTCCTGCCGGTATTCGGACACGGCCTTGTTGTACTCTGTCTTCATGAGGTAGTCGGAATCCACCATTTTGGCGTTGAAGGAGGTGTCGTACTCAGTCCCGTCGACGGTTACGACGGGACCCGTGCCGTGGTACGTGACCTTCTCGTACCGGTGTCCGCTGGGGGTCACAAGCAGGTCGTTGCTCTCCGTGGTCTTGACGACGCTGAAATATGAGGCGAGCCTCTTGACGTCGCTCTCGCTGAAGGGGAACCCGTAGTTGGAGGCGGTTCGGGGGAAAAAGTGCTCCGTCATCCAGTTGATGATACCGCTTGCCGGGATCATCCCCTCGTGGTAGCTCATGGCTACGGAGCTGTCCTCGGGCGGCGTGTAATACAGGTAGAAGCCGTTAAACAGCCGAAACTCCACGGACCATCTTGCGTAGGTGTAGTCATCGGCATTGGGAGGCTTGAGCGTGGCGTCGGCGCTTTTCATGTCGTCATTGATAAGGCTGCTTACAGGCGCGCTCCCTGTATCCTTCTTTTCGACTATGTAGAACATATCGGCGCTGTCGCCGTACACCGTCCCCCTGACAAGCTCCTGCTCCTGCCCGTCGACGAAAACACGGTTCACGATGCCCACGGAGTACCTGAATACCCGCCCATCCCTTGAGGCAACGACGCCGGAGCTGTCGGATATTTTTTGGGAGATCACCGTCTCCTCGCCGGAGGTCAGGTCCTTGAGCCGCAGCTCGGTGCCGGTTACGTACCACACGCTGTCGCCGGTCTTCACGGGCGCCCATCTTTTCACGTCCTCCGAAAGGGCCGTTATGTCATGACCGTCAAAGGAGTACAGCGCGCCGGACGCCTCAAAGAGGGCGTGACCGCCGTCGGTGGTTTCAATGCGGGTGATACCGGAGACGAGACTTTGGTTGTCCGAGCCGTCAGACGCGCACCGCTCCAGGTCATAGCTCCCGTCGGAGTTCAGCGCCGGGAAGATGACGGTCCCCTTCTCCGTTACGCTGTACAGTGGCCTGAGGCGCGCCGTGTCCCCGGAATTTACGGACCCCAGCGCCACCTCCCGCGCCCGCTTGCCGCCCGGCGAGTAGTAGGCGACGGAGCCCCTGAGGAGGAAATGCCCGTACTCCTTTCCGGGGGAGAATACTCCCAGGACCGCGAGAATGACCAGCGCCGCCGCCAATACCGCCGCCGACGCTGCCGCGATAATTATCACCCTTTTACTTTTGCCCTTTGGCTTGTCTTCCATGTTTATCTCCTCCTACTATATTGTGTTTATAATGAGGTTTACTGCACCGATATTATAATTCTAACGCAATCACTTGTCAAGACCAATCGGCGCGGCGGAGGGGGGAGAGGCGGCAAAAAATGCCTCCCCTCAAAAAGGAGGGGAGGCAATAAAGGGTACGGTTTTCGGTTTATTCCTCTACGGGCATCATGTCCCGGTAGTCCTCGGGCTCGCAGACGGCGTCGGGCGGGAAGAACTCATTTACGGGGAAGTCGATGCGGTTGAAGAGGGCGCAGGGGTCCTCGCCGCCGGTGCCGGCGCACTCCTTTTCGGGGACGCAGTAGTCGTAGACGGGTATGAGCAGCTGGGAATCGCGCTCAAGGCGCACGATGGTGAACTGTCCCAGGGTGACGACGATCATTCTCCCCGCCCCGCCGGAGACGATGGGGGAGTCGAACATATCGAGGATATACTGAGGGAGCTCCAGCGGCTCCGGGGACTCGTCGGCGCACCCGTCCACCACGTTGAGGCACAGGACTATCGGATCCACCGCCTCGACCACGGCGCGGGGGAGATTGGTGGAGTCTATCACGTTCCTGTCCACGCAGGAGGGGCCGATGTCGGAGGTGAAGATCTTCGCCGTGCCCTCACTGCCGAAGAGGAGGACCCTCTTTGTGAAGGACGCAAGCCCCTCGATGGGGGCGATGAGCCCGCTGGACATACACACGTCGGCGCGTATCTTGTAGTAGAAGCGGATGTCCACGGTGTAGTAGCCCCGGTTGAAGCTCACGGGCTCCACCATGGGGCTTGCCCAGAGAAGCTCGGCGGAGCGGGCGCGGACGTTGAGGCCGTTGTCCAGGTTCTCCTGGGCGGCGGCGGTCAGGTAGACCCGCATATTCTCAAGGCAGTCCTTATCCTTGCAGGAATCGTAAATTTTGCTCGTATGTACGCATACGGCCTCACGGATGCTCACGTCGCCCGCCACCGGGCCGGGAGCCATTCTTGATGACATGGAATTACCTCCTGAAATCTGCGTTTTTACAACGCGGTTTTTTCACTACAGTCTATGCCGCGGGAAAAATTGTGTGAATATATTGCGGAATAAAGACGGTTGTGATACAATATATACGTAGAAATTTGCCAGGAGAGGAGCGGGGGCGGTGGCTGTAATACTCGGCATAGACCCGGGCGTCGCCACGGTGGGCTTCGGCGTCATTGACGCCGCCGGAGCGGGGCAGAGATTCATAACCTGCGGCGCCATCACAACGCCCGCGCACACAAAGCTGTCCTCGCGCCTTGAACGGATATATCAGGATATGCTGGAGCTCATTGATACATTCAAGCCGGATGCCATATCCATCGAGGAGCTTTTTTTCAACACCAACATCACCACGGGGATCGCCGTGGGGCACGCCAGGGGGGTTATAATCCTGGCGGGGGTGGAGAGGAACGTGCCCATGTATGAGTACACGCCGCTCCAGGTGAAGCAGGCGATAACCGGCTACGGGCGGGCGGACAAGAGGCAGATGATGGAGATGGTCCGAAGGCTTTTGAACCTCAAAAGCCCCGCAAAGCCCGACGACGCCTCGGACGCCCTGGCGCTTGCCATATGCCACGCCAGGTTCTCCGGCTCACTTCTCACATACGAGGGAGGAAGAAACGAATGTTCTACTATATAGAGGGCAAGGTCGCCCACATCGACAGGAACCTGGCGGTGATAGACGCCGGGGGAGTGGGCTTTTCCTGCATGACGACGGCAAATACGCTCTCGCGCCTCCGGGTGGGGGACAGGGCGAGGCTTTACACATACCTGAACGTGGCGGAGAACGTCATGGACCTCTACGGCTTTGCGGAGCTTGCGGAGAAGCGGTGCTTTGAGCTGCTGCTGTCCGTTTCCGGCATAGGCCCCAAGGCGGCGCTGAGCGTGCTGGGCGTCTGCACGCCGGAGACGCTGGCAATGGCGGTGGTGACGGAGAACGAAAAGCTCCTGACCAGCGCCCCGGGCGTGGGAAAAAGGGGTGCGCAGAGGATAATCCTGGAGCTGCGTGACAAGATATCCAAGGACATACCGTCGGTGAGCTCCGGTTACGCTCCGGCTCCGGCGGCGGGCGCCGGGGCGTCAGGGAAGAAGCTGGCGGAGGTCACGGGCGCGCTGGCGGTCCTGGGGTACGCGCCCCAGGAGATAACGGCGGCGCTCCATGGCATTGACCTGGAGTCCATGACCGTGGAGGAGGCCGTAAAGCAGGTCCTTAAGGGCTCGGTCAAGCAGTAAGGACCCTCGGTCCCCTCCCGGCGGGAGGGGAGAAAGGAACATTAGGCTATGATAGATTATTCAAAGGACACGCTGGACTCCAGTACCGACAACATAATGACCTCCCGCCACACGCCGGAGGACGACTCCGAGGGGTCGCTGAGACCCAGGACGCTGAGGGAGTACATCGGGCAGGAGAAGGCAAAGCGGAACCTGGAGGTGTTCATCGAGAGCGCCCGGCGGCGCGGCGAGCCGCTGGACCACGTGATACTCCACGGCCCTCCCGGGCTGGGGAAGACGACGCTGGCGGCGATTATCGCCAACGAGATGGGCACCACACTGCGAAAGACCTCGGGTCCCGCCATTGAAAAGCCCAGGGACCTGGCGGCGCTGCTGACGAACCTGGAGGAGAACGACGTACTGTTCATTGACGAGATACACCGGCTCAACCGGTCAGTGGAGGAGATACTTTACCCCGCCATGGAGGACAGGCAGATAGACATCATAGTGGGGCAGGGACCGGCGGCGAGCAGTATAACCATCACCCTCAACAGCTTCACCCTCGTGGGCGCCACCACCAGGTCCGGGCAGCTCTCCTCCCCGCTGAGGGACAGGTTCGGCATAGATCTGAAGCTGGAGCTCTATAAGCCGGAGGAGCTGAAGAAAATAATCGAACGCTCGGCGGAAATACTTAATGTGGAGCTGGAGCCCGCCGGGGCATTGGAGATAGCCTCCCGCAGCCGGGGGACGCCGCGTATCGCCAACAGGCTCCTTCGCAGGGTCAGGGACTTCGCGGAGGTCTACGGCAGCGGCGTCATCACAAAGGAGCTGTCCGACAAGGCGCTGAGGATGCTGGACATCGACGCCTCGGGGCTGGACGCCATCGACAGGCGGCTTTTGATGAGCATTATCGAAAACTACTCCGGAGGACCCGTGGGGCTTGAGACAATCGCCGCCACCATAAACGAGGAGCCCGTGACCATAGAGGACGTGTACGAGCCGTACCTTATGCAGCAGGGCTTCCTCACCCGAACGCCCAGGGGAAGATGCGTCACAAGGCGCGCCTATGAGCATCTGGGGCTGAAGTACGTCGGAAGCGACGATAATTTCGGCGTCCAGACGGCGCTTGATATGTAAAAAAACAAAAAAATTCACGATTTATTAAAATTTTTTAGCAAATTAGCTTGACAAGAATTGCATAAATCCGTATAATGGGTTTATCTTGACAGTGAAAAAATGGTATTATTATGGAAGAAAAAGATACCATGACAGATGAGGAGCTCTGGCAAAGGGCCTCGGGGGGAGATACCGGGGCTGAGGAAAGGCTCATCAAGAGGTACACGGTCACTGTGCGCGCCTGCGCAAGGCCCTATTTCCTCGCCGGAGGAGACAGCGAAGATCTTACCCAGGAGGGCATGTTCGGACTTATAGCCGCCGTGCGCTCCTTTGACCCGACGAAGGACACGTCCTTCAAAACCTATGCCGAGCGGTGCATAATGACGAGGCTCATGACTGCCGTCAGGAATGCCGCCCGCTTCAAGCACCGCCCTCTCAACGATTCCATCTCATTTGAATCCCCGCAGTTCGACGAAAGACAGATTCTGTCCACAGGCAATTTGCGAGATCCCGAGGAAATGGTTATCACCAGGGAATTGACGGATGAACTTCTCTCCGCGCTCAACTCAAGGCTCACACGGCTTGAAGGAAGCGTACTTGATTACTATCTGGAGGGACTTTCCTATACGGATATAGCAGAAAAGACCGGAAGGAGCGTAAAATCCGTTGATAACGCCGTCCAGCGTATAAGGCACAAGCTGGCGGGGGAGATAAACTGGCGTTAACAGCGAAAGCTGACGCAAATACAGCCCAATGGGCAGATATGTCAAAAGTGAGGTCCAAAAAAACATGTACGAAGACAAGACACTGGTTTGCAAAGAGTGCGGCAAGGAATTCGTCTTTACCGCCGGTGAGCAGGAATTCTACGCTGAGCGCGGCTTCCAGAACGAGCCCCAGCGCTGCAAGGCCTGCCGTGACGCCCGCAAGAACGCCGCCCGCGGTCCCCGTGAGTTCTTCACGGCCACCTGCGCGATGTGCGGCGGCGAGGCTAAGGTTCCCTTCGAGCCCAAGTCCGACCGTCCCGTTTATTGCAGCGACTGCTTCGCCAAGATCAAGGAGCAGCAGCAGGGCTGATCGCCAACGAATCAAAAAAAAGACGGGCTTTGCCCGTCTTTTTTTTTGATTCGTTGGCGAGGGGGAACGTGCGGGAAATTTTCTTGAATTTTGCGAAATTCAAGAAAATTTCCCTGCTGTTTTGCTGCGCGCGCTCGTCGTCGCTGAAGCCGCTTAACCTCGCCCCGCCGCAAGCG
Organism: uncultured Oscillospiraceae bacterium; assembly: GCA_947627285.1. GTDB lineage: Bacteria > Bacillota > Clostridia > Oscillospirales > Oscillospiraceae > RUG626. The sequence goes on from CANQVL010000033.1 coordinate 29,141, forward strand.
GCAGGGCTCAGGCGCAGGCTTCGCTCCTCCTCTCCCCACGCAATCATGATTGCGTGGGGACCCCATATGGTCACACACTTGCGCGACAAAAGGTGATTTTTCCGACGCGCATGTCGTCGGAAAAATATTTTATTTTTAGATTTTTGGCGGAAGGCGTAAGGTTTAGAAATAATTTTCTACTTATATATTGAAAGGGGCGGTTGGGTATGGAGGACGCGGCTATAATTGAGCTTTATTGGGAGAGAAATTCCCGGGCAATTGATGAGACACAGGTAAAATACGGCGGGTTTTTGAATTCCATCGCCATGAACCTCCTGAGTATACGGGAGGACGCGGAGGAGTGCGTGTCGGACACGTATCTGGCGGCGTGGAACGCCATGCCGCCGGAGAGGCCGGGACTTTTGCGGGCGTTTCTTGGGCGGATAACCCGCAACCTCTCCTTGGACCGGCTGAAGCGCCAGCGGGCGCGCAAGAGGGGCGGCGGGGAGCCGGACGCCATCTTTGAGGAGCTCTCGGAGATACTCCCCGGCGGCGAGACACCGTCGGAGGCGCTGGACGAGCGGGAGCTCCTGGCGGCGATAGAGGACTTCCTGCGCGCCCAGCCGGAGAGGGCGCGGAACATATTCCTCCGGCGCTACTGGTACGCCGACGGGGTGAGCGCTATAGCGGGGCGGTACGGAATGAGGGAAAACGCCGTCTCGGTACAGCTCACCAGGACCCGTGAGAAGCTGAGGGCGTATTTGAAGGTAAGGGGGTACGCGGTATGAGCGGCGAGAGGCTTTTTGAGCTCCTGGGCGGGCTGGATCTGGAGCTGGTGGACGCGGCGTCAGAGACGCCCGCCGCGCGAAAAAGGGGCAGTTTGGCGCTGATAGCGCCCATCGCGGCGGCGTGCGTAGTGCTGGCGCTGTTGAGCCCGGCGTTTATGCCGGCGAAAAAAGCCATGGACGCGGAGGTCAACGGCAGCGGTTACAACCAGTCCGCGGCGCCGGAGGACGAGTCGGGCGGCGGCAGCCGGGACCCCGGCGTGGAGGGGGGAAATATGTTTGACAACGAGGCCCCGGGCAGTGCCGACACCAACGAGACGCAAAACGGCGGGACCGATCTCAACGGCGGAATGTGGATCGACGGCGTGGTGACCGAGGCCGGTGAGAGCATAGTCGTCACCTCGGACAGCGGCGAGAGGTACGTCCTCACCATGTCGGAGCGCGCCCCAGTGCCGGAGAGAATGCCGGAGCTGGAGACAGGCGACGCGGTGCGGGTGGTCTACGGCGGCGAGCTCATATGGACCGACAGCGGCACGGCGGAGGTGCCGGTGGTGTTCGGGATATATTTGCGCGCCTTTCCGTTCCGTGACCTGAGAGCGGAGGACGTGGCGTCGGTCACGGCGGGGGACAGGGTCCTCGCGGACGAGGATATGGCGCGGGCAATAGAGCTCCTGCGGGGGCTCGTGACGGTGGGAGAGCCCGACACCCTCTGGCGTGAAAACGGCTGGGAGACGGTCACCTTCACCCTGAGCCTCAAGGACGGAGGGACGCTGACTGTGGAGCTTGCCGAGGGAGGATTCCTGATATTGGACGGCGCGGCGTGGAGCGTGGAGGCCCATGAGCTTTGGAAGCTCGCGACGGATACGGCGCGGGAATAGAGGAGGGGCTTATGAAAAGGATATTGCTGCCGGCGGCGCTGGCGGTGGCGGCGTTTGCGATGATTTATATATTGCTGTGCTGTCTGCCGGGGCTGAGGATAAAATTGGCGGCGGACGCGCTGACGTATTTTGTTGAAAGCGTGAGGCATATGTTTTTATTCAAGACGGTTATTTCCGCCGCCGTCGCCGCCGCTGTCGGGATCGCCGCCTATCGTCTCACGCGAGGTTCTGAGGCGTGATCTCGTGGCGGTCGACTGTGGGGAAGGGAGCTTTTATGAGAAAAGGAAGATGTGCCGCTTTGACCGTTTGCGCGCTGGCGGTGTGCGCCGTGGGCGCGGCGGTGCTCGCCGGCGGAGGGAGAAGGCCGTATAAGGATCTGGACGCGTCGCATATAAGGGCCGCCGCTGTCCGGCTGACGCCGCCGGACAAGACGGTCCAGATAGCGGAACCGAAGGAGCTGGTGGAGTATCTGAGCGACGTCGTGATCTATGATGAGGACAACTCCTACACGGAGTATGACGGGCAGGGCGTCACGTTCACGCTCACAATGGACGACGGCACGCGGACGAGTATCATGGCGTATAACCCGTTCCTTGTGATCGACGGCGTTGGGTACAGGACGAAATATGGGCCGTGCCAGGCGCTCAACAGCTACGCTAACAGGCTTCTGAACAGAAAAGACGCCGTTACCGTTCTGGAGGAGCCGCCGGGACTTAGCGTTGTAAGCGGCGATATATGTTTCGACGCCTGGCTTGGCGATTATTGCTGGGAGAGGCCGGAGGCTGACGGGATCTACGAGACGACCATCGCGTGCGCCGCCCACCCGTTGGAGGGCGACAGGGATCTGCTCCTAAGAAATAAATTTGAAACAACGGAGCAAACCGCGGCCTTGATGTTCACCCATGCTCCCGACAGGATCGTTGAGGCGGTATGCTGGAGCGACGAGCTCTGGGGAGACGTTGACGCCGCCGGCGAGAGCGTGGAGCTCAACGGATATGAAATGAAATTGAGACCGGGCGGGTATATCTATGACGTCAAAGCGGAATGGGACGCGGTCAACGGCTGCGGAGGTATGGCACACTACACGGTTTACGTTGACTACACGCCTGAAAATGCGTGGGAATAATTATTACTCCGGCAATTAAACAATTGACGGAGTAATATTAGCCATATTTTGCGGTTGCCGCGCAGCGGCGAGCAAAACGGCGTTAAATCATGTTTATTAATGTGGCAATATTATAACTCCCATTCATAGATAAGTATTGATGACCCATCAACTTCGCCAAACTTCCCAAAATATCCTTTTTCTGAAAGAATACAAGGAGGATATTTATGCGCATAATTAGTTCTAAAATAGCATCTATTGTTTTGATAATAACTATGTTATTGCTATTGGAATCCTGTGACATTTCCACCAAAAAAGGCAATTTTGCCAAT
>CANQVL010000034.1 GCA_947627285.1 uncultured Oscillospiraceae bacterium
GCCACGATGTGGTCGCCCTTCTGGGTCAGCGCCTCGATGGCGTAGGTGATAGCCGCCGCGCCGGAGGCAACGGCGAGCGCCGCCACGCCGCCCTCAAGGGCCGCCACGCGCTTTTCCAGCACGTCCTGAGTGGAATTCGTGAGCCGCCCGTATATATTGCCGGGGTCCGCAAGCCCGAAGCGGTCCGCGGCGTGCTGGCAGTTGTGGAACACGTAGCTGGTGGTCTGGTATATGGGCACCGCCCTGGAATCCGTGGCGGGGTCCGCCTGCTCCTGGCCCACGTGGAGCTGAAGGGTCTCGAATTTATAGTTGGACATGAATATGTACTCCTTTTAAAAATATTATTTTAGACCGTTATTTTGAACAGATACACATTCGCCCAAACCTGAAATTCGCCCTGAGCTGACGCTCGAGTTCAAAAGTCATTCTCCGACGCTTCTTTCATACTTACCTACTAAGGTAATTGGTTAATGCCATAATAATACCCCGCGCTGGATTTGTCAACACAAAAAACGAAAAAATTTGGAGGGCGGTCCCTCCAAATTTTTTCGTTTGAAATATTATAATGTTTTCGCCTTTTCCTTGATGTAGCCTCTCAGCCACTCTCCTGTCTCGTGGTGGAGGAGGCCGAAGTCCAGTGTCGCCTCCAAAAATCCCGTGAGGCTCCCGGTGTCGTACCGGCGGCCCTCAAAGTCCACGTACACCATCCGCTCCCTGTGGCACAGCTCCGCCAGGCCGTCGGTGAGCTGTATCTCTCCGTTGCGTCCCGGAGAGGTGCTGTCAAGTATGTCGAAGATGTCCGGCGTCAGCACGTAGCGGCCCAGAATGGCGTAATTTGAAAGCTTCTCCTCGGGCTTTGGCTTCTCGATGATGTGGTGCACGTCGTAGACCCGCCCCTCCACATGGGTGAGGTCCGTGGTGCAGTACGCGGGAAGCGCCTCGTCGGAGACTCTCTGCCCGCCCACGCAGGCGCAGTCGTATTTCTCGGCGGCGTCTATGAGCTGCCGGAGCACCGGCTTTTCGGACATCATTATGTCGTCTCCCAGCAAAACGGCAAAGGGCTCGTCCCCGACGAACCGGCGGGCGCGGGCTATGGCGTGACCCAAGCCCTTTGTCTCCCGCTGGCGCACGTAAAAGAAGTTCGCCATGTCCGCCACGCGGCGCAGCTCGTGTGCCTGCTCCTCCTTGCCGGAGGCCATGAGCCTGTGCTCCAGCTCCGGGTAGTAGTCAAAATAGTCGTCCATCGCCGCCTTTGCCCTGTTGGTGACGATAAGTATGTCCTCGATACCCGAATCCACGGCCTCCTCGATGATGTACTGAAGGACCGGCTTGTCCACCAGCGGGAGCATCTCCTTGGGCACCGTCTTTGTGGCGGGAAGCATACGGGTGCCGAGACCCGCGGCGGGAATAACGGCTTTTCTGACCTTCATAACGGGAACCTCTCCTTTCACGAAATATGTTCTGCCGGCGCCGGGAGCCGCGTCAGGCGCGGACGCCCAGCCTCTTTGAAAGACCGCTCCTTTTCAGGGCGTCCACCAAAAGGACCCCCGGAATGAAGCACAGCACCGCTTCGGAAGCGGCGACCGAGAGGGCGTTTATGCCCCAGGACGCCCAGAACGCCCCGGTGAGCCCCGCCTCGGCGTAGGCGATGACGGCGCTGACAATGAGTCCGTTGCACACCACCGGCGGTATAGCCGCCGTCCACTTGCTCTTGCACCTCGCCGTCCAAAGCCCGGCGATAAGCGTCGCCAGGGAGCCAAAGACGATGTCCGCCGCCCCGTACTGGCTTAAAAGGTTCGTGAGTATGCACCCCACGAAAAGCCCCCAGGCGGTCTCGGGGAAGAGGAAGGGCAGAAGCGTCAGAGCCTCGGAAAGGCGGAGCTGCACCGGCGCGAAGGCCAGGTTCAGCGTGTACGCCACATAGCTCAGCGCCGTGTACATAGCCGCGGTCACCGCGGCTATGGCAAGCTTGCGGACAGGGAATTTTTCGTTCATATTAAGCTGCCTCCATTTTTTGTTTTTAGAAGACGCGCAAATCTACGCGCCTGGACAGGGTGTGGAAACCTGTCGGAGGTATCTTAACATAATGTTCCATATCACGCAAGGGGGTTGACGAAGAATTTATAAAATTAATGAATTAATAAAAACCGTCAAACCTTTGCCGAGTACACGCACCCGCAGAAGCACTGCCTGTATATCCCGTATTCCCCGCACAGCCGGATGGACCTGAGGTATCCGTCCTTCTTCTTAAAATCTGACGGCAGCCAGGGCACGCCGTACTCCTCCGAAAGGCGCCGGCCTATATCGTTTATAAGCGGCGCGTTTTTGTGCGGGCTCACCGTCAGCGTTGTGGCGAAAAGGTCAAAGCCCCCTGCCACGGCGTACTCCGCCGCCCCACGCAGCCGCAGCTCAAAGCACACGCCGCACCTTTCGCCACCCTCGGGCTCGCCCTCAAGCCCCCGGACAGCCCGGAAAAAGACCTCCGGCTCATAGTCGGGTATCACCAGCCCCACGTCCTCCATGCCCGCCATGCGCAAAAGCCTGGGAAACTCCTCCGTCCGCTTCAGAAACTCCTCTTTAGGGTGGATGTTGGGGTTATAATAGTAAAGCGTCACCTGGAAATACGGGTACAGCCTCTCCAGCACGGAGCTGGAGCAGGGGGCGCAGCAGGCGTGGAGCAAAAGCCTCGGGCGCCGCCCCTGGAGAGCGCCTATGTACTCCTCCATCTCCCTGTTGTAGTCCCGCTTCACCGAAACGCCCCCCTTTTTTTTAAGAATTTTACACTATTTTACGTCTGCTGAGTGGAAAATTCAAGGCTTTTTCGCAATTTTGGTCTTGACAAATCCCGCCTTTCGTGTATAATTTATTAGCCTGTCTAAATACAGGCGCCCTTGCCTCCGATTGCCCGGAGGCCATAAGTCCAAAAGGAGGTGCAAAAATCATGGCAAAAACCGCGGAAAAGTACGAAGTTCTGTACATCATCGACCCGGATCTCAATGAGGAGGAGACCTCCGCCATCGTGGAGAAGTTCAAGTCCCTCATCGAGGCCAACGGCACCCTTGGCGAGGTCGAGGAGTGGGGCAAGCGCAAGCTTGCGTACCTCATCAACGACAAGCCCGAGGGTTATTACGTCCTGGTCAAGTTCGAGTCCGCCCCTGAGTTCCCCGCTGAGCTCTACCGCGTTCTCGGGATCACCGAGGGCGTAATGCGTGCCCTTGTCACCGTTCGCGGTGAGTAAGGAGGACCGAAATGCTCAATCACATCGTTCTCATGGGCCGTCTCACCCGTGACCCGGAGCTTCGCCGCACACAGTCCGGCATCCCCGTGGCGTCCTTCCGCATTGCGGTGGACCGGGATTTCCAGAGCCAGGGCGGCGAGCGTCAGGCCGACTTTATCGACATCGTGGCGTGGCGCAACACCGCCGAGTTCGTCACCAAGTATTTCTCCAAGGGCCGCATGGCGGTGGTTTCCGGGCGCCTTCAGATGCGCGACTGGAACGACAAGGAGGGCAACCGCCGCACCTCAGCCGAGGTGGTGGCTGACAACATCTACTTCGGTGACTCCAAGCGTGACGGCGACAGCCAGGGACAGGGCGGCTACAACCGCTCCTACTCCGACGCCCCCGCCGGAGGCTACGGCTCCGGCAGCTACGGCGGACAAACGAGCTACGGCAGCCAGACAAGCTACGGCGGCCAAAGCAGCTACTCCGCCCCCGCCGACTCCGGTTTTTCGGAGCTCAACGATGACGACGGGGACCTTCCCTTCTGAAAAAGTACGATCCGCCCCGCAATATACGGGGCTCCAAACCTGAAAAAAGGAGGTTAAAACAATGACCAACGAGAAAGAGGCCCGTCCCGCGCGCCCCGCGCAGGTACGCAAGCGCCGCAAGGTCTGCCAATTCTGTGTTGACAAGTGCCAGTATATCGACTATAAGGACACCGCCAAGCTTCGCAGGTATCTCTCCGAGCGTAGCAAGATCCTTCCCCGCCGCGCCACCGGCACCTGCGCCATGCACCAGCGCCAGCTGACCACCGCCATCAAGCAGGCCCGCCAGATCGCCCTGCTCCCCTATGTGACAGACTAAACCCCAAGATCCCCGGAAAAGCCGGGGATTTTTCCTATCCCCGTATCGAATTTTGAATTTTAAGGAGGTATTACCGTGGGAGAACTCACCGGAAAAACTGTTATCATCACCGGCGGCGGGCGCGCCGCGCTCAAGGACGGCTCCGCCGGCTCCATCGGCTACGGCATCGCCATCGCCTTCGCCAAGGAGGGCGCCAACCTTGTGATCACCGGACGCAACATGAAAAAGCTCACCGACGCCAAGGAGGAGCTGGAGCGTCTTTACGGCGTGAAGGTCCTGCCCGCCCAGGCGGACATCAGCTCCGGCGCCGACAACGAGGCCACGGTCAGAGGCGTCGTGGACGCCGCCATCGCCGAATTCGGGCGCATCGACGTGCTCATAAACAACGCCCAGGCCAGCGCCTCCGGCGTGACCCTCGCAGACCACACCACCGAGCAGTTTGATCTCGCGATCTACTCCGGGCTTTACAGCGCCTTTTATTACATGAAGGCCTGCTACCCGTACCTCAAGGAGACCCGGGGCTCCGTGGTGAATTTCGCCTCCGGCGCGGGGCTCTTCGGCAACTTCGGACAGTGCGCCTACGCCGCCGCCAAGGAGGGCATACGCGGGCTCTCCCGCGTCGCCGCCACCGAATGGGGCAAGGACGGCATAAACGTCAACGTCATCTGCCCCCTGGCGTGGACAGCCCAGCTTGAAAACTTCCGTGACGCCTACCCCGACGCCTTCAAGGCGAACGTCCACATGCCCCCCATGGGTCACTATGGCAACCCGGAGACCGAGATAGGCCGCGTCTGCGTACAGCTGGCGTGCTCCGACTTCAAGTACCTCTCCGGCGAGACTCTCACCCTTGAGGGCGGCATGGGCCTCAGACCGTAACCAAAAAATACACAGAGAATATCACCGCCGCCCCGAAAAACAGGGCGGCGGTGATTTTTTGTTATTCTATATTATTCTATCGGGTTCCCCTTCCCGTCAAAGAGGGGCAGGGGCTCCAAGAACATTATGTCCTTCCTCTTTGCCGCGTCGCCCTCGGCGAGGACAGCCATCTTCGCGGCGACAATGCCGCCCGCCTCGCGGACCAGCTCCTCAACAGCCGCGATGGAGCCGCCGGTGGAGATGACGTCGTCAAGTATGAGTATCCGCTTGCCGCGAAGCTTCGCCGCGTCGTCCCCGTCCATGTAGAGGTACTGGGTGCCCTCGGTGGTGATGGAGTGGTCCTCCACCTTGAAGACGTTGTGCATATACGCCTTCGCCTTCTTGCGGACCAGGAAGTATTCGTTCCGCCCGCTCTGGCGCGCCATCTCGTGGATCAGGGGTATAGCCTTGGCCTCCGGCGCCACCATGTAGTCGAATTCCGGGGCTATGTCCAGCAGCGCCTTGGCGCAGGCGCAGGTCAGCTCCACGTCCCCGAAGATAACAAAGCCCGCGATGCTGAGGTTTTCGTTCAGTTGGCAGATGGGCAGGTCCCTGGTGAGCCCCGCCACGTTCAGCTTATAGGTCACGATCATCACTCCGTTTGTTTTTTGTATCGGGATACCTCCCGCGGCTCTATTATATCACCCTCCGCCGCCATAGTCAAAAATTTTTGGGCGAAACAGTCAATAAATTGCACAAGCTCTGGGCGCGCGGAGGGACAAAATTGTACAAGCCTCCAAAAATTCAAAAAAATATAACAATTTGAAAAGAATAAGTGGAATTTTGCAGAAAAATGTGGTATGTTTTTACTGTAATTTATATTTCCGTCAGGAAAGAGCAGAAGGCGCGAGACATCGTATTTTCATGATCATCGCGTCGTTTTGTTTTTGGCGGGCGGGAACATAAAAAAATAAACGGAGGAGTTAAAATGGAGAAACTGTTTAAACTCAAGCAAAACGGTACAACCGTCCGCACCGAGATCGTGGCCGGTCTTACCACCTTCATGACGATGGCTTACATCATCGCCCTGAACCCCAACCTGATCGTCGGCTTCGGTCAGGGCGCCTTCGGCGGGTTCGGCGAGGACGGCCTCGCGGCGTGGAACGGCGTGTTCATGGCGACCTGCCTTGCGTCCGCCGTTGCCATGTTCTGCATGGCGTTCCTTGCCAACAAGCCCTTCGCTCTTGCCCCCGGGATGGGCCTGAACAGCTACTTTGCCGTAGTCGTCGCCCAGATCGCCGGCGCCGCCGGGTGCACCTACCTTGCGGGTCTTCAGGCTGCCCTGTGCATCATCCTCGTTGAGGGTATCGTTTTCCTGGCGCTGTCCATATTCAACATCCGTCAAAAGATAGTTGAGGCGATCCCCCTCGGCGTCCGCCTGGGTATCGGCCCCGCCATCGGCCTCATGCTCATGAACATCGGCTTCGGCTCCAACGCCGGCGAGGGAGCCTCCGGCGAATACTACGTCATGCGTGACTTCTTCGGCGCCCTTGCCGCCAGCTCCGCCAAGGAGAAGCTGGGCGAATACTGGCCCGCCATGGTCCTCACCGTCGTCACCATGTTCATCGGCCTCTTCGCCATCATCGTCCTCGCCCACTACAAGGTCAAGGGCGCGGTGCTGGTGGGTATGCTCGGCGCCTCTGTCCTCAACTGGGCGGGTAAGGCCATCTTCCTCCATCAGAACCCCTTTGCCAGCCTGAAGACAGCCAGCTGGCTGCCTCCCTTCGCTGATATGGCGAAGACCACGCTCTTCAAGTTTGACTTTGCCACCCTGTTCTCCATCGGCTGGTCCACTGTCATACTTCTGATAATCACCTTCTGCATCATCGACATGTTCGACACCATCGGCACCGTCATCGCCACCGCCAACCGCGCCGGAATGGTGGACAAGAACGGCAACATGCCCCAGATGCGTGAGACCCTCCTCTCCGACGCCGTCGGTACGGTCGTGGGCGCCTGCACCGGCACCTCCACCGTCACCACCTTCGTGGAGTCCGCCTCCGGCGTTGAGGCCGGCGGTCGCACCGGACTTACCGCCCTCACCACCGGCATCCTCTTCCTGGCCTGCATCTTTATCAGCCCCATCGCGGCAATAATCCCCGCCGCCGCCACATCCGCCGCCCTCATCTATGTGGGCATCCTGATGCTTAACGGCCTGAAGAACATCGACTTTTCCGATATGGCTATCGCCGCCCCCGTGTTCATCATGCTCCTGGCAGTGCCCATCTCCGGCTCCATCGGACACGGCATCGGCCTCGGCCTCATCACCTACACCGTCATCAAGGTCTGCACCGGCAAGGCCAAGGACGTCTCCGTCCTCACCTACATCATCTCCCTGCTGTTCCTTGTGAAGTTCTTCCTTGCAATATAAACTAACTGGCTTTGAAGCCCCGCTTTGCGGGGCTTCAAATGCCAAGGGAAACGTTCAAAAAAGGGCTTTGCCCTTTTTTGAAGAGGAAACGTGCGGAAAGCCCCCGCGAAAGGTCTGCGGACCTTTCGCGGGGGCTTTCCTGCTGTCGCGCCGCGCGCTCGTCGTCGCTGAAGTCGCTTAACCTCGCGTCCTCGCGAAGCGAGAACGCTCAGGCGCGGACTTCGCTCCTCCTCTCCCCACGCAATCATGATTGCGTGGGGACCCCATATGGGCGGCACACTTGCGCGACAAAAGGAGATTTTTCCGACGTACATGCCGCCGGAAAAATTATTTGATATGGGATTTTGCACCCTATAAAAAATATCGCAGCCCTTTTTTGCATTGAAATCCTGCGCGTTCTGTGCTATTCTTTGACCAGTGATTTTGCGAGGGGGCGCTTTTGTGCGGTACTCTATGGACGAGGTGCTTGAAACCGCCGTGGAGGCGGGGCATATCCTCCTTGAAAGCGGCGCGGAGATATTCCGCGTCGAGGAAACTATGGAGCGAATATCCCGCTACTTCGGCGTGGACAAGAGCCACAAGGAATTTTTCGTGCTGGCAAACGGGCTTTTCGCCACCGGCACCACGGAGCGCGGGCATTTCGCCAAGGTGAAGCAGAGCCGCGTCCAGGGCGCGCGCCTTTCAAAGGTCGTGGCGATAAACCAGCTCTCGCGGGAGATCGAGCGGGGCAAATACACCCTCCCCCAGGTCCGTCAGGAGCTGGAGCGGATAAAAAACCTCCCCGAGCCCCCAAAATACCTGAGTATACTGGCGGCGGGAATGGGCTCCGCGGGCTTTTGCTGTATGTTCGGCGGAGACGCGGCTGACTGCGCCGTCTCCTTCCTCGCCGGGCTCATACTCTACGCCTTCGTGGTATTCGTCTCCGCCCCGCGTATGTCCAACATCTCCGGCAACCTCCTGGGCGGCGCCATAGTCACCGTGGTGTGCCTTCTGTGCCAGCGCCTGGGCTTCGGGCACGACCTGAGCCACATGATAATCGGCGGAATAATCCCCCTGGTCCCCGGCGTCGCCTTCACCAACGGCATACGCGACATAGCCGACGGGGATTACATCTCCGGCGCCGTGCGCCTCCTGGACGCCCTTCTGGTATTTTTGTGCATAGCCGTGGGCGTGGGCGTGGTCTTCACCGTCTACCGCCACATCTCGGGAGGTGTGATACTGTGACCCTCTTTATCCATTTCCTCGCCGCCGTGGTTGGCACCGTCGCCTTCGCCCTGATTTTCGACGTCCCGCCCAGATTCTACCTCCTGTGCGGGCTCATCGGCGGCGTCGGCTTCTTCCTCGTGGAGCTTTTGATGGACCTGGGGCTGTCCCAGACCGAGGCGACCTTCCTCGCCACCATGCTCGTCACCCTCTCCTCCCGCGTCTGCGCCGTCTGGAGAAGGTGCCCCGCCACCGTGTTCCTCATCTCCGGCATAATCCCCCTGGTCCCCGGAGCCGGCGTCTACTGGACCGCCTACTACCTGGTTATGGGCGACACCTCCGAGGCGCTGACCCGCGGCTTTGCCGCCATCCGCGTGGCAGTGGCGATAGTCCTGGGCATCGTCCTCATGCTGGAGATACCCAACCGCCTCTTTATCCGCAAAAAATCCGCGTGACTGTTATAACTGAGCGGGTTTAATCTCCATCAGCTATACCCCTGTCAAATCAAAATCCGGCGTGTACTCCTCCTTTGCCGAGCTGAGCTCCTGGTAGAAGCCGTCCTCAATGCCGTACTCCTCCATGAGCCCGACGGCCTCGCCGTACTCATCGGGGGTGAGCCTCCGGTTTATCTCCGGGAATTCCGCCGCCCTCCCCATGGGCGTGTACTGGCTCATGAGGGAGAAAAGGACCTCCCCCGGCTCGAAGGATTCCGCCGCCCACTTTATGACCCGCCTCGTGTTCTCCATCGCCCCCGGCAGCACCAGATGGCGTATTATGACCCCGGAGCGCAAAAGCCCGTCCTCGCCCATCCGGTAGGGCCCCACCTGCCTGAACATCTCAAATATCGCCCTCTCAGCCGTCTCGGGATAATCCGGCGCGGCTGAGTATTTTTTCGCAAGCCCGGGGTCCATGTACTTCATGTCCGGCAGGTATATCTGCACCCTCCCCTCAAGGAGCCTCAGAGTCTCCACCGACTCATACCCCGAGGAGTTCCAAACCACCGGCACCGGCAGGGGCTCGGAGAGAGATCCCAGCACCGGCCCCATGAAGTGCCCCGCCGTCACAAGATTTATGTTGTGAACGCCCTTTTCAATGAGCTCAAAATATATCTCCCTGAGCCTCCCCGCGCTCACAGCAATACCGGTTTTCCCCGTGGATAGCTCATAATTTTGGCAGTAGACGCACCGAAGATTGCAGCCGGTGAAAAACACCGTCCCGCTGCCCCTCTCGCCGGAGATGGGCGGCTCCTCCCACATATGCGGCGCGGCGCGGGCGACGCGCGCAAGCTCCCCCTCGCCGCAAAAGCCCGCGCCGGAGCCGCCGTCCCTGAGGGCTCCGCATCTCCTGGGGCATATATCGCAAACAAATGACATAAGATCCGCCTCCGCTCGTTGACCTTTTCGCTCTTTTGTTCTATAATACTGTCCTGTGATAAAGCTGTCAAGGAGGGACGCAAAATGAAGATAGTGGTGCTGGACGGACATACCGAGAACCCCGGCGATCTGAGCTGGTCGGGCTTTGAGGAGCTGGGGGAGCTCACGGTCTATGACCGCACCCCAAAATTTGACGACGGCGAGATCATCCGGCGCATAGGCGACGCGGATATTGTGATAACCAACAAGACCCCGGTGCGCGCAAAGGCGCTGGACGCCTGCCCCACGGTGAAGTACGTGGGGCTGCTCTCCACGGGCATCGACGTGTGCGACTGCGCCCACGCCGCCTCCCTGGGGATCCCCGTGAGCAATATCCCCGCCTACTCCACCAACGCCGTTGCCCAGCACGCCATAGCCCTGCTGCTGGAGATATGCTCCAAGGTGGGCGTCCACTCCGCCGCCGTCCACGCCGGCGATTGGCAGAGGTGCGAGGACTTCAGCTTTTGGGAGGCCCCGCTTATAGAGCTTTCCGGCATGACCATGGGCATAATCGGCTTTGGCAGGATCGGAATGGCGACGGGCAGGATCGCGAAAGCGCTTGGTATGCGCGTCCTGGCGACGGGCAGCCGCGAGACCGCCGAGGGTAGGGAGATAGGCGAGTACACCGGCCTTGACACTCTCCTGCGCGATTCGGACGTCGTCTCCCTCCACTGCCCCCTGAAGGACGAGACGAGGAAACTCATCAACGCCGAAACCATCTCCAAAATGCGCGACGGCGCCATCATCATAAACACCGGCAGAGGCGGCCTCATCGACGAACCGGCCCTTGCCGCCGCCCTCAGCTCCGGCAAGCTCCTCGCCGCCGGAGTGGACGTGGTCTCGGTGGAGCCTATACTCCCCGATAACCCCCTCCTCGCCTGCGAAAACTGCCTCATTACCCCCCACGTCGCCTGGACCCCCCAAACCTGCCGGCAGCGCGTCATGGATATTGCCGTAAATAACGCTAAAGCGTTTCTTTCCGGCACGCCGGAGAATGTGGTCAACGGGGTGACATAAGCTGTCACCCAAAGAACCGCGCCTTTAATAGGCGCGGGGGATCTTCTTTCTCCTCTTTTGGGTTCGCCAAAAGAGGAGAAAGAAGCAAAGAGGAGAAAAGCGACCAGGGAGGGATGATGTCATCCCTCCCTGGACCCTCTTTTGGGGTCGGCAGAAGCTTTTGCGCCCTACCGTTATATCGGCGGGTCGGCTCACGCGGTCTGAAACCGCTCCGCACGGGCAGAAGATACGACGCGCGGGTTCCCAAAACCGAATTGCACAGTCTCCGAACCCGCTTAGCCGCTTAACGCAGTCGGTCGATGAAACGTCCTGCTCCTTAACATCGCCGCGCTTTGGCTCTATAATCGGGCAAAAGCTTTCAGCCCAGCTCCTACACAGTGTTTCCGCAGCTGCTGCCGTCACGCTCCTCACCGGGGGTTCTCCACATAGGGGGTCGCGGCCCCCTGTGTGGTCGTTTTTAAAAGGGGTGTCCAGCGGGGGAAAATCGAAATCCCCCGCTGGTCGGTTTTTCTCTCCTTTGTTTCTTTCCTCTCTTTTTGACGAACTCAAAAAGAGAGGAAAGAAAATCCCTCCGCCATATAATGGCGGAATCATTATAAAAAGCCCTGCGGCTTCGGAGCAATTACATTGCAAATCTTGCTATATTTCAATTTAATTAAAAATTTTTCTTGACATCTAATTAACTTTGTAGTATAATGCAATCGTAATAAAAATCAAACCGAAATATTGCCCCCGTTTTCAGTGCCATTGCGGGTAATCGAACGGGTCTATTTCGTTGCGGTCAAAAAATGACAGCGTCGCCTTGGCGTCGGCGCGGATTTGGTCGCGGAGGGATTCTATGCGGGAAAATTTTATCTCGTCCCGCAGGAATTTGTAAAACTCCACCCTGATCCTGTGACCGTACAGGTTCCCCTCGAAGCCCAGAAGGTGGCTCTCCACGCTGACGGCGTCCTCGCCGCCCACGGTGGGGCGCACGCCGATGTTGGTCACCGCGGGGAAGCATTTGCCCGAATCAAGTATGTGCGCCTCGGCTATGTAGACCCCGTGGCGAGGGACAAGTACGCCCTCCTCAAAGCGCATATTCACCGTGGGCGTGCCCAGGGTGCGCCCGAAGCGGTAGCCGTGGCGCACGGTGTCGGTGAGCAGGTGCCTGTGCCCCAAAAGGCCGTTGGCGCGGGAGCACTCGCCCTCCAAAAGGAGCTTTCTTATCCTTGTGGAGCTCACCGGCTCCCCATCTGACATCACCGGGTCCACGATATGGCACCCTATGCCCAGCTCGCCGCATTTTTCCCGCAGGAGCCCGGCATTTCCGGCGCCTCGGTAGCCGAAGCGGAA
Source organism: uncultured Oscillospiraceae bacterium (assembly GCA_947627285.1). Lineage (GTDB taxonomy): Bacteria > Bacillota > Clostridia > Oscillospirales > Oscillospiraceae > RUG626. Next base: position 12,338 of record CANQVL010000034.1, read on the forward strand.
GTCGTATCCCGCCACCAGGCACACCGCGCCGAAGTCGGTTTTCAGCCACTCCACGAAGCTGTCCCACGCCATGTGCCGAAGCTCCGTGTCGAAGTGGAGGAAAATAAGGTCCTCGATGCCGAAAAGCCGGCGCATCATGTCCGCCCTGTCCAAGGGCGAGCTTATCATGGGCACCGGAGCGCCCTCCAGGGTCTTCACCGGGGGCGTGTCGAAGGATATGACGGCGGGCTCAACGCCGTATTTTTCCGCCAGCTCCCGCGTGGCGCGAAGCAGCGCCGCGTGGCCCAGATGTACCCCGTCAAAAAATCCCAGGGCTATGACACGATTGCCTTTTTCCATGTTTTTTCTCCCCTATACGGCGAAAAAGCTCTTGACCGTCTTCATTTTCCCGCCGGCGGCGTTTCCCAGCATGAGGAATTCACCGCTTTTTGAATATACCCTGTAGACCCCGTCGGATACGTCCACGGGAAAATCGTTCCCGCACCGGCATTTTTTCTCGCTCTTTTCGTCGATGACCACCTGCGGGCGGTCCGAAAAGAGGCTGTCCACGGGGAGAAGTATGCCCTCAAGGGCTCCTCTTTCGCCGGCGGAAACTATCTCCGAAAGGGGTGCGGCGTTCGATATGTCAAACGCCCCCGCCTTAACCCGCCGGAGGTACGACATACACCCCCCGCAGCCCAGACGCGCGCCGATGTCGTGGCACAGCGTTCTTATATACGTGCCCTTGGAGCAGGTGACGTCCAGGACGAAATCGCCGTCCTCAGCGCCCAGAAGCTCCAGGGAATAAACAGTCACGCTCCTCGCCGGACGCTCCACGACGCCGCCCTTTCGCGCGATCTCGTAGAGCCTCCTGCCGCCTGTTTTTACGGCGGAATACATGGGCGGGACCTGCCGTATCTCCCCCGTGAATTCGGGGAGCACAGCCAGAACGTCCTCCGGCGTCAAATCGGCGCTTTTACTTTCCAAAACCGAGCCGGTCACGTCCTGGGTGTCGGTGACGAGCCCTAAGCGGAGCCTTGCTATGTACCTTTTCCTGTCGTTTTCCGCAAACTCCACCGCCCGCGTCGCCCTGCCCACGAATACGGGCAGGACCCCGGTCGCCATCGGGTCCAGCGTCCCGGAGTGTCCCACGCGCTTTTCCCGCAGTACCCCCCGCAGCTTGGCGCATACGTCCTGGCTCGTCCACCCCTCCGGCTTGTCAACTATGATTATCCCGTTCATGCGGCGATACTTCCCCCTCAAGCCTCTCTGTCAGCTCCCCCGGTGTCATGCCGGACGCGCTCTCCGCAAGCTCCGGCAGAAGCGCCGCGAGCCTGCTGTCCGAAATATTGTCGGCAAGGGACTGACCCGGTGTGTAGGCAAAAATCGTCATGCAGTCGATGTAACGAAAGCTGTCCGCCGGACATCAGACGTATGGCGGCGTTTTCAAAAATCATCGCGGCGTCGTCGTCGCTCAAGCCGCTTTACCTCGCCCTCCCGATGGTCGGGCTCAGGCGCAGGCTTGGCTCCTCCTCTCCCCAACGGGCTTTCGCCCGCCGGGGACCCCTTTGGTCGGGCTCAGGCGCAGGCTTGGTTCGTCCTCTCCCCAACGGGCTTTCGCCCGTCGGGGACCCCGGTCACGTCAGCCGGCTTGGAAATACACAAAGTATTCCCTGCGCCGGCGCAAGGTCGCGGGAGGCGCCGGCGTTGTTTTCGCTTTGCAGGCGGTTCAGAGTGAGTACCGCCCGCGCAAGGCCGCTGTTCATGTGCTCTCCCCGTCCAGCGCGGCCTCAATCGGGGGGAGGAGGGCGGAGAGGGCGGCTTCGGGGGAGGCGTCAATGGTACAGCCGGAGGCCATGGTGTGACCGCCGCCGCCGAAAAGCCTGGCTATTTCGGAGACGTTTACACTGCCCGTGGAGCGCAGGGAGACGCGGCTGCCGCCGTCCTCCTGCTCGCGTACGGTGACGCTTACCCGGTGCCCGGAGAGCTTCCCCGCCAGGGACGCCACGTCGTCCATGTCGTCCTCGGTGACGCCGCAGGACCTTATCATGTCCAGCGTCACGACGCTTGCCACGATCTCGCCGCCGTGGAAGGTGCGGAGATTTGAATATATCGCCCCCTCAAGAGCGAGACGCGGGCGGGTGAAGGTGCGGAAAAAGAGCCGGGAGAGCCCGGCGGTGTCCGCCCCCGCGCGGGCGAGGACCGCGGCGGCAAGGAAGGTCCTTTCCGTCACGTTGGCGTACTGGAAGCAGCCCGTGTCGGTGGACACGGCGATGTACAGAAGGTCCGCCTCCTCCTTGGTTGGTCCGTCGTGGAGGAGGCCGATGAGGGACAAAATTATCTCCCCGCAGGATGCGCGGGAGTCGTCAAGGACCGTCTCGCGGGCAAAGCCGGAGTTGGAGGGGTGGTGGTCGAATGCCAGCGCCACCTCCCCCTTGAAGCCCTCGGGGAAAAGTCCGGGCGAGGCGATGTCCACACTCACCACCCGGTCATAGGTATACCCCTCCGGGGCGATATATTTGTCCGTGAAGGGGCGGAATTTTTCGGTTATTCCGGGGTTTTGGCACATATACGCCGTCTTGCCGCAGCGCCGAAGGGCGCTTGTCAGCGCGGCGGCGGAGCCCAGGGTGTCCCCGTCCGGGCGGGTGTGGGTGAGAATGAGGTAATTGTCGTGGCAGTTGAGCCACAGAGCGGCGTCAATCAGCGTCATTTTCCGTTTCCTCCGGCTTGATGTCCAGGGAGGCGAGAATGGAGTTGATGTGCGCGCCCTCCTCGATGGAGTGGTCGATGATGAAGGTGAGCTCCGGCGTGTTGCGCAGTCTGAGCCTCTGCCCCAGCTCCCGCCTGAGCCAGCCGGAGGCGGATTTGAGCCCCTGCTTCATGGTCTTTTCGTCCTCCAGACCCAGGACGCTCAGGTATATTTTGGAATATTTCAAATCCCCCGTGGTCTCCACGGCGGTGACGGACACAAGCCCCTGGTGAACCCGCGGGTCCTTAACCTCCCTGAGCAGCTTGTCCACGCACAGACGAATATCCTCATTGATACGGTTCAAATGATTGGATGGCATGATATTCTTTCCTTTCCCCAATAAAATATTTTTTCCAAGGACATGCGCCTTGGAAAAAATCCCATTGGCATTGAAGGACCGCAAAGCGGTCCTTCAAGCCAGTCAAATCTGTTCCATGATAAAGCACTCGATGATGTCGCCGATCTTGATGTCGTTGAATTTGTCAACCTGCATACCGCACTCGTAGCCGGAGGCGACCTCGCGGACGTCGTCCTTGAAGCGGCGCAGGGAGGCAAGCTCGCCGTCGAAGATGATAACGTTGTCCCGAATGACCCGGACCTTGCAGCCGCGCTGGATCTTGCCGTCCTGGACGTAGCAGCCGCAGACGGTGCCGACCTTGGAGACCTTGTAGGTCTCCCGAACCTCGGCGTGGCCCAGCTGGACCTCCCGGAACTTGGGGGCGAGCATACCCTTCATTGCCGCCTCGATTTCGTTTATGCAGTCGTAGATTATGCTGTAAAGCCTGATGTCCACGTGGCTCCTGGCGGCGTTTTCCCTGGCGGCGCTGTCGGGGCGGACGTTGAAGCCAACCACTATCGCGCCGGAGGTGGCGGCGAGCATCACGTCGGACTCGGAGATGGCGCCCACGGCGGAGTGAATGACGCGCACCCGAACCTCCTCGTTGGTGAGCTTCTCTAAGCTCGCCTTTATCGCCTCGGCGGAGCCCTGGACGTCCGCCTTTACGATGATGGGCAGCTCCTTCAGCTCGCCCTCCCTGATCTGGGCGAAAAGGTCCTCCAGGGAAACCTTTTTGGCTCCGGCGTCGGGGGCGTTCCTGCCGGCTCTGCGCTCCTCGGCAAGCTCCCTTGCCATTCTCTCGTCAGCCACGGCGTTGAAGATGTCGCCGGCGTCGGGGACCTCGCTCATGCCCGCGATTTCCACGGGGACGGAGGGACCCGCCTCGGTGACGCGCTCGCCCTTGTCGTTCATCATTGTGCGCACGCGCCCCACGGCGGTGCCGGCGATGATGATGTCGCCCTGGTGGAGGGTGCCGTTCTGGACGAGGACGGTCATAATTGGGCCTCTGCCTTTGTCAAGCCGCGCCTCGATGACCACGCCCTTTGCCGCCCTGTTGGGGTTGGCGCGGAGCTCCTGGACCTCGGAGAGGACCACCAGGTTCTCCAAAAGCTCCTGTATGCCCTCGCCGGTTTTGGCGGATATGGGGCATACTATGGTGTCGCCGCCCCACTCCTCGGGGACTATGTCGTACTCGGTGAGCTGCTGCTTTATCCGCTCGGGGTTGGCGCCGTGGACGTCCATCTTGTTTATCGCCACGACTATAGGTATTTTTGCCGCTTTCGCGTGATTTATTGATTCCACAGTCTGGGGCATTATGCCGTCGTCGGCAGCCACCACAAGGATGGCGATGTCCGTCGCCATTGCGCCTCGGGCGCGCATGGAGGTGAAGGCCTCGTGCCCCGGGGTGTCCAGGAAGGTGACGGGGGCGCCGTTCACCATGACCCGGTAGGCGCCGATGTGCTGGGTTATGCCGCCCGCCTCGCCGGACGCCACGTTGGTGGAGCGTATCTTGTCAAGAAGCGAGGTCTTGCCGTGGTCCACGTGGCCCATGACCACCACGACGGGGGCGCGGGGGACAAGCTCCTCCTCGGTGTCCTGACGGTCGTCGATGAGGCGCTCCTCGATGGTGACGACGACCTCCTTTTCCACCTTACAGCCCAGCTCCATCGCCACGAGCGCGGCGGTGTCGTAATCTATCGTGTCGGAGACGGACGCCATTACGCCCATTCTTATGAGGGACTTGACCACCTCCGCGCCGGTCTTTTTCATGCGGGAGGCCAGCTCCCCGACGCTTATCTCGTCGGGTATCTGGACCCTGACGGGCGCCTTTTTCGCCACCTCGAACTGGAGGCGGCGGAGACGGTCGCGCTCCTCCTGGCGGCGCTTGGCGGATTTGTCCGCGGCGGGGCTCTGGCGCTGCTGTCCGCCCTTCTTCTTTATCTGCTCCTTGCCGCGCCTCATGCTGTTGGCGCGCTCGCCCGCCATATTGTCGAACCGCTCGTCGTATTTTTCGATGTTCAGCGTGACGCCGGAGGTGTCAATGACACGCTTCTCCTTCTCGGGGCGGGGCTTGAAGGGCTTGTCGGCCTGCTTTGCGGCGGGCTTTTGGGCCTGCGGCTGGCGGGGCTGGTCCTGGGGCTTATCCTCCCCGGCGGGCGCGGCTGCCGCCTCCTGTGCGACGGCGGGGGCGGGCTCGGCCTTGGGGGTGTCGGCAAACACCTCCGCGATGGACCCGATCTGGTGGTGCTGTGTCAGATACTCAAAGATACAGTCAAGCTCCGGCTCCTCAAGCACCTGCATAGGACTTTTGGGCGTGGAGGAATACTTCGTGAGGATCTCGCTTATCGCCTGTGTCTTGATGCCGAAATCCTTCGCTACCTCGCGCACCCTGTATTTTACCATTACTGCCATACCGAAAAATCATCCTTTCAAGTGCTCAATTCACCGGCGCTGTGCCGGCGCCCCGTGGGGCGGTTATTTTTTCTTTTTTCCCTTTTGGAGGTTCCTTCTGTGGCGCTTTTCTTCCTCCTGCCGCTCCATCGCCTTTTCGTCCCTTTCGGCGAGGGCGGCGCGTATATCCTCAAAGCCCGGTCGCTCTGCGGAGAGCTTTTCCACGAAGGCGTGGGCAAAATGTATGTCCGTGACTGCCAAAGCGCTGACGGCGCCCTTTCCCAGGGCGGCGCCCAGCTCCTCGCCGGTGAAGGGGAGGGCGGCGATGGGGCACCGGGCGGAGGCCGCGGCGTTTTCGGCGCGGGTGAGGGTGTTTTTTCCGGCGTCGGAGGCGGTGGCGATGAGCTTCGCCTTGCCGGCGCGCGCCGCCATCGCTATATATTCCTCGCCGATCTCCACCCTTCCCGCCTTGCGGGCGAGGCCCAAAAACGAAAGCGCGCTCATTCTCCCGCCTCCATCTGGGCGCGGAGGGTGTCGAATATGTCCTCCGGTATCTCAACGCCCAGGGCCCTTCCAAGAGCGCGGGATCTTATCGCCCTTTTGAGGCACTCCGGGTCCGGGCAGACGTAGGCTCCGCGCCCCGGCTTTTTGCCCCGGGAGTCAATGCTGACCTCGCCCTCCGGGGAGCGGACGACGCGTATGAGCTCCCGCTTTGGCTTCTGCGCCCTGCACCCCACGCACTGGCGCACGGGGATCTTCTTCTGAGCTGTCATGGCTTATCCTACAAAGCTTTCAGGCTTTATGTCTATCTTGTAGCCGGTGAGCTTCACGGCGAGGCGGACGTTCTGACCCTCCTTGCCGATGGCGAGGGAGAGCTGGTCGTCGGGGACTATGACCCGGCAGGACTTGGACTCGTCGGGGAACTCCACCCGCACCACCTGGGAGGGGGCGAGCGCCGCCGCCACGTACTCGGCGGGGTCCTCGGAGAATTTGACGATGTCAATTTTCTCGTCCCGCAGCTCCTTCACCACGGCTCCCACGCGCCCGCCCCGGGGGCCGACGCAGGCGCCGATGGGCTCCACCTCGGGGTCGGAGGACCAGACGGCGATCTTTGTGCGGCTGCCGGGCTCGCGGGCGATGGACTTTATCTCCACGGTGCCGTTGAATATCTCGGGGACCTCCAGCTCAAAGAGCCTCTTGACGAGGCCGGGGTGGGTGCGGGAGACGGTGACCTGGGGACCTGAGCCGATCTTGCGCACGTCGATGACGTAGACCTTTATCATGTCGCCCTCCCGCAGCTGCTCCGTGGCGACGCGCTCGGAGGCGGGCATGAGCGCCTCGGTGTAATCGCTCCCCGCCGCCATTGTGACGGTGACGGAGCCGCGAACGGGGTCGATGCGGCTGACGGTGCCGGTGAGTATCTCGTGCCCCTTGGAGCTGAACTCCTCGTAGACCTGGTGGCGCTCTGCCTCGCGGATGCCCTGGATTATCACCTGCTTCGCCGCCTGCGCCGCGATGCGCCCGAACTTTTTGGTGTCAACGGGGACGTTCACGGTGTCGCCAACCTGGGCGTGCTTTGAGTAGCGGCGCGCCTCCTCGGGGAGTATCTGGACGGCGGGGTTCTCCACGTCCTCCACCACGTCCTTGCGGATGTACATCTCTATCTTCTTTTTGGACTCGTCCACCTCGACCACCATGTTCTCCTCGGCAGCCGGGTTGTCCTTGCGCAGCGCCGCCAAAAGGGCCTGGCGGATCTTCTCGATCATGTCCTCCTTGGGTATGCCCTTTTCCTTTTCGATGTCGGCGATGGCGTCAAAAAATTCTGCGTTCATAATGCTTTGATCCTTTCTGACCGTTTATTCCAGCCTCAGGTGGACGCTTGCCACCCGGTCCTTTTCAAAGGTTCGCGACGCGCCGCCGGAAAGCTCCAGGGTGACGGCGCCGGAGTCGTAGCCGGCGAGCTTGCCATTAAATTCCTTCTGCCCGTCCAGCGCCCTGTAGAGCTTCACCGTGACGGGGGAGCCCATGAAGCGCGCAAAGTCGCTCTCCCGCTTCAGCGCCCGCTCGAGCCCCGCGGAGGAGACCTCAAAGTTGTAGCTCTGCTCGATGGGGTCCGCCTCGTCCAGCATGGGGTCCAGGGCGCGGGAGACGGCCTCGCAGTCGTTGATGGAGACGCCGCCCTCCTTGTCGATGTAGACCCGCAGGAACCACTCGCCCGCCTCGCGGACAAATTCCACGTCCCACAGCTCACAGCCCAGCGACTCCGCAACGGGCTTCGCCATTTGGGTAACAATGTCGGTTATTTTGCTCATTTTCTGTAGATATTGCCTTTCGTAAAAATCGCGTAAAAAAGAGTGGGAACATACCCACTCAAGCAAATCCTCATACCAACATAGCGGATTATATCATATGTATCTGGGATTTGCAAGAGTTTTTTGAAAATACATACCTTTTCATTGACAAAAAGGAGAGCTTGTCCTAAACTTGAGCCAATCGGGAAAGGGGTGCCCAATATGTCAAGGCTCATAGGGGACCGGAAATTCTACCGTTCGACAATGGCGGTGGCGGTGCCCATAATGGTACAGAACTTCATAACAAATTTTGTCTCCATGCTGGACAACATCATGGTCGGCAGGGTGGGGACGGCGCAGATGAGCGGCGTCGCCATTGTGAACCAGGTGCTATTCGTCATCAACCTGTGCGTTTTCGGGGCGGTGTCCGGCGCGGGGATATTCACCGCCCAGTACGCGGGGAGCGGGGACAGCGAGGGCGTGCGCGCGACCTTCAGGTTCAAGCTCATGGCGGTGCTCGCCATATCCCTGGCGGGGATCGGGGCGATGGGCGCCTTTGGGGAGGAGCTCATAGCCCTGTGGCTCCGGGGAGAGGGGAGCCCGGAGGAGGCGGCGCAATACTTAAAATACGGGCTGGAGTACATGAGGGTGATGCTCTGGGGGATCGTGCCCTTCGCGGTGTCCAACGTATACTGCTCCACCCTCAGGGAGAACGGCGAAACAGTGGCGCCCATGGCGGCGGGGATAATCGCGGTGCTGGTGAATCTGGGGCTCAACTACGTGCTTATCTTCGGGCACCTGGGGGCGCCTGCCATGGGCGTCCGGGGCGCGGCGTGGGCGACAGTCATTTCCAGGTTCGTGGAGCTGGGCGCGGCGGCGCTGTGGACGCACAGGCACACGGGCCGGTTCCCCTTCGCCGTGGGACTTTACAGGACCATGCGGGTGCCGGCGGCGCTGACGGGGCAGATACTCAAAAAGGGCACGCCGCTCATTTTAAACGAGACGCTTTGGGCGGCGGGGATGGCGGTTTTGAACCAGTGCTACTCCGTCAGGAGCCTGGCGGTGGTGTCGGCGATAAATATCGAGTCCACCGTATGGAACGCCATGAGCGTGGCGTATATGGCTACGGGCAACGCGGTGGGGATAATCATAGGGCAAAGGCTGGGGCGCGGCACGGACAGGGACGCGGTGATGGACGAGCTTGTGAAGCTCACCGCATTTTCTGTCGCCATGAACGTTGTGACGGCGGCAATTTTGGCGGCGGTGTCGCCCTTCTTCCCGCTTCTCTACGCCACCACCGACGAGGTGAGGGCGCTCGCCACGAAATTCATACTCGTCCAGGCGGCGATAATGCCGCTTTACGCCTTTACAAACTGCTGTTACTTCGCCCTGCGCTCCGGCGGCAGGACTATGATAACGGTGCTGTTTGACTCGGTGTTCGTCTGGGGCGTCAACGTGCCGCTCGCGTTTATTTTGAGCCGGTATACCTCCGTTCCGGTGGTGCCCATGTTTGCCGCCGTGCAGCTCACGGAGGCGGCGAAGTGTTTGATCGGGTACGCCTTCATCAAAAAGCGAACCTGGATGCAGACCATAACCGTGTGAGGGTTTCGGGGCGAAAGTGGCATTAAAATTACAAGAATTGTGTTGAGAAATTTTTTGATTCTGCTATAATGTACATAAGTAAAAATCATCGGAGGGAGTGACGGCATGGATACGCGGGAGCTTTTGAGAGGGCTTGGAGACGGGTCGCTTGACCCGCGCCTGGGGCGGATATACGGCTCCGGGGAGGAGCTCGCCAGGGCGCGGGACAGGGCCGGGCGGACGGCGCGGAGGCTGGAGGAGCTTTACGGGCCCCACGGCGAGTGCGGGCTGTTCTCGGGCCCCGGCAGGACGGAGATAGGCGGCAACCACACCGACCACCAGCACGGGAGGGTGCTGTGCGGCAGTGTGAACCTGGACATTCTCGCCGCCGCCGCGCCCAACGGGACATGGACGGCGCGGGTGGCGAGCGAGGGGTACGAGCCCATCGAGGTGGACCTGTCGGACCTGGAGCCCCGGGAGGAGGAGTTCGGCACCACGGCGGGGCTTGTCCGGGGCGTGGCGGCGGGAGCCGTCAGGCGGGGATACAAGGTTGGCGGCTTTGACGCCGCGGCGGTGTCCAGCGTGCTCTCCGGCTCGGGCCTTTCCTCCTCGGCGGCATTTGAGGTGCTGGTGGGGAACATCGTGAACGCCTTTTTCTGCGGCGGGAGCATGGACCCGGTGGAGATAGCCAAGATAGGGCAGTTCGCGGAGAACGTGTATTTCGGCAAGCCCTGCGGGCTCATGGACCAGATGGGCTCCTCCGTGGGCGGCGCCGTGGGGATAGATTTCTCAGACCCCGAAAATCCCGTGATAACGCCGGTGGACTTCGACTTTTCCGGCTCCGGACACGCCCTTTGCATAATCGACACCCGCTCGGACCACGCGGACCTCACCGGCGACTACGCCGCCATCACACAGGAGATGAGGGCTGTGGCGGGGCGCTTCGGAAAGGGCTTTCTGCGGGAGGTGCCGGAGGCTGAGTTCAGGGCGGCGGTCCCGGAGCTTCGGAGGGAGTGCGGAGACAGGGCGGTTATACGCGCCATGCACTTCTACGCCGACGACGCCCGCGCCGCGATGGAGGCTGAGGCGCTGAAAAACCGGGACTTTGAGGGCTTTTTGAGGCTGGTCAATGAATCTGGGCTCTCCTCGGAGACGCTTTTGCAGAATATCTGGTCGCCCTCGGACCCCCAGAGACAGGCGGTGACCCTGGCGCTGGCGGCGGGCAAGGCGCTCCTGGGCGGGCGCGGGGCAATACGTGTCCACGGCGGCGGGTTCGCCGGAACGGTCCAGGCGTTTGTGCCGGAGGAGCTGGTGAGCTCCTTCAGGGCGGGGATCGACGGCATCTTCGGCGCGGGGGCGTGTCATATACTGCGCATCCGTCAGGTCGGCGGAGCGGCAATCATATAAGGAGGTTACATATCATGGCTGTACTTGTTCTTGGCGGGGCCGGGTATATCGGTTCACATACGGTTTGGGAGCTGTGCGAGGCGGGGCGCGACGTGGTGGTTGCGGACAACCTCCAGACGGGCTTCCGTGAGGCCGTCCACCCCAACGCGCGCTTTTACAGGCTGGACATCCGTGACCGGGAGGCGCTGGACGTGCTCTTCCAGGCGGAGAAGATCGAGGGCGTCATTCACTTTGCCGCCTGCTCACAGGTGGCGGAGTCCATGCGCGACCCGCTGAAATATTACGACAACAACCTCCACGGCACCATGGTTTTGCTCTCGGCGATGGCTGCCCACGGGGTTGACAAGATAGTTTTCTCCTCCACCGCCGCCACATACGGCGAGCCGGAGCGGGTGCCGATCCTGGAGACGGACCGGACACAGCCCACCAACACCTACGGCGAGACGAAGCTATCCATGGAGCACATGATGAGCTGGTGCTCAAAGGCCTACGGGCTCCGGTACGTGGCGCTTCGGTACTTCAACGCCTGCGGCGCGCACCCCTCGGGGAGGATTGGCGAGGCCCACGACCCGGAGACGCACCTCATACCCATCATTCTCCAGGTGCCCAACGGTCAGAGGGATAAGCTCACCGTCTTTGGCGACGACTACCCAACTCCCGACGGGACCTGCATAAGGGACTACATACACGTAACGGACCTGGCCCAGGCGCACATTCTGGCTCTGGACTACCTGATGAACGGCGGGGAGAACAACGTCTTTAACCTGGGCAACGGCGTGGGATTTTCAAATAAAGAGGTGGTGGAGACGGCGCGCACGGTCACGGGGCACCCCATCCCCATGGAGATCGGACCCAGGCGGCCCGGCGACCCGGCGAGGCTTGTGGCCTCCTCCGAGAAGGCCAAGAGGGTGCTGGGCTGGACACCGCAGTATAACGACCTGAAGACCATAATATCCACCGCCTGGGAGTGGCACAGGAACCACCCCAACGGGTATAAGGAGTGAGGCGGGAAGATGACAGACGAGGCCGTATCCAAGCTTGTGACCTACGCCGTCCGCGCGGGGCTCATTGAGGAGTCGGAGAGGATCTGGGCCGCCAACGCCGTTTTGGAGACGCTGAAGATCGACTCCTACGCCGACCCCGGCGTAAGCTGGGGGGACATTGACCTGGCGGCGGTGCTGGACGAGCTCACCCACGACGCGTATTCCCGCGGCGTCATACCCGGCGATTCCACGGACTACCGGGACCTTCTGGACACCTCCCTCATGGGCAGGCTGACGCCGAGACCGGCGCAGGTCATTGAAAAATTCAAATCTCTCTATGCCCAAAGCCCCAAGGCGGCGACGGACTGGTACTATAAATTTTCCCAGGACACCAACTACATACGGCGGGACAGGATAGCCCGGGACATGAAGTGGACGGTGGACACCGGCTACGGGACGCTGGACATAACCGTGAACCTCTCAAAGCCGGAGAAGGACCCCAAGGCCATCGCCGCGGCGAGGAACCTGCCGGCGGCGGCGTACCCCAGGTGCCAGCTGTGCGCCGAAAACGAGGGCTACGCCGGAAGGCTCAACCACCCGGCGAGGCAGAACCACCGGACCGTTCCCATAACCATAAACGGCTCCCCATGGTTCTTGCAGTATTCGCCCTATGTCTACTACAACGAGCACTGCATCTGCTTCAACCGGGAGCACACGCCCATGAAAATAGACAGGGCCTGCTTTGAAAAGCTCCTGGACTTCGTGGGGCAGTTCCCCCACTACTTTGTGGGCTCCAACGCGGATCTCCCCATCGTGGGCGGCTCCATACTTGCCCACGACCACTTCCAGGGCGGGCATTACACCTTCCCCATGGAGCGGGCGCCCATCGAGACGCCGCTGGTGTTCCGGGGCTTTGAGGACGTGACCGCGGGGATAGTCCGCTGGCCTCTTTCGGTGATACGCGTAAGGAGTCCCAAGCCCCAGAGACTTGTGGACCTGGCGGACAGGATACTCACCGCCTGGCGGGGGTACACCGACGAGGGCGCGTTCATATTTGCCGAAACTGACGGGACGCCCCACAACACAATTACCCCCATCGCCCGCAGGCGCGGGGAGGACTACGAGCTGGACCTGGCGCTTCGGAACAACATAACCACCGAGGAATACCCCCTGGGCGTCTATCACCCCCACCCGGAGATACACCACATCAAGCAGGAGAACATCGGCCTCATCGAGGTCATGGGCCTCGCGGTGCTGCCCTCCAGGTTGAAGGCGGAGCTCAATGCCGTGGCGGAGGGGCTCGTCTCCGGCGCGGACCTCACATCCTCGCCCCTCACGGCAAAGCACGCCCGGTGGGCGGAGGAGCTTAAGAGCAGGTACGCCTTCACCGACAGCGAAAGCGCCCTTGAGGTCGTAAAGCACGAGGCGGGGCTGGTGTTCGCAAAGGGTCTTGAGCACTGCGGAGTCTTCGGCAGGGACGAAAAGGGCAGGGAGGCTTTTTTGAGGTTCGCCGCGGGCGTGTGATTCGGCTCACTTTAAATCGCGAAAAATCCAATCAAATACATAGGAAAAAGTACCGGAAAGGAGAATTTTCCGGTACTTTTTTCTGCGAAATATCAAAATTCCCATATTGACATTTATTTAACGGCGGGATAGAATAGGGGCATAATGGACAGTGGGGGAGAAGTGCCGCTCCGCGGCGCCTGTTGTCCGAAGGGAGGCATTGAGCCATGAAAAAAACGTTCAAGAAGCTGTTTGCTGTCGTGCTCAGCGCGGCGGTGGTCGCGGCGCTGGCGGCGGTCCCCGCGGGGGCCGTCCATGAGCACAGCCATGTGGGAGCGGTCTCACCTGTGTCCGCTCCGGCGGCTGCCGGCGGAAGCTGCGACGGGAACCATGATTTCCGGGCGACGGGACATTTTGAAGGGACGGACTGCGAGTGGGGCAAGGTGGACTTTGTTGTTTACACCTGCTCCAAATGCGGCGTTTCGTACACCACCGGCACCCGCGTCATAAGCGGCGAGGGCGGCGGCGGGGCGCACGTTATGGCAACGCAAACCTACGGCGGCTGCTCCGGGAACCCCATCACACAGAAGGTCTGCACCAAATGCAGCTACAAAGGCTATCCCACGGGCGGCTCGCACAGCTGGACCGAGAACGTGACCGTCGAGCCCACCTGCACCACCCAGGGCACCGCCCTCAGGAGGTGCGCCGGCTGCGGCGCCACCGAGGAGGTGACAATTCCCACCGTCGCGCACAGCTACGGCGCGGTTTTGACAAAGGCCGCCACATGCACGGAGGACGGCGGTACATATCAGGAGTGCTCCGTGTGCCAAAATAAGAAATTCCTGACGGTCGTCCCGGCTCTCGGTCACAGGTGGGAGGCGGCGGACCCCGCCGACCCCGCGCAGGGCGAGATATGCGGTCGCTGCGGCGAGACGCGGGAGGCTCAGTGCGAGCACACCACATTGTCCGGCTGGAGGAGCGACGCCGGCGGACACTGGGTGGAGTGCGTGAGCTGTAAGCAGATAATTGGCGGGAAGAGCGCCCACACCGACGGTGACGGCGACGGCAAATGCGACGTCTGCGGCTACACCGTCAAGTCCCAGAAGCCCGCCTGCCAGCACCAGTGGCAGGTCACCAAGTCCTTTGGCGCGTTGAACCACTATGAAAAATGCTCCGTCTGCGGCGAGACCCGCCAGGTCTCCTGCGCCACAGCCGAGCACAGGCCCAGGCAGTATTGCACCGAGCCCGTCTACTGCGTCTGCGGCAACAAGGTTGCTGACGGACGTCCGCGCCACAACTTCGGCACGTGGATATGCCACGACGAGACGCATGAGCACAAGTGCCTCAACATCGGCTGTCAGTACGGCGAGGAGGGCAAGCACGAATACAAGGTACAGGGCGGCGTGAGCGTCTGCTCCGTCTGCAATATGAAGAGCCTCGCCTCCGCCGCTCCCACTGAGCATACGCACGTCTACGGCGTATGGACCTCCGACGGCGCCGGAGGGCACTCCAGGACCTGCACCTACGTGGGCTGTACCGAGACTCAGACCGAGCCCCACGCACTGGGCGCCGCCGACTGCACCGGCAGGGCGGTGTGCTCCGTCTGCGGGGCGGTGGTCAGCACCGCCAAGGGCTCCGTCCACACCGGCGGGACCAGGGTCGAGAACGCAAAGCCCGCAGAGGTGGGCAAGGAGGGCTACACAGGCGACACCGTCTGTGTCGGCTGTGGAGAGATTCTTGAGAAGGGAAAGACCATTGAGGCGCTGAAGGCCGACCACACCCACGACCACAGCATTTTGTGCCACGACGCCTCCGGTCACTGGTACGCCTGCGAGTGCGGCGACACCACCGCCCCCGTGGGACATACCGGCGGCGAGGCAACCTGCGCCACGCTCGCCGTCTGCTCCGTGTGCGGCGAGAGCTACGGCTCTCTTGACAACGCCAACCACGTGGGCGGCACCGAGCTTCGCGACGCCAAGCCCGCCCAGGTGGGCGCCCCCGGCTACACCGGCGACGTATACTGCCTGGGATGCGGCTCCGTCCTTACGAAGGGCGCCGAAATCGAGGCGCTGAAGGCGAGCCACACCCATGAGTACACTGTGCTCATATATGACTCCCACGGTCACTGGTACGAGTGCTCCTGCGGCGATATGAAGGAGCCCGAGGCGCACACCTACTCAAGCGGCGGCGTATGCACCGTCTGCGGCGACGTGAAGGCCGTGGAGATCGCCCCAGAGGAGGCCCACGTCCACTCCTTCTCCGCCAAATGGAGGTCCAGCGGCGACCAGCACTGGCGAGTCTGCGAGACCTGCGGCGCCGAGGCGGACAGGGGCGACCACGTGTTTGCAAACGGCAGGTGCGCCGACTGCGGACTTTCCAGCGAGGACCACGCCATAATCCAGACGCATGAGGACGAGACTGCCGCCGCCGAAGCCGAGCTCAAAGCCGGCAAGGGCGTCCTCACCAAGTTCAATGACGTGAAGAACAACGAGTATTACACCGTGCCGCTCCAGCGCATGTACAGCGCCGGGATACTCAGCGGAACCTCCGGCACGACCTACGGCGTTGGCATCGGGGCGCAGAGGTTCACCCTCATGACGATACTTGCGCGTATCGCGGGGATCGAGGCCGCGTCCAAGCCCGAGACCTACAAGGAGGCCGGCGAGGAGTGGGCGAAGCAGAACGGATTCTATGTGGGCGACAGGGATGAAATACTCTCCCGTCAGGAGATGTTCTTCATGCTCTGGAAATCCGCCGGAGGCGAGAGCGCCGACGAGACGGTCCTCAACCGCTTCTCCGACGCGCCCGAGATAAAGGACGAGTACCGCCAGGCGGTGGCGTGGTGCGTTGAGAGCGGCCTTGTGAAGGGCTCCGAAATAGCTGGACGCGTAGTCCTCGACGTCAACGGCAGCGCCAACCGCGAGCAGATCGCCTACATCGTCGCCGCCTACATCGACGCCGCGATAATAGATATTTTCAAGCCGTAAGAGTTAAAGCCGTAAATTAAATATTCGCACGTTCCCAACCTTAAAAAACGGGCATAGCCGCGGCTATGCCCGTTTTTGGGTCAATTCTACCGTCTATCGGTTGAGGTTTTTACGGAAAGGGGGTATTATCGGGGCAGGAATTTTCTAAAAGGAGGTACATATATGTTTCAAATCGACAAGGCACAGTTCGGGGCGTTTGTGGCGGAGCTTCGGCGGGAGCGGGGGTTGACGCAAAAGGAGCTGGCGGAGAAGCTCTATATCTCCGACAAGGCGGTGAGCAAGTGGGAGACGGGCACGAGCCTGCCGGACATCTCGCTGTTGACGCCGCTGGCGGAGGAGCTGGGGGTGACGGCGGCGGAGCTCTTAAGCTCGCGGAGGATTGACAGCGGCGAGACAATGGACGTCTCCCAGGCGGACACGCTCCTCAGGCGCGCGCTGGAGCTTTCGCCCCAGGAGGGGCTGAGAAGGCCGGGAAAACGGCGGGTTTTGACGTTTATCGGGCTTGCAGCTCTGTCGGCGGCGGAGATAGCGGCGCTTGTGCTGCTCACGGAGTGGAGACCGGGGTTCTGCCTGTTGGTGCCGGAGATCATCGGGCTCATGATCGGCGCGTACTTCTTCCTGGCGGTGAAGACGCGCCTGCCGGGATATTACGACGAGAACAAAATCGACGTATATACCGACGGCTTTTTGAGGCTCCATATGTCGGGGCTGGCGATGAACAACGCCAATTGGAGCTGCATACTTCGGGCGTTCCGCGGCTTCGCCGCCGTGACGCTGGCACTGTGGCCCCCGGCGGCGTGGTGCCTTGAACGATTCACCTCCCCGGACAGCAAGCTCAGGCTCTTCGCGACCCTGGCCTTCACCCTCGGCGGCCTGTTTATCCCCGCCTACGCCGCAGGAATCAGGCACAGAAAAGGCTAAGACGCTAACAAATCTTTCTTGCAACCACATACGTCGGAAAATCCCCATAATTAAACATTTTTCCGACGACATGTGCCACGTGGGATAAGGAAAGAAAGTGAACCGGGGGGAAGACGGTACGGCATCGAAAAAGACACAGTTGGAATTCCGGCTGTGTCTTTTTGCTGTACTTATGAAAGCTCTTGCTCAGCAAAACGCGCCAAAACAGGTATCGGGAGGTGAAGCGCTTGTTTTTCAGTGAAATATAATTCAATCATCTTACATCTTATCTGACTATATAAAATATATCAATTCTGGTACTTTTTTAATATCAGTTCCTGTTTTACTCTATCGATGCAATCTGATAAAGGAGGTCTTTCACATGGGAAAGACAAGGTATGAGTTGAACAAGGAGCTGGCTCAGATGCTCAAGGGCGGGGTCATTATGGACGTTACGACACCTGAGCAGGCCAGGATCGCCGAGGACGCCGGGGCATGCGCAGTCATGGCGTTGGAGCGCATCCCCGCGGACATCCGGGCCGCCGGGGGCGTCTCCCGTATGAGCGACCCCGCCATGATACGGGGGATCCAGGAGGCTGTGTCCATCCCCGTCATGGCCAAGTGCCGCATCGGGCACTTCGTGGAGGCGCAGATACTGGAGGCCATAGAGATCGACTATATCGACGAGAGCGAGGTCCTGACCCCGGCGGACGACGTCCACCACATCGACAAGACGAAGTTCAAGGTCCCCTTTGTGTGCGGAGCCAGAGACCTGGGGGAGGCCCTTCGCCGCATCGCCGAGGGCGCGTCCATGAT
>CANQVL010000035.1 GCA_947627285.1 uncultured Oscillospiraceae bacterium
CTGCACCTATCAGGCCATCTCCGGCGCGGGCAAGACCTTCGAGACCTTCCCCGACATCGTGGACAACGTGATCCCCTACATCGGCGGCGAGGAGGAGAAGAGCGAGCAGGAGCCTTTGAAGCTTTGGGGGCACGTTGAAAACGGCGTGATAGTCAAAGCCGACTCCCCCTCCATCACCGCCCAGTGCTTCCGCGTCGCCTGCTCCGACGGTCACATGGCGGCGGTGTTCGCCTCCTTCGCCAAAAAGCCCTCAATCGACGAGATCAAGGAGCGTTGGGCAAGCTTCACCGCCCTGCCCCAAAAGCTTGAGCTCCCCTCCGCCCCAAAGCAGTTTATCCACTACTTTGAGGAGGACAACCGCCCCCAGACAAAGCTGGACCGCAACCTGGAAAACGGCATGGCAGTCAGCGTAGGCCGCCTGCGTGAGGACACCCAGTACGACTACAAATTCGTCTGCCTGAGCCACAACACCCTCCGCGGCGCCGCCGGCGGCGCCATCCTCCTGGCGGAGCTTTTATGCGCGCAGCGCTTAATTTAAAAAGAGGTCCTTTGGACCTCTTTTTAAATTAGGGGGGAACGTGCGGAAAGCCCCCGTGAAAGGTCTGCGGACCTTTCGCGGGGGCTTTCCTGCTGTCGCGCTGCGCGCGCCGCCGCAGGCGGCACACTTGCGCGACAAAAGGTGATTTTTCCGACGTACATGCCGCCGGAAAAATGTTTAAATTAGAGCTGTAAACACAGCGCGGGAGAAGCGCCGAGGGCTTTGCCGGTTTTAGATCCAAAGCGCGGCGATGTTGAGGGGTAGGGCGTACTGACTACCGACCACGTTAAGCGGCTGAGCAATTTTGGAGACTGTGCAATTCGGTTTTGGGAGCCCGTGCGTCGTTCTGCCCAGGGAACGCTTTTACTGTATTTTCCAAAAATACACCCCATACCCCTCGAGCATGGTCGAATCTCCGATCTGCCGCTCCTCTCCGGTGAGCAGGTCCGTTCCCCGACCGGCGCGGGCGTCGAACCGGGCCCACTGGGTCTCGGGCGAGGCGTTGATTGCGACAACGACCCGCTCCCCCTGGCACTCGCGCTCAAACACCAGGAATTTATTCTGTATCTGCAAATTCCTGTATGTACCGTACATAAGCGCCGGACTTGCTCTCCTTGCGGCGGCGAGACGTGATATAAATTCGGTGAGAGCGCTGCTTTCCGGCGTCGCGATCTCAGGTCTCAGCGCCCTGTCTCCGTCGGATTTCCTGCCCTCTGTCCCCCACTCGCTGCCGTAGTAGACGGCGGGGACCCCGGGCATCCCAAACACCAGCCCCCAGGCTGGGCGGAGCTGATTTTTGTCCCGGAGCTTGCTGGCGATTCTCTCCACGTCGTGGTTGTCAAGGAAGCTCAAAAGGTGCTTGCCCTTGTAGAGCGTCCAGGGCTCCGGACCGAACTGGCGGGCGAGGGAGTGGCCTATCTCAAATAGGTTCATGTCGTTAAGGCTCGACCACAGCCCCTTGTAGCACTCGTAATTTGTCACCGAATGGCACATCTCGTCGGACATCCAGCGGTTATAGTCCCCGTGGAGCGTCTCGCCCATGAGGACAAAATCCGGCTTTAGGCCGTTCGCGAACCCGCGCAGACGCTTTAAATACTCCTGCGGCAGGCAGTACGCCACGTCAAGACGGAGCCCGTCGATGTCGAACCGCTCCACCCAGCTCCTTATGGCGGCGAGCTGGTGCTCCACCACGTCGTTGTTCCACAGATTCAGCTCCGCCAGCTCCCAGGCGCCCTCCCAGCACTTGTACCAGAAGCCGTCATTCCACCCGGAGTTGCCATTGAAATCAATGTGGAACCAGTCCTTATACGGGCTGTCCCAGCGCCTTTCAAGCACGTCCCGGAACGCCCAGAAGCCCCGTCCCACATGATTGAGCACCGCGTCAAACATGACCCGTATGCTGACGTCGTGGAACGCCTCGCAGACGCGCCTCAAATCCTCCTCGTCTCCAAGCCGGCAGTCCACCGTGAAGTAGTCACGGGTGTCGTACCCGTGACTGTCGCTCTGAAAAACAGGATTCAAAAGCACCGCTGTACAGCCCAGCGCCTTTATGTGCTCCACCCAATCAAGAATTCTGAGTATCCTGTGCTCCGTTACGCCGTCGTTCTCCTCCGGCGCGCCGCACAGCCCCAGGGGATAAATCTGATAAATTACCGCCTCGTCAAACCACATATAAGCCGATTTCCTCTCGTTTTAAGTTCGGTATTCGCGCCGGACCATTATACATATTTTTGCCGGATATGTCAAACCCGCCGCGCGCGTCCGCCGACAATGCCCACCAGGGTCCTTATGAGCTCCATATTCCCCGGAACGGCGCCGTCGGAGCCAAAAATCACTATCCTGCTGTATATCGGCGCGCTTTTTAGCGAAGTTGAGACGGCAAACCTTATGTCGCGCTCCACGTCGGAGGGCGATGTGGAAAAGCTCTCGGCGGTTTTGGTGTAAAGCTCCTTTGCCTTGGTATGTTCTCCCTCGCGCACAGCCGTGAGAAGGGCGTGGCGGAGGAACGCGCAGCCCGCCCGACCGCCGTCCAGCCCCAGCGCGTGAAGAAGCGCGTCAGCCGTCTCCTCCAGCCCGTACCTGCCGGAGACGGCGCGCAGGAGCTCCCGGCGCTCCTCCGCCGCGGCGACTACCTCGCCCGCCAGCGCCCTTACGCCGTCAGCCTTGCCCACCCTCCGGCAGCCGCCCAGGATCTTAAACCCTGTGGGAGCTCTGAACTGCCCCAGAAGCACCAGTGCCGGACATTCAGCGGGTCCCACCCCGGACAGGAGACGGCGCACGCCCTCGCCGCGCTCGTCGAGCTCCGGCGTCACAAGAGCCACCTCCGGCTTGCGGGAAACAAGGACGCCGCGCGCGTCGGCAAGGGACGCCGCCTCGCCCACAAGCTCGACGCCCAGCCCCTCAAGCTCGCCGCGCAGCAGCTCACGGAACCACTCGCTCCGGTCAACAATAACGTACCGCGCCCTCTCCCCCATCTCAGCCACCTCACAGAAAAACTGTAAAAACCGCCCGGATTTCCGGGCGGTTTAAAAATACCAGATTTTTTACTCGGCGTCGGCGTCAGCCTTTGCCTCCTCGATGACCTTCTGCTGGACATTCAACGGCGCCTCGTCGTAGCGCACGAACTCGAAGGTGAAGGAGCCTCTGCCCTGGGTCATGGATCGAAGGTCAATGGCGTAGGAGCCCATTTCAGCCATGGGGACCTCTGCCTCAACGACCTGCATACCGTCCACAACGCTCATTCCCATGGGGCTGCCGCGGCGCTTGGAAAGGTCGGACATGATGTCGCCCATGTTGGCGTCGGGGATGGTGACCTTCAAAAGTCCGATGGGCTCCAGAAGGGCGGGAGACGCGTTGACCAGCTCCTTGAACGCCAGGTTCGCGGCGGTCTTGAACGCCATTTCGGAGGAGTCAACGGGGTGATATGATCCGTCGTACAGCGTGGCCTTCAGGTAGACCATGGGGTAACCGGCGAGGACGCCGCGTCCCACGGACTCACGAAGTCCCTTTTCAACGGCGGGGAAGAAGTTCTTGGGCACGGAGCCGCCGAATACCTCCTCGGCGAAGATGAGGTCCTCGCTCTCGTCCTGGGGCTCAAAGCGGATCCACACGTCGCCGAACTGTCCGTGTCCGCCGGACTGCTTCTTGTGGCGGCCGTGGGCCTCGATCTTTTTGCGTATCTTCTCCCTGTAGGGCACCTTGGCGGGATAGAGCTCCACATCAACGCCGAACTTGTTCTTGAGCTTGGAGCACAGCACGTCAAGCTGCATATCGCCCGCGCCGGAGATGACCATCTGGCGTGTCTCGGCGTTGTTGGAAACGGTGAAGGTGACGTCCTCCTCGCGCAGTCTGGAAAGGCCCTGGGCGACCTTGTCCTCCTGTCCCTTTGTCTTGGGACGGATCGCCATGGAGTAGCAGGGCGCGGGGAACTCGATCCCTGGCACAGCCTCCACCGCCTTGGCGTCGCAGAGGGTGTCGCCGGTCTTGGTGTCGCTGAGCTTGGATACGGCTCCGATGTCGCCGGGGGCGAGGTCGGTTACCTCTATGTTCTGCTTGCCGCGCATGGTGTAGATGTGGCCCAGCTTCTCCTGGGCACCGCTGCGGGCGTTGGTCAGGGTCATGTCGGCGGATACCTTGCCGGACACTACCTTAAAGAGGCTGAACCTGCCGAACTGGTCGGAAATGGTCTTGTAGACAATGAGCTTTGTGGGGGCGCTGCCGTCAATTGCCTCGCCGTTCTCACGGGGAGACGGGAACAGGTTGCACACGCTATCCATGAACACCTCGGTGCCAAGGCCCGTGGCGGCGCTGCCGAAGAACACGGGGCAGATCTCGCCGGCGGCGATGCCGGTGCCCAGGGCGTCATAGACCTCCTGCTCGGAGAGGTCGCCCTCCTCAAAGTATTTCTCCATCAGCTCCTCGCTGGTGCCGGCGGCGTTCTCCACCAGCTCCGCGTAGTGCTCCTCCACCTTGCCGGAGAGCTCGGCGGGCATGGGGATCTCCTGGCGCTTGCCGGAGACGAACTTGTAGGCCTTCCTTTTGAGGACGTCCACTATCCCGACGACCTTCTCGCCCTCCATCACGGGCTCGGTGAGGGCGCAGACGGAGGAGCCGAAGGCTCCACGGATGGTGTCAAACGCCTTCTCGAAGTTGGCGTGCTCCTCGTCAACCTTTGAAACGTACACCGCGCGGGGAAGATTGCGCTCGTTTACGTATTTCCACGCCTTCTCGGCGCCAACGTTCATTTGGTCCTTGGCGGAGATGCAGATGACTGCGGTGTCCGCCACGCGCAGAGCCTCGAACACCTCGCCCACAAAGTCAAAGTAGCCCGGGGTGTCGATGATGTTCAGCTTGAAGCCCTTGAACTCCGCGAACATGGTGGTGGCGGAGATGCTTGTCTGGCGGCGGATCTCCTCCGCGTCGTAGTCCGATACGGTGTTGCCCGCGCCGACGGTGCCCTGGCGCGTGGTGGCGCCGGCGACAAAAAGCATACTTTCGGCGAGGGTCGTCTTGCCGCTCCCGCCGTGGCCGAGGAGCGCGATGTTGCGAATTTTTTCAGCAGCGTAGCCCATAAATGCATGATCCTCTCATAAATTTGTTTCCGGATTAAACCCACTTAATCCCGTACTAAAGCAATATTATAATACAAGCTGACAAGAAACACAATATTTATTTTGCAATTTTTTGGCGATTTTTTCTCACTTCAGCCTCAATCTCAGCGCTTGTGACATTATGTAAACCGCAATACCTATCACCGACATGAAGAAGAATATGTTGAGGGCTCCGGCGGAGGCAAACGCCCCTGCCCAGCACAGGTAAAACATTATCACAACGGAAAGCGCCGTGCCGATGCCGGTGATGACGGAGTTGAGCGTGGTAATGAGCTTCAGCTGCTTTGCCCTCGAAATGATCTCGGCAAAGAGCGAGAGCCCGCCCCGGCAGAGTATGGCGGAGACGCCGCTGCCCTCGGGAAGCTCGCTCCGGCTCAGGTCGTACGCCGTTTTTATGGGCAAATACTCCACCCCGTCCATGGAGACCTTGTACTTCTGCCTCACGCTGTTTGGCGTGATGTTGAAGTCCCTCGCCGCCATGAGGACATTGGTCCTCGTCCCCAAAAGCGCCACAAGCGCCGACTGCACAAGCCCCGAGGGGACATAGGAGAGGGAAAAAACGCACACAGGCTCGTCGTTTATGGCGGCGAACACGTTGCCCGGCAAATTCAGGTCATCGGGCACCCTCAGCCCCATGAGGTTCATAAACGCGCCCGTGCCGCAAAGCACCCGCTCGCCCTCCACGAGCCCGCCGATGCCCCCGCCCTCGTAGCAGGAGAACTCGTCCACCCTCTTTTGGACCATGCTCTGGCTCCTCAAAAGCTCCTCGAAGACCTTTTTTACGCCGGAGTCCGAGGTTATGATCAGTGACGCGGCGGAGGAGATGACCCTTCGGGGGTCCACCCCCTCAAACACCTTCACACCCTCAAGCGTTACGCTCCCCGAGGGGAATATGTCCTGGTCGGTGATGAGCGTGCCGTCGGAACCGGCTATTGCGGCGGCGCCGGCATAGCCCGCGACAGCCCCGCCGGAGCGCCTGAGGGACGCCGCGGCGTATTTAAATGGCAGGGCGAATATGACCGCGGCGGGGAAGGCGGCGCACACCGCCGTCATAACGGAGAAGGTGTGGGTGAAGCCCCCGGCGTTGCCGTGGCCCACCGTGGCGAGGAACGACAGCACGAAGGAGACGATGACGAGCAGGGGGGCCAAATCGTCATAGAGCTTTTCAGCCTTGTCCGGGCTTGTCAGGGCGGCGTAAAAGCCCTCGTCCGCGCCGGGTATCTTCTTCAGCACCCGCCTTCCCTCCATGTCCTCGGCGTCCAGCGTCACGCCCCAAGCCGAGGAGGACGCCCTTGCGCCCTTCAAGGAGTCGCAAAGCGCCATGTACATGGACTTTCTTGCGCTCATCGCGCCGATGAGCGAGATGGCGGAAATGACCGCGAGGGTAATGCCCCTGGAGTAGTTTTTCGTTATGAGCATGACAAAGCCGTCGATCACCGAGGCGGCGCAGGACACGAACACCAGCGATTCCACGCCCGGCGAAAGCCTCAGAATGTCCTCAAGGCCCCTGGCGGCAACGTCGATCCCCAGGGCGATGACCGTAAGCTCCATGATGAGCAGCGCCGCCACGTTGCCCTTGTAGGTGTGCCCTATGAGCGGCATGGCGTGACCCGCTGTAAAGAGCCAGGTGGTGAGCACCATGAGGAAGGCTACGACAGATGCGCCGAGTATGCGCAGTCTCAGCGACGGCACCATTCTCGCGTAAACGCCCGCCGCCTTTTTGAAGTCCGGGTCGGGCTCAATGTCGTAGTAGTCCTCGTCGTACTCCTCCGCGCTCTCCTCGTCGGAGTAATCCCCGTCGTCTGTGAACTCCTCAGTCTCCTCTGCCGCGCCGTCCCGGCTTTTGCGGAAAATTCCGAGGATACCGCGCCTGCGGCGGGCGTCGTCCGCCTCAAGCTCCTCCTCGCCGCGCCTGAGCGTCTCGCCTGTATCCTCCCCCGGCTCAACGTCCCGCGCGTATGTGTTATCCACCTGGTCCGAATCGTCCAGGGAGCTTATGAAGTCGTCCACGCTCCTCTGGGGGCGCTCGTCCTCCGGGTCGTCAAATACGGACAGGTCTATCTCCGGCGCCGTGTCGTAGGCGGGAGCGGCGTTTTCGTCCATGACCTCACGCCTCCGGCGGGGCGCAGGCTCCCGGCGCTCCACAGCCTCCTCCGGCTCGTGGCGCGCCTCGCGCCTGTCCCTTTTCCGGCGGAACAGCGACCTGCGCGGGCGCTCCTCCGCCATTTCCGGCTCCTCCGGCTCCGGCTCGGGCATATCCGGCTCCCTCTCGGCGGCGAGCCTTTTTAGCTCCGGCGAGTTGAAGAAGGCGGCGATATCCGGCTCCTCCGGCTTTTCGGCGGGCTTGTCCGGTTTTTCGGCGGGCTCCTCCTGACGCGCGGTGTCCCTCAGCGCCTCCCTGATGATGTCGTCGGTCTTGCGCTGGAGCTCCTCCGACGGCGTCCTCTTGTCGCCGTCCATAAAGGCGCTCCCCTTGTACTCGGCAAGTATCGACTCCAGCGAGAAGCCCTCCTCCCCCGAGTAGTCGCCGTAAAGCTCCAGGTCGTCAAGTATGTTTTTGTCGTTTGCCATATCCTTACCCCCCGATGAGGTTTTATCGCTTTTAGGGTCTCTCACCCTCCGGCAGTACGGAGCTCAGCATCCCCTCTGCCGCACTGCCTCGTAGAGCACGATGGCGGCGCTTGCCGAGGCGTTCAGGGACGATATGCGGCCCTTCATGGGTATGGAGACCGTGAAATCGCAGCTCTCCTCCACAAGCCTTCTCATGCCCTCCCCCTCGGAGCCTATGACCAGCGCCATGGGTCCCGTGAGGTCGGCATCGTATACCGTCTTCGCGGCGCCGGCGGCGGCGCCGTATATCCACACCCCCGCGTCCTTCAGCTCCTTTATGGCGGCGGAGAGGTTTGGAACCCGCGCCACGCGCATATATTCCACCGCTCCGGCGGAGGTCTTGGACACCACCGCCGTCAGCGACGCGCTCCGGCGCTTGGGGATTATCACCCCGTGCGCCCCGGCGCACTCGCCGGTGCGGATTATCGCGCCCAGGTTGTGCCCGTCGGACACCTCGTCGCAAATAACGATAAGCGGCGCCTCGCCCCTTGAGCGGGCATAGTCGAGTATCTCGCCCACGGTGGAATACTCCTTTACCGCCGCCAGCGCCACTATCCCCTGGTGCGCGCCGGTGGCGCTCATGGAGTCAAGCTTTCGCCTGTCCGTCTCCACCACCACGGCCCCCGCGTCCCGCGCCATTGAAACGAGCCTGCGAAGCCCCGCGTCGGTGTCGCCGGAGGCGACGAAAACCTTGTTCAGCGGCCGTCCCGCCTTCAGCGCCTCGGTGACGGCGTTCCTGCCCTCGATATAGCTCTCCTCTGCCTCCGCGTCGTCGCGTCTCTCGGGAGCGCGGCGCGGCGGCTTTGTTCCCGCGCCCTTGTGTCCTGCGGGTCCGCGGTCCTTTCCGCCAAAGCCCCGTTGTCCCTGCTTTCTCTTGTCCTCCATGGTCACAGATACGCCTTCAGGGTGTCAACCATGTCCAGCCGCTCCCAGGGCAGGTCCACGTCGGTCCTGCCGAAGTGACCGTAGGCTGCGGTCTGCTCATATATCGGCGCCAGAAGCCCCAGCTTGCTTATTATCTTTGCCGGGCGCATGTCGAAGCACTCCTGCACCACGCCCGCGAGCCTCTCGTCGTCCATGATGCCGGTGCCCATGGTGTCAACGTGTACGGAAACGGGCCGCGCCACGCCGATGGCGTAGGCAAGCTCGATCTGGCAGCGGCGGGCAAGCCCCGCGCCCACGATGTTCTTGGCGATATACCGGGCCATGTACGCCGCCGAGCGGTCCACCTTGCTGGGGTCCTTGCCGGAGAAGCACCCGCCCCCGTGTCCGCCCACGCCGCCGTAGGTGTCAACGATTATCTTCCTGCCGGTGAGCCCCGAGTCCCCCACGGGTCCGCCGATGACGAACCTGCCGGTGGGGTTTACGAATATCTTCGTATCGCGGGTTATGAGATTCGCGGGTATGACGGGCCTTACCACCGTCTCAACGATGGCCTCGCGCAGCTTCTCGATGTCTATGTCCGGCGAGTGCTGGGAGGACACGACGATGGCGGGGCAGCTCTCCACGTGCCCCTCGCCGTCGTATTTGACGGTGACCTGCGTCTTCCCGTCCGGGCGCAGGAAGTCCAGCTCCCCGCTCTTGCGCACCTGGGAAAGGCGGCGGGAGAGCCTGTGCGCCATGGATATGGGCGCGGGCATGAGCTCCGGCGTCTCGTCGCAGGCGTAGCCGAACATCATCCCTTGGTCGCCGGCGCCCTCGTCGTCGGCGTCGTCATAGGCGGAATTCACACCCCTGGCTATGTCCGGCGACTGCTCGTCGATGCTTGTTATAACTGCGCAGGAGTTGCCGTCAAAGCCGTATTCGGGCCTGTCGTAGCCTATCCTCTTGATGGTTCTCCTGGCTATTGCGGCTATGTCCGCGTAATGCTCCGTGGAGATCTCCCCCATCACCAGCACCATGCCCGTGGTGCATACGGTCTCGCACGCCACGTGCGCGTGCTTGTCGTTGGCGATGATGTTGTCCAAAACCGCGTCAGAGATCTGATCGCAGATCTTGTCGGGATGCCCCTCGGTGACCGATTCAGATGTAAAAATTCTGCTTGCCATAATTGTCCTCCTGACGGAAAAATGTATATTATTCGACAATACATTATATTGTAGCACACTTTGTCCAATCGCGCCATATATATTTAGAAATTTTTATAATATTTTTTCCTTTTTTCATCGACCGCGCCGTCCCGCCCCGGATATGACCGTTAAATTTTCATATTCATATGGACTTTTTCCACCTGTTGGGTTATAATTACGCAAGAGGTGATGAACTTGAAAGCCATTGACCGCGCTGTCACAAAATTCTGCTATAAGCACCCCAACTTCGGCATCCGCAACCTCATGATCTACCTGGTGGCGGGCAGCGGCATAGTTTACGTGTTCGCCATGATGGACACCACCGGGACGCTCCTCAGCTATATCAGCTTCAACCCCCGCCTCATTCTCCGAGGGCAGGTGTGGAGGCTTTTGACCTTTGTCTTCATGCCCTCCAGCTCCGGTCCCTTCTGGGAGATAGTGGCGCTCTATTTCTATTACTTCATCGGCTCCAACCTGGAGCGCAATTGGGGCTCCGGCAGGTTCACCATCTACTACTTCTCCGGCGTCCTCCTCAACGTCGTCTTCGGCTTCATAAGCTATTACGCCGCGTCGGCGGCTCTGACCGCCCCCTCTATTGCCGAGCTCCTGGTGGGCAGCATGATGACGTCCCAGTACCTGAACCTCTCCATGTTCTTCGCCTTCGCCTCCATCTGGCCCGACGCCATAGTGCGCATCTTTTTCTTCATCCCCATCAAAATGAAGTGGGCGGCGTGGCTGGACGCCGCCGTTTTCGCCGCCGGGATAATCGGGAACATGCCGGCGTTCCCCTTCAATCTCCTGCCCGTCATCGGCATACTCAACTTCTTCCTCTTCTGCTGGGGCAATCTGAGGATCAATCTCCGCCGTGACAGGAGCTATTCCAAGACCCGCGGCGAATTTCGGAACGCCGTCCACCGCTCGCAGAACGAGGAGCGCGTACAGGGATACCGCCACAAATGCGAGGTCTGCGGCAGGACCGACGTCTCCGACCCGGACCTGGAGTTTCGCTACTGCTCCCGCTGCCAGGGCTACCACTGCTACTGCGTTGACCATATAAATAACCATATCCATCACACGGAATAATTTTCAAAAAAGGGCACAGCCCTTTTTGAAAATATAAAATGACCGTTGACTTTTTACCGGTAAGCCGGTGTGTCAACGGTCTATTTTTCGGCGCCCTTTAGTTCCTAAAGGCGTTGGAAACGGTAATTATCTCAGACGCTTTTCCATTACGATTTCGTCTTCATCACATTCTCCGGTCAATTTGAAGCCCAGCTTTTCATATAGGTTCTTCGCGGCTTCATTTCCGTCAATATAGCACAGAACGACCTTATCAAATTTGCCGTCGCGCTCCATCATCTCTAAAATTTGACGTGCCGCTTCAATTCCAAAGCCCTTTCGTTGATAACGCTCGTCAATAAAAAGTTGGCTGAAATCATATGCGTTCATTTCGTCCAAATCGTAATATAACGCCATTCCGACAGGGATATCGTCATTATAAATGACAAAAGCATTGCTTCGGCTTTTCCGATACGCGTACGCTCTTGCAAGAAGCCTCGCACTGTCGGAGACATAATTTCTTT
Source organism: uncultured Oscillospiraceae bacterium (assembly GCA_947627285.1). Lineage (GTDB taxonomy): Bacteria > Bacillota > Clostridia > Oscillospirales > Oscillospiraceae > RUG626. The sequence continues at coordinate 11,411 of CANQVL010000035.1, forward strand.
GAGCCTCCGACACCTTCAACCCCAATCTCCAATTTTCAGGGTCGATTTCCTCTAATCTGACCGCCACTTTATTCCTCCGATCAAAGAAAGTCATCTATGATGTTTATTATTATTTCATCGAACCGCCGTCCGCTCGACAATTGACTTTTTTCGACAGGAGAAACCCAATAACCGCCCCTGACATATTCAGGATAATATCGTCTATGTCAAAGCTTCCCCTTAACGTTAATACCTGAATCGCCTCGACAGACAGCAGGACACCAACGGAAAACAGGATAAACATCCCGAACCGCCTGAACCTCTCAAACAGCCTGGGTAAGCAAAAACCGTAAGGCATAAACATGGCAAAATTCCCCAAGAGATTGAAAAGGGCATTTCGCATCATATAATTGTCTGTTCCTTGAATTATATAGTATACGTTCTTGCGGATCGATCGAAACGGAACGAGATTCATTCTCATTCTCACTTGTTCCCAGTACGGAAACCCGAAGTCAACCTTTCTCCTCACAAAGAGTATGAAGAACATGGCAATACAGTATACTCCAAACAGCACCCAAAGGAATTTGCTTTTGTTGCTTTTCACGCTGTGTCCTCCCATATGTTGCTTTAAATACCGTTTTATGACCTGCTCCGAAAGTCAACGCTTGCGTTTTTATCTCTTCTTCTTTCTTCTCTCCCTGCGGCGGCGCAGGTATGATGGGCTGTGGGTGCGGCGGCAGGAGTGGGCGAGGTTTTGCGGCGTGAGGCGGCGGAGGTTCTGGGGCGTGGCGGGGAGGGTGTCGCTGTACGCCCAGAGCTTGCCGTCTGGGGTCTGGTGTATCTGCAGCCTGCGGAGTATCTCCCCGTGGCCCTCACATCGGGCGGAGCCGTAGTATTTCCCGTCCTCACAAAGGTGCCACTCCTTGACCCTGTATATGCTCCTGCACTCCGGGCAAACCGCGCGGCGGCAGCCCATGTTGTTGAGGGCGCGCTCCAGGCTCTCATAGGGGCCCGAGCGTGTCTGGGTCTTTTTCGGCTTTTTCGGCCTCACCGTGGGGCGCACGTCCTCCTCCGTGAGGCTGAAGCGGCTCTCCTCCGCCGAGGCGCGGGAGACAAAGCCCCCCACGAGGCTCGTGTACATTGCGTCATTCAGGGCGTTGTGGAAAACGAAGGTGTCCGGTATGCCGCAGTACACCGCCGCCTGGTAAAGCTGTGAACCGTTGACCGCGCCCACGGTCCTCATAAAGGCCGCCTGAATGTCTATAAGTCCCTCCGGCAGCATGGGCTCCAGCCCGAAAAATACGGCGTTGCGTCCCAGTATTTTGAAGTCGTCCCTGCCCCACTCGGCAAAAACCGTCTCCCCGTGGCAAAACTCCAGAAAGCCCCGGTAGGCGTCCTCAAACGCAACTCCCCCCTCGAGGCTCTCCTCCAGCTCCGGCAGAACCTTGGCGCCCGGCGACATTCGCTTGTGTACCCTGGGCTTTATGTACGCGTTGAAGGAGGCGATTATGTGTCCGCCGGGTCTGTCCACCCTGACGGCGCCGATTTGAAGCACCTCCTCCAGCCTGCTGGAGGAGTACATACCGCTGTTGAATTCAAGATCGAGTACGACCACGGCGCCACCTCCACACTTTACTTTAAAAAAGGGCTTTGCCCTTTTACCGCTTTTTTACATCTCCGCGGCTTTTTCGATGTCTTCGCGGAGGACGGCGGTCAGGTCGCGTTCGTCTATTTGGGTGTCCGCCGCGACGCGGTCGGCGTGGATGCCAACCACGTTTTCAAATATGTTCCGCACGTCCCTGGCGTTGCCGAAGTTGGGTCCGCGCCCCTCGTAGAGGTCGCCGAAGAGCTTCTTGGCGTACTCCTGCGCCTCCACCGTCAGGGTGTATTTGTTTTGCTCGCACATGGAGAGGAATATTTTGTAAAGCTCCTCCCCGTTGTAGTCCTCAAAGACGAAGTACCTGTTAAAGCGCGACTCAAGCCCGGGGTTGGAGCTTATGAACCGCTCCATCAAATCCTGATAACCCGCCACTATCACCACAAGGTCCTTCCTGTTGTCCTCCATGCCCTTGAGGACCGTCTCGATGGCCTCCCTGCCGAAGTCGTTCTCCCCCGTGTTGGCGGCAAGGGAGTACGCCTCGTCGATAAAGAGAACGCCGCCTATGGCCTTTTTTATCGCCTCGTCGGTCTTTATGGCTGTCTGCCCCACAAAGCCCGCCACAAGCCCGGACCTGTCCACCTCCACGAGCTGTCCCTTGGAGAGCACCCCGATGGCGTAGTAGAGCTTCGCTATGAGCCGCGCCACGGTGGTCTTCCCCGTGCCGGGGTTGCCCATGAACACAAGGTGAAGGCTCATCGCCGGCGTGGGCAGTCCGTGCTCCTCCCGGAGCTTTCGCACCTTGGCAAGGTTTATAAGGCTCCTCACGTTCTTTTTTATCTCCTCCAGCCCCACAAGCCCGTCAAGCTCCTCCAGGAGCTTGTCAAGATCCGGCTTTTCCGGGCTCTTCTCCGCCTCTGTCTTGGGCGCGGAGGGGCTGAGGGCGGCGGAGCTCGTCTCCTCCATCTCCCGCAAAAGCTCGTCCGCCGCGCGCTTTGCCTCGTCCATGGAGCTCTTCAGCTCCCCGGGACCCGCGGGCTTTGCCGCGTTTTGCTTCGGGGCGGTCTTCTCCTCCCGCTTCTTCTCCTCCGGCTTCACCGTGGAGCCAAAGCCCGTGAGGGTCACGGTGAGCTCGTCCTTGAGGCGCTTTAAGTCGTCAAGATACGACCCCGCCGGGCGGAGATTGTAGGAGTTGAAGTCTATATTCGTGCCGTATATTTTCGGCTCCTTTTTCCTGTCGGACATGGGGATACACCTCTCAACAGAAAATTTTTTCGTTTTACTTAAAAATTTTTCTTGACTTTTAACTATCTTTGTGGTATAATGCCATCAGAAAACGGAAGGTATCAGAAGTCCGCGCTTCCCACGGTGCGGGGGTGCGGCAGTACGTCGCGGATGTTGGAAACGCCCGTGAGGTACATTATCATACGCTCAAAGCCCAGGCCGAAGCCGGAGTGCTTGCAGCCGCCGTAGCGCCGCAGGTCCAGATACCACCAGTAGTCGGACTCCTTAAGCCCCAGCTCGGCCATTCTCGCCGTCAGCACCTCGAGGCGCTCCTCGCGCTGACTGCCGCCGATGATCTCCCCAATTCCGGGGGCGAGGCAGTCCGCGGCGGCGACCGTTTTCCCGTCGTCGTTGAGGCGCATATAGAACGCCTTTATCTCCTTGGGGTAGTCGGTGACGAAAACCGGGCGCTTGAAGACCTTTTCGGTGAGGAAGCGCTCGTGCTCCGTCTGGAGGTCTGTGCCCCAGTCCACCTTGTAGTCAAATTCCCCGTTGTGCTCTTTGAGTATCTCCACCGCCTCGGTGTAGGTCACCCTGGCAAAGTCGTTGGAGACAACGTTGTGGAGCCTGTCAAGGAGCCCCTTGTCCACAAAGGAGCTGAAAAACGCCATCTCGTCGGGGCACTTCTCCAGCACGGTGTTTATGATGGATTTCACCATGTCCTCCATCACCCGAAGGTCGCCGTCCAGGTCGCAGAACGCCATCTCCGGCTCTATCATCCAAAACTCGGCGGCGTGCCGCTGGGTGTTGGAGTTTTCCGCCCTGAAGGTGGGTCCGAAGGTGTACACGTCGCCGAATGCCATGGCGAAGTTCTCGGCGTTGAGCTGACCGGAAACCGTGAGGTTCGCGGGCTTTCCGAAAAAGTCCCGGCTGAAGTCCACGCCGCCGTCCTGGGTGCGCGGCGGGTCGCCCGCGTCAAGGGTGGTGACACGGAACATCTCCCCCGCGCCCTCGCAGTCGGAGGCTGTGATGATGGGGGTGTGGACGTAGACGAAGCCCCGCTCCTGGAAGAAGGTGTGTATGGCGTAAGCCGCCACTGACCTCACCCTGAAAACCGCCGAAAATAGGTTCGTGCGGGGCCTCAAATGCTGTATCGTGCGCAGATATTCCACGCTGTGGCGCTTTTTCTGCAAGGGATAGTCTGGGGTTGACGCGCCCTCCACCAGGATACGCGCCGCCTTGAGCTCCAGGGGCTGTTTTGCCCCGGGGGTCAGTACCACCGTGCCAATTACCGTCAGCGCCGCGCCCACATTCTGGGCGGCGATCTCGGCGTAGTTGTCCAGCGTCTCCCGCTCCATTACCACCTGGAGATTCTTAAAGCAGCTGCCGTCGTTGAGCTCGATGAAGCCGAAATTCTTCATATCCCTGACGGTCCGGGCCCAGCCGGAGACGGAGACGGGCGCCCCGTCCAGGCTCTCAGCGTCGGCAAATACGGCGGCGATCTTCAGGCGCTTAGCCTCATGTACATTCGTTTTGGTTTCCATAAATTTACCTCTTATTTTCTCACAACAATAAGTTGCGTTGAATGCAGATACGAGGACGTGAACACCACCGCCTCATTGTCGGGGTCGGAGGCTATTCTCCCTATGGCAAAGGCGGTCTTGCCGCTCTCCGCCATATAGAGAAGTATGTCCGCGTCCACCACGGAGAATACGGGCCTGAGCTTCAGGTGATTGCATATTCCCCGCACCACGTCCACCTCGATCCCCGCCAGCTCCCCGTCGTCGTCATAAAAGGCGTAGGGGTACACGTCGGCGGAGATGGCAACGCTTATCTCCTGGGCGTCGGGCGCGGGCTCGTAGGTCTGCGGCTCCCCGCCGTCCTCCCATCTGTCGATGATGGAGGAGATTTTTCCCGAGGCGCGCATGTACACCATGGCTGACTCAAGGTTGTCTATGAGCAGACGGTTCTCGGCGGAGACAGGTATGGCGTAGTCGTCGTCGGCGTAGGGCTCGTCCAGGGTCTTGAGGCCCCTGCCCGTCACCCTCCCCGCGTCCCCGGAGCTCACCAGGGCGCAGTCCAGCGTCCCGTCCCTCACGTCCCTCGCCAGGGATTTGGGGTCGGAGTATGTCTTTATTTCCGCCCTTCCGAAGGCGGTCATGTACGCCTCGGACAGGCTCCCCTCCAGCACTCCCACGGTCTTACCCGCCATATCCGCGCCGGAAAAGACCTGATTTTCCGGTCCCCCGCCGGAGCAGGAGACCAGGGTCATTATAATTACCGCGGCAATCGCCGCGCAGAAAAGCTTTTTCATATATCCAATCCTGCAAGCTATGTATAAAATGGCTGTAAAGAATAGCCGTAATCAAAACCAATATCCCATTATATTTGATTTTCCCCCGTTTCGCAACAGGTAAAATGAAAAATTTACATTAATATTGAGCCGGTCGAGGGATAATTATGTAGAGCCGGTATACCCGGCTCAGCGGTTATTCGTTATTTTTCTTATCAGGCTTTCCGCTTTGCAGCAAAGCTCGTCCGCCATTTCTGAGGTCTGCGCCTCCGCCATAAATCTCAGCGCCGCGCCGTCAAAGGATGGGGCGACTCTCACCGTGCCCCGCGCGCCTGAGAGCCTGAGCCCGCCGCCGGGCTCTAAGGCCAGCTCTGCGCTTTGAGCGGCAAGGAGACGCATGGCGCGGGCGCCGGAAACGCCTATTTCAGCCCTGCGCTCCCCCGTTTCAAAGGGCGGCAGGTCGTCAAGGATCCGGGAAAGCTCCGCGCCGTCTTTTGCCATGGACGCGGCTATCACCGCCGCCTCGATCACCGCGTCCCGGAGGAACCTCTGTCCCTCCCAAAGCTCCCCGCCCTCCGGCGAGGAGGCGCGGTAGACCCGGCTGCCATAGCGCGTGGCGAGCCTCTCCACAGCCGTTGGCGCGTCGTCCGGTATCGCCGCCTTTTTTACTCCCAGGCACATGAGGCACCTGGCGGCGGCGGTGAGGGTGTGGCAGGCGTCCGTCTCCCTGCCCCGCTCGTCCCGGCAGGTGAGCTCAAAGCCCCCCGGCGACACGCTGAAGGACGCGGTTCCGGGCTTTGCCTTGCCCACGGTGAAGCCGAGCCCCGCCAGCACGCACCTGAGCGCCCTGTTCTCCGCGCCGGAGCCCGTGACCGCCAGCGTCATGCCGCGAGTGTGTCCCGCGAGGGCGCGAATCTCCTCAATCACGCCGGAGATATACGCCCTCGCCGTGCCGGAGACGGCGGAAACCGCGCCGATGGCGGCGGCTGTCTTCGGGCGCTCCCCCGCCGCGGCGGACTCCAGCTTACGGCGCTTTTCCGTACCGATCCCCGTGCCGCGGCCTGTGAGGAAGGTGACGGTCACCAGCTCCCCATCCTGCCGCGCGAAGGCGGCGGAGGACAGGGCGAAGAGCTCCGCCACACCCGCAAGCTGGGCCTCAAAGCCCGCGTCCAGGCGGCACCCCCCGCCCCCGGCGGCGGTGACGCCGCACAGTATGGCGTCGGCGATGAGCCGCGCCGCCTCGCCGCCGGTGTGGGCGACCCCCACGCGCCCGTCCTTGCCCAGCACAGCGCCCATGGCAAGCGCCGTCTCCGGCGTGAGGCTGACGGCGATGTCGCCGGCGACGCGGCTGTCGGAGGAGAATTTCACGGGCTCCGCCGGGGCATCCCCGGTGAGGCTCTTAGAGAGCCTTTTGCCCCCCGGGACGCGTCTGTCGGTCCACACCCGCACGCCCGGAGCCAGAACACAGCCCTCGCCTATGCTGGCGCCGTCGCCCACCACGCACCCGCGCCCGGCCCGGGCGTTGGCGGAGAGTATGGCGCCTCGGCCTATTATAGCGCCCTCAATGAGACAGCCTTTTCCAACGGCGGCGCCGTTTATAACGCTGTCCCGCACCGTCGCTCCCTTGCCCACGCTTGACCCGCGGGACACCACCGCGTTGGGCCCCAAACGCGCGCCGGGAGCTATGCCGCATCCCTCCCCCACATACACCGGGGGCACCAGCGTGACGCCCTCAAGGGGCACGTTGGACCACACGCCCGGCTCCGTCTCAGGGGCTTTCAGGTCCAAACCTATAACGCCCCGCACGGCGTCGATACAGCACTCCCTGTACGCCTCCGGCGAGCCGATGTCGCACCAGTAGCCCTCGGCGGGCGACGCGTAAAGCCTCGCGCCCTCCCGTAGGAGCCTTGGGAAGAGGTCCTTTCCGAAATCGTAGGGCTGTCCCTCGGGGATCATGTCCACCGCCTTCGGGGAGAGGATATATATGCCGGTGTTCACCATGCTTGTCACCACCCTGTCCCAGGAGGGCTTTTCCGCGAAGGAGGTGACGCGCCCGTCGCCGTCGGTGATGACGAGCCCGAAGCGGGTGGGCTCCGGGTGCTCGTAGAGGACGATGGAGGCGTCGGCGGACTTCCTTTCAAAAAACTCCAGCGCCAGGCGCAGATCGAAGCTGCACACGGCGTCGCCGGAGATGACCAGCACCTCCTCGTCCCCTATGAAGTCCCGGCACGCCCTGACGCCGCCGGCGGTGCCCAGCGGCTCAGTCTCCACCCGGTGGGTGATGCTGACCCCGAAACGCTCGCCATCCCCGAAATATTCCTCGATGACCTTTGGAAGGTAGCGGAGGGTGAAGCAGATGTCGGTTATGCCGTTATTTTTCAGGTGCTCCACCGTCCGCTCCAAAACGGGCCTGCCCAAAAGCTCCACCATGGGCTTCGGCCTGCCCTCGGTAAGGGGCCTTAAACGCGTGCCCTCTCCCCCCGCCATCACTATCGCTTTCATGTTTCCTTGTCCCCCTGTCTTTCTTTTTCGCGTGTGTAGCTTAGCTTTTCCGAGAGAGTGAAAAATAATTGAAAGAGGGTATTGTTAATCTAAGCGATAAATGGTATAATGTTGTTGATTTTACGCGCGAATCTCGATGAAAGGGAGGCGTACCATGAACAGGAAAATAAAGAGCCTTCTGGGCTCCAACATACATCTCTATGTTGCGGCGCTGGTGATTTTTGCCGTTGCCACCGTATTTCTGGGCAAATACAGCCTGCCGCTGGCGGCGGCGGAGCTGGCGGCGATACTGCTGCTGCTTGTCTATACCAAGGCGTCAAACAGGCGCAGGAGCCGGGAAATGCTCAAATATATCGAGTCCGTCACGGCGAACATAGACAACGCCACGAAAAACACGCTCCAGTCCTTCCCCTTCCCCATGGTGACCTTCACTTTGGAGGAAAACGAGATAATTTACGCAAACGAGCAGTTCCTCGCCCTCACCGGCAAAAACGACCGGCTTCTGGCCATCTCCATATCCTCCCTGGTGCCGGGCTTCACCGCCCGCTGGCTCATGGAGGGGAAAAACGAGTACCCGGACCTTGTCACCGTGGGCGACAGGCGCTTTCGCGTGTTCGGCAACCTGGTGCGGGGCTCCGACGCTCCGGGGATAAAAAACTTCGTCGCCACAACCTACTGGGTGGACGAGACGGAGTATGCGAGGATAAAGGACGAGTTTGTCAGCTCCCGCCCGGTCTTCTCCATCATAATGATCGACAACTACGACGATATAATCTCCGGTATGTCCGAAAAGGACAAATCAATGCTCATATCCTCCATCGACGACAAGCTCACCGAGTGGTCCAGGGACAAGGGCGGCTACATCACAAGGGCGGACAGGGACAGGTACATCTTCATCTTCGAGGAGCGCTACCTTCAGGCGTATGTGGACTCCAAATTTTCCATTCTTGACTCCGTAAGGGAGCTTGCCACCGCCAAGGGCACCCACCCCACCATATCCATCGGCGTGGGTCTGGACGGGCACGACATGGGCGAGACATACGCCTTCGCCTCACTGGCGCTGGAGATGAGCCTCTCCCGGGGCGGCGACCAGGCGGTGATAAAGAACCGCTACAACTTTGAGTTCTACGGCGGCAAGACGAGCCAGGCGGAGAAGCGGACAAAGGTGAAATCCCGCGTCATGGCGGGCTCCCTTTCGGAGCTCATGCGCTCCGCCTCCTCCATACTCATCATGGGCCACAAGTTCGCCGATTTTGACTCCGTGGGCTCGGCGGTGGGGCTCTGCTGCGCGGCAAGGAGCCTGAAAAAGCCGGCAAAGATAGTTATTGACATGGGCACGCAGGTGTCACAGCCCCTCATCGACAGGGTTTTGCCGCTCCCGGAATACAAGGACGTGTTCATCGACCCCCAGGAGGCCCTTCTCGCCATGGACGGCTCCACGCTCCTCATAATCGTGGACACCAACAGGCCGGACCAGGTGGAATCGGAATCCCTGCTCCAGTCCTGCAACCGGGTGGCGGTCATCGACCACCACAGGAGGGCGGCGGACTACATCCAGAACGTGGCACTCTCCTTCCACGAGCCCTACGCCTCCTCCGCCTCGGAGCTGGTGACGGAGCTTTTGCAGTACATGGTGGAGCAGTCGGACATACTCAGGGTGGAGGCTGAGGCGCTTCTGGCGGGGATAGTGCTGGACACCAAAAACTTCACCCTCCGCACCGGCGGGCGCACCTTTGACGCCGCCGCGTTCCTTCGCAGAGCCGGCGCAGACACCTCCGACGTAAAGCACCTTCTCCAGTCGGACCTCAAGTCGGCGGTGGCGAAGTACGCCATCGTCCAGAAGGCGAAGATATACAAGGCTGGGATCGCCATCGCCGCGGCGGAGAGCGTGGACAGCAAGGTCACGGCGGCACAGGCGGCAGACGAGCTTTTGAACATCTCCGGCATACAGGCGTCCTTTGTCCTCTTCCCGCTGGGGGACAAGATAAACATCTCCGCCAGGAGCTTGGGCGACATAAACGTGCAGGTGATAGTGGAGCGTCTCGGCGGCGGAGGCAACAAATCCACCGCCGGAGCGCAGATACCCGACAAGACGCTCCGCCAGGTGGTGGAGGAGCTTTTGGCGGAGATAGACAAATACCTGGAGGACTTCTCCATCACCGACGAGTGAGCGGCGGCGCTCACCGGCGGCATCAAATAAGAAAGGAATTGAAAAAATGAAGGTAATCTTACAGCAGGACGTGCGTGACCACGGCAAAAAGGGACAGATGGTGGAGGTATCCGACGGGTACGCCAGGAACTACCTCTTCCCCAGGAAGCTTGCCGTCCCCGCCACGGCGGACGCGGTGAACACCATGAAGCTCAAGGAGAAGGCGAGGCTCCGCCAGATCGAGGAGGAGAAGGCGAAGGCTATGGAGAACGCCAAGAGGCTCGAGTCCCTGGTGGTGAAAATCTCCGCCAAGGCGGGCGAGGGCGGGAAGCTCTTCGGCTCCGTCACCAACAAGGACATATCCGACGCCCTCCGCGAGCAGTACGGCATCGAGATAGAAAAGGGGCGCATAAGCATAGCCGACCCCATAAAGTCCTACGGCTCCTACGAGGTCAAGGTGAAATTCGGCTACGAGATAAACGGGACGGTACACCTTCTCATAACCGAGGCGAAATGACCCTTCAAAGCCAATAAACCCTTCACAAAAGGAGGTCTTTATATGCCGGAGCTTCTCACATTCGCGCAGCTCCCCCACAGCACCGAGGCTGAGCAGGCGGTGCTGGGCTCAATGCTCCTGGACTCGCGCTGCGTACCCGACGTGGTAAGCGCGCTCAAGGCGGAGGACTTCTATTCCGACGTGAACAGGGACCTCTTTGAGGCGATATTCTCCATGTTCATCCACTCCCGCACCATCGACGCGGTGACGGTGGCGGACCAGCTGAAGGTCCAGGGCAAGTACACGGACGAGGCGAAGGACTACCTTTTCAAGCTCATCGACATAACCCCCACGGCAAAAAACGTCATGCCCTACGTGAACATAGTCAGGGACCAGGCGCTTTTGCGGCGTGTTGCCCAGGCGGGCACGGACATAAACTCCCTCGCTATGCAGGCCCAGGGCGAGGCCGACGACATACTTGAGCTTGCCGAGCAGAAGATATACGACATACGCCACGGGCGGGACAACCAGGGGCTCAAGAAGGTCTCCGAGGTCATGTCCACGGTATACAACACCCTGGCGGAGGCGGCAAAGAGCGGCAAGCAGATACCCGGTCTTTCCACGGGGCTTCCCGACCTTGACCGGGCGATGATGGGGCTCAACAAGTCTGATCTCATACTGGTGGCGGCGCGCCCCGGCATGGGGAAGACGAGCATAGCGCTGAACATAGCGCTGAACGTGGCGCACTCCTCACCCGTCACCATAGCCATATTCTCACTGGAGATGAGCCGGGCCCAGCTTTGCCGGAACCTGCTGGCTATGGAGTCACAGGTGGAGCTTAAAAAGCTCCAGACGGGACAGCTCAGCTCCGAGGACTGGGAGAAGGTGGTGGCGAGCTGCGTGTCCATAAGCGACATGAACATACTCATCGACGAAAACCCCACGCTCACCGTGGCGGACATATCCGCCGCCTGCCGGAGGGTGGACAATCTGGGGCTTGTGATAATCGACTATTTACAGCTCATGACCTCCGCCGGAGGCAGCGGGCGGTCAAACGAGAACCGGCAGACGATAGTTTCCGAGATAAGCCGAATGATGAAGATAATGGCGAAGGATCTGAACGTGCCTGTCATATGCGCCTCACAGCTCTCCCGCGCCAACGAGGGGCGGCAGGACAAGCGCCCCATGCTCTCGGACCTGCGCGAGTCAGGCGCCATCGAGCAGGACGCGGACATCGTCCTCGCCCTGTACCGCGACGACTACTACAACAAGGAGACGGAGCGGCCCAACGTCGCCGAGTGCATAATACTCAAGAACCGCCGGGGCGAGACGGGCACCGTGGAGCTCCACTGGACGCCGGAATACACCACCTTTTCGTCGCTTGAGCGGCGCCGTGACGACTTTTGATGAACAGGTATCTGAAAAAAATCTCTGATTTTTGTCAAGAATACGGTATGCTCCCCCGCGGCGGGTCGGTGATGGCCTGCGTCTCAGGCGGGACGGATTCCATGTGCCTTCTGTGGGTACTGCGCCAGCTTGCGCCGGTCTACGGCTTCACGCTTTTGGCGGCGCACTTCAACCATATGCTCCGGGGGGAGGAATCCGACGGGGACGAGGCGTTTGTCAGGGAATACTGCGAGGGCGTGGGGATCGAGCTTATTTCCGGCTCCGGGGACGTGCGCGCCGAGGCGGAAAGGCGCGGAAAGGGCATCGAGGAGACGGCAAGGGATATGCGTTACGCCTTCTTTTTCTCCGAGGCGGGAAAGAGGGGGATCGGGCGCGTCGCCACGGCGCACAACGCCGACGACAATTTGGAGACGGTGCTCATGCGTATCGCCAGAGGCACGGGGCTTCGGGGGCTGTGCGGGATACCGCCTGTCTCCGGCAGGCTCATAAGGCCGCTTCTGGCGCTGACAAGGGCTGAGATACTAAAGCTCAACGGGCAAAACGGCATACCGCACCGGGAGGACTCCTCCAACAGCTCCGACGAGTACACCAGAAACAGGCTGAGGCACCGGGTACTGCCGGTGCTCAGGGAGATAAACCCGTCGCTGAACGTCACGGGAATGACGGAGCTTTTGCGGCGGGACGAGGAGTACCTTTCGGGCAAGGCGCGGGAGTTCATTGAGGAAAGCTGTACGGAGGACGCGGTGCCGGCATCCGAATTGGCATCGCTCCCCTTCCCCGTCTCGTCAAGGGCGGTGCGGGGGGTCTTTGGGGAGAAGCTCTCCGAGGCGCACGTGGAGGCGGTGCTGGAGCTGGCGAAAAGCCCTGACCCCTCGGGGAGGCTGGACCTTCCGGGGCTTGCAGTGAGGCGGGAGTACGGAAGGCTCACAAGCGCCGAAGCTTCGGAAAATGCCTTTCAGGAGAGGCTATTATCTCTTGACAGACCTGTTATAATGGAGGAAATCGGCCTGACGGTGAGCTGTAAGCCCGCCGAAGGGCAACGGATTTACAATTCCTTAACTAATTTTCTTATAAAAAGGGATACAATCAATTCCGAGCTCATCATTCGCCCGCGCAAAACCGGCGACGCCCTGAAAACGAGGGCTGGGACCAGGAGCGTGAAAAGGCTGATGATAGACAAAAAAATCCCCGCCCACCTGCGCGCCTCCCTCCCCGTTATAGCCTGCGGGGACAGGGTGCTGGCGGTCTACGGGCTGGGGCAGAGCGTGGACACCCTGCCGGCGGAGGGAGAGCCGGCGATAATAATAAAAACAGAAAAACGCGGAAAAGAGGAGATTCGGTAATGCTGGAAAAGGATATTGACAGAGTGTTTTTCTCCGGTGAGGAGCTTCAGGCGCGGGTGCGCGAGCTGGGGGAGCAGATAACACGCGATTATGAGGGCAAGAGCCCGCTGTTCGTGGGGGTTTTGAAGGGGTCCTTCGTATTTATGGCTGACCTGATGCGGGCGGTGGACTGCTACTGCGACATCGACTTCATGGCGGTCTCCTCCTACGGCTCCGGGACCACCACCACGGGCGCGGTGAAGATAAACAAGGACCTCACCTACAACGTGGAGGGGCGGGACATCATACTCATCGAGGACATACTGGACTCCGGCGTGACGCTCTCGTACCTCAAGAAGTACATCGAGGCGAGAAAGCCCAGCTCCGTTAAGATCTGCACGCTCCTTGACAAGCCCGCCCGCAGAAAGGCGGACATCGACGCGGACTACGTGGGCTTTGAGTGCCCGGACGCCTTCATAGTGGGCTACGGGCTGGACTACGCCGAGCGCTACCGCAACCTCCCCTACATAGGCGTACTGAAATCGGAGATCTACGCCTGACACAGCGTCACAAGTTTTAAAATCCCCCGCGAGGGCAACATGCGCGTTTCCCCGATCCCACAGGAAAGAGGCTGATCTATCTGAACAAAAAGTCACGCCGCCCCGATATTGGGTTTTATATATTCATAGTCGTAATATTGATAGCGGCAATATACCTTCTCAGCTCCTCCGACACCAAGTCCGAGGGCATAGAATACTGGCAGATGCGCGACCAGTTCGTCAATGAGAACGTGCAATACTTCTCCATTGAGAAGGGCACCGTTTACATGGAGCTGAAAACGCCCATGGACGACGTGACCGGCAAGAGCGTTTACCATCAGCTCATGTCCGTATCCATCTTCTGGGACGACCTGGGCGACATCATCACCGATCAGGAGAACAGGGGGATACTCAAGTTCAACCTTCCGCCGGTGTATGAGACGCCCTGGTGGGTCACCATAATACCGTATGTCATCATCATGGTCGTGATGGTGGTCATCTGGTACGTGATGATGAACAGGCTGGGCGGAGGCGCCGGAGGCGGCGCAAACGGCGCGGGGCGCTTCGGACACGCCAGGACAAGGCTCGCCTCGGAGGACAAGAAAAAGGTGACCTTTGCCGATGTCGCCGGCGCGGACGAGGAAAAGGCGGAGCTGGAGGAGATAGTTGACTTCCTGAAGGACCCGCACAAGTACACGGCGCTTGGCGCGCGGATACCCAAGGGCGTGCTGCTGGTGGGGCCTCCGGGCACAGGTAAGACGCTTCTGGCAAAGGCTGTCGCGGGAGAGGCGAACGTGCAGTTTTTGTCCATCTCGGGCTCCGACTTTGTGGAGCTGTACGTGGGCGTGGGCGCGTCGCGTGTGCGCGACCTCTTCGACCAGGCGAAAAAGCTGGCTCCCGCCATCATATTCATCGACGAGATCGACGCTGTGGGCCGTCAGCGCGGCTCGGGACTTGGCGGCGGTCACGACGAGCGCGAGCAGACGCTGAACCAGCTGTTGGTGGAGATGGACGGCTTCAACACCAACGAGGGCGTCATCGTCATGGCGGCGACCAACAGGGCGGATATTCTGGACTCCGCGCTTTTGAGGCCCGGCAGGTTCGACAGGCAGATATTTGTGGGCGTTCCAGACATCAAGGGGCGCGAGGCAATTTTGAAGATACACTCCCGTGGCAAGTCCCTGGGGGACGACGTGGACCTTGCCAGCATAGCCAGGGGCACTCCGGGCTTTACCGGCGCGGACCTGGAGAACGTGATGAATGAGGCGGCGCTTCTCGCCGCCAGGGAGAACAAGCCCTTCATAACCATGTCCGACGTGGACGAGGCGATTTTGAAGGTGCAGATGGGCCCTGAGAAGAAGTCCCGGAAGATGTCGGACAAGGCGAGGAAGCTCACGGCGTACCACGAGACGGGTCACGCGGTGACGGGTGCCTTTTTGGAGCACGCAGATCCCGTACACTTCATCACAATAATCCCACGCGGGCAGGCGGGCGGCTACACGCTTTTCAGGCCCGAGGAGGATCTGGAAAATTACAAGTCCCGCTCCGAGATGTTTGAGGAGATCGTCATGAGCCTGGGCGGGCGCGTGGCGGAGAGGCTTTTCCTGGACGACATATCCACGGGCGCCTCCGGCGACATCCAGTCGGCGACGAATATCGCCCGCTCCATGGTCACGCGCTACGGCATGAGCGACAGGCTGGGACCCATAAGCTACGACAGCTCCGACCACTCCATCTTCATCGGACGTGACTTCGGCACCACCAAGTCCTACTCCGAGGAGACGGCGGCGGCGATCGACGAGGAGGTCAAGCGGATATTTGACGAGGCCGCTAAAAGGTGCGAGGAGATACTCAAGGAGCACAGGGACCTGGTGACGAAGTGCGCCGAGTACCTTTTGGAGAACGAGTCCATGACCGGCGAGCAGTTCAAGGCGCTTATCGCCACGGGCTCCATCCCTCCCCCGGAGGACGCGGGGCAGGTGTCCGAGCCGCCCATCATGCAGGAGATCCGCGCCGAGGCCCTTGAGGACGCCAAACGCGCCGAGATGGAGGAAAAGGGCACATGGCAAAGCCCCTTCATCAAGGACGGATCGGGCGATGAGGATAAAAAGGACGACTCAGATAAATAGATTAAAATCCGGACCCCTCAAGGGTCCGGATTTTAATCTAGTCGACAAAGGCCGTTGGCCTTTGCCGACTAGGGGAACGTGCGGGCAATTTTCTCTGAATTTTGCGAAATTCAGAGAAAATTGCCCTGCTGTCGCCCTGCGCGCGCCGCCGTAGGCGGCACACTTGTGCGACAAAAGGTGATTTTTCCGACGTACATGCCGCCGGAAAAATACTTAATTATGAGTTTAATCCGGACCCCTTGAGGGGTCCGGATTTTTAGTTCCCCCTTGAATCAAAAGGGCTTCGCTCTTTTGATTCAAGGTTAAAAGATCATTGTTGCGAAGTAGTCGTCCGGGGTCTCGGCGCGGCGGATGAGCTCTGTGGTGCCGTCCTCCTTTAAAAGGACCTCGGCGCTTCTGAGCTTGCCGTTGTAGTTGTAGCCCATGGCGTGTCCGTGAGCGCCGGTGTCGTGAATGACCAGGAGGTCGCCGGTGTCGATCTCGGGGAGCTCACGGTCAATGGCGAACTTGTCGTTGTTCTCGCACAGGGAACCTACCACGTCGTAGAGGTGGTCGTGGGGCGCGTCCTCCTTGCCGAGGACGGTTATGTGGTGGTACGCTCCGTACATGGCGGGGCGCATCAGGTTGCAGGCGCAGGCGTCAACGCCGATGTACTCCTTGTAGATGTGCTTTTCGTGGATGGCTCGGGTGAGAAGGCAGCCGTAAGGACCGAGCATATAGCGCCCGAGCTCGGTGAAAATCTTCACGTCGCCCATGCCGGCGGGGACAAGTATCTCGTTGTACGCCTCACGCACACCGGCGGCTATGAGCTCGATGTTGGGGGCTGTCTGGTCGGGGTAATAGGGTATGCCGATACCGCCGGAGAGGTTGACGAACTCGATGTGGGCGCCGGTCGCCTGATGGAGCTCCACGGCGAGGGTGAAGAGCTGGCGCGCCATCATGGGGTAATACTCGTTGAAGGTGGCGTTGGAGACAAGGAAGGCGTGGATGCCGAAGCTCCTGGCGCCCAGGGAGAGAAGGTCCCGGTAGGCGCTTTTCATCTGCCCACGGGTCATGCCGTATTTGGCGTCGCGCGGGTTGTCCATTATCTGGTTGGCAACGGAGAACACGCCGCCGGGGTTGAAGCGGCAGCAGACGGTCTCGGGTATGCCGCAGATGTCGTTGAGGAATTTTACGTGGGTGTAGTCGTCAAGGTTTATGTACGCCCCCAGCTCCCGCGCCTTCTTCATGTCCGCGACGGGCGTCTCGTTGGAGGAGAACATGATGTCGCTGCCGGTAAAGCCGCACCTTTCGCTGAGCATGAGCTCGGTGAGGGAGGAGCAGTCAACGCCGCAGCCCTCCTCCTTGAGTATCTTAAGTATTTTGGGCGTGGGCGTGGCCTTGACGGCGAAATACTCCTTGTAGCCGGGGTTCCAGGAGAACGCCTTGTTGAGCCTGCGGGCGTTTTCGCGTATGCCCCTCTCGTCATAGACGTGCACGGGGGTGCCGTACTCGGCGGCGATCTCCTCGAATTTTTCTTTGGAAGCAAAAGGACTTTTCATGGGTTGGGCCTCCCTAAAATGTATCTATAACATCATAACCCATCGGCGCGCTTTTTGCAACTGTTTCATTAAAATAAATTATGCACGAAATGAAGGAATTTCAGCGGCGTTTTTCATCCTTTTGTACAAAGTTCAACATATTGTGACATTTTCCTTGACAGTGCGCAGGTTATGGTGTATATTTTTTCAAGATGAATTTCGGCATGAAACCCAAGGCGGTGCTGCCACCGGCGGGTGTCAAGGACGATCGCCCGCCATACGGCGGGATTTTTTTCGGCTGTCGGAGGCTTTTTGCCTCTGATCATAGATTATTTACAGGGGGAAATGTCAATGAACCTTACCTACAACATCAAGGACAAGCCCGGATTTGCCAAGACCGTAGTCTTCGCGCTCCAGCAGCTTCTTGCCATCATGGCGGCGACCATAGCGGTCCCCGGCATCGTGGGCAACGGCATGAGCCAGACAGCCGCGCTCTTCGGGGCGGGCGTCGGGACCATCGTGTACCTCTGCTTCACCAAGTTCAAGAGCCCCGTGTTCCTGGGAAGCTCCTTTGCCTTCCTGGGCTCCATGTCAGCCGCCTTCGCCGGCGCCGCGTCCGTGGAGATCGGCTACGCCGGTCTTGTGATTGGCGCTCTGATAGCGGGTCTTGTGTACGTCGTCATAGCCCTTGTCATCAAGGCCGTGGGCGTCAAGTGGATCGACAAGCTCATGCCTCCCGTCATCATCGGGCCCACCGTCGCCATCATCGGACTGAGCCTTGCCGGCAACGCCGTGGGTGACCTGCTCGGCACCTCCGGCGCCGTCGCCGCCGGCGCCTCCACGTATGTCTGCATCATCTGCGGGCTTGTGACGCTCGCCGTGACCATGATCTGCTCCGTGTACGGCAAGAAGATGGTCAAGATGATCCCCTTCATCATCGGGATCCTCGCCGGCTACGCCGTGGCGCTCTGCTTCACACTCATCGGACGCGCCTCCGATAACGTTGCCCTCCAGATCATTGACTTCGGCAAGTTCTCTCAGATGACCTGGGTGCCCGATTTCACCTTCCTCAAGGCCGGAAAGGGGCTCTCCGGGATCACTGGCACTTATCTTGCCACGCTCGCCGTGGCTTACGCGCCGGTGGCCTTCGTGGTCTTTGCCGAGCACATCGCCGACCACAAGAACCTGTCCTCCATCATCGGAGTTGACCTGTTGAAGGATCCCGGTCTTGCCAATACCCTTCTTGGCGACGGCGTGGGCTCCATCGCGGGCGCCATCTTCGGCGGCTGCCCCAACACCACCTACGGTGAGAGCGTGGGGTGCGTGGCAATCTCCGGCAACGCCTCCGTCAT
>CANQVL010000036.1 GCA_947627285.1 uncultured Oscillospiraceae bacterium
TTTTTATTAAGGAGGAAACACTACATGAAGACTCTGAAGAAGACCCTGTGCTTGGTCTTGGCGGTAGTCATGGCGGTGGGCGTGCTGGTACTCCCGGCTAACGCTGCCACCTTCGACGATGCCGACGAGATCACGCACGACGAGGCCGTTGCGGTGCTCTCTGGGCTGGGCATCGTCAATGGCGACGGAACTGGAAACTTTGATCCCGACGGACAGTTCACCCGTGCTGAGGCCGCCATTCTTCTGGCTCAGGTCGTTCTGACCCCGGAGGACGCCGCTCTGCTCGACGACAGCAAGGCTGTGTTCACCGACGTTCCCGTGACCAACTACGCCAACAAGTACATCACCTGGGCGGTTGAGGAAGACTTCATTCACGGCGTTGGCGACAACAAGTTTGAGCCCGACAGGAAGCTCACCGGCCTGGAGCTGGCGGCTCTCATGCTCGAGGTTCTCGGCGAGACTCTCGATTCCGCCAATCTCAACAACTTTGTGGCGCTGAAGACCAAGGAGTACGGCCTTTCTGATGGCATCACCGGCTACTCCGCCTCCAAGGTCATCTCCCGCGAGGACGCTGTTCAGATGATGTTCAACGCCATGAAGTATGACCCTGACGGACAGACTAAGTATCAGCTTGTTGGCTCCGACGGTGAAAACTACGGTACGTTCGACACTAGGTCCGAAGCCGCTGTCTATAAGAAGCTGCTTGAGCTGACCGACGCTAAAATTAATGAGGTTAGCATCGGGACCGGCAACATCCTTTATAAGGATTATAGCACAGTAAAGAATCCCACCGACACTGACGTTTTTGGTCGTCCTACTACCACTTGGACCAAAGAAGTCACGAACGGCGATGATGTTACCCTTTATGTCAAGCAGAACACTCCTGCGACATCCACCACCAATAAGGCTACATCTCTCAAGGCTATTGCCGAAGCGCTGAAGCTTGGCAACTCCGTAACCGCAAAGCGTTTCGTCAACGGTCAGCGCGTTGACTTCAACGGTGATGTTTATGCTCAGGATGGTGCTGCGGGAACAGTCAACAGCACTGACGCGAAGTGGACCAATTCCATCGGCGGCTATGGTCGTACCGTTGAGGTCTACAAGGAAGGCGACATTTACTGCATTTATGAGACTTCCACCAAGGTTGACGTTATTACCGACGCCATGATCAACGGTGTCAAGGATGGTAAGCTCACCCTTGATGACGGGACTAAGCTGCCCGCTGACGGTCTCAAGAAGAATGATGTTGTCCTCTACACCAGCAATACTTACACTGACGCTCTTGACGACTTTGAGGTTGCTACCCCCACTGTCGGCAAGGTAACCGCTAAGGGCAATGCCAATGATCCTTATATCCGCATTGACGGCGGCGCCAAGCAGTATTTTGCTCTTGACGTTGATACGACCGGTGCAGTGAAAGCTTACAGCGAGACTAACTTCAGCGATACCTATGACATCTATTTTGCCAATGGCTACATCGTCTACATGGTCAAACATGACGACGGTCCCGCCCCTGCTGCTACCAAGAATTATACCTATGTTACTGCGTATCAGGAGCAGGCTGCTGGTTCAGGGCTTCTTAATAGCACCGCCGCTGCTGCGAAGGCTCAGATAGTCAACCTCGAGACCGGTGCTGTCAGCAACGTTGATGTCGCAATTGCGCAGGCTCAGTCTGGCGTATGGTATATTGCGACCAAGGATAACAAGGCTAACCTTAATGATGGCACTAACACTACAGACATTGAGGCTAACAACAACAGGCTTGGTAAGAAAGCAACTAATCGTTATGCTGGCTTTGTGACCTACGAATTGACAGATGACGGAAAGTATGTATTTACTGAAGTCGCGGATGTTAATGTCACCACCGCTAAGGGTGAAGCGAAGATAACAGGAGCGGCTACCTACTACGCTTCCACCAACACCAAGATGGTTTATCTTGAGTATACTAATGGCACATATAAGCCCCATGTTTACAACGGGTACAGGAGCTTCGTCGCGAAGTCTGTTACAAGCGCTGGTTGCGTAGATGTTGTTGACGGTAAGGTCGTTGCGGTCTATGTCTATGCTACTGATGCTCCTGCCACTGAGACCGACACTAAACCCGACACAAGGGCTATCTACCTCGGCGTAGGCGAGACTACCGCTGACGGTACTGAGTATAGGTTCCTTGTTGAGGGCGCTGAGCAGGTATTCGTCCTTAAGGATGAGGCACTCAACGATGGTAACCATGCCGGCATTACAGCTGATAACGTAATGCATGCTGTTGATGTCAAGATTGAAGGCAGCACCTTGGTATCTGTTGCAACCATCACTGCTACCAACAGCCAGATCGGTAAAACTCTTGCAAAGGCTAATGTCTACGACGGATTTGTTGTTATTGATGGTAAAGAGTATTACCTCTCCAGCGATTGCGTGATTTACGATGCCACCGGTGACACCATAAGTGCTGTCGACAGCATTGCCTATCCTGACGGTAAGACCAATGCTACCGTTGACCTGATTGCTGTCAACGAGACCAGCGGCACCAATAAGGACATCGGGATGATTATCATCCACTCCTTTGCCGACTAATCCCCGCACCCACAACCCCCAATACCCCCCAAGCCCCGCGGCTCATGCCGCGGGGCTTGGTTTTTTAGTATTTAACCTTGTCGACCTCCCGGATCAGCTCCGGGAGGTCTTTGTGGGTGTAGCGGTCGGTCACGTCCTGCTGGCTGTGACCGACTATGAATTTTGTGGCGGCGCGGCGGACGCCGGCGGTGTCCAGGGCGGATATGAACGTGTGCCGGGTGTCGTGGGGCGTGTGGGACATTCCCAGCTCCGGCATGACCCGGTCAAACCAGCCCTTGTACTGGGAGTAGGTCAGCGGCTGCCCGTCGGACCTGCACAGCAAAAACTCCGGCGACGGGCGGCGCAGAAGTCCTTCCACCACCGGCATGATCTCCCGGTGCAGCGGCACGGTCCTGCGGGCGGCGCGGGTCTTTGTGCCGCGCAGGTCGATGTACCGCTCCTCCGGGTGCACCTCCTCGCGCCGCAGGCCCAAAAGCTCCCCCACGCGCATACCCGTGTAAAGGAGCAGTAGCACCGAATCCAGCAGCCCCGCGCCCCTGTGCCGCCTGGGCTCCAGCTCCTCCATGTCCCCCTGCCTCCACGCGCTCCACAGCTGCGCCACCTCCCGGGCGGTGAAGACCCGCCGCGCCGTGTCCTGCTCCGACGCCGTGAGCTCCACGAACTGCGACCAGTCCTTTTGCGTGATGTCCCGGCTCATTGCCCAGCGGTAGACCATGTGCATGAGCGAGCGGACCTTTGACTGGTAGCCCCTGGACTTGTCGTCCATGCCGGCTATCACCTCCTGGAGGTGGTATGTCCGCAGGTCGCGTATCGGCAGGTTCCAGATCCTGCGGCACATCGCCATGGCGCTCTCGGTGACGCGGCGGGTGCTGGGGTATTTTTCAAAGTAGTCCGGCGCCCACCGGTCGAAGGCGGATTTGAAGGTGATCCCCCTCAGCGCCGGATCCCACGGGTCCCGGTTGTACTCCGCCA
Organism: uncultured Oscillospiraceae bacterium; assembly: GCA_947627285.1. Lineage (GTDB taxonomy): Bacteria > Bacillota > Clostridia > Oscillospirales > Oscillospiraceae > RUG626. The sequence goes on from CANQVL010000036.1 coordinate 3,544, forward strand.
GCGCCATCATCGCCTCGTTGCGGGTGGCGAAATAGCCGATGGTGGCGTATCTCTGCACCGCCCGCCCCTCGTCTCTCTCCGTCCAGCCCACCGTGACCCGCGCCCTGAAAGGCCGCCTCCGGTTCCCCGGCAGCCTGGAAACGCCCCCGTAGCCGTTTGGATTTCTCATGAATAATAACCTCCTCTTTCAACTATTTTAAGGGATAATGAGAAGATTATGTAGGTTAATCCGCCGGATTGCAACAAATATTTGTTTTTCGACACTATCCGCGCCCATATAAATTTTACAATACACCCGCAAGACACACAAATTTGACACAATCAGCCACCGCGTTGACATAATATCGTGAAAGGGCAGTTTACCACAAAAACCAAGCCCCGCGGCAAAAGCCGCGGGGCTTGGGGGTGCTATTAGGGGTTGTGGGTGCGGGGATTAGGCATCAAAGGAGACTATTACGATCATCTCAATCTCTTTTGCTGCTGTACCAGCGCCAACAGCAACGAGGTGTACCTTGGCAGTGGTCTTGCCATCGGGATAGGTGATGCTGTCAACAACACTTATCTCGCTGCCGGTTGCATCGTAAATTATGCAGTCGCTGGAGAGATAATACACGCTCTCGCCGTTAACGATATAGCCATCTTCAAGATGAATGCCAGTCTTAGCAAGCTTCTCAATGGTAGCATTATCGCCGCTCATTGTGATCGGCTTAGCGGACAGGAGGGTGTCACCATCAAGCTTGACTGCGAAGGGGGTCTTCGCGGTTGCGCTCTTAACCTGGATATCACCGTTATCGGTTATATCAGCGTTCTTCACAAAGTAGTCCTTCGCAACGCCGTCAATGACGAACGTGTAGTAGGTGCCGTCCTTGTTGCTCTCAGTCGCGCCCATGAAGACAGCCTTGGTATCGGGAGTCTTGTCAACTTCCGCACCGGCGGGAGCAGTGTCAGCATAGACATAGACCGCAACAACCTTACCGTCAACAGCATCAATGCAGCCGGCCTTTGTAACATTTGCCGCGACGAAGCTCTTGTATCCGTTGTAAACGTGAGGCTTATAGGCGTTGTCAGCCTTGCTGTACTCAAGGTAAACCAACTTGGTGTTGGTGGAAGCGTACTTAGTTTCGCCCGCCGTAATCTTTGCCTGACCAGCAAGGGTCGTAACATTAATGTCCTCAACCTCGGCGAATACGTACTTACCGTCATCGGTCAGCTCGTAGGTGACGAAGCCCTTATAACGGTCGGTCTTCTTCTCTGTAAGCTTATTTCCTTCTTCTACAACGGCTTTGTTGTCCTTGTCAGCTATATACCAATCAGCGCCGGACTGAGCGATAGCAACGTCAACAGTGCTGACAGCGCCGGTCTCGAGGTTGACTATCTGAGCCTTTGCGGCAGCGCCGGAGTTGCTCAGAAGTCCGCCGGTGGCAGGCTGCTCTTCATACGCATGAATGTAGGTGTAATTCTTGGTAGACTCAGGAGCGGGACCATCTTCATGCTCGACCATGTAGACGATGTAGCCGTTTGCAGTGTAGATGTCATAGGTAGTGCTATAATTGATGCCTTCGTCATTATAAGAAGTAATGTCTCCGGAGGGGTTCGCGGCAAAATACTGCTTGGAACCGCCCTCAACACGAATGAAGGGATCGGCAGTGGTGCCCTTAGCGGTTACCTTGCCAACAACAGGGGTAATGACCTCATAGTCAGCAACCTCGCCGCTAACGGTGTTGCCGGTGTAAAGAACGACATTGTTCTTCTCAAGACCCTCAGCGGGGATCTTAATACCGCCAAGTGTAATCTTTCCGTCCTTCGCGGCTTTGAGTGTCGCTTCATCAACAACGCCGACCACGGGGTAGGTCACATAGATGCAGTAAACGTCATCTTCCTTGTAGACCTCAACAGTGGAGCCGTAGCCACCAAACTTCTTGGTCCATTTCCCGTTCACATCACCTTTGTTAACTGTTCCGGCGTTGCCATCCTGCGTATAATCATTGCCGAGGAAGTCTTTACGTTTACCGTTTTCAAAACGCTTCGCTGTGATGGAATCGCCAAGCTTCAGGTCTTTTGCTACGGTTTCAAGGCTGACTTCCTTATTCTCATAAGTAACGGCAGCGGTGTTCTGCTTGGCATAGAATTCGGTTTCCTTATCGGTGCCAACGTTCTGTTTCCAGGTGGTGGAAGGACGCCCGAAAACGTCTGTGTCGGAGGTGTTCTTCACTGTGTTGTAGGTCTTGTAAAGAATGTTGCTTGTACCGGTGGTAACATCTTTAATATCAGCGTCGTCCTTCAGACCAAGCAACTGTCTATAAACCGCAGCATCAGTCTTGGAGTCAAAAGTGCCATAAACGTCGCCGCTTTTTTTGTCAACAAGCTGATACCTGGTCTGTCCGTCGGGATCATACTTCATGGCGTTGAACATCATCTGAACCGCGTCGTCACGGGTGATAACGCTGGTGGAGACATAGCCGGTGATCTCATCGTCAAGACCGTACTTATCAGTGTTCAGAGCGACAAAGTTCTGGAGATTGGCGGAGTCGAGAGTCTCACCAAGGACCTCGAGCATGAGAGCCGCGAGCTCCAGACCGGTGAGCTTTCTGTCAGGCTCATACTTGTTGTCGCCGACGCCGTGGATGAGGTTATTCTCAACAGCCCAGGTGATGAACTTGTTGGCATAGTGGTCAGCGGGAACGTCGGTGAAGACAACCTTGCTTTCAGTGAGCAGCTTTGCCTTCTCCGGGGTCAGGACCACCTGAGCCAGAAGCGCAGCGGCCTCAGCGCGGGTGAATGGTTTGTCGGGATCAAAGCTCCCGGCTCCGTTGCCGCTGACAATGCTCAGCCCAGAGAGCACCGCAACGGCCTCGTCGTGCGTGATCTCGTCGGCATCGTCGAAGGTGGCAGCGTTAGCCGGGAGTACCAGCACGCCCACCGCCATGACTACCGCCAAGACCAGGCACAGGGTCTTCTTCAGAGTCTTCATGTAGTGTTTCCTCCTTAATAAAAATTGGAGGAAAATGGAAGGACTATTTCGGGGAAAACTAAGTGTGTATTAATTAAATCAAACGGGGAAAACGGAATTATTTTGCCGATTGGGAATTTGTGGGGTGTCTTATGGGCGTATTATACAGTATATGGAAAAAGCCCAAATCGGAGTAAACCGAAGTGGGCTTTAAAGCTTTGGATTTTTTCAGCTCCTTTGAAGCTCGCCGGTCATTTTGGGGATGGGGTTTACGGGCGTTACACCGTTGGGGCGGATCTCGAAGTGGAGGTGGGGACCGGAGACGTTGCCGGTGGAGCCCATGAGGGCTATGAGGTCGCCCTGCGCGACCTTGTCGCCGACGGAGACGAGGATCTCGCTCAAATGACCGTAATAGGTGACGGCGCCGTTGTCGTGCTGGATCTTTATGAGGTTGCCGTAGCCGTTATGTGAGTTCTGGGCGTAGATCACCGTGCCGCCGTCAGCGGCGTTGATCTCGGTGCCCTTGTCGTTGGCTATGTCAACGCCCTGGTGGTTGGAGGAGCCGATCTTCACGGTCCTGGGACCGAATTTTGAGGATATTATGCCCACGGTGGGCCAGATATAACAGCCCTTGGAGTCGGTGCGGGAGCCGGGGAGGGAGCCCTCCTCGATGATCTCGGGCACCATTTCCACGGTGACGGTCTCGCCGATCTGAGTTTCCATGGTCTCCACGCCGTTGGCGCAGACCAGGACGTACTCGAGCACGACCTCGCCGTCGTACCCCTCCCGGAGGATCCGGACCTCGTCCTGATATTTTTCGCTGTTCTCGACTGTCTCGGTGGCTGCCGGCACCGTCACGGCGCGGCTCTCCACGCGGCGGGTGAGGACCGTCAGCGCCCAGGCGGAGCCGCCCTCGGGGTCAAGAAGGCGGGCGATCTCGCCGCTCTCCAGGACCTGGGAGCCGGAGGGAATGTCCTCGGCGTCAAGCTCCACAGACTCGCGGAAGCAGGCGGAGACGGTGCTGCCGTCGGTGTAATCGTCAATGATTCCGTCAAGTACGGCGCGTATGTCGGGCTCGTAGGCGTAAAACGCGGTTTTGCCGTCAATGACCACGGCGCGGACGTCCTCCGGCACGGGGGGCTCCGCGGCGGAGCCTGCCGCGGCGTGGGCGGTGGACATCACGGTGGCTGTAAGCATGAGGCCTATGGAGGCGAGGAACACCAGGAGCCCTGTTTTCACGGCGGCGGAGGGAGAAAAGGTCAGCTTGCGCTTTTTTTCAGAAGACATGAAATGATACGCTCCAAAAATAAGTTACAATCAGGTTACAAAAGGTAACGAACTGAATATACACCTTTTGGAACAGTCTGTCAACACAAAAGGCAAAAAAATATGAAAAAATCTAAAAGAAGACAAATATTTTTCGGGAACAAGCCGTATAGATTAAGTGCCGCTCAGCGGCGAATATTGAAAACGGGAGGGGGAGGCCTATGGCGACAGACGAGCGGCGGGAGCTTGCCGCGATACCGCACAGCCTCAGTCTTGAGGGGCGCCGCCGGCTCCTGGCGTCGGGAGTCACGGAGGTGGAGAGCTTCAACGAGCAGGAGGTCATCATGGGGACGACTCAGGGGACGCTTGCCGTCCACGGGGAGGACCTGCACATGGAGAAGCTCAGCGTGGACAGCGGGGACGTGGTGGTGACGGGGCAGATAGACGCCGTCGAGTACGAGGACGCGCCGGAGCGGGGCCAGGGACTGCTGGCGCGGCTTTTCAGGTGAAGCATGGAGGTATCCGTAAGCTCCCAGGCGGCGGAGGCGGCGGTGTGCCTGCTCGCCGGAGTGTTTGCCGGGGTGATATATGACTTCTTCCGGGTGGTGAGGCGGAGCCTGAAAAGGGCGTGGGTAACGTTTATCGCCGACGCGCTTTTCTGGGCGATAGCGGCGGCGGGGCTTTTCTCCCTGGGGCTTTCCGCCGCGGGAGGGCGGCAGAGGATATTCGTCCAGGCGATGGCGGCTCTGGGCGCGGTGCTGTATTTCCTCACCGCAAGCCCCCTGGTGCTGGAATTCGGGGCCTTCATTTCGGAGATTTTGGGCCGGATACTGTCGCTTTTGGCGGCGCCGCTTAAAATTTTGGCAGGATATTTTGAAAAATTTCGACGAATTTTGAAAAAGGTCTTTTCAACCGCCAAAAAAAGGTTTACAATAATGCGTAGCAAGAAATCACATCGCGGGACCGGCATTGAAGCGGAGGGGCCTATTTATGAGGGTAAAGCGCACAGGTATACTTACGAAGATAGTTCTGGCGGTGCTGTTCGTGTACGCACTGGTGAGCATAGTGCGGGTGAACGACCGGAAGGCGCAGGCGGCGGAAAATCTGGACGAGCTGCGAAGGGTCGAAACGGAGCTCGCCGAAAAAAACGATGACATGCAGTACGCCATTGAGCACAGCACCGACGAGGACGTCATTCGCTCCATCGCCCGCGACCGCGGTATGACCGACCCCGGCGAGGAGATATATTACGGCAGCCAGGAATGATTTCCTTTAAATAAACATAAAGAGGTAAACAGATGGTCATTCAAAAGGGAGACGTGATGACGGGGAAGGTCACCGGAATCACAAAATTCGGCGCGTTTGTTCAGCTGGCACCCGGCAAATCCGGACTTGTGTACATCTCGGAGATAGCCAACACCTTCGTCTCGAATGTGGCGGATTTCCTGTCCGTGGGGCAGGAGGTGCAGGTGAAGGTCATCAGCATAGATGAGCAGGGGAGGATCAACCTGTCCATAAAGCAGGCGCTGCCCCGCCCGGAGCCGAAAAAGCCGGCGCCGAAGCCCGTCTCCCACCCCTCCAGATCACGCCCTGAGGACGTGTACGCCGCCGCGCCCTCCGACGCCCCCGTGGACCCGGACTTTGAGGACAAGCTCAAACGCTTCATGAAGGACTCCGAAGGCAAACTCTCCGACGCCATGAGACAGAGCGAAAGAAGAAACTCAAAAAGAAGAAGATAAAAAACTGACGCCGCCTGTTTCCCAACAGGCGGCATCATTTTTCAAAAGCTAAAATTTAAATATTTTTCCGGCGGCATGTACGTCGGAAAAATCACCTTATGTTTTGCAAGCGTGCGCCCCTACGGGGCGTGCGCGCAGCAAAACAGCAGAAAAAATTTCTGGAAATGTCCGCAGACATTTCCAGAAATTTTTTCGCACGTTCCCCTACTAAAAAAGGGCAAAGCCCTTTTTTAGTAAGCTATCCCCCATATCACCATATGCTTTGCGGGCTTGCCGCAGACGGGGCAGATGTCGCCGATGTGGTGCTGCTCAAAGGGGATACAGCGGCTTGTGACGCCGGCCTGCTCCTTCATTTTGACCTCGCACTCCTCGTCGCCGCACCACATCATGCGGGCAAAGCCGCCCTTGGCGCAGCCGTCGCGGACCTCCTCAACGGAGTGGGCGTCAAAGGTGTTGTCCTGAAGGTTTTTGATCGCCTTGGCGTAGAGCTCGGACTGGACGTCGTCGAGAATGGACTTTACGGTGTCCGCCACGTTCTCCAGGGGTACGGTGACCTTGTCGCCTGTGCGCTTTGCCGCGACGCAGACGCCGTTTTCCATGTCGCGGGGTCCCAGCTCCAGGCGGACGGGGACGCCCTTCATCTCGTACTGCGCCGCCTTCCAGCCCACGGACTGGTCGGAGAGGTCGATGTCCGCGCGGATACCGGCGGACCTCAGGGCCTCAAGGAGCTTGAGCGCCGCCTCCTTTACGCCCTCCTTGTGCAGGGCGACGGGGACGACCATGACCTGTATGGGCGCTATTTTGGGGGGCAGGACGAGGCCGGAGTTGTCGCCGTGGGTCATGATGATGCCGCCTATCATGCGGGTGGAGACGCCCCAGCTGGTCTGGAAGGGGTGGTGGAGCTGATTATCCTTGCCCGTGAAGGTGATGTCAAAGGCGCGGGCGAAGCCGTCGCCGAAATAGTGGCTGGTGCCGCCCTGAAGGGCCTTATGGTCGTGCATCATGCACTCCACGGTGTATGTCTCCTCGGCGCCGTTGAATTTCTCCTTGTCGGTCTTGCGCCCACGTATCACGGGCATGGCAAGGGTGTTCTCCATGAAGTCGGCGTAGACGTTGAGCATTTGCTGAGTCTCCGCCCGAGCCTCCTCCTCGGTGGCGTGCATGGTGTGGCCCTCCTGCCAGAGGAACTCCCTGTGGCGGAGGAAGGGGCGGCTGGTCTTCTCCCAGCGCAGGACGCTGCACCACTGGTTGTAGAGCTTGGGAAGGTCGCGCCAGGAGTGGATGATGTTTTTGTAGTGCTCGCAGAAAAGCGTCTCGGAGGTGGGGCGGATACAGCAGCGCTCCTCAAGCTTGTCCGAGCCGCCGTAGGTGACCCAGGCGCACTCCGGCGCGAAGCCTTCCACGTGGTCCTTCTCCTTCTGGAGGAGGGACTCGGGGATGAGCATGGGGAGGTACACGTTCTCGTGCCCCAGCTTTTTGAATTCCGCGTCCAGGATGTGCTGGATGTTTTCCCAGATGGCGTAGCCGTAGGGACGGTAGATGAACATACCCTTTATGCTGGAGTAGTCGATGAGCTCCGCCTTGGTACACACGTCGGTGTACCACTGGGTGAAATCCACGTCCATGTCGGTTATCTGTTCTACCTTTTTGTCCTTTGCCATATTAAAAGCTCCCGTTTTTCAAATGATTTTGTCAGTCTATTCTATACTTCCCCGCGGCAATTGTCAAGGACTTTGAAAAGCCCCTCCACGTCCTCCGGCGCCGTCGCCCAGCTTGTGGCGAGGCGTACCACCGACGAGTCCCCGCCGAGGGGCTGCCAGAAGGAGTACGTCAGCCTGTCCGCGAGACGCTCCAAAAGGGCGTTTTTGAATATGGGGAACTGCTGGTTGGTGGGGGAGTCCATGAAAAGCTCAAAGCCTCGGCTTCGCAGCCCCTCCTTTATGCGAAGGGCGAGCTCCACGGCGGTGGAGCCGATCTCAAAATACAGCCCGTCCTCAAAAAGCGCCTCGAACTGGACGCCGCAGAGCCGCCCCTTGGCGAGCATGGCGCCGCGTTGCTTTGTAACGGTGCCAAAGTGCTCCGGCGCGCCCTTGGGGAACACCAGCGCTTCCCCGCACAGCGCCCCGCATTTGGTGCCGCCGATGTAGAATACGTCGCAGAGGCGGGCGATGTGGGGGAGGGTCACGTCCGTGTCCGCCACGAGAGCGTAGGCGAGGCGCGCCCCGTCCATGTAGAGGGGGATGTGAAAGCTTTTACAGATGTGGGAGAGCTCCTCCAGCTCCTGTAAGCTGTAAAGCGTCCCGTACTCGGTGGGATGGGAGATGTAGACCATGCCGGGGAAGACCATGTGGTCGCGGTTGGGGTCGGCGTAAAAGCCGGAGAGGTAACCGAGGAGGTCGGCGGGGGCGAGCTTTCCGAAATGACCGGGGAGCGGCAAAACCTTGTGCCCGGTGAACTCCACCGCCCCCGCCTCGTGGACGCCGATGTGCCCGGATACGGGGGAGACGACGCCCTCCCAGGGGCGCAGGAGCCCGCCCATCGCCACGGCGTTTGTCTGGGTGCCGCCGGAGATGAAGAAGATGTCCGCGTTTGGCGCTGAGCAGGCGGCGCGTATGAGCTCGCGGGCGCGCTGAGAAAACCCGTCCTCGCCGTAGCCCGCGGCGGGGGTGAGGTTTGTCTCGGCGAGCCTTTTCAGCACATGGGGGTGACAGCCGTGGGAGTAGTCGTTTTCAAAAAAGAGCATTTATATCGCCTCCGAAAGTGTGACAGAGCGTTTATTTATCCTCGAAAACCTCGTCCTTAAGCGACTCCCAGGCGTCGGGGTGATCCACGTAATACTTGGGGCAGATCTTCTCCGTCACGTCGTAGTGGCGCAGAAGTCCGTCGCGGTCGAGGCCGTAGGCGTCGGTGAGCCAGCGCAGGAGCTTTACGAGGGAGGCGTAGGTCTTGTCGTTGAACTTCCCCGTCTCGTCCGGGTGGCAGACCTCTATGGAGATGGAGTAGGAATTTGCCTGGGAGGTGCAGTAGCTCCACTCGTCCAATGGCACGCACTGTATTATCTCGCCGTCGAGCCCCACCAGAAAGTGACTGCTGGCGGAGGTCTCGTGGGTGGTTGCGAGGTTTTCAAAGTAGCTCCTGTTCTGCTCCGCCGTGGTGCCGGGGTTGCCCACGTAGTGGACTACCACCGCCTTTACCTCCTCCAAGGGCGTGCCGGGGCGGGAGTAATCGTTTAAGGGGAGGAAGCTCTGGTTCACCCAGTCGGGCACGGTGATGTCGCCGGGTGCGGCGGCTCCCTGCCGGTCCCTGGCGCGGTGGGCGGTGACGGCGGAGAGCGTCACCGCGGCGATGATGAACAAAATCGCGTACACCGCGAGGGATACCAGCTGCCGCGTACGGCGCCGGCGCCGCGCCTCCGCCCTGCGGCGGTAAAGCGCCTCCTCGCCTCCGTTTTCAAGTATCTCCCTGTCCATACTCACACCGCCTTGGATTTTAATCTGCGTATATCATTATAGCAGATTGCGGCGCGGATGTGGAGAAAAAAGCGAAAAAATCGGGAAAGAAAAATTATCCTTGAATAATACGGCGATTTGTCGTATAATCAAAGAACCAAACAAAATATAAGGAGGCTTTTTCAAAATGGGCAAGTTTGTTATTCGCAAAACCGCCACCGGCGTGAAGTTCGACCTGAAGGCAGGAAACGGCGAGGTCATCGCCAACAGCGAGGTCTACGAGTCCGAGAACGCCTGCCGCAACGGTATCGAGTCCGTCCGCAAGAACGCTCCCATAGCGAATCTGGAGGATCAGACCGTGGAGGGCTTCGAGAAGGCCAAGAACCCCAAGTTTGAGGTGTACACCGACAAGGCGGGCGATGTCCGCTTCCGCCTGAAGGCCACAAACGGACAGATCATCGCCACCGGCGAGCCCTATAAGTCCAAGAGCGGCTGTCTCAACGGCATCGAGTCCGTCCGCAAGAACGCCGCCGACGCAGATGTGGTCGAGGAGGAGTAATGGACATCAAGGGGAAGATCGAGGAGATTGCCGGAAAGCTCCAGGAGGACAAATTCCTCGCCGAGGGCTTCAAAAAGGAGCCCGTCAAGACCGTGGAGAAGCTTTTGGGGCTTGACCTCCCCGACGACGCGGTGAAAAAGATAGTTGACGGCGTAAAGGCGAAGCTCTCAATGGATAAGCTCGGCGACGCCGCCGGCGACATTAAGGACAAGCTGAAAAAGCTATTTTAGTCAAAAAAAGGGCAAAGCCCTTTTTTTGAAGGGGTTACGTGCGGAAAGCCATCGCTAAAGGTCTGCGGACCTTTAGCGATGGCTTTCCTGCTGTCGCGCGGCGCGCGTCGCCGTAGGCGACACACTTGCGCGACATAAGGTGATTTTTCGCGAGGCAAAGCCCCGCGAAAAATATTTAATTATGAGTTTTTTTGCCGCATCAATCGGCGGGGTAGGCGTATTTGGTGCCTTGGGCTTCGGGGAGGGGGGAGGTCCATTGGTGGTCGGTGGCGCGCATGTAGTCGCTGGTCACGTTGAAATAACGGCGGGCGTAATACATGATGACGTCCATTCCGGGGGCGCCGCCGGTGAAGACCGGGTCGTCCCAGGTCACGTCTACGCAGTACCAATCCCCGTCAAGGCGCACCTGGTTCCAGGCGTGGTCCTCGGTATCCGAGTGGGAGCGCCCGCGGACGGTGACGCACTCTATCTCAAGAAGGTCCATGAAAAGCTGGAAGGTGGCGGCGTAGCCCAGGCATATCCCCACGCCGTTTATCAGCAGTCCGTAGGGGTTGTCGTTGTCGGGGTCGGGGGTGAGGAACCTGGCGCCCTCCAGCTCCGCCGGGTCGTATTTGGCGTTGAGGACCATCCAGTCGTTGACAGCCAGCTCCTTTTCCCAGGGCTCCATGCCGTCCTCTATGACGGCGTCAAGGACCTTGCGGCAGGAGTTGAGTATCGCCAGGTTCTTGGGGGTGAGGTCGGTTTCGTCGCCGCTTTTGAAGGCGCTGACGACGGCGTCGCGGTCATAGGGCTCGTCAGGGCCCGGAGTTACGGGCTTTTCCGGCTCCGGCGGGTGGGGTGCGAGGGCGTCCAGCGCCGGGGGCTCCGGCAGGCTGTCGCCGAAGGAGTTACGGAAGCTCTTTTCCGCGCCGTCCGTGTCGGGGCAGATGAAAAGGGCGGCGAACACGCCCCGGCTCACGGCGACGCCCGCCTCCGCAAGCTCCGCCTCCTCCGGTGCGTAGCCGAAAAACGCTCCGGCGCGCCCGTCGCGGTAGTCTGTGAGCTTCTGGACGGCGGACCGGGCGGAGTCCCTGTCGGGGAATCGGAAAACGTCCACCTCGCAGGCGTAGGGGCCTATCGGCGCGCAGATCACGCCGTCGGTTACCGAAGCCGCCAGGTCGCCCAGGTAAATGGGGGCGTATTCGGAAAATTCCGGGTCTAAAAAGTCCGTGGCGTAAAGCTGGGGAAGACCGGACTGCCCGGAGATCACCGACGCGGCTATGTCCCGGACGGAGTATACCGTGTCCTCCGGCTCGCCGCAGGCGGAGATAAGTGTCAAAAACAAAATGACCGCGAGAAACGCGGAAAACCATCTTTTCATTTTTCTATCCTCACCGGGCACAGGCTCTCGCCCGTGACCTCGCAAAGCGCCGTCGCCGCCGTGAGCTCCGTCACGCGCTTTGAAAAGCCGGCGAAGCTCTCCGGGGTCATGCGAAGCTCCAATTCCACGTCCGCGCCGAACTCCGTGCCCTCGACCTGAGCGCCGAAAAACGGCAGCTCCGCGCGTATACGCTCGTACTGGGAGTAGGAGCAGACAAGCGAAACGGAGTTCAAAAGCGTCATACGCGCCCGTCCCGCCGCCTCCAGCGCCATTGACGCGGACTTGGAATATGCCCGCACAAGCCCGCCCGCGCCCAGCAGTATACCGCCGAAATAGCGGGTGACGACACAGCAGAAGTCCTCTATCCCCGCCTTTCTGAACACGTCCAGCACGGGCATTCCCGAGGTGCCGGAGGGCTCGCCGTCGTCGGAGTAGCGCATGGCGCCGGTGCTCCTCACCCGGTAGGCGTAGACGTTGTGGGAGGCGTCCCAGTGGCGCTCGCGTGTCTCGCGCAGGCGCTCCAGCGCCTCGGCCTCGTCTTCCACGCGCCAGACGCGCCCGATGAAGCGGGAGCGCTTTTCGATATATTCGATCTCGCCGAAGCCGGCGGGGATCAGATATTCCTCCATCGTCACTCAGCCCTCACAAATTCCCGCACGGAGCCCCAGAGCTCGGGCTTCACCGTCACGTCCGCCAGTATGCCGGCGTCGGAGTAGTCTATACCGTGGACCTCCGCCTCCCTGTGCAAAAGGTCCAGCAGCGCCCCGGCGGAGTAGGGGAGCAGGAGCGTGACCCGCTTTTTCCCCCGGTCCAAAATCTCGACTATCTTCTCCAGGAGCCTGTCGGTGCCCTCGCCCGTTTTGGCGGAGATTGCTACAACGTCCCCGCCGCGCGGTATTTCCGACGGGTCGCCGCAAAGGTCCGCCTTGTTGTACGCCTCAACGCATGGGGTGCCGGAGGCGCCGAGCTCCGAGATGAGCCGCCGCACCACCTCGGTCTGCGTGTCCCTCTCCGGGGAGGAGGCGTCTATCACGTGTACAAGCACGTCGGCAAACGCCAGCTCCTCCAGCGTCGCCTTGAACGCCTCCACCAGATGGTGGGGGAGCTTGCGGATAAAGCCCACGGTGTCGGAGATGAGGGCCTCGCTCCCGGGGGAGAGCGTGAGCCTTCGGGTGGTGGTGTCCAGCGTGTCAAAGAGCCTGTCGTTGGCGGCGATACCGGCGCCGGTGAGACAGTTTAAAAGCGTGGATTTCCCCGCGTTTGTGTAGCCCACCAGAGCTATGACGGGAAGCCCGTTTTTCTCCCTCTGCCGCCTCTGGGTGCCGCGCACGCGGCGCACGTCCTCCAGCTCCTCCCGGAGCTTTTGGATCCTCCGGCGTATGTGCCGCCGGTCAGTCTCAAGCTGCGTCTCGCCGGGCCCGCGCGTACCGATGGGGCTTTTCCCGCCGGAGGCCGTCTGCCTCACCAGGTGCGTCCACATTCCCGTGAGCCGTGGGAGCAGGTAGTTGTACTGCGCCAGCTCCACCTGTAGCCGCCCCTCACGCGTCCTGGCGCGGGAGGCGAAGATGTCAAGAATGAGCTGTGACCTGTCCAGAACGTGTACGCCCAGGTCCTCCTCCAGCGCCCGGAGCTGTGAGGGCGACAGCTCGTTGTCGAATACCGCGAGCGAGCAGTCGTTTGCCTCAATGAGCTCCCGGACCTCCCGCGCCTTGCCCTCGCCGATGAAGCTGCGGGGGTCGGGCGTCCGCTTGCTTTGCAGGACCTTGCCCACGCTGACGCCGCCGGCGGTCTCCAAAAGCGCCTCCAGCTCGTCAAGCGTGGTATCCGAGGAGCGCTCCCGCTCCTCCATCGAATCCGCGGACAGCCCCACCAGCACCGCCCGCTCAATGTCCCTTTCCAATAGACCGGTCAATCCTTTTTTTATGATTTTTATTGGATTATAGCACAAGTGAATAAGCTTGTACACAAAAATTTCCGCCGCGAGGCGGTAAAAAGGTCTGAAAGTACGGCGTGAAACACCGTTGATACCTTTTTACAAGTAAAAATCACAGACAAAACAGTTTTGACATTCAGTAAATGTCATGTTTTCGGGTGCTTGTATTATAATTGTCCGAAAAAGAGGTGATTTTAATGCGCAAACACCACAACGCGGAATGGGCGGAGGAGATGCGAAAGAAAATGCCGCCGGGGAGGTATTCGCTGACGCTCGCGGAGGCGCTTGAGCTGATGGGCATGGACGACCAGCTCAGCCGCGTAACGGCGGCGTACAACTACGGCTTCCAAAGGGGCCGCAATTACGAAAAAAGCCTTTCAAAAAATCGCGGCGGAGACTGAATCTCCGCCGCGACTGACTGTCAAAAATGGCTCAGCCCTTTTTTGATTTTGCCACCTGCATCATGACCGCGCACTCCATTCTCTTTCGGAAGAGCTCACAGCCGTAGTTGTAGACACCGGTGATGCTCCCCGTGGCGTGGCAGGCGTTGGCGGCACAGCCGCCGGAGCAGTAGAGGCGCGCCCAGCAGCTGTCGCACTCCCGGCGCGCGTAGACGTTGCACTGCTTGAACTCGTCCCGAAGCGCGGTGTTGGTCACGCCGTCCCAGATGTTGCCCATGAGGTACTTTTCGTCGCCCACGAACTGGTGGCACGGGTACAGGTCGCCCCAGGGGGTGACGGCGAGATATTCCGTGCCCGAGCCGCAGCCGGAGATGCGCTTATATATGCAGGGACCGTGGGTCAGGTCGATCATGTAGTGGTAGAAGGTGAAGGGTCTGCCCTCCTCCTCGCGCCGGAGCATCTCCTTTGCCAGTATCTCGTACTGCTCGAAGAGCACCGGCAGGTCCTTCTCGGTGAGGGCGCAGGGGTCGTTGGGGGCGCAAACAACGGGCTCCATGGAAAGCTCCGTGAACCCCAGGTCCGCCAGGTGGAAAATGTCGTTGGTGAAGTCCGTGTTGTAGTGGGTGTAGGTGCCCCGGACGTAGTAGCTCCGGTCACCGCGCCTTTTGGCAAAGTCCAGGAATTTGGGGACTATCTTCTCGTAGCTCCCGCGCCCTGCGTAGTCCACCCGGAACCTGTCGTGGACCTCAGGCCGCCCGTCGATGGACATGACCACGTTGTTCATCTCACGATTGGCAAACTCTATCACGTCGTCGTCCACAAGCACGCCGTTGGTGGTGAGGGTGAAGCGGAATTTTTTGTGCTTCTCCTCCTCGATGCTCCTGGCGTATGCCACCAGGTCTTTGACCACCTGCCAGTTCATAAGCGGCTCGCCGCCGAAGAAGTCAACCTCAAGATTCGTGCGCTTTCCCGAGCTCTCCACAAGGAAATCCAGCGCCCGCTTGCCCACCTCAAAGCTCATGAGCGCCCTTTCGCCGTGATACTTGCCCTGGCTTGCGAAGCAGTAGGAGCAGTTGAGGTTGCAGGTGTGCGCCACGTGCAGGCACAGGGCCTTCACCTCGTTAGAGCGCTTTTTGAAGTCAAAGGCCATGTCCGCGTATGTATCCTTTGAAAACAGCTTTCCCGCGTCCCTGAGAGCCTCGATGTCATCGAGGCACTCCCTCAGATCCGCCTCGGTCACGTCGGGGCGGTCGCCGTATTTTTTCAGCATTTCCGCCACGATCTCGTCGCCGGTACGTTCCTCGAACATGGCGATCATGTCATACGCCACGTCGTCAACGCGGTGCACGGAGCCCGAGCAGACGTCAAGGACTATGTTGTATCCGTTGAGCTTGTATTGATGTATCATCTGTTCACCCCAAAAAATACCGCCTGCGCCAACGCAAGCGGTACTGTTTCTTGCCTGTGGTTTACTTTTTCTCGCAAAGCTGATTGGCAACGCCGCAGGAGGTCTTGCAAGCGGACTGGCAAGAGGTCTGGCACTCGCCGCAGCCGCCGGTCTTGACGCTGGCCTTCAGGTCGCGGGTCTCAACGGTCTGGATTCTCTTCATGGGTTTGTCCCCCTTTCCCAAAATCTTAACAAATATATATTCTACACCAAGATTCAACGAAGGTCAACACAAAAAATGAAATTCGGCGCGCCTTTCCTGTCGGAACGGAGATTTCCGGCGGCGGAAATTGCCTCCGTGACCTGCCCGTCTATCCTCTCTCCGGGGACGACGAGCGGCACGCCGGGGGGATAGCTCCACACATACTCCCCGCAGACGCGCCCCACAGCCTCACGGAGCGGCACAGCCTCGCCGTCAAGCCCCTCCGCCGCGTATATGGGCAGCGCCTGCTCCGGCACGTAAGCGCCGTCGTCACGCCCCACGGGGCAGGGGGGAGCCGAGGCGTCCAGCTCCGAAAGCGCCGAGGCAAGGCGGAGAAGGCTCTCCCGTGTGTCGCCCATGCCGGTCATGGCGAGAAGCGAGCGTGGGGCGGCGTACTCCGGCTCTATTTTGTATTCCCGCCTGAGCCTGTCCGCCAGCCACAGCCCGTCGCAGTCAAAGAGGAGCTTTGACGGGTCGGCGGCAAAAAACCCCGGAAAATCCCGGCGCAGGCGTATGCCCTTAAGCCCCGAGACGGCGGCGCGAAACTCTGCCAGCGCCTCAAGCCACCGATCCGCCTCCGCGTCCCCGAAGCGCTCCAGGTAGTCAACGCACCCGTCAATCGAGGCGGAGAGGAGGTAGGAGGGGGAGGAGGTCTGGAGCATGGACACGTATTTGCGGACCCTTCCGGGCTCAATTAGCCCCGGATTTAAATGCAGTACCGCCGTCTGGGTGAGGGCGGGAAGTGTCTTGTGGAGGCTTTGCACCGCCATGTCCGCCCCCAGCCTCACGGCGCTCGTGGGAAAGCCGCCGA
The DNA here is from genome assembly GCA_947627285.1 of uncultured Oscillospiraceae bacterium. GTDB lineage: Bacteria > Bacillota > Clostridia > Oscillospirales > Oscillospiraceae > RUG626. The sequence goes on from CANQVL010000036.1 coordinate 19,891, forward strand.
AGCCCAGGTGCGCGCCGTGGGCCTCGTCCACCAAAAGCGGCACGCCGTGCCTGTGGCAGATGTCCGATATGGAGCGTATGTCGCATATGCCGCCCTCGTAGGTGGGGGAGGTGACGCACACAAGCGCCGTGCCGGGAGCGTCCCTGAGCCCCGCCTCCACCTCCTCCGGGGCGGGGGAGGGGAGATAGCGCGTGTTTGCCCCCGCAAGGCGCGCCGCGTGGTAGACGGACCTGTGGGAGCGCCTGGACATGAGGATGTCCCCGCCCTTTGAAAGGGCGGACATGACAGCGGCAAGTATCCCCCCGGTGCTGCCGTTTACAAGGCACACGCTCTCGCCCGCGCCCCAAAGTCCGGCGATACGCGCCTCCAGCGAGGCGAATATCCCCTCCGGGTCGTTGAGGTTGTCAAAGCCCTCAATCTCCGTGATGTCCATTCCGGCAACCCCCGAAAGCCACGGAAAAGCCGCCTCATTCCTCTTATGCCCCGGCATATGCATAGGCAGCGCGCCCGACCGCGAATATTCCGAAATCATCCCAAAAAGCGTCATATGACCACCAAACCCGAATTTGTAAAGCGGCTTGCCAAATCCCCAATAAAATATTTTTCCGGCGGCATGTACGTCGGAAAAATCACCTTTTGTTTTGCAAGTGTGCGCCCCTACGGGGCGTGCGCGCAGCAAAACAGCAGGAAAAAATCTCTGAATTTCGCAAAATTCAGAGATTTTTTCCGCACGTTCCCCTTGCCTGACAAAGACCCAAGGGTCTTTGTCAGGCAATTTCAAGGCGGCTCAATTGAGCCGCCTTGATTTTAGCCGCCCAGCGCGGTTATCTTCTTGGAAAGCCCCATCTCCCACTGCCTGTCAACGGTGTTGAAGGGCTCGGTGGCCTCATCGGACCACTCGGTGTAGGTGTCGGAGCGCAGCTCCGCCTCTGCCATCAAATCGCCGTACACGCCGTCGAACTGGGAGAAGTACAGCGCGTAAGCGCCGCCGTCCTCGTCGTAAATGACGGTGGTGTCGCCCTCGACCCTGGCGGGGTCAAAGAGCCAATCCACCATGGCGTCGGGCACGTCATAGATGCCGACGGTGGTGATATTGCCGCTGTTGGAGATAACATCCGCGAAGTCGTTGATCTCCTCGGTGAACAGGTCAATGTTCTTGGCGGGGTCCGGAGCGGCGTTATAGGCGTCCAGGAACTCCTGGGCGTTTGCCTCCCGGTACTCCCTGATGGAGTCCTCGGAGGGCTCGGAGCCGTCCTCGGTGGAGGGCTCGCCGGCAAAGAGGGCGAAGTAGCCGCTGGCGGCGTTGTACCTGTTGTTGTCCCTGCCCAGGAAGTACACCACGTAATAATAGGTGGTGGAGGAGTCGTCGGGTGACTTGACCACGTCCACATCTCCGGCCTTGCGGGAGCTGTCGGACAGCCAGTCCAGAACCACCTGGGTGATGGAGGCGCCCTGGGCCTCGTTTAAGGTCGCCTCGTCCGCGTCATAGTCCTCGTCGTCGGACCTGAGGGAGGCGGCGTAGTCGATATAGGACTGCTCGTCGGTGACGGCGGCCTTGAAGGCATCGGCGTCGGCCTTCGCCTTGGCGGTCGCGTCCTCGGCGGACATGGTCTCATCCTCCTCAGTCTCCTCGTCGTCGGTGACGGCGGCGCCGGAGAAGGAGTAGAGGCGGTACTTGTAGTAGTCGTAGGTGGCGGCGTTCTCCTCGTACTGCGCGGCTATCTCGTCGGCGGTAAAGGTGAAGCTGTCGAGCTTGTGCTGGGAGTAGGAGGCCGCCAGGGCGTCGCGCAGGAGGTTTTCACGGAATACCTTCTCGGTCATGCCCTTGCCGTACATGATGACAAGGTACGCCTGCAGGTCCTTGTAGCCGCCGCTGACTGCGGTGCTCCTGGTCTGGGCTATCGTCTCGTCCACGCTGTCGATGTCCTCCTGGGGCAGGGCGTAGCCCTCCTTTTCAGCCTCGGAGCAAAGCATTGAGACGTTCTTCATGCGCTCGATGGCGGCATCCTCAAGGTAGTCGGCCCAGGTCTGGTCCTCACTGCCGAAATACGCCTGCTCCCTGAAGGAGGTGCCGGTGGAGGGGAGCATGAGGCCCGCCAGCCCGCTGCTGTCGGTGCCGTAGCTGCTGACGACGCTGCTGTAATAGCTGTTGTACACCGAGAAATAGTTGTAGTTGAAGTCCGCGACGGTGTACTTGCTGCCGCCGATGTCAAGGGCGGTGGTGCCGTTATAAAAGAGGTTGGAGCCGAACAGCGCCACAAAGACTATCGCCAAAACTACCGCCGCGACGACGCAGTAGACGATGGTCATATACCTTCTGTGCTCGGCGCGGGCCTTTTCATCCTCTGCCCGACGCGCGGCCTTGGCGGATACATAATCGCTCATAGTGAATCATTCCTTTGTCCGTTAGTAAAATGAGCACCCTATGCGCTCAGTGGATTATTATACAGTAAAGCGCCCAAATGTGCAAGTGAAATTATTATGAACACCACAAAAAATTACCTATTTTTTTTATTAAAGGTCCAATCCTTTCCGCAAGCTGCTAAAAATCCAACAATTAAATATTTTTCCGGCGGCATCTGCTCGTGGGGATATGGAAACATTGTGAACCTACTTAGTTAATCTGTCTTCGTTCAGGAGCCTGTGGGGAACACGGGCTCCTGTGCGTAGGTGATGTCTCCCTCCATTTCAGCTACCTGACGGAGGATGTCCTCCAACTCCTGGGGCATATCGTCTACGATGCCAATGTCGCGGTAGTGGATGATGATGTCCTGGGAGGCTGTGCGGGAATACTTTCTGGCGCGTTCGCTGACCTCGATGCGCTTGATGAAGGTGTGGAGAAGTTCGGGGGTCAGTTCGTTTATTTCGGTGTACTTTCGGGCGTTGTCCAGGAAGCGGTCGAAGTTGGAAGTGGAGTCCTTTAGCTCCTGCAAATGTTTGGTCAGCTCCGGGAGGGCGGCCTTGATGTTTTCTTGCTCCGAGGTGTACTCGGTGGATAGGATTCTGTACTGCTCATCGGGAATTCTGCCAAGGACGTTGTCCTCGTAGAGACGTTTGAACAGGGACATGAGCTCTGACTGGCGCTTGGTCATGGCGGAGATTTGTTTTTCCAGAGACCGCATTTCTTTCTGAGCCTCTTTGGTGCGCTTCATGCCAATGTATTCCGCAAACCTGCGCTCGTTCTGTCTCGCGAAGTGGGTGATCCGGCGGAGGTCGTCAAGGACAATAGCATAGAGGTCTTCTTCCCGGATGCCGTGGACCGAGCAGGTGGTTTTGCTGTTCTTGCGGTAATTGGAGCATATGAACCGGGCTTTGGCCTCCTTCTCCCCGTGGGTTCTGTGGTACGTCATCACCGCCCCGCAATCCATGCAGTAGACGAGGCCGGAGAAAAGGCTTGGCTCTTTGAATTTCGTGTATCTCCGCTTGTGCCTGCGGTTGTCCTGCACGATCTCCCATGTCTGGCTGTCAATCAGCGGCTCATGAGTTCCCTCAAAACGGAACTGTTCGGATTCCGGGCGGTCGATGCGCTTCTTGTTCTTGTATGAGACAGTCGTAGTTTTCATGTTGACCGTCACGCCCAAATACGTCTCGTTTTCCAAGATCCGTGAGATCGTAGTCGCCGACCACGCGAAGGGACGGGAGGTGTCGAGGCCGGTGAGCTTCACGCCGTACTTTTCATAGCAGTAATAGGACGGCGTGGGAATTTGATCCGTTTCGAGTTGCTGTGCTATTTTTGATGGGCCCATGCCATCAGCGCAGAGGGTGAAGATGCGTTTGACTACCGGCGCCGTGTCCGGGTCGGGGACGATGTGCCGCTTGGGGTCATCCGGGTCTTTCATATAGCCATAGAGAGGGCGGGTGGCGATACGAGCTCCGGTCTGGGCTTTGAGCTTCACGACGGCCCGTCCCTTGTTGCTGCAGTCCTTGCAATAGAACTCGTTGATGATGTTCCTGAACGGCGTGAAGTCGTTGGAGGATTCCACCAGGCTGTCCACGCCGTCGTTCACCGCTATGAACCGCACGCCGTAGCTGGGGAAGACCAGCTCGGTGTACTGACCCACCTGGAGGTACTCCCTGCCCAGGCGGGACATGTCCTTGACAATCAGCGTTCCTACCTGCTCCGATTCTATGAGTTCCATGACCTCCTGCCAGCCGGGACGGTTGAAGTTGGTCCCGGTGTAACCGTCGTCATAGATGAACCGCGTATTTGTGAAGCCTTTGTCGGCGGCGTACTTTTCAAGGAGCAGTCTTTGATTCTGGATGCTGTTGGAGTCGTCCTCCTTGCCGCTTCTCTTCTGCATATCCTCCTGGCTCAGCCGGCCATAGAGGATGGTGTATTTTTCTTGGCTTGCCATATTTCCTCCTTTCCGGGCAAGCCGGTACAGCAGTACAACAATACCGCAAGGCTTGCCCAAAGTCTATACTTTTTTCAAACTTTTTTGAGATCGCTGTCTATTACGTGAAAGAGGCTTTCGGTGGGCGTGTGCCTGGCTCCCGCCTCGAAGACGGAGCGGATGTGGAACAGCCTGCCGCCGATGTACATCTCACGGTAGATTTGGGACTCACCGTTGGCACTCTCGGAATACTCCGTGTTTTTGAAGCCTGGGAACATCTTGTTGCCGCCCATGTAGCGCCATTCGCTCACGTCGCTGGGTTTGTAGCCGCCGAGCATACCGGTGGCTTGGTATTCTTCAAAGTCTGTCAATGAAAATTCCTCCTGTTACATCATTGTTTGTGACCATGTAGGTTTCTCGTCCTCATGGTCGTCGGGCTTGTGGCCCATGGCTATTTTCTTTCTCTTGGTTTCCTTCAGCGCCTTGGAGTCGATGTGCTGACGCATGGTGGTGGCGTCGCGGACCGGGCCGGTGTCGGAGAGGGCGGCCACGGTCACAGCAGTCGAGATAAGAGCGTCAGCAACAGGGTCGAGAGTGAGGACGCTATCGCCATCAGGACGATTGAGTTCCTGGCGGTACGCGTCAAGTCTCGCACGGACTTCCTCGAAGCTCTCTCCATGTTTTCGATGCTCGTAGTATTGCTCTCGTGCAGTTTCCCAACCTGTTCCGTCAGAGACGTGACGCGATTGCTCAGGCTGGTTATCTGGTTTTGGATTCTCTTCGCGTCCTCGGCGGTCATCATCATTTTGAGGTCGTCCTCTATCCTTTGCTGCCGTTGGAGCAGACCACTGAGGAGCGAAAGCACCTCCGCTTGACCGGGTCTGTTCAAGGCCTTCAGCTCCTCCAGAGACTTGGGCCTGTCGTATTGTGAATTCATATTCCATGTTCTCCTTTAGGTATTTTGATTCGTGCAGCTTGTTATCCCGGCACCGCTGGTCGTCGGGCGTGGTGTAGGTGATGTACTTTCTCTCGTCCGTCCACTTGATCTCATAGCCCTCGCTGCGCATCAGGTCAATGAACTCGTCCTTGTTCCCGGCGTAGGCCATGCACTCGTCGATGGTTGCCATGAGCCGGAGCTTCCAGCTCTGGCCTTTGTCGGCAGAGCGGTACTCCTTGGCGCTCATGCCGTTGGACTTCTGCTCCGGGTTCGGAGGCAGGACGGAGAGACCGTGGGCGCGGCATATCTCATCGGAAATCTGCCGGAGATCCTTCAGGGTGTTCGGTCCCTGCCGCAACATCTTGCCGCTCTCATAACAGACGGCGTTGACGATGAAGTGGCTGTGGATGTGGGCGGCGTCGATGTGGGTGGCGATCAGCACCTCGCTGTCCGGCCAGGCACGGGCCGCGAACTCTTTGGCGATGTCGTGAGCCTGTTGGCCTGTGATATTTTCCTCCGGACTGAACGACTGCGTGTAGTGATAGAAGTACACCGGGCTATCCTTGTGGTACACCATCCGCGTCGCCAGGAACTCCTTGTCCGCGAACTGCGGTGTGCAGTTTTGACCGCTGACGAGACGAGCGCCAGACGGGTCGAGCGTTTTCTTCTCCTGCTCGACGTATCTTTTCACGCCGCCGAGCGAACCAGCTGACTGCTTCTTGTTGCGGATGAACGTCACTGTCGCCATCAGCGCCGCTCCTGGTCGGACAGGATGTAGAGCTGTCCATAGATTTTGTCCAGCTTCTCTACCATCCCGGAGAGGTCCGGCGAGGTGAAGCGGCCCTCGTTAGCCAGGATGGTGAGCTGGTTCAGGTTGCGTCCGATGCCGCGGACCTCGTGGACCATCTCCCGCAGGCCGTCTACCACAATGACCTTGTGCCGCATGGCCGCCGCGCGGATGTAGGCGCTGGGGGTCATCTGCGCCGAGGCCGCCTTCTCCGAGATAGTCTTTATCTGGTCGTCAGTGAACCTGATGGTGATCCGTTTCTCTTTCATGTTCTCCTCCGTTCTGAGTGGGTGCGGGCTTCTGCCCGCAATTTGTGCCGTCCGACAAAGTCGGACAGGCGCTCTGCTTGCCTCTCCCAAGGGGAGAGTTTTTCTCTGCCGTAACCGCAGCCTGAAAAGCAAAAAGAGCGGCTTTTCAATTCGGGCAACGCTGGCGCTGTGTTGGCTCTTAGCGCAGAGGCGACTCACGGTGCCACCTCCAAGCGTTCGTGGGCACCTGCGGCGACGTGTGCGGTGACAGGGTCGATAGTGCCGATGTTTCCGGGGGCGGGAGTATCGTCACTATCGGCACTGGTGAGCTCGATGATCCGCTTGCCGTTGCTTCTGCGGAAGATGGCCTCGATGCCCGCTTTCCTTAGAGCCGCGGCACTTTGCAGCAGCTTCCGGGAGAGCGTCCGGGTGCTGATGTTCTCCGTGTCGGCAGGGTCGATGCTGCTGGCGAGTTCCGTAGGAGTGCCGATAAATTTTCCGTGGGACTTCACAAACGCAGAGAGCAGAGAAATGAGGTGGTCGGATTTGTTGACCGGGAGGAGCGTCTCTTCCACGTCCCAGACGTTGCACTCGCTCCGAACAAGAGACAGCTCCCGGTACTCGATGTCCCGTCCGATGCAGTAGAGCGTAGCCCGTCCGCTCCCGCGCCCGTCCTCCACCAGCGTGAAGCTGGAGTCCACCGCGCCGCTGATGGCAGTCGTCCCGCTGATTCGTTTGAACACGTCGTCGTCCGCGTTCTCTTTTCGCAGATGGTGGATGAGCAGGATGGCGAGGCTGTGAGCGTCTGCGATTTTCTTCAGTGCCGAGAGGTCCGAGTAGTCGTTGGCGTAGGTGTTGTCCCGTTTGGCGCTTCTCACCATCTGGAGCGTGTCGATGATGACCAGCGACGTGTCTTGATGTTCAGCAAGAAACGTCTCCAGCTGTTCCTCCAACCCTGCGCCCACCACTCGGCTCCTAGTGCAGAAGTGTACATTCGCCGGTGCGTCCTCCGTGATCTCGAAGAGCCGATTCTGGATTCGCAGGGTCGAATCCTCAAGGCAGAGGTACAGCGTGGTGCCCTGCCTCACGCTCATCCCCCACACCGGCTCTCCCTTCGCCACCGTCACGGCAAGCCACAGGGCCAGCCAGGACTTCCCCACCTTCGGCGCACCAGCCAGGATGTGGAGCCCCTGAGACAGCAACGAGTCCACAACAAAGTTGGGTGGTCTCAGCGGTACCGACATTAATTCTTCGCCCGTGATTGTGTTCAGGTGTTCGATGTTTGTCTTTTTCATTTTTATCCTCCAAGAAAAAAGTAAGAACGGGCGTTTGCGGCGCTCGTCCTTCTACTTGTATTATTCTTGGAAAAGTGATAAAATGTGAAATTGGCAAGACACC
>CANQVL010000037.1 GCA_947627285.1 uncultured Oscillospiraceae bacterium
TTACACCTTGGAGGGCGAAAGCGTTGTGGTCCTGTCATGCCGGGGACACTACGAGGATTGAACGAGGGCCAGGTATAACCTTGCGTGTACCTGGCCCTCAGTGTTTGTGGGTTGTGTGCGGTTAGTGGTGGGGGTCATGCGACGGACAGAGCAATCGTATAGAACGGAACGGAATGTTCGGTTGTTGTGGTGCCCACCTGAGTAAGCTCGGTAATATTAACGATGTTAGTATATGTAAGGGTCTCCCCGACAACAATGTTACTCATGGTGGTAGAAGAACTACCAACTGTACCGTTAAAGGTTCCTCCACTCTCCACGGTCAAAGTGGCGTTGGTCATCGACCCCTTGTAACCGCCCAGTGTGTAGTTGGTGTTGTACTGCGCGGCCTCGTAGAAATACAGGTATTGCCCATCCTGAACATTGACAGCACCGCCGTCTGCAACGGTCAGAGATGTACCCGGCAGGAACTTCAGCGTTTCGCTGACCGTAAGCGTGCTATCCTTTTCAACGGTGACATTCATCCCGTAAACCGGGCAAATAAGGCCTGCGGTGCTGATAGTGTGGTCATAAATCAAGCCGGGAATAGTGATGGAGAAAGAGCCGTTTTTGATGCTGCCGGTGAGGCGAACTTCCGAGCCGTGCATGTAGACGTTGCTTCCCGTTCCTCCCATGATGAAGAACGCGTTGGGTTCTTGCGTAGGCGTTGCAGGATTCACGGAAGCAATGACCGAGGCGTTACCGTGGCGGGAAATAACGATTCCGGTGATAGGCCTCTGCGTATCAACATAATACTGCGCAAGAAGCTCAGAACCGAACTCGTAGGTGATGGGGCAGGTGATGTTGGTTAGATTGTAGGCGCTGAACGGGAAAAATTTCTCGTAAATCTCCGTTGTCACCGTGCCGCCACGATAGTCGGTAATCTGGAGCATCTGATAAACCTTTGCGCCGTTCAGGGCGGTAATAGCGCCGTCTCCGCTCACAAGGCCGCGGGCGTACAGGGAACCGCCGTTTGCAACCACCACGGCAGCGTTGCCCTCAATCGTCATCGCTCCGTAATTCCCGGTTCGCACACCTGAGTAGGGGGAATTGCACGCCTGATTGCCGGCGACAAGCAAGCTTCCGTTTACCGTCAGCGTTGCACCGGACTCAACCGTAAGGGTTCTGAAAATCGAGCCGGAAGCGGGATAGCCATGTACATTGTTTCCAGTGACAGTATCATTGAGATCATCACTGGAGGGAACGACAAGTGTGCGCTTTTCAGGGATAGAAATGTCTTCCTTGATCTGAACGTCTTTTACGAGATAGATGAAGTCGTCTTCAAGCGAATCAGAAAAGGCCCTTTCAAGGGTATCAAATTCGAGAAAGCTCTCTCCATCACGTATAACCGCTACAGTTGATGGACTGAAATCGTTGGCATCGTTTGCGGCCATCGCGGGGACGGCAAGGGCAAAAACAAGAACGACTGCAAGGAACGCGCTGAGGAAATGGGCCATTGTCTTTTTCATTGTTGACAACTCCTTTTCTAAAAAATATATATTAAAAAATATGCGCGAAAGAAAAGCAAAAATATTTCATGTTGCGAGAAAGAAGTTAATCATAAACCTTTACTGTAATAGTAGCTACAGTTCCCCTTCTATCCAGCGTTATAGTATAATCACCACCTTTAGTGACTGTCAGCAGTCCCGTTTCCCTATTGAAGCTTATTCCATCTTGTTCGCCTTTGACCGTGCAACTACTGAATGTTGATGGACTTCCACTACTTGTTGCATTAAACTGGAATTCAGTAAGACCAGCGGTCATGCAAAGATAAACATTGAATTCTTGGCCTTTCTTAGTAATTTCAATCGTAATGGCGTCAGTTGTATGTTCATGATTGCATCCGCCCGCTGAGCCGATTGATGTTTCCGGTTTGACCTCTAGCGGATTAGTAGTGATATTCAAAGACCCGTCAGCATTTCTTCCGTTGACAACAACCGTAACAACAGAGCCTTCGTCAGGTAGACTTTCCATGAGGTCGTTACGTTCGGATTGGGTCATTGCCGCGAGTTCCGCGGCGGTTGCGATATATCCGCCAGCATCAGTCCAGAAACCATTAACGTCTCCGGTGTATTTGTAGCGAGTAACTTTTTTGCTCGGATCCTCAGGATGAGAGGGATCCGGTTCCTCCCAGGATTCCAAATTGCCGTTGTACTTCTCGTACATCCCTTCCATGAAGGTATAATACGCCTCACAGTCGATGTCGGCTTGATTCATAGTTTTTCCGTCTTTGGTAAAGACTGTGTTATTAAGGTACGCTTTGGCTGCGGCTTGGAACTGTTCGTTTTTACTGGAATTGTTAGTGAGAAAATCCGTGGGGTTCCCGGGATGTTTCATGAGATTCTCAACTGAACGAAGCTCGGCGAGATCGTCCTCGATTCCTTCATAGCTGTAATTCTTCTCAAGGTAATTGGCAAAAGCGTAGTTTCTTGCAAGGTAAGAGGGCAATGCAGAGCCAAATGTATCGTTGTTGTATGTAGGGCTAAAATTTGACCATTCATACTCACTGGTATGACCCTGGGCCTTCATAGCCGCCTCCATGACGAACATGACCGCCTCAGCGTTCAAATCTCCGTCACTTTCGATGCCCTCCATCTCAGCCATTTTTACTGCCGTCTGCTTTACAGCGTCCCAGCAGTCGGAGGCGACATCTGCGTATCCGATCTTTACAGTTCCACCGTTACCGTCAGACCCTCCTACATAGCTGAGCTTATCTTCAATTTTTTTGAAGATAATACTTTTTACGTATGCTGCGTCAGGCGCATTATCCCACTTCCCATATTGAAGTGTCGAGTTGAGGCCGGCATCTTCAAGGGCCTTCTGCGTGGCGGTCGTAGTGCCGACAACGCCCTCGGAACTCAAAACGATCATGCCCCGAGGTTTGCTTCCGAACAGCGTCGGGTCTGAATAGTCCGCCAGCTCCAGTGCGTGCATGATCTCGCCAACAGTCTGCCTGTCCACGCCCTTGTTGGCGTAGTCTATGTACCCGTTATACGCCACTGCGCCGACGCCCGCGAGAATGGCGAGGACGGCGATGACCACCACCAGCTCCACCAGCGTGAAGCCGGCGTCACCATAGCGGCGCTTGGGTTTTGAAGAATTTCTTTTCATCTGATTAAACCTCCTGAAAATAGTTTCGGACGCGCCCTGAGCGCCCGGATTTCCCCTCATACGCTTTGGAGCGGAGGGATGAAAGATATATGTAAAGGTCCGCGGAGGCCCTCCGCGTTCCGGTCCAGCCGCCTCTTTCCGGGCGGCGATGTGGCAGCGAATGAACACCTTTACCCCCTAAAATAAAGGCAGGATGTGACCATACGTTCACACCCTGAGCATTGCCGTATTCTGCTTGATTCACAAGACCGCCAGAGAGTAGGCGGCATCGGCAACGCCCCATATCTACCACTGACGTGCCGTGACTTTTTCCAATTCTGAGGCGGAGCGTGAATTTCTCCGTCAAAATGAACAAAAACGCCGCGGCGGATTTCGATGACCTGCCCCTCCCCACCGGGTTACGCAACATTATTGATATAATGTTTCAATCGGCTTAACTCGAAGGGTGTCGAAGGCTCCCCCGGACGGCGTTCCGGGGCTTTTCTCGTCTTTACACTTTGACGAAGTAAACACTTTTGGGTACGCCGCGACGCGCTCTCCGCTGTTCCGTTTTTTGAAACAGTCCGGGAGCGTGTCGCGGCGTGTCTTTTTTATGTATTCGGAAGAAATTTTCATCGAAATTTCTCATCCGCTCTTGACAAATTGTTCAAATCGTCTATAATAAGGAATGAAGAATTTCGTGAGGCTTGCGCTTTCCCGCCGGACGTGCGTGACATTATATCAATAATGTCGCGTTATTTTTTTGCCCTTTTTCCTCTCCCGCGCCTTTTCGCGCGGGGAGGATTTTTCATTTTCGGCGCCAACCCCAGGGCGTTCACGAGCTTTCTATGCTCCGCGCCGCTGGACTTGGTGTAAATGCGGGTCGTCTCAATGCTGCTGTGGCCCAGAACGTCCGCCAGCTTCACCACGTCATGGTTGGCTTCGTAAAACGTCCGGGCAAAGAGCTTGCGGAGATTGTGCGGAAATGCTTTCGCGGCCCGGACTTTTGCGCGGAACGCCGCCCGCTTCATAATGGCCCAGACACGCCCCCGGCTCAGGGGCTTTCCCTTACTCCCAAGAAATATCGCGCCGGAGGTGATGCCCTCGCTTTCCGCGTACTCCTCCAGCTCCCGTCCGATGTCGTCGGGGACCATGATTCGCCGCGTCTTCCGCTTGCAGGTCACCAGAATTTCCCGACCCTTCACGGCCTCCAGCGTGAAAAAAGCCAGCTCCGAAACACGAATCCCTGTGGAGCAAATCGTAGCAATAATAAGCCTGTCCCGCCCTTTTGCGGCGTCCAAAAGCGCCTCGTAGTCCGTTCGCGTAAGCTCCCGTTCCTCCGGGCAGTAGGCATCCTTCTGAATGACCAGCCGCTGTGTCCGGCAGTTCTCCCAGCCCGTGAATTTGAAGAACGCAAAGAGGGATTCGAGGATCGTGTTGACGCTGCCGGGCCTGTAGCCCTTTTCAATCAGCTCTCTCTTGAACCTCCCCGTCTCCTCCGCCGATGTCTCACGCCCGTCAAGAAAAACGGCGTAGGCGCGAACGTCATGGAGATACCTGCCGATGGTGTGGGGGCTTCGCTCGTGCAAAACGAGGTCTGCCTCGAAACCGGAGACGGTCTCCGGGGTGATAATGCGAGTGTCCATGTTGTGCCTCCTTAAAATGTGTAGATGTATTTTGCCCGAAAAGGGCGCAGTCAATCTATCACTCTAAATGAGGGGACAGTCAAGGAATTGTTCGCGTTTTGTGTGTAATACTAATATCTAATTAAAACAATACATTCGCGCCGGTCTTTTTCGCGCCATGCCGCGTCAGCCGCCTTGGAAATACATACAGTATTCCCTGCGGCGCCTTCCTTGCCTGACGCGAAAAATCCTCGCCGCTCGGTGTCTCCTTTTAAATAGATATTAGTATAAAAACCTCATAATATAAGTTTTTTGACGGTTTCCGATTACACGAAAACCGCCCTTATCTCATCCAAAAAAAGCGGTCATCGCAACGCCCGTGTTGGCATTGTGATGACCGCTTCCGTTCGATTCATATCAGCACGCGATCTTGCTGATCTGCGTCTCCCTCACATTTGGCTCCTCCGGCTCTTCAAAAAACTCTCCCATCGTGACACCCAAGCCCTGGCAGAGCCTGTACAGCGTTTCCACCGTTAGCTGATTGCCCCGCTGACGCGCCGCTTTTATTGTTGAATAGGGCACGCCGCTAACCTTCGCCAATTGGTAGAGGGACATATTACGTCCTTCAGTCAATTCAAGAACCCGATCCATTGTGTTCACCGTCGCAACCTCCTGTTCAAAATAATAAAGAAGAACGGCCGATAAGGTGATCCGCCTCAGTTCAAAACTTGACCGACCACCCGAAACATCGCCTGCGGAGATACCTGAATGGGAGCGTATGCCGGATTATACGATATAAGCAGCGGCTGAGGACGAAGGACGCCGTTGCTGTCCACAAAGCCCTCCCTGTCCGGTTCCTCCGGCTCCCGCTCACCGTACTTTTTTAAATATCCGTTCCCGTCATATACAAAAATGCCTATATCGCCGGGGAGAAGTGTTTCGCAACGCTTTACCCATACGATCTGACCGTCATGGTAGACCGGCTCCATGCTGTCACCATGTACCCGTACCCCAAAGTCGGCATTCGACGGAACTGCGGATACCGGAAAAGATACCTTTTCAAACCCGCCTTCGTCGAGAATATTGCCGGTCCCCGCCGATGCCTCCAGGAGGCTTATATCCATTTCAATAGTTTCCTCATTATCTGCGCATACCGGCCTTTGCCTGTAAAGCCCCGTGGCGATAAGATCCGCCTTGTATTCCGCCACTTTTTTCAGTCCTGTTTCGTTCAGCGCCTCGCTGGCGAAGTAGGTGTTCAGCTTGGTGTCGTCTCCGGTGACGAACTCCACGTTCAGGTTCAGCTCGTCGGCGATGACCTTGGTGACGGTGTCGTTGGCCCACTCGGTGTTCCACCAGTCGGCGTTGACGTACCATGTCAGGGTGTTGCTCTCCTTCTTGTCCAGCTCCCAGGCGGGCTTGGAGGGATTGAATCCGCCGTCCCGGATGGTGCTCTGTGACCGCGCCGGTGGTGCATTGTGACCGCTGAAATGGTGCAACGCTGCCGGCGGTATGGTGCATCGAAAATGGCCCCTGTATAATGTACTTGCATCGTCAGATGCGAATCTATTCAGGAGGTCGGAAAATGATCAATTACAAAGAGATCTTGAGACTGAAAAGTCTCGGGCTGACGCACGCGGACATCGCGTCAGCCTACGGCTGCGGTAGGAATACCGTGGCCAGGACCCTCAGCAGAGCAAGGGAGCAGGGAATCACCTGGGGCTCTGCGCAAACCATGATGCCGGAGGAGGTTCGCAAAGAGCTCTTTCCAGAGGAGGCCTCAAAGCCTCAGTACAAAATGCCGGACTACAAGAAGGTCCACCGTGAGCTTCATCGCCCCGGCGTCACGCTGAGCCTGCTTTGGGTGGAGTACTGCGAGGAATGCCGCGCAGCCGGAGAACTGCCGTACCAGTCCACACAGTTCAACAAGTACTACGCGGACTACGTCCACAAGACGAAGGCCACCATGCGTCTGGAGCACCGGCCCGGCGAGACGATGCAGGTGGACTGGGCGGGCCAGACGGCCTCCATTCTGGACACAGACACCGGGGAGCTCGTCCCAGCCTATCTCTTCATCGCTGTGTTGCCGTACAGCGGTTATGCCTACACAGAGGCCTTCCTGGACATGAAGCAGGAGGCCTGGATCAACGCCCACGTGAACACCTACCGCTTCTTCGGCGGCATCACGCGCATCCTGACCCCGGACAACCTGAAGACGGGCGTGCTGAAGAACAGCCGGGACGAGACCGTACTGAACAGGTCCTACCAGGAGATGGCCGAGAATTACGGCACGGCCATCCTTCCCGCGCGGCCCAGGAAGCCAAAGGACAAGGCCTTCGTGGAGGGCCCGGTGGGTGTGGTATCCACATGGATTCTCGCCGCGCTGAGGGATCGGCAGTTCCTTTCGCTCCGTGAGCTGAATGAAGCAATCATGGAAAAACTCTATGAGTTCAACCACAAGCCCTTTCAGAAGAAGGATGGCAGCCGCGCGGAGATGTTCCGGGACGAGCAGCTCTTCCTCCAGCCTCTGCCGCCTGTGCCCTTTGAGCTCGCCGTGTGGAAGGTGGCCGTGGTCCAGTATAACTACCACATCAGCGTGGACAGGCAGAACTACTCCGTGCCCTACGAGTACATCAAGCGGAAGGTGGATGTTCGGCTGACGCGCTCCGCTGTGGAGGTCTTCTTCGAGGGCCGCCGGATCGCGTCGCATCCCAGGCTCTACGGCAGGCCCAACCAGTACAGCACCAGCGAGGACCATATGCCTTCGGAGCACCAGGAGTACCTGCAATGGAACGGCGAACGCTTTGAGCGCTGGGCCAGGCAGATCGGGCCCAACACGCTGGCTGTGGTGAAGCTGTTCCTCTCAGCACACAAGGTGGAGCAGCAGGGGTACAAGTCCTGCATGGCTCTGCTGAAGTCCGCGGAGAAATACTCCAACGCCAGATTGGAGGCCGCCTGTAAAATGGCTCTCTCTTTCACCACGGCGCCCAGCTTGAAGAGCATCCAGTCCATCCTTCGCTCCGGCCAGGATACGCTTCAGGAGGAGTTCGAGCCGGCCAAGCCCTCCCCGTACAGCTTCACCCGCGGGGCTGAGTACTACAAGAGGAGGGATGACTGATGTTCACAAATGAGACTTTCGCAAAGCTCCAGGAGATGCACCTGGGCACCATGGCCAGGCAGTTCAAGGCACAAATGGACGATCCCCAGTATGCCTCCATGTCCTTTGAGGACAGGTTCGGATTGCTGGTGGACGCTGAATGGGCCGCACGGAAGAGCAACCACCTGCTCAGGCTCATCCGCAGCGCCGGGTTTTCCATCCCCGGCGCCAGTGTGGAGGACGTGGAGTATTTTCCTGACCGTAATTTGAACAGAGACCAAATCCTGCGCCTGGCCTCCTGTGCGTACATCCAAGAGGCGCACAACGTCATCCTCTTAGGGGCGACCGGGGCCGGAAAGACGTACCTGGCCTGCGCCCTGGGCAATGCCGCCTGCCGGGAGTTTTACACGGTGCGGTACATCCGCCTGCCGGACCTGCTGGTGGAGCTCTCCGTGGCCCGGAGCGAGGGGGAGTACATGAAGAAGCTCAGAAAAGTACGGCTGCTCATCCTGGACGAGTGGCTTCTGTACCCACTGAAGGAGAACGAGGCCCGGGACGTGCTGGAGCTCGTGGAGTCGCGGGCCAAGACCGCGTCCACCATATTCTGCTCCCAGTTCGATGTTCCCGGCTGGCACGAGAACCTCTACGACCCCACCCTGGCCGACGCCATCTGCGACAGGATCGTGTACGATTCCTATGTGATACGGATCGACGGCGACACCATGCGCAAGCGCAAGGGCATCATAACTGAGTGACCCAACGGGGACCGGGCCCGCGCACCACGCCCCCGGTCCCCATGCACCATTTGGCCGGTCAGGGTGCACCACGGGCCGCAGTCAGCACCACTGTCTGACCTGCGGTGAAGGTGTAGGATTTACGCGGTCAAGGTGTAGGAGTACGCCGGAACGAGTGTAGTTTTGGGGCGGCGTATGCATTCAGTCTCATAGAGACGTCGAAGGAGAACGGCCTGGACCCGTACAGGTACCTCACGTGGGCACTGACAGAAGCGAACCGGAAGCCGGCGGCGGAGCTGGTGCCGTGGAAGTATATTTGATTACAAGATAGTTCACACCCCTGAGAGGCCAAAGTGGTGGCCCTCAGGGGTGTTTTTGGGGGGTGGGTTGACGCTTACGATTTTTCTGGATTTAGGCAAAAAAATAGAACGCCCGATGTCACTCGGACGCTCTGGAAAAGCAGCTTTTGGGGGATGATTTTGAAGCATTTGTTGCTCTGTACGCCTCTTGTAAAAGCCGGGCAAGAAGACGATATCTTTTCCCTTATTCCACGCAAATGCGCATTTTGATGTGCAAAAAGCGCCTATTTTTAAAAACGAGAAATAGGCGCCCTTGAAAAATGAGAATTATAGTATCTTTTGGCTTTTCCGCAATTTCACATACTCTCTTAAGTATTTAAACGGGAAAGGAATAACCGTGAGTTGCCCGTTTCGAACAAAAATCACATTCATTAATGGCAATAATCTCTCAAAAAACAACTTTGAATTTTTAAATGATTGTATTTCTCGTATATTTACGGCGCAGTCGATTTTTGTCTGCATACCTTCACCGATAATGCCCGCAAAATAATACATTTTGTTATCTTTACTGTATCCTTTTATGTCAAGAATTGCTGTAAGCAAGGAATTTCGAGCTTCCCGATTTCTTAAATAGGTGTCTCCTGATTGAAGTTTATTTTTTATAAGCTCCAATTGGGGTATGGTAAAAAGCATGGAATCTCGAATAATATTGATTTCTCCACCGGGAAATTTTACAATTCCACGAATAGATTTTTCTGAACGATCATTCTCAAATATGTCTACGCATTCTGCATATTCTTCGCATTCAAATAAATTCAATTGCTTTTCGGTAATTGAAAAAGTTCCATCGGGTGCGATTTCCATGCAGAAGTAATGAGAAATTTCATTCTCATCAGAACAAGATATCATAAACGCTATTTTATTTTCAAAATTCAAAGATGCCCAATCATACAGATTTATTTTTTTACTGAGCAAGTCTTGCTTTATAAGAAGTTCCTGTACAACTGTCCGAACCGCATATACAGCATCAAAAAGAAAATCTTCAAGTGTAATATGCTGGACTGCCACCCCGTCATGTCCCTTATCATGGGGGTCGTCCATTTCATACCGTTTATAATATTCTGCGTTATGTATCAAACAGATATTCAATGCGGATCTATCTATGCGACGACCACAGCGGATTTCTGCGCCATATTCGGATTTTAATATTCCGATGATTTTTTGACAGCACACCTTGGAATCTTCGTTGCCAATACAGTCAACAATTTTCACTTTATTCTTTAGTAAATACGCATGAACGATCGGCTTGATTTCTTTCAGCATTTTAGAACTGCTTTTCACTGCAACAGAAGCATATTCTCTTATCGTTTGCAGCTCTATCCTTGCGGTTTCTTTAAATTTGGCGTGAAAAGCATCAAGAATTTCACACAGCACACCCATTTTCGATTTGCAGAATTCTTCATAACTCTGTAAATTCAAAAAAGGAATATCTGTTTTGTCTCCGTCCGTTTGCCGAAGAATAAACCCCGAATCTGTATCCTGCTTTAGCTTACGACGAAGCGTATTTTTTGCTGAAAAAACATATTGCGGATAACTTTCAAACGGCTTTTTCCCGAATTTTATAATGCGTTTCAATTTTACAGAGGTAAAGGTTCGAACGTTTAAAACAAGTTTGTTTTCCGGCGAGATGCGCACTTCCAGCGTGGGGATCTTAGAGACAAACGATTCGTTTGATTTTTTGAAATGCTGTACCCATTTTGGATGGAAGCAATACAAATGCCCGGTGAGATTATTTACCTTTAGAAGAGTAGAATACGTTCCCAAACTGTTCAGCAATAATTGCAGAAGCAAATACTGCGGAACAGACGACAACGATTCCACCAAAAGGGTAATCGAAGAAAAATCGGAAAGAGAAGAAAGGGTGTCTCTCAAATTATGCTTGTTTCCGATTCCTTTTTCCATTAAAACGAAAATGCTTCTTCCGGATTCATATACAAGGGAACATACGCCGTCACATAGAAGCGGCGAATCAAACATATAAGAGCTTGCCGAAAAATGTTTTTCGGTGGTCGTAATTTTATAGACTTCATAACACTGAGGAAGTTTATCAAAATCGAATGTATACTTGATTTCATTTGTTTGAATCGGAGTATTCACGGACACACCTCCTAATTTCCTCCACTGCATCTGGACGATAGGTCAATTCGGTTTCGTCGATCATTGCGGGGATTTCCACCAATTCAAAGTCGTCCATTCTTCGCTTCCGAATGTCGTAATGGGTATTTGCCATGATATTTGCCACGATCACACATTTACATTCGCAGGCGCTTGCTTTCCTGCGAATCTTTTCTACCATATCGGAATCAGGGAATTGCGTGGATTCGTGCCAATTTTTGAAATCCACATAAATATCGCTGTCTGAAACCTTGAAATCAAACAGTTCAAACAAGTCTGTATCCTCAATTTCCTGGAGTTTGGCATACCCGCTTGTCCATTG
Organism: uncultured Oscillospiraceae bacterium; assembly: GCA_947627285.1. Lineage (GTDB taxonomy): Bacteria > Bacillota > Clostridia > Oscillospirales > Oscillospiraceae > RUG626. The sequence goes on from CANQVL010000037.1 coordinate 11,376, forward strand.
TTCAAACAGCCATTTGCCGACAACTTCGCCTAAGGCGCCCTTGTAGATATTATTGAATAACGGCGGAGACATTATCAATTCGTTGGGCATAAATTGCATCGCAAATCCGTTTGATTCAAAATATTCCTTAATTTCAGGTATTTTCATTAGCTTTGTTAATTTCGCAGAACCTTCAGATACAGAAAGTGAGTACTTTCGATCTTGAGAGAAGCTGATTTCAATGTTGTTATAGTCATCCTGCTGGTTATAGAACAACACATTGGAAGGCGAAGGAAGCGATATATAGAAATTGGATACAATAAATCCGTCTTCTGCATTTAACTGTGCTTTTGATACCGTCGGAAATTTCAAAACCAATTCCCGTAGCTTTTTCCATTTCTCAATTCGTTCATTTGTCCAATTCTCACGAATCATATTGTTAATAAATTTGTTTGCACGAACAGAGACTAAATTTCCGGCATTTTCTGCCGTGGATGATCCTGCGGATTTACGGCTTGCGTTAACTTCATTCAGTAAAGCGATAAATTCACAGTTGAATGTCCTGCCATCTAAAACAGAGGGATCTATCGCACCCACAATGGTATTATCTGCATACACATAAATGTTTTTGGATTTCATATAGGTGCGACAGATTCTTCCAATCGCTTGAATCAGCATTTTCGTTGACATTAAAACAATGCTTTTTCGATCATAAAGGTATGTAAAGCTCAAATTGTTTCGCTTTCCCGTTGCATAGCAGACAAACGCTTTTTTGATATTTTGCATTGTCTCGTTGATAGAAAGCTCGGATGCTTCCTGCAAATATTCTGCCTGATAAATATATTTTACAAATTCCTCTTCCTGCAATCCGTCTTCTAATTTTACGAGAATATTTGTCGGCTTATCAAGATAGATCGCATCAAAATCCTTTTCAAATTTGCGTCTGTCCTCATTTAAGCAAACGAGGGAACCTTCCTTTCCTGCTGGAATAGGATATTGCAGATTTTGCCCTGCGCCAATGGTCTGATAAACAGAGATTACAAAAATTTTTTCACCATTTTTCAAACGATCAATTATTTTCTCTTTTTTATCGTCATATTCATCGCCATCTAATTGCTCCACATGATACTTTGCAATAAAGCCGAATTTGAATTTTTCAGAAAGATTTCCGAAAATTTCGTACAATATATTTAAATTGAGCGTATCGTCATTCTTTCGAGGGTGTTTTGTTAAGATGCAGAGAAAAGATTGAATATCATCGTGAATCAAAAATTCCTTGAATGCCAAAGCAATGCGAAGAATTCGCTCCTTGTTATATGTTTTATCTTTTGAGTCATAGACTTCCCTTTCCAATTTTTCATATGTTTGCTCAGCGAGATCATGATTTTCGTATAAATCTTGCCATGCATCTATCCCGTATGTATTGCATCCTAACAATGCCGTATGAATTTTGATTCCCTTATATTCGTTTTGACCGTCTTTAAAGCTTTTACGCAGTCTCTCTCTATCATCGATATCCACTTCATAAAATGTATCCCCTAATTTGCGTTTGAGATAGTCAATGTCAAAATTTCCAATATTGGTAGGAACCGTTGCCGTTGCGGAAATACCAATCACCTTAGCTTTTTCACAAAACCGAAGCAAAACTTTTTCCGGCGTATTCTGGAAAGAACACATCATAATTTTGGATTGCATATCAAAGTCATCGCTATCTTCAAAAGCGTAGTATCGAAAACCGTTTTCATAAAAGGAAAGGTCATAAGCAGAGCTTTGAATACCTTCCTTTGATTTATGCGAAGCCATAAGGATTTGTGAAACAAGGTAATCAATATTCATTCGGCTTAACCGAAATTGCTCTAAAATAGAACGAAGTGCGGCTTCCAAAGTAAATTCATTGTCGGTAGGCTTCCGCCTTTCTGCTTTGCATTGCTGATAATTTATAGCAAGAATTCTTACGCCGTTTTGAAAATAGGTAATAAAACCTCGGATTTTTCCGAGCATAATTTGAATATTATTTTCTTCTCTGTCTGGTTTTTCCTCTCCATATTCAATAGAATTGATTTTTTGTTTGTCATCTCGTTTGGTGATAATAAAGGATTTCTTACCATCAAGAATAGAGTGATACTGATGATCTTGGAATAAAAAATTTTTGGATAGCTCTTTATCTGTATTGTTCGTTTTATGGCTAAAACTTAAAGAATAGGATTCATAAATGTTGTCTGCTTTTTCTTTGATTCCATCGAGAATGGACTGTAGCGACTGATTTTTGTATTCACCCTTCTTTCTTTGCTCGGATGGCTGTGTGAGGATGGTCGGGAACTCATGGGTTTGAAGCGCTGCATGAATATCTTTGAATAGCTCAATATAGTCAACTTTATCACGCAGTCCGCTTTGAATAATATTCTTCAAGATTGTTTCTTTTGTAGCATCAAACTCATCTATGAAAATAACGGCATTGTTTATGACATCGGAATTATACAGCATATAGGACGGCTCTACAATGGTAGAATTTTGAACAAGAAATTTATCCATGCTCATAAAAATGATTTGTTTTTCTTTCGTGAAAACCGCAGGATATAGTTTCGCAACCCATTGCCATTTTTTATTCGTATGAATCGCATCGATCCGCTCTTTCACGGTGGAAAATTCTTTACTTAATGCAAGCTGCAGTTTTTTTCGAAATGCAGGTTCAATATCTGTACGGAACACGTCCTCTGTAACTTTCCTTAAGGATTTTGCTGCCTGTGACTGCTTCGATGCATTGAGTGAATAAGCATAGTCCCAAAGTTTTTTATATTCTTCCCACTGTTTAATTTCCGATGGGATATCTTTTTTTGTCTCATCTGTTAAACCTGCTTTCACACTATCCGCATTGGAATCAATTCGCAAAAAGATTTCATCAAATAATGCTTCGTTCCCGGATTCCTTAAAATGATTGCGTAATTCGTTTTCGGGCAGATTTTTCTTAAGCGTTGTTATAAAGAAATATTTCGTCGTTGCTTTTTGCTTTAAAATGGATTCGGAAATATATTGAAGAACGGAAAAAGTCTTTCCCGACCCGGTTGGCATATCCAGCAAAAGTAAACCGTTCGATGTGCCGCACTCAACAAATTTTTGAATGATCTTTTTCATACCGAATTCTCCATTGATGTATTTATATATACATCATACCATATAATTGTAAATTTTTCTACTCATTTTTTACAAGAAATCGGCGGCAATTTAGTCCTTGCCGCCGATTCGTCTTAACTGTAAATCAAATCGTTGTTGGTAATCTCCATTGCCCTGCTGCGGATATTGTTCATCCTCCTGCCCCACGCCATTTGGTCTTGCGCTTTGAGCGCTTCGGTTACCACTTCACGTTCCGCCATCTGTTTTACCAGCCGGGAAAACAGTTCCTCCGCCTGCCGGTCGACATCGGAAAGGTGGTCGTTCAGCTTGCAGGCAGTGAGCAGATTGTAGTACAAGATGCGGTGATGCTTTTTCAAATAATGCCTGCGCCGCTGTCCCCATATCCCGATATGCTGCTCTTCCTCGGCTGGTAGTACAAAATTTGGCAGATAATAGTTGTCATGCAAGCTGTAGTCGATGCCCGTCTTTTCATCAATAATTTGTCTGTTCATCGTGTAATCCTCCAATATGATTATTTTCCTACATTCCAATCTTCTGGCTGATTACAAAACCAAAGGGAGAGGGCTTCCTTACGGAGCCTCTCCCTTCTTCGGATGTTTTTCTGACAAAGCTGCTGACCATTGTGCTTCCTATCGCCTTTCAGCAGTTCATGCTCGCCCTGGTCAGTGCCTCCGACGCGTTGATGCTGGGAAAGCTGACACAGGACTCTCTCTCGGCGGTGTCGCCGGTCAGTCAGGTGACCTTTGTGGAAAATCTGGTCCTGGCCGCTATGACGATCGGCCTGTCTATTTTTGCGGCGCAGTATTGGGGTAAAAAGGACATAGCGGCTGTGGAACGGATATTCGCGTATGTGATGAAAGTTACGGTCGCTGTCTCAATCTTGTTTTTTGCCGCCGGGTTCTGTGTCCCCGGTTTGCTGATGCGTATTTTCACAAACGAGGCCGTTCTTATTGACGGCGGGGTGACGTATCTGCGCACTGTATCCTTGTCATTCATTTTGACAGGCATCTCGCAAATATATCTTTGTATTTTGAAGAACACGGGAAGGGCGGCCAGGGCGAGCCTGATCAGCTCCGCCGGCGTGATCCTCAATATCGCCTTGAACGCGCTCCTCATCTTCGGATTGCTGGGTCTTCCGAGATTGGGGATCGCAGGAGCGGCGCTTGCCACTGTCATAGCACGGGTTGTTGAAACAGGTTGGTGCGTTTTTGAAACGTCAAGAAAGAACCGTGCGAATCTCAGACTAAGCTGTATTTTACACAACGACAAGCGGCTCCGCAGCGATTTTTGGCACTACACAACGCCCGCCCTGGGCAATGAGATTGTCTGGGGCGTGGGATTTACCATGTACTCCGTAATAATAGGTCATCTTGGTTCGGACGCCGTGGCGGCAAACTCCATCTCCAGCATTGTAAAAAATCTTGTTGCCTGTTTCTGCCTTGGTCTGGGGAGTGGCGCCGGGATCATCGTGGGGAATGAGCTTGGCGCGGGGCGTCTTGAGATGGCAACGGAATACGGCGGCAGACTTTGCCGGCAGTCTGTCCTATGCGGCGCCGCGTCGGGAGCCGTACTGCTGGCGCTCAGTCCTCTGATATTTGCCGTGACCGATTTGAGCGGCACAGCGGACAAGTATCTGGAATGGATGCTGGTCATGTGCTCCTGCTACATGGTAGGAAAGTCCGTCAATAGCACCACGATAGCAGGCATTTTCTGCGCAGGCGGAGACTCCAAATTCGGTTTACTCTGCGATGCGGTGACCATGTGGTGCATTACCGTTCCGCTGGGGATGCTCACGGCCTTTGTGCTGAAATGGCCTGTGCTTGCGGTATATATGATCGTCAATCTGGATGAGATGATCAAGCTGCCGGCTGTGTACAGGCACTACAAAAGATACAAATGGGTAAAAGACCTCACGGTCGATCATTTTCACGAGGAGGGCTTGTTATGAACATGCACGAACGTATCATGTCAGGCAAACTTTTCACAGATATGTGTGAAGGGATGCCGGAGGAGCGGGATCAGGCAAAGCAGTTTATGATCGCTTTTAATGCTACCACGCCGGATACACTGGAGGAACGCTTCCGTATTCAAAAGGAGCTGCTGAATAAAAAGAATGGTTCAGCTTGGATAGAACCGCCCATCTACTTCTGCTACGGGAAGCACATCACTCTGGGCGAGGGAACCTATGTAAATTTCAACTGCAATTTTGTGGATGACGGTCTCATCACGGTGGGCAAAAAAGTAATGTTCGGTCCCGCAGTCACCATCGCCACAGTGGGGCATCCCATCCGCCCGGACCTGAGAGGTCTCATGTATACGGATCACGTCACCATCTGTGACAACGTATGGATCGGGGAAAACGTGACCATCTGCCCCGGTGTCACCATCGGTGAAAACAGCGCCATTGGAGCCGGAGCCGTGGTGACAAGGGACATCCCCGAAAACAGCATCGCATTAGGAAACCCGGCCAGGGTCCTGCGGGAGATCAACGAAAGGGATATGGAATACTACTACAATGACCGAAAAATTGAGCAGGATGATTTGGCTGAAGAACAGGCTCTCCGATGAAATCAATAAACGTTACTTGACTCTGTAAAAATGAAAATCCCCCTTTGACTTACTCGCGATGGAGTGTCAAATGGGGATTTTCTGCACCAGAAACTGTCAGATGACAGATAATAAGCTTAATTAGTTCTTTATCACTATCAAGTCAATACTAACTACGCTTTTTGTTGTGTTGTACTGTCTTGCCATATGGTTCATTATCTTTTCCTATCGCGACACTTTTTCCGACTCTGATAACATCCAATCTTAGCCCTTGATCATGCAAAATCTTCTGCATTATTGGTTGACAACCACAATATATTGTGGTATAGTGACCTTAGCAATTGATTGTTTGTGCGTTCTCCGCTTGAAATGCGGAGCCAGGTCTCGATGACTTGGGAACGGGGAGGTACCCGGATTGCACACGTTGTCAGGGTTGTACGTTTGTCGGCTTTGCCGGCTCGCGGAACGGCGGGTGGCAGCTGACGGTAATTGAAGGGGCAGTATGTCCCAACGCATATCGCGGGAATGACGAAAGCTCTCCGTTTTGGGGAGCGGAACACGGTTTTCACTGGTTCACGTCATTCCCGCCTATTTTTTTTGCCCAAATGCCGGAAGGCTTTGAGAAAATAAACTTTAAGGAGATGTCAACCGATGAAAAACAAATGGAAGCGAAAGCGCGAACAGAGGCCACCGGAGAAGCACATCCGGGGTAACAGCCGGCAAATGATGAAGGTGGAAATCCAAAAGATACTGACGGAGGAGGAAATCGACGATGCCGCAGGATATGTCATACCGCCCTTCGATCCTGGTGGAAACGGAAAAGCTGACGCGGCCTGAGTGGTTGGAATACCGGCGGCGCGGGATCGGCGGCAGTGACGCCGCGGCGGTTCTGGGAATCTCGCCGTTTCGGACAGCCAGAGATCTCTACTACGATAAGGTGGGGATCGTGACTGCCGACGATGACCGGGAAAACTGGGTCGCCCTTGAGTATGGCACGCTGTTGGAACCGCTGGTTGCGCGGATATTCGCTGATAAAACAGGCCTGAAGATCTTTCAGCACAAGTGCATCTTTCAGCATCCGATTTATCCGTGGATGCTGGCGGATCTGGATTACCTTGTGGAGCTCCAGGACGGAAGTACGGCCATTCTTGAGATCAAGACCACCAACTACAACGCAAAGGACAAGTGGTGGCGCGACGGTGAGGAGACCGTTCCCGCCTACTACGAAAGTCAGGGCCGCCACTACATGGCCGTCATGAATCTGGACAGGGTGTATTTCTGCTGTCTCTACGGAAACAGCGAGGATGACGCTTTGATCCGGCATATCGACAGGGATATGGATTATGAGCTGGAGCTCATCTCCCTGGAGCAGGATTTTTGGGAGAACAATGTCCTTGTCAAGTCGCCGCCCCCTTATCTTGAGGAAAACGGCGATCTCATTTTGGAGAGTTTGCGGCGGACACAGGGACAGTCACCCCCAGTCGATGAGCCTGTGAATTTCACCCAGACGCAATCAGCCAGGGTCGTCCGGTATTTGGAACTCCAGGAGGAAAAGCGCCGGTGCGATACTGGCTCAAAGGCTGTGGAGAGTGAGATGAAACGGCTGAAGGCGTTGATCGTAGCGGATATGGGAGCAAGCTCCTCCGCTATCTCGGTCGACGGCTTTATCGTCTCATGGAAAATCTCACGGACTCCAGGCATCTTCAAGGATGGGCTGGAAAGGCTGAGAGAGGTTCACCCGGAAATTTACAGCGAATATGTCACCTACTCAGAACGCAGAAATTTCAGCATCAGGCGTCCCAAAGAGAATGTGGCATGAGAAAAGGAGGAAAAAGCGCCATGCGAATTGTGGCGGTATATGACAAAACAGTATTTTACAACTCCACAACAAAATACGCGGTAACACAGATGAAAACAGCGGACATCATGGTTCCGCAGGACGCACGCAATCCATACAAATTCAGGGATCACCTGATCCGTTTCACTGCCGTGGGATATGATCTGCCCCAGTCGGATTCGGTAAAGCTGGATCTGGAAGGCCAGTGGGTCAATGGAAAATACGGCTCTCAATTCCAGGTGGAACGGTGGAAGGAGATCGCCCCGACCACCGTAGAGGGGATCCGAAATTATCTTTCGTCCGGCCTGTTGAAGGGGATTGGCGGCGCTACTGCCAACGCCATTGTTCAGCGGTTCGGGACCCGCTCCCTTGAGGTGCTGGAAAATGACCCTGACCGCCTCCTTGAGATACGGGGAATCACGCCGGACAAGCTGGAGGAGATCAAAACGGGGTACGCGGAGAGTCAGACCATGCGTGAACTGATGACTTTGCTGGGGCCTTTCCAGGTGACGCCGAACACCGCCATGAAGATCTACGAATATTTTGGGGTCGAAGCGGCGGAGCTTCTGCGGGAGAGCCTGTACAGGCTTTGTGAGGTACCCGGCTTTGGTTTCAAAAGAGTGGATGCCATTGTCCGAAAGTCCGGCGGCAGTCTCCGTGACCCGGTTCGTGTTCGCGGCGCCCTGTTCTATACGCTGGAAAAGGCCAGAAGCGAGAGTGGGCACCTCTTTCTGGAAACGGATCACATGCTGAGAAGCGCGTTGAAGCTCCTTAATGAATCTATGGAATTGGGAGAAATCCCCGTGGATCAGGAGCAGGTGGAGCGGGAACTGGAAAACATGATCCTGAGCAATGTGGTGGTGTCGAGCGACAGCAAGCTCTATCTTCCGCAGGTGTTCCGTCAGGAAACCGAGACGGCGTACAAGGTAGCGCAAATGGTTATGGAGGTCCCAAAGCCCGTTGATCTTCGCCGGGTGATGCAGGAAGTCAGAGGAAAGCTGGGCATTATCCTGTCTCCCCGGCAGATCGAGGGTGTGGAAACCGTCTTTCGGCACAACCTGTCCATCATTACCGGTGGACCGGGTACAGGGAAAAGCACGATCCTCCGCGCCGTGGTGGAAGCATACCGTATGCTCTTCCCAGGCAAAAGGATCGCTCTGGCGGCGCCCACCGGAAAGGCCAGCCGGCGCATGGCGGAGACCACGGGAGTGGAGGACGCACAGACCTTGCACAGCTTGCTGGGGCTCCACGGCGACGGCGACGGGCGGAAGAAAAGGCAGCCGCTGGAGGCCGGCCTTCTTATCGTGGATGAGACATCCATGGTGGATATGTGGTTGGCGCATCAGCTGTTTTCAAGGCTTGCCCCCGGAACCAAGGTCCTGCTGGTGGGCGACGCCGACCAGTTGGAGAGCGTGGGGGCAGGAAATGTGTTTCACGAGCTCATTGCGAGCGGTATTGTCCCTGTGACTGTGCTGGATCGAATATTCCGGCAGGCTCAGGACAGCCGGATCGCCTACAACGCCAGATTCATCAATGAGGGCAACGAGGAACTCCTTTACGGGCCGGATTTTACTTTTGTTCCGGCGGCAACCCAGGAGGAGACCGCCGAGACGATCCGCCGCCTCTATCGGGAGGAGGCCGCCAGAATCGGTGTCGGGCAGCTGCAGATCCTCTCTCCCTTCCGTTCGGACGGAGAGGCGTCCTCAAACAGCCTGAACGCCGCCATTCGGGAGGATGTCAACCCGGATGAGGAGGGCAAACCGGACGTGATATATGGGAGTAGGAGCTTCCGGCTCCACGACCGGGTGATTCAAATCAAGAACAATTACAACATGGTCATCTATGACCGGCAGGGCAATCAAATCGGAAAGGGCGTTTTCAACGGCGATGTAGGTACGATACGGGAAATCCGCCCCGATACCGTCATTGTCAAATTTGACGGGCGGTACGCAAAGTACCCCCTGGAGGCTCTGGAAGAATTGGAGCTGTCCTACGCCATGACGATCCACAAGGCGATGGGCTCGGAGTACGATACGGTCATCATTCCGCTTTTGGCGGCCCATCGAATTTTGCTGAATCGGAATCTTCTGTATACCGCCGTGACCCGCGCCAAAGGCCGGGTGATCCTGGTGGGGCAGAAGAAAGCTTTGTACATGGCGATATCCAAAACGAGAAAGGGAAAGCGGAACACGCTCCTGGGTGAGCGGGCACGAATTTACCTTCAGGAATTGAACCGCAAGGCGTACTCTTCAGATGAGGCGCTGAAACGGGCGAGTTGACAGATGCAGGTGTCGGGGAAACCGGAACGTGCGTCTTTTTTGTTGTCCACAGCGGTGTATCCGTTAAAAAATATATAATTGAAAGGAGATCCAGAAATGAACAAAAACACGATCATCAGCACAGTCCCCGCCGCCGGAGCCCTCCACAAGGTGCCGGGCTTTGATCCTTTGAAGTACCTGAAAAAGGGCGTTGGTTCCGACGGAAAAACAACCTGGCGGTTGGATCCCGCCTACCAGCGTCTTTGGTTCCGCCTGGCGTGTCCCAACGGCAGAATGCTCCTGACCCCGTTGAGAGTCACCGATCAGCTTGCAATCTTTGAGGCGAAGGTGTTCCTCAACAGGGATGACCCCGTTCCCGCCGGGAGCTTCACCGCAAATAAGTCTGCGCAGGACACGCGAAACTACATCCGTGACGCGCAGGAGGAGGCTCTCAAGGAGGCGTTGGACAGTGCCGGCTTCGGCATCCAACTCTGTGATTTGACCTATACAGCCGCGGATGATTATGCTTCCCTTTCGCCCGCGCCTCCAACAAAGGCGAAAGAAACTGTCCCTGTTCCGACGGACAGAACCTCCAAAGCTGTCCAGCCTGACGCCGGGGAGACAGCACCCGTCCCGCCGGAGAACGCCGCTCCCACTCTGGCGTCACCCGACCCTGCTCCAATTGAGGAGCCGAAAGAAGAGATTCCCCAAGTAACTTCCGATGAAGCGCCTCAGGAGGCCGTTGGTGCCGAAGGAAGCCAATCATCTTTGCTGTCGATGCTGGAATCGTCTCCGCCGGCGGGGGAATCCACGGTTCAGCGATCCCCCGAAACGCCAACCGTCATCACGGAGCCAGCAGACGGTCCCGCTGAGCCGCCTTATACGGATGACACGCCCATAGAGCAGATCCTCCAGTGTATGACCATGGAGGAGGCCGGAAATGTCATGGTGCAAAAAGGCACCTGCAAGGGGATGAGAATGGAGGAAATCGCGAGGCGCCGGCCTTCCAGCCTCCATTTCTTTCTCACCCAATTCTGTGAGTGCGGCAACATTCAGAAGGCCGCCGCGCATCTGCTGATTCAGGATCTGGAGCTGAAAAAGGCAGGATAAACCCGCCGCGCCGCCCCGCGTTAGATGGAAAGGAGTGAGGCACTCATATCATGTCGGATTTCCCCTTTACCATTTTGGACGTGGCTTACCTCCTTCGCCTGAATATCAGGCGAAGGGGGAATCCCCTGGTGGTGTACGCTGACTGTCCCATCTGCGGCGAGCACCGTGGAAGGATGGGCCTTTACCCGCAAACGAATACATGGCATTGTTTTCACTGCGGGGAGAGCGGCGGGATGCTTCTCCTTTACGGCAAGATCCACGGAGTCAGCAATGCCCAGGCTTACCATGAGATTTGCGATGCATTGTCGGTGGGCGGATTTCCTGCGGAAAACGGTGCGCCGGCAGTCACCGGCACCGGAAAACAGCCGCAGGAGGATCCCGCTTCGGAAAGAGCTCCTGAGCGGGAGATCCATCGGACGCTGACAGCCCTGCTCTTCTCGCTTACACTGACACAAGCCCACAGGGAGCATCTGCGCACAGTGCGGGGGCTGACAGATGAGGAGATCGACGGCTTTGGCTTCAAAAGTACCCCGCCGTACCGCCTTTGTCGGGAGCTTACGGAAGACCTCGTGAAGCGGGGGCTTCGTGTACAGGGCGTTCCCGGCTTCTATGTGGATGACAACGGTGGATGGACTGTCAAGTTCTATCAGCGCACATCGGGGTTTCTCATTCCTCAGCGGGGCGTGGACGGTCTTTTGCACGGCTTGCAGATTCGTTTGGACAACCCTATCCGGGATGATAACGCTCCGCCTGAGAAGAAGGGGGCAAAATACCTACCCCTTTCCTCGGCGGGTAAAAGGCTCGGCGTCACTTCCGGAAGCCCGATCCATTTTGTCGGAGATCCGCACGCGCGTGTGGTGTATGTGACGGAGGGGGCGCTGAAGGCAGATATAGCCCACGCCCTGACGGGGCGAACCTTCGCGGCCACCGTCGGAGCTAACAACACGGGCGGTCTTGATGAGCTGTTTTCCTTCCTCAGCCGGAACGGCACCGAGGAGATCATTGAGGCGGAGGACATGGACAAGCATCACAATGTGGGCGTTTATCGCGGAGCGTGCGCCGTACACAATTTGGCATTGAAGCACAAAATGGCCTGTCGCCAGCTCAACTGGGATCCCGCTTACAAGGGAATCGATGACTGGCTGTTGGCGCTTTATCGAAAAAGAAATGAAAAAAAGGAGTAATCTTATATGGGAGCATTTTCAGAAATGGATATTGAAATCCATGAAGGAAACACGTCGGCGGACGGGTTTGATACCTCCGCCTTTGATGACGACGGGGTGGATGCGGATGTTGAGGCTGATCCTTCACCGGAAAATATACCCGCAGAAACCGTGCCGGTACAGGGTGCCGCCGCTTCCGCTTCGGTAAGTGCGGCTGAGGACACGGAGGAAGCAAAGCGTCAGGCGCATGAGGAGGCTGAGGCAAGGCGAAAGGCCGAATTTGACGCCCGGCAGCGTAAAAAGCAGGCGGATCTTCAGGCAAAGCTTGACCGCCTGAACGCTATGAGCGACGAGGAGGTGATGGCCGCCTCCATGAAGCGGGTCAGCGAGGATACCGAAAAGCTGACCCGTCGCAACATGAAGGAGTGCGTTGCCGAGTACGTCCAGACCTTGTGCATTGAGGACCCCGTACTTGCGAGAAAAGCAATGCACCCCCGCAAGAGCATGGTCCACTGCTTCCAGTATATCAGCCGGAAGGCATGGGAATATGTGCAGGATGAGCTGAAAGCGAACGGAATACAGCCCGGTACCGGTTCACAGGGCTACGGCTGTGACGTGCCGGATGACCTGTGCTACCAATGGGCTGTAGACTACTTCAACGATTCCGACGCCAAGGAGGATAAGGAGGAAGAAGAGAAGTTCGTTCCAAATCCCTATCGCGGCAGTTCCAGTTCAAAATCCAAAGGCTCTGCGAAAGGGAAGGCAAGACCCGGAGAGAAAAAACCTGAAGCACCAAGGAAAGAGGATAAACCTGCCCCCAAGCCTGCGGATGACATGAGCCAGATCTCCTTCGGGGACTTTCTGATGCCGGAGGAGAAGGCTGGATGATTGCGTATAAGGGTTTTGACCGGGGACTCGTCTGCCGTGGCTACCAGTTTGTGATGGGACTCAACGTGACCGATCAAGCCAACTGTGCCGCGAACGGATTCCACTGTGCGGAGGATCCGCTGGATTGCCTGACCTATTACAGCAACATAAGGCGTTCCGAATACTGCCTGGTGAATGCCGGCGGCGACGTTGACGAGGATGAGCATGATTCCAAAATCGCGTGTACAGAGCTCACCATCATCAAAAAGCTTGACCTCTCTGAGCTCGTTTTGCATGCTCTGGCATACATAGCGGATCATCCGGGCCGCAAATGGAACAGATATGTTCAACTGAACCGGGGCAGTGCGGAAAACGGCTTCGTGATCGTTCGAGGCATCGATCCTCTGGCCTCCGGGAAAAAAGGAGACGTCCTGGGCTTTGCCAAAGAGTCGCCGGACGGCGGGAAGATCGCTCAGATCGCCATGGTACGGGTGGATGGTGAAAAAATCATTCCAGATCGTTGGTATGACACTGATTTAACAGAAAGAAAGGCGGTGTAAACGTGAAGAAAAATGAACTGCTGCAGATGCGGCGGTTGATGGCCACATCCAAGATGATAAAAATTGCAAAGGAAGATGTGCCACAGAATATTAAGTCCAATAATTATTACTTCAAATCTTATCAGGCACCGCGTAAATACCAATTATATCTGCGCTGCCAAGTGGAGAACGGCATTTTGAAAGTGGCTCTGTATTATCCGGACAGTTTGAGATCAGAAGGACGGCTGCCATCTTATATGGTCTACATAGACCGTGAGGCCAGGCGGTTTGTTACCTACGACTGCATCAATAACAAATGGTTGGAGGCCAAAGTAGACCGGCTGGATTGGCCGCATTATCTTTCCTGTTTGCCGAACACATGGATTTCCGACAGGGATTCCAAAGCGACGGGACAGTACCTCGGATCGAAAAAAACAGGGTATTACGCGATTCTCGAATACCAGCAGGAGTTGCGGCTTGAAGCTCGTTATAAACGCTATCGGAAAGAGACGTCCAAGTGGGATGCGGACATGGCTTTGACCCCAGCCCTCCCTAAGGATTGGAATCGATGGGTGGATAAGGTGGGAATCCCGCAAAATTTCATATTCTACGAGTACCGCAGAGGCGGTGCCAAGACCGGCTACTGCACATTCTGCGGCAAGGACGTTCCGCTCCAAGAGAAGCCTCATCACTGCAAGGTCGGCCACTGTCCGCGCTGCCGGCATGAGATCATCTATAAGTCCCTTGGCAGACTGGGTCGGTTCATGGACACCAATGAAGTCAGCATATACCTGATTCAGCCAAGACCTGACGGCTTTGTTGTCAGGGAATTTTGGGCACG